>NZ_JBHSRV010000005.1:0-502210 GCF_042659105.1 Paenibacillus allorhizosphaerae | reverse complement strand
TGTTCCTCCACATCTCTACGCATTTCACCGCTACACGTGGAATTCCGCTTTCCTCTCCTGCACTCAAGTCTTCCAGTTTCCGGTGCGAACCGGGGTTGAGCCCCGGGCTTAAACACCAGACTTAAAAAACCGCCTGCGCGCGCTTTACGCCCAATAATTCCGGACAACGCTTGCCCCCTACGTATTACCGCGGCTGCTGGCACGTAGTTAGCCGGGGCTTTCTTCTCAGGTACCGTCATTCCAGGGGCAGTGACTCCCCCGGACGTTCTTCCCTGGCAACAGAGCTTTACGATCCGAAAACCTTCATCACTCACGCGGCGTTGCTCCGTCAGACTTTCGTCCATTGCGGAAGATTCCCTACTGCTGCCTCCCGTAGGAGTCTGGGCCGTGTCTCAGTCCCAGTGTGGCCGATCACCCTCTCAGGTCGGCTACGCATCGTCGCCTTGGTGGGCCGTTACCCCGCCAACTAGCTAATGCGCCGCAGGCCCATCTGTAAGCCACAGCTTGCACCGTGTTTCATAAGCGGAACATGCATTCCGCTTAATTATCCGGTCTTAGCTACCGTTTCCGGTAGTTATCCCGATCTTACAGGCAGGTTGCCTACGTGTTACTCACCCGTCCGCCGCTAACCCCGAAGGGTTCGCTCGACTTGCATGTATTAGGCACGCCGCCAGCGTTCGTCCTGAGCCAGGATCAAACTCTCCATTAAAGTATCATTTTCGGACCGAAGACCGAAATTGATACAAATGGCTCCCATCACCCGAAGGCGATGCTCGCTATAATGTAAGCTGATTAAGCTCAAAATTTATCGTTGACAACTGACGCCGGCGAGAATCGCCGTAACAGTTGCAACATGCTGACGAGAATTTTCATTCTCTAATTCACTCACTCGTTGTTCAGTTTTCAAAGGGCAATTCATAACTTGATTTGTCAACCGCTTTAGCAGCGACAAGATCGTAATTTACCATATTCGCTTATGAAAAGCAAGCAAAACTTTTTTCCATATGTCGACGCTTCTTCACGAGCATCAAACGGTTTCTGTTTACTAACAAGCACTCCGGTGATGTCTTTGTGACAGCCGGAATCACAACTTACCACATTTGAAGCTTTCACGCAAGTACAACATGTCTTCCATTCTTGAAGTCAACCTAACAAGATCAGAACTTACAAATCGTCTTGGATTAAGTCCTCCGTGTTGTCCCCTTGGACAGCCGGAATCACAACTTACCACATTTGAAGCTTTCACGCAAGTACAACATGTCTTCCATTCTTGAAGTCAACCTAACAAGATCAGAACTTACAAATCGTCTTGGATCAAGTCCTCCGTATTGTCCCCTTGGACAGCCGGATTCACAACCTTACCACATTTGAATCTTTCACGCAAGTACGATATGTCTTCCATTCTTGAAGTCAACCTAACAAGATCAGAACTTACAAATCGTCTTGGATCAAGTCCTCCGTATTGTCCCCTCGGACAGCCGGATTCACAACTTACCACATTTGATACTTTCACGCAAGTACAATATGTCTTCCATTCTTGAAGTCAGCCTAGCAAGATCAGAACTTACAAATCGTCTTGGGTTCTTGAGTCAAGTTGCTCGATAAGTGTCTCGGACAACCGGACTAACAATGTACCACATTTGAATGCGCCATAGCAAGTATAATGTTTTCCATTAAAGGAAGCCGGGCCACAACGTGTGCAAAAACGGAACTTTCAACAAAAAGACCTTCGCCCCAGAGTTGCGAGCAAAGGTCCCTTCATGGATGTTCGACGTTATTACACGCTCCATCTGACGGCCGTAAGCAGCCGGTGCTTGAGTAAGCACAGGATGAAGTCCACATAATAATCGTGCCGCACGATCCACTGATATTCCTCGCCATGATGCGCATAAAACAAAACGTCCGTCATCACGTCGTTGTCATTAAAATGATCCCGTATCTTTTTGACCGCCTTCTCCACATCAGCATCCGGACGCTTTACCCGCAGCCAAAACTCCATATCCTGCCCGTCCAGCTTTTCTTCAAGTGACAGGAGCTCTTGGTCGTATTCATAGTGCAGCAAGAGTACTCCTCCTTCATAGTGGCTATACATCACATCAAATATCTCACATATACATATACATTTGCAATCGCAACGGACAAGAGCATGAGCGGAAAAGCCACTTTAAAAAACTTCATGAAGGAAATCGGATGTCCCTCTTTGGCCGACATCCCCGCAACGATGAGATTGGCGCTGGCGCCGATCAGCGTTCCATTGCCTCCGAGACATGCGCCGAGCGCAAGACTCCACCATAGCGGCTCCAAATTCGTCACCCCCCTCGTCCCCATCTCCTGAATAAGCGGGATCATCGTAGCCACGAAAGGTATATTATCGAGAAAGGCCGAGGCGATGGCACTGAACCATAAAATCAGCAGCGACGCTTTGGTTACGTCTCCCCCGGTTATGCCGACCGCATATTCGGCCATTCTGGCAATAACTCCGGTTTCGACCAGACCCGCCACCAATACGAACAGCCCGATGAAAAAGAAGATCGTCGTCCATTCAACTCGCTCGAACGCTTTTTCCAAATAGTGCTCTCCGGAAAGCAGCAGCAGGAAGAAAGCGCCGGATAGCGCCACCGTCGCCGATTCCAGATGCACAACCTGATGGACAAAAAAGCCCATGATCGTGAGACCCAAAGCAAGCAAGCTTTTTCGCAGCAGTGCCGGGTTGCGGATTTCCGCCTGCTCGTCCATATCCAAAACCCGCTGCCGAAGCTCCTCAGTGGTTCGGATTTTTTTGCGATATAGCAGCACGAGAATCGGAATCAGTACAATCAAGATAAAACACGAAATGACACTTAAATTTTTGATAAAAGCCATGAAAGTCAATTCTTTCACTGCGCTGCCGATCATGATATTCGGCGGATCGCCGATCAGCGTCGCCGTCCCTCCGATGTTGCAAGCTATAATTTGCGATATAAAGTACGGCACCGGGGTGACCCGAAGCTGCCGCGTGATACTGAACGTGACCGGTACCATTAGCAGCACGGTCGTTACATTGTCGAGAAACGCCGATCCGACCGCCGTCACCAAACAAAGCGCGATCATGATACGGACCGGATGACCTCCCGCTTTTTTGGCAGCCCAGACCGCAATATAATTGAACAAACCCGTTTCCGCGGTAATTCCTACAATGATCATCATACCGACCAACAGCCCGAGCGTATTGAAGTCGATATGGTGCAATGCCGTCTCTTGCGAAGCAATGCCAAGAATTACGACCAAGATGCCGCCGATCATGGCGACGATGGTCCGATGAATCTTTTCCGATACGATAAATGCATAGGCGACCAAAAATAAGATGATCGCTATCCAAGCCTGCTGATCCATAATAGAACGTACCCTCCACTCGTTTCAAAACCCGGGAGTCACTTTTTACGATTCAAAAACGCCGCGTTTTTTCCTCGAAATCGAACGATCCCCTGAGCATAACTTTCCCGAGAATGTTAAAGTAAAAAAAGACAAAAAGGAGCCCTTGGTGACAGGCTCCTCCGATGATACGAATATGAAATTTTTGCGGCCGGCGCAATACCATGTTGTTGTACGCAATAGATGGACAAAAGTTTCACCTAACTGTTCATGATTGTTGAAAGCTTGTTTTATGTCGGACGGCGATGCACGTAATAAGTGAATACATGCTGCAGGATCACCTTCATGACGGCGAAAAACGGCACCGCCAAAATCAAACCGACAATGCCCGCCAGCTCCCCGCCGACCAGCAGAGCGAAAATAATGAACAGCGGATGCATTTTGAGCGAACGTCCGACCACCTGCGGCGAAATGACGTTGCCCTCCAAAATTTGGCACGCCGTGTTCACCAGAATGACGAACAGCACCATTTTTATGGACAACGTCGACGCTACCACTAAAGCCGGTGCTGCTCCAAGAAAGGGACCCAGGTACGGAATGATGTTGAACACGGCCACGATGCAGGCGAGCAGCAGCGCATAAGGCATGCCGATCAGCCAATAACCGACATAGGCCAGCCCACCGATAATGCAGCAAACAAGAAACTGCCCCCGAATGTAGTTGCCGAGTGCGGTGTCGATATCGACGAGCATCGTTACGATTTGTTTGCGACGCGTCTTGGGCACGATAGCGAGCGCTGTATTCTCGATCAGTTGAAAATCTTTGAGCATATAAAAAGCGACGAACGGAATGATGAAGATCAAGAACAACGTATCGACCGTATTCCCGATGTCGCGTATGTATTCCGATACGGCCAGCGTAATCCCGTTCTCCAGCTTGCCTAGCGACTGGTTGATTCCGTTGCGGATGCTGTCGGGCAAAAATTCAACCTGGTTCAAGTCGTCGACGACGCTCTGCGCCTTAAAAGCAAGGTCGGGCATATGCTCGTTCAACTCGCTGAGCTGCCGTACGAGCATCGGAATGACATTCATCAGTACGACCGTAGAAGAAGTAATGAAGACAGCGTAAATCAGCAGCACGGCGGCCGTACGCGGCACTTTTCGCGCCCCCAGCAGCGTGACGACGGGATTGAGCACATAAGAAATGATCAATGCGACTATAAACGGCGTAAGGATTTCGCATAAAAAGTTATAGATCCAGGAGATTAGCGGCCTGATTTGGACCAGTAAAAATAATATGATCAAGCCCAGCAGCGTATAAACCATGCCGATGAACAAATGGTTTTTCGTAAACCGATCCACCGTAAGCCCTCCCCCCTTGAAAATGCGCCCTTTACAGTATATGTACAAGTTGGTTTTTCTAATCCAGTAAGTACAATCTTGGACATAGACCGGCTATGTGTCGAATACAATGTGAGAGAAGGCAAGCTTCTCGAAAACGCAAAAAACACCGCCTCCATCACTTCCGAATAAACGAAAATGTGGAGACGGTGTACGTACGGTCCGATTAATTCGCGTGCACTTGCGGAATCTCTTCTTCAAAAAACAAATCGTCCAGGGAGCTTAGCGTGCCGTCTTCTTCTACTTGATAGACGGACATTTTCTCGCCGTTCACGGTCAGTTCGATGAAGCAGCCCCAGCAGTAAAATTGATGGGAGCCGATCTTGCCGATATCTTTGGAATTGCAATTTGGACAACGTAACATAGTTATCACCCTATTCTTCTAATGGTTCGAAGATTTCCTGCAGCGCTTCGGAAGCGCCGACGGGAACAATAACGGCGTCCTCGCCGATTTTTACCGAATCCGGGAGAGGAAGCCACTTGCGCCCTTCCTTCAAGTCAGAAATGAAGCCCTCCGTTAACTCATAGCCTATTACCTGTTTACCCCATTTAGGCTCCAAATAAACATCCTCAATGACGCCGAGCTGCTGGCCGTTCACCGTAATGATCGGCATTCCCTTCACTTTGTTGTCGCCGCTGAGCAAAGCGGTCAAATCCAACTGCTCCACAAGCGGTTTCACCGCGTCCAGGTTTGGAATCGTAATGGCGTCCTCGCCGATCGCGATGACATCCGCAAGCCAAATAAACTTCGCAGCCGAATACCAGTGTTTGATTTCGAGCAGAATCGCCTCTACCTGCCAGTCGGCATTCAGCAGGAGATCCTTTGCAATACCCGCTTGCTTGCCGGTTTCTACGCAAAGGATCGGCAGCCCGATCACATACCGCGCTCTTTTCAAAAGGGATTCTCTCCTAGCACAAAGATGAATTTCCAATGGAGTGTTCTGCATACGCGGGTTTAAATAAACATTTGCTTAACTTTATTTACGCAAACGGCTCATGATCGTTTCAACGATTTGTGCGACGGCGGTTACTTGCTCCAAGGTGTTGTTCGTACCGAAGCTGAATCGTACGGCAGAATTCGTTATTTCCTCAGGCAGCCGCATGGCTTGAAGGACGTGGGACACTTCGAGGGAACCGGAGGTGCAAGCGGAACCGCTGGCTGCAGCGATCCCTGCCAGGTCGAGGTTCATCAGCATCGTTTCCGTGGATATTCCGGGAAAGCTCACGTTCAATATGTGCGGAAGCCGCTCGGTGGGATGGCCGTTGATGACAAATGCATGCTCTCCCAAACGTATTCGCAGCTCATTCACCATTTCCTGACGTAGTTTTTCCATCTTTTGTTGCAATTCATACCTGTTGCGCTCAAAAATTTGCACGGCCTTGGCAAAACCGGAGATACCTGCCGTATTCTCCGTGCCGGGACGCCTTTTGCGTTCCTGGGAGCCGCCGAACATGAGCGGCGATAAACGAACATGCTTCGCTATATATAACGCGCCTACCCCTTTGGGTCCATTCAACTTATGCGCGGAAAAACTCATCAGATCGACCGGCAGCGTACGTAGATCAATCGGAACATGCGCCAGCGCTTGCACCGCATCGACGTGAAAACAGATGCCTTTGCTCCTCGCCAGCTCGCCAATCTCCACGATTGGCTGAAGCGTACCGACCTCGTTATTACCATACATTACGCTGATCAGGATCGTATCGGGCCGGATAGCCGCTTCCACATCGGCCGGAGCCACTTGCCCGAGGGCGTCGACTGGCAAATAGGTAACGTCATACCCAAGCTGTTCGAGCCGCTCGCATGCGTGAAGAACGGCGTGATGCTCGATCTGCGTCGTAATGATGTGCTTGCCTCGCTCGCGTCCCGCTTCCGCGGCGCCGAACAGCGCGGTATTGTCGCTTTCCGTTCCGCTTCCAGTAAATACGAGTTCCGCCGGACGGCAGCCCACAAAAGCGGCGATGCGGTCTCGCGCGTCGTTAAGCGCATGACGGGCGGCGCGACCGGCTTGATGCGTGCTGGACGCATTCCCGTATATCCCCGTCAAATACGGAAGCATCGCTTCGACAACTTCCGGATGTACCGGCGTCGTAGCGGCATGATCCAAATAAATAAACTCCAATGCATTCACCACAATCGGTTTCGTTAAATGTAGAACATATAGCTGTCCTTGCTGCCTTCGTCTTTATAGCTGATCAAATCGGACAGCGTCGTGGAGTCTAGCACGTTCGCGATGCTGTCGCGAATGCGTATCCATAAATCGCGCTTCGCCGGATCGTCCTCTTCCGTAAAATCGACCGGGCTGATCGGCCCTTCCAGTACGCGGATGACATCGCCCGCAGTTAGTTCCTCAGGCGCTTTGGATAAAATATATCCGCCATAGGCGCCGCGAATGCTTTTGACCAGTCCCGCATTGCGCAAAGGTGCGACCAGCTGCTCCAAATAATGCTCGGACAGCCCGTGCTTTTCCGCGATGCTTTTTAATGAAGTCGGGCCTTCGCCGAATTTGGTAGCCAGCTCCATCATGATGGTCAGGCCGTAGCGACCTTTGGTAGAAATTTTCAATGCAAGCACCTCGTTTACATTTCATACATTTTTGTATCAATACTATGTTATCATAAATCCGTGTATTGTGGGAGAAAAACCTTGACATAATGATGAAAAATTTTATTATTGCGGCAAACCGATGTATAATACAAAACAAGCTACAACAGCTTAAGCGAACAAAGTGAGGTTGAACGTAATGACGAACAAACCGCGCATCGTCCTCGGCATGTCCGGCGGCGTCGATTCTTCCGTTTCGGCGCTGCTGCTCAAAGAGCAAGGATACGAGGTCATCGGCGTTTTTATGAAAAACTGGGACGACACCGACGAGTTCGGCCACTGCACGGCGGAGGAAGACGCCGAAGACGTGCGTCGAGTATGCGATCAAATCGGTATTCCCTATTATACGGTAAATTTTGAGAAACAATACATGGATAAGGTGTTCTCCTACTTCCTGGACGAATACCGCAAAGGGCGTACGCCGAATCCCGACGTCATGTGCAACCGGGAAATCAAGTTCGGCGAATTTTTGCAAAAAGCGCTCGAGCTCGGCGCCGACTACATCGCTACCGGCCATTATGCCCGCGTGGATCAAGTCGACGGGAAGTACCGCCTGCTTCGTGGCGAAGACGCTAACAAGGATCAAACGTATTTCCTTCATGCGCTGAACCAGTATCAGCTGTCAAAAGCGATGTTCCCCATCGGCAATATTCCGAAACCCGAAGTTCGGGCCATCGCTGAAAAAAGCGGCTTGGCAACTGCGAAGAAGAAGGACAGCACCGGCGTATGCTTCATCGGCGAGCGCAACTTCAAAGAGTTTCTAAGCGGCTATTTGCCCGCCCAACCGGGTGACATGCGCACGCTTGAGGGCGAAGTGAAAGGCCGGCATGACGGTCTGATGTACTACACGCTCGGACAACGTCAAGGTCTCGGCATTGGCGGTTCCGGCACCGGAGAGCCTTGGTTTGTCGCCAGCAAAGATTTGGAGAAGAACATTCTTTATGTGGTGCAAGGCGAGAAGCATCCGGCGCTTTACTCGAAGGGCCTCCTTGCCAGTGATTTGAACTGGATCGCTGGGGAGCCGCCGAAGGAAGCGGTACGCTGCACGGCCAAGTTCCGATACCGTCAGCCGGATCAGGGCGTCTCGGTCCAATTCGGTCCGGACGGCCGCTGCGAAGTGACTTTCGACATGCCGCAAAAGGCGATTACGCCGGGGCAATCCGTTGTGTTCTACGACGGGGAAGTATGCCTCGGCGGCGCAGTCATCGACAAGCTGATCAAGTAACGGTTTTGCATAACGAGGGCAGCTGCTTCACTGCGGCTGTTCCGGGCCATATGAAAAGACGCTTTCAAACCACTTCCGAGTGGGATGAAAGCGTCTTTTTTCGCATCAAGCTTTGGATAATACGTCCCCAGCCGGCTGCTGTGCTTTGACCGGACTTAGTTTTTCCTTACTCATCCATAGAACCATACGATGGTGAGTACCGCAGGAACGAGCGCCCAAAGCAACGTATGGGCAATGGAACCGGAGAGCGCTCCCGTAATTTTATCCAGCATCGCGGCGGGTTGCCGCTCCGAGTCTCCGGCGACAACAACTGGCGCGGATCGCTGAAGCTGATTCCCGCTCCGCTCGCGCCGCCTCCGAGAACGGCCCGACGTCACCGGCTAATAAATTGCGCTGGATGATGACGAAGACGGTAATGCCAAAGGTCATGCCAAGCGAACGCACAAAAGCTATGTCGAGTTGGCCGTGCCGCGCTGCCGCATATCGAAGAGATGAATGCGCGCCATCCCGAGCACGGAGAACGAGAGCATTGTTTCGTTGTACTGCCTTCAAGCACACATTGTTACGCTGCTATGTTCCTTCAGCCGCAGTGGTGTCAATATCGGACTGCGGTTCTTCGTCCTGCGGCAGCCGCTTTTTGACAAGTATTCGCGATATGCGCAAATGATCGGTTTCCTCGATGATGAACAGGGTGGAATCTCCGCCACCGATGCGTTGGTTTTTCTTCGGCGGCATTTCCACTTGGGAATAGATCCATCCGCCGATCGTATCGTAATCGTCCGAAGCGATTTGCAAACCGAAAAAGCTGTTCACTTCCTCAATCAGCATCCGGCCGTCGATCGAATATGCCGCATCGTCTGTTTTTTCAATCTGCGGGCGCTCCTCGTCGAATTCATCCTGAATTTCTCCAACGATCTCTTCGATGATGTCCTCGAACGTCACAAGCCCCGATGTGCCTCCGTATTCGTCGATCAATAACGCCATCTGCGTTTTCTTTTTTTGCATCAGCTTAAGCAGCGCGCTAATATGCATCGATTCCGGCACTTTCGTCATCGGACGGATCATCGCCTGCAAACTGTTCGTATCCGCCTCGGTCGTCAGCAGATCTTTAATATGAATAAAGCCGATAATACTATCTTTATCCGGGTCGCAGACAGGGTATCGCGTATGCATTTCGTTGATCGCAAGCGCTTTGTTTTCTTCATACGTATTGTTGGCGTACAGGCAAACCATTTCCGTTCGGGGAATCATGATTTCCCGGGCATGCGTTTCCGTAAACTCGAAAATATTGTCCACAAGCGCAAGCTCGGTGCTGTCGATCAATCCGCTCTGATTGCTTTCTTTCATCAAGACGCGAATTTCCTCTTCCGTGTGAGCTAGCCGCGTCTCTTCCGTCGGCTCAATGCCGGCAAACCGCAGCAGCATGTTCGAAGCCCCGTTCAAAAACCAAATAAACGGATACATCAGGCGGTAAAACCCGATCAAAGGCACGGAGGCAAGCAGCGTTACCTGCTCAGACTTGCGGATCGCGTAAGTTTTCGGAAATTGCTCGCCAAGCGTAATATGCAACACGGTGATCAGGGAAAAAGCAGCTATGAATGAAATGGTATGAATGACGGAGTCGGGCAGCCTAAGCGGATAAAGCAGAGGTTCCAGCACACGGGCTACGACAGGCTCCCCGATCCAGCCTAGACCGAGCGAGGTAAGCGTAATGCCGAGCTGGCAAGCGGATAAGTAGGCATCGAGGTTTCCGACAATCGATTTGGCGAAGCCGGCGCTTCGGTTTCCTTCCTGAACCAGCGTATCGATTCGGCTGGATCTCACTTTGACCATGGCAAATTCGGCAGCCACGAAAAAACCGTTCAAAAACACCAACAGCAGCACAAAAAAGATGTTCAGAAGTAACGGTACAGAGCCATCGCTCAAATGTTTTACCTACCCACCCGCTGAGGCGAACAGGTACACCTCCCTTGGAATACCAAATTGTAAGCCGCTTGGCCGTGTCACAGGAAATGTAAATAGACTGTTAATCAAATTATAAGCGCATAACCTGTTCAAATATGCTTTATTTGCATGAATCGGAACGAACTTTTCGGAGCATTCGCATTTCGAAGGGAGTAAAACGCTCAACGTTTAGGAGGACAAGTTCGAACGTTTGCGGGTGGCGGTGTGACTTGGTGGCGGGATATCAGGATCGGGGTTCCGTTGGACAAGGCAGGTTCATACGCAAGGTAAAATATGGTACAATTAAGCAATCACGATAGAACGGCTTTATAGGCGGTCGGCTAACCTCTCGGAAGGGAGGTGATGCCTGTGGAGGTGTATCAAGCGCTTACTCTGATGTTCATGTTCGGCATGTTCATCTTAGCCTTGCTTACTTACCTTAACAAAAAGAAATAGACCGCCCTCTGCAAAGGTAGACGGTCTATTTCGTCGCAGCACCCTTTGAAGCCAACCGCCCTTAAAAGCGGCTATTGTGCGTCGAAGAGCGGATGTTGACGCATCCTCTCTTCTTTTACTTAGTATATGCATGCAGCCCGAAGGTAAAACACTCATTACTTAATATCTTATACAATGTTATGGGTATTGACAATACCATTTTCATAGAATAATAGTGAATAGGCTCGTATATCGCTTATGACGCGCGTCCCCTCTACTGCACTACAGGAAATATATCCATGTACTTTATGCAAACTTCTTCCGATCCGTGCATATTCGCATGGCAGCTGTCAGGCTCTTTCTTGCTAAAAGAAAAACCTCGTATTCCACGAGGTGTGCCTTTGGCGATATTATTGCCGGCCCGAGGAGCGGCGTCTTTGTTGATTTTGGCTGATCTTATCTTCCATCCCTTGGCGGGATGCCTCGTAAAAATACTCCTGCTTGATCGGATCGGGCAAATATTGCTGATCCACGTAGTGGCCGGGATAGTTATGCGGATACATATAGCCCTTATGTCCGAGCTGTTCCGCTCCTTTGTAATGCGTATCTCTCAGATGCATCGGCACCTCCGCAGAGCGCAGCCGTTCCATCGCCTCCATCGCTTTTCCGATCGCCATGGGAATGGCGTTGGATTTGGGGCTCTCCACTGCAAATAAAATAGCCTGGGCAATGACGTATTTCGATTCAGGCCAGCCGATTTTGTGATAGGCGTCCATCGCGGTAACAGCTTGCACCATCGCTTGCGGATTGGCAAGACCGATGTCCTCGCTGCACATGACGATCAGCCGCCGCAGAAACGTCATCGGATCCATACCCAGCTTTTCGACGGCGTGCAGAAACCAGAACAGCGCCGCGTCGCTAGAGCCGCGCAAGCTTTTGTGAAACGCGGACAGCACGTCGTACTGCGTCGATTCGTCCGCTTTGACGGTCGGGCGCCGAATCGACTCTTCGGCAACCTCGAGCGTTAGGCGCACGGTACCGCTTGCCTCGGGCGGCGTCGTCACCGCCGCAAGCTCGAGCGCATTGAGCGCCCGGCGAATATCGCCGCCGGCCATCCGCGACAGATGCTCGAGCGCGCCGTCCTCAGCCTCGATCGCCATGAAGCCGAGTCCGCGGTCGCGGTCAGCAAGCGCCCGGCGCATGGCGATCAGCGAGTGCTCGTGCGTCAAGGGCTGCAGTTGAAACAGTGTCGAACGCGAGAGCAGCGCGCCGTTGACGTGGTGGAACGGATTTTCCGTCGTCGCTCCGATAAAAATAATGATCCCCTGTTCTACCGCAGGCAGCAGCGCGTCTTGCCTGGACGTATTGAACCGGTGTACCTCGTCAAGGAACAAAATCGTCTTTTTGCCGTACAGCGTCCGATTTTGTTTCGCTTGATCGATTACTTCGCGAACATCCTTGACGCTGGCATCGACCGCATTCAGCTTCACAAATATGCCCGACGTCCGATGGGAAATAATGTTCGCCAACGTCGTCTTGCCGGTGCCGGGAGGACCGTACAGCAAAATCGAGGTCACTTGATCCGCCTCAATGGCGCGACGCAGCAGCTTCCCGGCTCCAACGATGTGCTCCTGCCCGATATATTCATCCAGCGTCACCGGACGCATCCGGTCCGCCAGCAGTTTGCCGCTTGGACTTTGCTCCGCCGCCAGTGTAAATAGATCCATCTCTCACACAACCTTTATTCGTATGAAATAAAAACAGTGCGACTTGTCGGCTGCTATCGCCCCGATCCTGACAACCCGCAGTGAAATTGGCGCGCAAAAAAAGAAACACAGGGCTTCGGTATATGTTCCCCTACCAACCCTATGTTTCTATTATAAAGGACTGCAACGGTTTAATAAACCTCAGCGTCGTTCCCGCTCCCTACGGCAGCAAGCGCTTTGCTACTGAATCCCGTTCTTCGCCAGCAAGTCTCTTACCGCTACACTGACCATAATCAGCCCCGCAACCGGCGGTACGAATGCATTGCTGGCCGGCGGTTGCTGCGCTTTGCGGATTTCCGGCGCATTCTCCGGTACAATGCGCTGGGTCACATCGCCCCGCGGCCTTATCGGCTCTTCCGTGGAGAAGACGACCTTGACGCCCTTCTTAATCCCTTCCTTGCGAAGCTTGTGGCGAATGACTCTGGCCATCGGATCGACGGTCGTCTTTGAAATGTCCGCCACCTGGAATCGGGTCGGGTCCATCTTGTTCGCCGCGCCCATACAGGAAATGATCGGGATTTTGCGCGTCAAGCATTGCTTGATCAAATGAATTTTATAGCTGATCGTGTCCGACGCGTCAAGCACGTAATCGATCGGATATTCGAACAGCCGCTCGTACGTTTCCTCCGTGTAAAACATTTTCAGAGCAACGGCGTCGCATTCCGGATTGATTTGCAAAATGCGGTCGCGCATCAGCTCAGCCTTCGGCTGACCCACGGTCGTGGTGAGCGCATGAATTTGCCGGTTCACGTTCGTAATATCGACGACGTCCTTATCGACCATGACGACGCGGCCGACGCCGGTGCGGGCGAGCGCTTCGGCGGCAATCGATCCGACGCCGCCGATGCCGAGCACCGCCACCGTACTGTTTTTCATGGCTTTTAGACCTTCGGGTCCGATCGCAAGCTCCGTTCGCGAAAATTGATGCAGCATCTGCTTAAGCCCACACTCCTTATTCGATTCTTATTTGGAAGAAGGCTGCTTGAGCGCAACACGGATCGAAAGCTGCTCCAACTGCTTGTCGTCCACCGGTCCCGGCGCATCCGTCAGCAGATCGGTCGCGCTTGCGGTTTTCGGGAACGCGATCGTTTCACGCAAGTTGTTGCGTCCTGTAATCAGCATGACCAGACGGTCAAAGCCGAACGCGATACCCCCGTGCGGCGGCGTGCCGTATTCGAACGCTTCGAGCAGGAAGCCGAATTTCTCTTGCGCCTCTTCCTTGGAAAAGCCAAGTGCGCCGAACATTTTTTCCTGCACTTCGCGCTTGTAAATCCGCATGGAGCCGCCGCCCACTTCATAGCCGTTCAGCACAAGGTCATACGCTTGCGCGCGAATTTGCCCCGGATCGGTATCGAAGAAATGCACATCTTCTTCTTTCGGACGAGTGAACGGATGGTGCTCCGCCACGTAACGTTTTTCTTCTTCATCATAGCTGAGCAGCGGGAAATCAACCACCCAAGCGAATTTGAACTGGCTTTCGTCGATCAGGCCGAGCTCGCGGCCGATTTTGAGACGCAGGTTGCCGAGCACGTCCGCAACCACTTTCTTCTTGTCGGCGGAGAACAGCAGCAGGTCGCCTTCTTCGGCATCCAGACGTTGTTTCAGCAGCTCCAGCTCCTGCTCGTTGAAGAACTTCACTATCGGCCCTTTCAATTCGCCTTCTTTATACGTGATCCAGGCGAGACCCTTGGCGCCGTAACGGGCGGCGAATACGCCGAGATCGTCGATCTCCTTGCGGCTCCAGCTTGCGCAGCCCTTGGCGTTGAGCGCCTTGACTTGACCGCCGTTCTTAATGACGTTCGCGAACACTTGAACGCCGGAATCGGATACGATATCCGACACGTCTTTCAGCTCGAGTCCGAAGCGAAGGTCCGGCTTGTCGGAGCCGTACTTGCCCATGGCATCCGCATAGCTGATTCGCTGGAACGGCGTAGGGATGTCCGCGTTTGCGGTTTCTTTGAACAAACGGACGACGAGCTTCTCCATCAACTCAAGCAGTTGATCCTGCGACAGGAACGACGTCTCGATGTCGACTTGCGTAAATTCCGGCTGGCGGTCGGCGCGCAGGTCTTCGTCGCGGAAGCAGCGGGCGATTTGATAATAGCGCTCCATGCCGCCTACCATCAGCAGCTGCTTGAAAATTTGCGGCGATTGCGGCAGCGCGAAAAACTCGCCCGGGTGCACCCGGCTTGGCACCAAATAATCACGCGCGCCTTCCGGAGTGCTCTTGGTCAAGATCGGCGTTTCGATCTCAATGAAGCCGTTGTCGTCGAGGTAATCGCGGAACACTTTGGCCGCTTTGGAACGAAGCATCAGCGTACGCTGCATTTCCGGACGGCGCAGGTCCAGGTAACGGTATTTCAAGCGAAGCGATTCGTCGATTTCTATGCCGTCTTCGATGAAGAACGGCGGGTTTTTGGCCGCGTTCATAATCTCGATTTCCGTTACGCGAATTTCAATCTCGCCTGTCGGGATATTTGGATTTACGGTTTCCTTGTCGCGCTCTACGACTTGGCCGCGTACGGCAAGCACGTACTCGTTACGGGCGCGGTCGGCAATGGCGAGCGCATCGCCGGAAAACGCCGGGTTAAAGACGATTTGCATAAGGCCGCTGCGGTCGCGCAGATCGATAAACAATACGCCGCCCAAATCGCGCCGGCGCTGTACCCAGCCGTTCAAAACGACGGTTTCCCCGACGTTCGCTTTCGTTAAGGCTCCGCAATGATGTGTTTTTAACAACATTTGATATCTACCTCCAAGTTTGGTTAAGAATGGACTCCCTTATACATGCCGGTTTCGGCTTTGCATCGTTTGCGCGAATGAAGCGAGCGATACGGTTTCCTGCTCGCCTGTCGCCATCGCTTTGACAGTGATTTCACTCCGGGCGAGCTCGTCATCGCCAAGGATGGCTACATAGGCCGCGTTGTAACGGTCGGCCGATTTCATCTGCGCCTTGATTTTACGGCCGAGATAGTCCTTCTCGGCCTTGAGCCCCGCCAGGCGCAGGTCGTGAAGCAGCTTGACGCACGCTTTCTCGGCGGCTTCGCCGAGCGCGACCAGATACACGTCAAGCGGTTTGGGTGCCGGGATGTCGACGCCTTGCGACTGCAGCACAAGCAGGATGCGCTCCATCCCGAGACCAAGCCCGACGCCGGGTTGATCCTGCCCGCCGATTTGGCTGACGAGGCCGTTATAGCGGCCGCCCCCGCCAATCGTATCAATCGCGCCGATCCCGCCGGCTTTATACTCGAACGCCGTATGCGTGTAGTAATCCAGACCGCGGACAAGGCGCGGATTCAAGCGGAACGGAATATCCATCGCTGTCAAGTAATCCTGTACCGCCTGGAAGTGCGTGGAGCATTCTTCATCGAGATGCTCGACGATGGTTGGTGCCCCTTCGCCGTATTTCTGGTCTATTTTACAGTCCAGAATCCGCATCGGGTTGCGGTCAAAGCGCGATTGGCAATCCTTGCAAAGCTTATCCTTCACCGGCGCAAAGAAACGCTGAATGTGTTCGCGGTAAGCCGCGCGCACCGCCGGATTGCCGACGGAGTTGATCTCCACGGTTACTTCCTTCAGCCCAAGCTCCTTGTAGAACGTATACCCGAGCGCGATCACTTCCGCATCGATGGACGGATCCTGCGATCCGAACGCTTCGACCCCGAACTGGTGGAATTGGCGGTAACGTCCGGCCTGCGGCTGTTCATACCGAAACATCGGGCCGATATAGTACAGCTTGTTCACGTCCGGTTCGCCGTACAGCTTGTTTTCCAGATAGGCCCGAACAACGCCGGCCGTCCCTTCCGGGCGGAGCGAGATGCTGCGGTCGGCTTTATCCAGGAACGTGTACATTTCTTTCTCCACGATGTCCGTTGTTTCTCCGACGCCGCGCTGGAACAGCTCGGTATGCTCGAAGACGGGCGTGCGAATTTCTTTGTAGTTGAACCTTGCGCAGAGCTCCCTCGCTTTGGTTTCGATATACTGCCATTTTTCGATTTCACCGGGCAGCAGATCCTGCGTACCTTTTGGCTTTTGAATACTCATCTATGTTCCAGCTCCTTTCTTCCCGGCTCATGCGGGTTCAAAATAAAAAACTCCCGCCCCTGATTGCAGCATTGCAGTCAGGGACGAGAGTTGATGTCGATCAGGCTCCCGCGGTACCACCCACGATTCGAACGAACCGATTCACCGGTTCATTCACACTTTAAGTATGCGGTTAACGCCCGCCTGCGCCGGTCGACTACTGCCCGTAAGGGTTCGCCGCCGGTCCTCCGGGAGGTCTGTTCGTCCGATTCGCATAAGGAAGCTTTCAGCCGGCGGCTTCCCTCTCTGGTTATGCAAGGTTCGAATTACTTTGTCCCATCAACGGATCAACGAATTTCGATTAAGAATTAAGCATTATTCTATACGCGATTTTTACCAAAGTCAAGCAAAAAACGACATATGGGTGTTACCCGGCATGCTGCCGTAAGCCAAATCGCAGCTTTGTCCCCATCATCTGACCGTCTTGCTGCGCCGAAAAACATATGCGCAGAAGTCATTCGCGAAGCTGATGTTATTTTGCCGCTTTCAGCGCGTTATAAACATCCTTGATCAGCATATACGTATCGCCGTTCGTCAACTCCTGCTTATTCACGATCGTGTCAACCGATTCCTTCGTCAGGAAGCCTATACTCTGCAGCGCCGCAACCGCGGTTGTCGGGGTAGCATCCACTTTGAGCAGCAGCGCGATCATATAAGCGGCCTGATCGAGCGTCACCGGCAGCGTCTTCGGATCCGTGCCTTTTGCAATCGCCGCGGATGTACTGCCGACAAGCTTGTCCGGCTTGAACTTGCGCATCCCTTCTAGCTGATTGATCATGCGCTGCTGGTTCGATTTGGCATCGAGCGAAAAATCGTTGTTATATGCCCCGGTGGCAAGCGCGAGCGACATGGCGACTTCCAGTCCTTTGTATGCTTTGTGCCCCATGAACGTCTTCCAGCCTTTGTAGGCGGTGTTGCTGTCCGGCAGGCCCATTGCCTTCACGTCAAACGGCTTCAGTACCATCCCTTGCCGATTCAATTGCTCCTGCAATTTCGCTATCGATTCTTTGGAAGCCGACAGCTGCCGGAACGTCATCTTCTGGTCGATCGCCAGTTTCACCGACGCGCCCGCCGCCTCGCCTGTCGCCATCCCTACCGGAATGACGCGGGCCGAACCGTGCGGCAGCGTATCAAAGCTGGCAGCCCGACCGACGACAAGCAGCCCGTCCACCTTGAGCGGAACAATGCTCCGGTAAGGCACCGCGTACTGAAGAGGCTGCCCGACGACCGCCCCGGTATCCGCAGGCGACAATCTCTGGATATCGATCGGATAAGCGCCGAATGCGATGCGGTCCCATTGATCGCGGTTTTCCATCACGTCGAGAATGTTCAACCGGTATTCGCCTTGAATGTGGCGGGTTTCCCGAACATACAGCTCCGGCGCCGTAGCGTCGAGCTCAATGCCTGCGAACTCCGGATATTTTTCCTTCATGTAATCCACGATGCGGGGCAGCTCTTTCTTCCCGAGCTCGAACGCTTCTTCGCGGGCTTTCGGGTCCGTGCCGTCAATGCCGAAAATTTGCAGCGCGTTGATCAGCATCGTGTTGTTGTTTTGCCTTCCGATGTTCAGACCGCGCATCGCGACCCGTTCTTTATTGAGCGGCGGGTAATCTTTCATTTCCTTATAGCCCCAGACGCTCATCTCATTGGCGCCGGTTCCCTCATCGTTATCGTTCTCCATCCGCTTTTGCATCTGCTTCCAAACTTCAGGCGTGATGTTTTTCAAACGAAATACGAGCGTTACCGCCATTTTCGATTTTTTGTCGCCCAGATCTTCGCGCCCGAACGTATAAGGTACGCCCGACGCTGCGGCAATGTCCGCATCCTGGGTCGCGTCAATGACGGCTTTGGCCTGCACGGTTTTCACTTTGCCGTCGGCTTGCGTTAGTTTGATGCCGGTTATGGTCGACGTATCGCCCGTTTTGGTAAGCACTGGTTCCATCGCTTTCGTCTTCAGCAGCACGTCGATATTTTTTTGTTGCGCGACCAATTCGTTTAACACGTTGGCCGCCGTCACTACATCGAACGAGTCGCCTTCGACTTTGTTATACCACTCGGTGAATATGCCTTTATTCAATATTTCTCGTTTGTACAGCGGTCCCTTGTCCGGCTCGTAGTTCATGTCAAGGCTGTTCAACCATCCCAGCGTCATCAATCCGCCGAGAATTTCACGGTCTCTGCCGTCCACTAGCAGTGTGCTGAGTCCGTTTTTCGCTGCCGAGACGGCGGCAGCCACACCTTCGGGATCGGTTCCGACGACAATTACGTCATAGCTGTCTTTCGGCGATTTGACCGTGTTCACTTCCGTCAATTGTTGCGGCGGGCCCAAACGCCCTTTGCCACTCGTTTTCCAATAATACCAACTGACGCAAGCGGCGGCCAAAAGTACAAGTACGGCAATAGCAATAATAAGATAGCCCCTGTTGCGTTTGCTGCGGGTAGTGCTCGTTTTCGACGACATACAACACCTCTGAATAAAAAATAAGATGAACCGATCACGCTTATCCTGATGATATACGGGGAAATTTACAAAAGGATGCAAATTTACGACAAGTTTCATCATAATGACACATTTGACGATCTTTTCAATCCAGTCCACACCGCTGCTGCACTTACGATTGGCCCGTTGTTACGCGTCCGTACGCTTCGTCCAGCAAGCTAATTTTTTTCACGATATATTCCTTATACGCCTTGTTGTACACCGCAGGCTCCTTTGGATTCGGAAACCTTTCGATCCGCTGCTCATAGCCGTCCTCATGCTCCACCTTCGGGAACAGCACCTTGCTGACCGCGCCGCAGCCGAGCCCGATGATCGTCTGCCGCTCTTCCATCATCAGGATGTTGTACAAACTCTCATACCCTACCAGCGAGTAGCCGACATTTTCCTGGTTGCCGAGTATGTTCTTTTGCCGGTACATGTAATACGGCACGTACCCATGGCGTTCGGTCCACTCGGCCGTCGTGCGGATCATATCGGTTATCTCGTCCCGCTCCGCGACTTCGTAATCGTCTTTGTTCTTCGTCATGCGGGAAGCTCGCTTGAACGACAGCGTATGAACCGTGAGCGACTCCGGCAGCAGTTCGGCCGTCTGATCGAGCGTCCGCTGCAGCTCCGTCATCCCTTCGTTCGGCAAGCCGATAATCAGGTCCATGTTGATGTTGTTCATTCCCATCTCGCGGGACAGCTTGAACTTGTCCAGCGTTTCCGTTACCGTATGATGCCGTCCGATCGTATCGAGCGTCGCCTGCGTGAAGCTTTGCGGGTTAATGCTGATGCGGTCGACCTTCCACTTTTTCATCACGTTGATCTTGTCTTCCGTAATCGTATCCGGCCGTCCCGCCTCCACCGTCAGCTCGCGCACCCCCTCCATCGCCGGGAACGCTTCCTGCATCGTATTGAACAACGCGTCCATCTGATCTGCGGTAATGCTGGTCGGCGTTCCGCCGCCCCAATAGATCGTCGTGATCGTAACATCTGCTTCCCGCATCCATCGTCCCATCTCGCGAATCTCGTAATGCAGCCCTTCGAGAAACGCCTCGACCGATCCGTTATTTCCCCGGATGTCGTAAGCCGGGAACGTGCAGTAGGCGCATTTGGTCGGACAAAAAGGGATGCCGATATAAATGCTTACTTCGCGGTCCAACCGGAACAAATCGGGAATGACCTTCAGCTGCCGCTCGGCGATGCCGCTGAGCAGCTCCACCTTCGGCTCCGTCACCAAATATTCGTCGCGCAGCACCTGCTTGCAGTGTTCCATTCCGTGCTTCATCATCAGGTTATGCATCAGCTTCGTCGGGCGAACGCCGGTCAGCGTCCCCCACGCCTGCTCAATGCCGGTGTACTCCCGCAGCACCTGCAGCAAACCGTAGCCGACCGACCGTTTCACGGCACGCTTATGCCCCTCATCCCGCGCGCCGATCGCCCGCTCGTGACGGCTTTTATGAACTGCGCCCGTGTCGCGGTCCGTCAGCAACACTTCCGCCGTAATCGTTCGCATCGCCTCATCCGCCGTCACCGTCACCTTGATGTGCAGGCGCGCATCGTCCGCAGGTTCGTACACCGCTTCCACATCTTCAAAAAACAGCTTGCCTATATGAAACATCTCCGTTGCTTGTTCGCCGAAGCCAACCCGCTCGAATTGAATTTTCATTTCGTTTTCCCTCCTTGCGCTTCAGGGACATGGATAAGCTTTTTTACACCAAAACTAGCAATAGTGTAGCACATTAACAGTCCAATGAAAACAAAACAGACCGCTTTCGTCATTGCCGACGAAAACGGCCTGTCCTTCAACGGTAAGACTTGCGCGGCGTTTGTTTCATCTGCTCCTGGCCGGAAGTATGCGCGGCGCTAAGCTCCGTATCCGTCATATCCGTGGCGAGCAGCGCCTGCGTATCCTGCAGCGCGCCGGCCAGCAGCTGCTGCTCTGGCATCGCTGCGATTCGTTCCTTGGGGGAACGGTACATGTCTTGTCCACTCCTTACGGTTCGTAAATAGGCAATCGCATTACACCTATTTTTCCCACAAGAGGCCGCATCTATCCATAACGTTTAAACCCAAGAAACTTTTGCGCCCTTACCGGTTACTGCTTGCTTTCGACGATCAGCGTAACAGGCCCGTCATTGACCAGAGAAACGTCCATCATCGCGCCGAAACGTCCCGTCTCGACCTGCAGACCTAGCTCCCGCAGCATCCCGTTAAAACGGTCATACAGCGGCTCGGCATGCTCCGGCCGGGCGGCGGCCATAAAATTCGGTCTCTTCCCCTTGCGGCAATCGCCGTATAACGTAAACTGCGAGATGGAAAGCACCTGTCCGCCCGTTTCAAGCACCGAACGGTTCATCTTCCCGTCCTCGTCTTCAAAAATACGCAAACCCGCCACCTTTTCCGCGACATATTTGGCATCCTGCTCCGTATCTTCATGAGAAACGCCGACCAATAGAACAAGGCCGTGATCAATTCGACCGACCGTTTCCCCTTCCACCGTAACCTGCGCAGCTTTGCTGCGCTGAATGACTACTCTCATCTTCGTACTTTGCTCCTTATTGTCGTCGCATGGAACAATCGTTTCACGTCTGCATAATCCGCTGTACGGAATACACGTCCTTCACCCGCTTGATCTTCTCGACAACGGAATGCAGATGATCGATGTTGCGAATCAAGATCGTCATATGAATGACGACCATCTTGTTTTTATCCGATCGGCCGGAAACGGCGGAAATGGTCGTCTTGCTCTCCGAGACGGCTTTCAGCACCTCATTGAGCAGACCGAGCCTGTCGTGTCCCGTAATTTCGATTTCCACGCTGTAATTCGCTTCGATGTCTTCCACCCATTCGACTTCGATGACGCGATTCCCTTCGTCTTCGCATTCCGGCGAAGGGATGTTCGTACAGTCCAAGCGGTGAACGGATACGCCGCGACCGCGGGTGATGTATCCGATGATGTCGTCGCCCGGGACCGGGTTGCAGCAGCGGGCAAAGCGAACAAGGAGGTTGTCTACCCCTTTGACGCGGACGCCGTTCGTCGGCCGGCTCTTACGCTCCTTGTCCCCCGCCTTAACCTCGCGCACCTCGGAAGTCAGCTGCAGCGCTTGCTGTTGCGCTTCCTCGGCTTCTTTGCGAACCTTTTCGGTGAGCCGGGTCACGATTTGAGCCGCCGTAATGCCGCCGAAGCCGACAGCCGAGAACATATCCTCGACCTCATGGAAGTTAAATTTGCCGGCAACTTCAAGCAATTCTTCTTCTTTCATGAGTGCGGACGGCTCGTAGCCGAGGCGCTTCAGCTCACGCTCGATGGCCTCGCGGCCTTTCACGACATTTTCCTCGCGGCGCTCCTTCTTGAACCATTGGCGAATTTTCGTTCGCGCATGGGACGACTGGGCGATTTTGACCCAATCCTGGCTCGGGCCGTACGAATGCTTCGACGTTAATATTTCAATGATGTCGCCCGTCTTCAGCTTGTGATCGAGCGGCACAATCCGGCCGTTCACCTTCGCTCCGATCGTCCGGTTGCCTACCTCGGTATGAATCCGGTACGCAAAATCAAGCGGTACCGAACCGGCCGGCAGCTCGATAACCTCGCCCTTCGGCGTAAAGACGAATACGAGATCGGCGAAAAAGTCCATTTTGAGCGATTCAACGAACTCTGACGCGTCCTGCGCTTCATTTTGCAGTTCCAAAATTTCGCGGATAAACTGCATCTTGTCTTCGTAGCCGCTGGACGGCAGCGAAGTGCCTTCCTTGTAAGCCCAATGCGCAGCCACCCCGAACTCGGAAGTCCGGTGCATGTCGAAGGTACGGATCTGCACCTCCAGCGGCTCCCCCTTGGGACCGATCACCGTCGTGTGCAGCGATTGGTACATATTCGGCTTCGGCATCGCGATATAATCTTTGAACCGGCCGGGCATCGGCTTCCACAGCGTATGAATAATGCCGAGTGTCGCATAGCAGTCCTTAATATTGTCAACGATAATGCGCAGTGCGAGCAGATCGTAAATTTCGTTAAATTGCTTGGCGCGCGCCGTCATCTTTTTGTAGATGCTGTAAATATGTTTCGGCCGCCCGGAAATATCGCCGTCGATGCCCATTTCCTGAAGCTTTTCCTGCACGGTATGGATGACGTCATTGATGTACTGCTCGCGTTCGGCGCGTTTCTTCTGCATCAAATTGACGATCCGGTAATACTGCTGCGGATTCAAGTAGCGGAGCGCGATATCCTCCATCTCCCACTTGATAGCGGAAATCCCGAGCCGGTGCGCAATCGGACAAAAGATTTCCAGCGTCTCATCGGCAATTCGCCGCTGCGCTTCCTCCGACTGATGCTTCAGCGTACGCATATTATGGAGACGGTCGGCCAGCTTGATCAAAATCACACGAATGTCCTGAGCCATTGCCACGAACATTTTGCGGTAGTTCTCGTTCTGCTGTTCCACCTTGCTCTTGAATTTGATTTTCTCCAGCTTGGTAAGGCCGTCAACGATCATGGCGCACGTCGGTCCGAATTTCTCATGGACGGTTTCGAGCGACACGGTCGTATCCTCAACCACATCATGCAACAGCGCAGCAATGATGGACGTCGTATCCATCTGCATGCCGACGAGTATTTCCGCAACCGCAAGCGGGTGCAATATATAGGGCTCCCCGGACTTGCGTACTTGGCCGTAGTGCGCCCGATCCGCAAATTCGTAGGCTTCCCGGATTTTGTTCAGATCGCTTTCTTTCAAATAGCCGGATGCCTTCTCAAGAAGCTGCTCAATCCCCATCCGCTCATCCATTCCCTTAATTCGATTTTAATCCATTATGCCCCCGATATAGGCATGCCGTCAAGAATTTACGGGACAATCCGACATGTTCCGCATAGAAGAAAAGCAGCCTCGTGCCATTTCCGCCCGGCGCTGCTCGAAAAGTTATAATGTGCGGATCGCTTCGGCGATCTTTTGGCGCCGTTCTTCCACGTAATGGCGTATAAATTTCGGCTCTCCGTCAAAGACGCCGAAGGACCATTTGCGGGCTGAATCGCGGTAGACGTAAGGACGGATGCTGCGATGCATTTCCACGGCCGCCGGAACGATCTTTTGAACGGTAAAATGGGTTTTCAGAATGCGATCAAGTATGGTTTTGTACCGCTTCCGGACCGACGGATAAAGAAGCAAGCGTCGCGTAAGCCGATTATAACCCATTACGCTCACCAGGCTGCTGCCGCACGGCTTTCCGTAACAATTGCGGCCCCAGGTGCCTTCGTAGTCCCATGGGATAATCCTGTATTTTTGCGTACCTTCGTGAAGATACAAAGCGTAGTTTTGATCGAATCCGTCGTAATTGCCTGTAAATACGGCACCGGCCAGCCAATGAAGGTAATTGTCGATATCAAGCCGTCTGTGCAAATAGCGGCGCAACGTTTCGGACCGTGCCGGACCGGTATTGAGCCGCCGGACGAAACCGATCAGCGCCCGACGATCCGCAACGCTTCCTATCATTTGTTGATATCCGGAAAAAAGCGACGCCTTTCTTCGCTTCCTGCCTCCCGACCGAAGGCCAAAATTCGCATTATCGTTGGAAGCGTAAAATAACGCTTTGGCGCCGATCCCTCTTTTGCGAAAAAATCTTCTGTCGACACTCTCGATCTCTAGGTAAACCCCGAGGCTGTGACCGTTCAAATACAGCAAGCAGTGCCTTGTGCTCGGAGCAGGCACGCCGATCCATTCGAAAAAACGAAATGACAGCGCATTGCGGATTAAGGACGGATCATCGTATTCAGCGTTGTAATGGTAAGTCTTTCCTGAAATTGCGATTTCATACGAACGCTTCGGATACTCTCGCGTATGTCCTCCGCGGTAGCGCATGAGAATGGGGGCCTGTTCTCCGTTCCTCGTCATCGCCGCAGGAACGAAACGGTCGCTCCATACATTTCTCTGCAGCCGTTTCAATTGCTCTTCGTGAACCCAAATTTGGCATACGGGAATGTCCGCCGGCATCGAAAGCTCCGCCTTTCGTTCGGAAAGCAAAAAGCCTATCGATGCGGATAGGCTTTTTGTGTTATTACACCGTATGCGATTGTGCACGCAGAAGCCACGGCTTCTGTCCTACAACCAAAAGCCGTTCGGTGCGCTGAACGGTGAAACGGTTTGTTGATTCTCTGTGCCCTGGACCGCATTGCCGTGCGTCCGATGGCCCTTCGTCTTTTGGCCGTGCGTCCGATGGCCCTTCGTCTTTTGGCCGTGCGTCCGATGGCCCTTCGTCTTTTGGCCATGCGTCAAATTGCCCCGGGTTGCATTTTCTTTGCCTGCTACGCCCTGGGTCAAATTGCCGCGCGTCGCATTTTCCAAAGCGCCTTGGCTTACGTTTCCAAGACTCGAGTTCTCTTTTTTCGACTTGTGACGGATCACGTTGCCACGCCCAACCGGTCTGCGCTTTTTACCGCAGCGGCACACGCGTTTTTTGTGTCCTTTACTTTTCGAAGACTTATGTGCGCCCATCTCCTAAACTACCTCCTTTTACGGGATAGTCCAATATATGGCTGCCATCGATTGAAAGACACGGCCATAGCGGTCATCATCGAAAATGGGTTGCCGAAACGGAACGAGCACCCGAACGTTCGTGGCAAATCGCGGCCTTCCCGAAGCCGTGTCGTCAAAAGCGCATACAAAAAAAGCGCCCTGCGTCGGACGCCTTTTCTGCCGCGATCGGCTGTATATTAATATTGTACCAATGATTCGATCTCGATGCCGCCGAGCTTCTCTCTGCCGTTCAATTCGAGCAGTTCGATGAGGAACGCCGCGCCGATAACGTCGCCGCCCAACTGCTTGACCAGGTTAATCGATGTTGCGATCGTACCTCCGGTTGCCAGCAGGTCGTCGGCAATAAGCACTTTTTGTCCGGGCTGAATCGCATCCTTGTGCATCGCGAGCTTGTCTTTGCCGTACTCGAGCGCATAATCGGCCTCGATCGTTTCGCCCGGCAGCTTGCCGCTCTTGCGAATCGGGATAAAGCCGATTCCAAGCGCCACGGCCAGCGGAGCGCCGATGACAAAGCCCCTCGCTTCCGGCCCGGCGATCACGTCGATCTGTTTTCCTTCCAAACGGCGGGCCAACTCGGCAATCACTTCCCGGTATACCTTTCCGTCCTTCAGCAGCGTCGTAATGTCTTTAAAGCTGATGCCGGGCTGCGGAAAATCGTCAATGACGCGAATATAAGGTTTGAAATCCATTAAGCAATTCCCTCCAAAAAGGATATATAGTTTCCTGAGTTTATCGTTCTAGCGCTTCTATGCGCCGCTGCTTTGCATGTAGTCTTCCGAATGTACATGCGCATGCTGCCGGAGAAGCCTGGATAGAAGTTCCTTCGCCGACGTGTACAGCAGCTCCTGCTCCACTTCCGGCCGATGTTGACGGCTCTGGTACAGAGCGGAGGAAGTCAGATCTTTTTTATCCGACGACGGAATCAACCGGCATGTCTTGCCGTCGGATTCCATCAGCCCAAGCTCAGCAAAGACGTCGATAATAAATCGGACCGTGCCTGACGTCAAGCTGCATCGTTTCGAAATTGCTTGAATGTAATCCGTCCGCCCAGCCGTCGACGGATCAGCAGACCGGAGAGCGCCAACCGCGCCGTATACGGATTTAAACATGTCGCGGCTCGGCATCACGGCCGACTGCTTCTCCTCTTCTGTGCCTCCGAAGGCGGCATAATAGCGTTCGGCGGACGCCCCATTCGCCACCGCCGCATCGAGTTGCTCCAACCGGTCGGGCAGTGCGTAGAAAAAAATATCCTGCGCTTCCTCGTACTTTGCCTTCGCTGCTAATTCGTTCAGAGGGTGAAGCCTCCCACGCAGATCGACATGCCAAAGCGTGAACATTGCAGGCAGCTGCATCAGCGCGGCAGGGATGACCGCATCGAACAGCACAACCGCCAGGTTGGCCTCCGCGCTTTGCCCGGAACCGTCCCGCTCAAGCCGGCGGCACAGCTCATCCAGTTTTTTGTCCGGTCTCGGCGTCCCGCGCCAATCGAACAGCTGCGCATGCGGGATGCGCAAATCCTGAATCATGATTTGCGGCCGGCGCACGCCGTTCCACTCGTTAATGTTCAATTCGCCCAACACATCGATGCGCGCCGACGGGGTAATCCAATCCGCAAGCCGCCCCTTGCTGAAGCCCACGGCATCGAGTCCTGACGCAGCCTCATCCGTTGCGCTGCGCAGCGACAGCTTCAAATGCTGCTGCTCTTTGCCCATCGTGCGCAGCTCGCCGAGCCGTAAACCGCTGAACACAAACTTGGGAGAAGGATTGCCCATACCGAACGGTCCGAGCAGTTCCAGCTGTTCTATGTTTTCGATCGCCGCCTCCTCGAAGCTGCATACCATATCGGCCTGCATCAGCGGGACCCAGTCATCCGGCGTAAGCCATTCTTCCGTAAGCCGCGCAAGCCGACGTTCGAGCTCCGGCAGATGCTCTCTCGGCAGCGTCATTCCCGCCGCCATCGGATGTCCGCCGAAATGATCCATCAGATCGTGGCAATGCGTTAACGCCCGGTACATGTCAAAGCCCGCAATCGAACGCGCGGAGCCTTTGGCCATCCCGGTCTCCTTGTCAATCCCAAGAATGATGGTCGGCTTGTAAAAACGGTCGACCAGCTTGGATGCTACGATACCGATGACGCCCACATTCCAATCTTCATGGGCCAGCACGACCGCTTTAGGCAGCTCGCCCGTCTGCCGTGAACGTTCCTCGACCATCGCTACCGCTTGCTTTGTCATCTCGTCGACGATCTTTTGCCGTTCCTTGTTAAGCTGATCAAGCTCGTCCGCCATTCTTCTCGCTTCTTGATCATCCTCCGTCGTCAGGAGCCGGACTGCGGTATCGGCGCTCAGCAGCCTCCCGCTTGCATTGATCCGCGGCGCCAAGGAATAGCCGATGTGCGTTTCGGTCGTCTCACGGATCGCGATACCGGCAACTTCGAGCAGCGCTTTAATGCCGGGACTGCTTGTCTCGCGCATTTGCTGCAGCCCTTGCTTGACAATCACCCGATTTTCACCGGTTAACGGCATCAGGTCCGCCACCGTGCCGATCACCGCGATTTCGAGCAGCTCCTCCGGCCAACGGCCAAGCAGCGCTTGCGCCAACTTCAGAGCAACGCCGACGCCCGCCAGCTGCTTGAAAGGATATGGGCACCCCGGCTTCTTCGGATTGATCAGCGCGTAAGCTTCCGGCAAAATCTCGGGCGGCTCATGGTGATCGGTCACGATTACATCGATGCCGAGCGACCGCGCATGCGCAATCTCCTTCACTGCGCTGATCCCCGTGTCTACGGTGATGATCAAGGTAACGCCTTGGGCATGCGCCGCGTCGATCGCTGCGCAATGAAGTCCGTATCCCTCCTGCACTCGGTGAGGGATATAATAATCGTATGTATGGTGAAGCTGGCGCAGCAGTCGAACCATTAATGTCGTGCTGCTGACGCCGTCGGCATCATAATCGCCGTAGATCCGAATACGCTCGCCGCGTTCGAATGCCAATCGGATTCGCTCGACCGCTTCCTTCATTCCATCCAACAAATACGGATCATGGGTTTGATCCGCCCCCCCGTATAGAAAGCTGGCGGCATGCTCGATGTCTGTTATTCCCCGGATCACGAGCATATTGGCAAGCAGCGGCGATATGTCGAGCGCTTTCGACAAGGCATCCGCCTTTTCCGCATCCCCTTGGCCTATGCTCCACCTAGCCTTTGCTTGAAGCATGCCGGCAGTGCCTCCTTAATGTAGCAATGTCGGATAATCATCCGCTTCCGTTTCCGCGTTCTTGTATGGATATCCCGCATCATACGGGTTGACGTGAATGAACACGTCGGACACATGAATAAACCGTTTCATCAACGTATGTTTTACAATTTTGGCGATGTCATGGCCTTCCTGAACCGTGATTTTCGGGTTGACGCTGATCTTCATGTCCACAATCACATAATGCCCGTGTTCCCGAGGGCGCAGCTCGTCAACGGCGATAACCCCTTTTACACGCTGGACGGTTTCCAGAAGCTCCGCCGTATCTTCCTGATGGAGGATTCGACCTAATGTGTTATGTATGGATTGCTGAATCAGTCGATAGCCTTTGCGAACTACGAGCAAGGAAATGAACAAGCCGGCAGCGGGATCCAAATAATAAAACAAATCATTTCCCAGGGAATGGCCAAGCAGCGCTCCTCCGACGCCGATAAAAGCCGCGATGGACGAGTATACGTCGGAACGATGTTCCCACGCGTTCATCATCAGCGTCTGGCTGGAAAGCTGTTTGCCTAACCGATACTTGTAACGGAACATGACTTCTTTCGCGATAATCGACAGGATGACGACAATGAAAGCGAGTTGGTTCGGCGGCTCGTCAACTCCATAGTAGATCGCTTGCCCGGATGTAATGCCTACCTCAATCCCGATTACAAGCAAAAGCACCGCGACGGTCATTGCTGCTACGGACTCCGTCTTTCCCCTTGCGTAGCGGTGATCATCGAGCGACCGCTTGCCTGACCGGCTCCCGATCAGTATGGCAATAGAGCCTGCAGCCGCTGAAGCCGAATGCAGCGCATCCGCGATAAGCGCTTTGCTGTGCGCAACATAGCCGACCAGTCCTTGGAGCACCAGTAAGGCAATATTGCCGGCAATGCCAATCCATGCAACAAATTCCGTTTTCTTGTAACGTTCCTCTGTCATGGGGTCACCCCTCCATGAGATGATAAAGTAATTGAGCGATTAGAAAGGCCGCCGAAACTCGCGGTTTCGCGCGGCCGGTACTTTTATTTTTTACGCTGCGGCTTTCTTTTTAGAACCGAGCGATTTGTGCTTGAAGTAGTACCAGAGCGGACCGGCAATACATATGGACGAATATGCGCCGCTAGTCAACCCGATAATTTTCGCAAGAGCAAACAGTTTGATCGCCGGGCTGCCGAAAATAAACAAACAAACTGCAGCAATCAATACGGTAAGGACCGTATTAATATTCCGCGACATTGTCTGCCAAATGCTGTCATTCAGCAATTTCGCAACGTCTTCGGACGTTTTGAGCTTGGAGAACCGCAAATTTTCCCGTACGCGGTCAAAAATAACGATTTTATCGTTGATCGAATACCCGATGGTTGTCAGTACGGCCGCCATGAACGGCAAGTTCACCTCGAATCGGAAAATCGAGAAAAATGCAATGACCATAAAGGCGTCGTGTAAAATCGCGATAATGGATGCGATTGCGAACCTCCATTCGAACCGGATCGTTACGTACAGGCAGATGGCCACGCTGGCAACAGCGATGGCGATAATCGCTTTGTTCCTTTGTTCAATCGCCATATCCGGAGTTACGGTGTTCACCTCTTGGGAAACTTTGTCCCCATAGGTGGCGACGAACTCATCCTTTATTTTTTTCACGGTATCTTCCGACAAAATATCGTCGAACCGGACAGAAAGCCTGTCGCCGCTCTCTCCGCCGATCGTGCTGACCGCCGGTTCCACGCCGGCATTTTTAAAGATTTGCTCCGCTTTCGCAGAATCCAAAGCTTGTCCTACCGTAATATCAAGCGATGTACCCGCTTTGAAGTCAACGCCGTAATTCATGCCGCCTACAAGCAGAAAAATCAACCCAAGCACGATGATCGCGAGCGAACTGAAATAAAACTTTTTACGATGCTTTACAAAATCGATATGGTGTTTAAAGGTCACGAATTTCCGCCTCCTTCACTCCGAAATACCCCGGCTTTTTGAACAAATTGCCGCGGATTAACAAGTGAATAAGCAGCCGCGCCAAAAAGATATTCGTTAAAATACTGACAATGATACTCACGATACTTGTGAAAGCGAAGCCCCGAATCGCGCCGTTCCCGATATAGAAAAGGACGGCACTTGCGATAATATTCGTAATGTTCGCATCCATTATCGTCCGGAACGAGTGTTTGGAGCCTGATTTGAGCGAGGAGAGGATGCTTTTACCGCTGCGAATCTCTTCCCGAATCCGTTCGTACGTAATAATGTTCGCGTCCACCGCCATCCCGATACCGAGAATAAAGGCCGCAATCCCCGGCAGCGTAAGCGTTGCGTTCGCAAGTTCAAATATGATGAGCAGCAGCCAAGCGTAAGTAATGATCGTAATCGAGGCCACGACGCCCGGTATCCGGTAAAACACCAGCATGAACAGTAAAATCAAGACGGATCCGATCAATCCTGCCTTCACCGTTTCCTGCAAAGACAATAGCCCCAGGGAAGCCCCAACGCTTTGCGTGTACTTTTCCGTCAGCTTCAACGGCAGTGCCCCTAAGTTGATCGTATCCGCCAGCTTTTTCGCTTCATCGAACGTATAGTTACCGGTAATGCTTGCCGATCCGTCCGTCAGAACTTGCTGCACGATCGGCGCGGAAAGCTCCGTTTCATCCAAATAAATAGCCAGCGGCTTACCTAACAGCTTTTCGGTCACCGCTTTGAACTTCTCTTTATCTTTTACCTGGATCGAGATCATCGGCCGATTGCTTTGGTCGTAACCGAGCTTCGCTCCGCCTTCGACAAAGTCGCTTCCGATCATTTCTTTCGTTCCGTCGGGACCACGGAAAGTGAGTTCCGCCGGTTTCTTAATAATTTTTCTTACTTCTTCTTCGTTGACGACCCCGGCTAATCTTACGCGAATGCGATTCGTGCCTTCCGTCGTAATTTCCGGCTCGGCCACGCCGAGCTCGCTTGCTCTTTTTTCCAAGCTGACCGCCGTCTGCTTGAGCGATTCCGGTGTAACCGGTTTCCCCGCCTCGATCGGCTCCGCTACGTACAAAATTTCAAACCCGCCCTTGAGATCCAGTCCCAGCTTGATGTTCTTCACCAGCGCCGGACTCGTGTACGCAATGGAGGCGAACAAAATCGCGACGATAGCGAAAAAAGAGACAATTCTTTTGATGTCCATAACGATCTCCTTCCATAATCAATATTCCTATTATACCTACCTCCGAAAAACGAGTCAATTTGAAGGATTTTGGCGAATTCGCCGCGGGAGCAACGAAAAAAGACGCCCTTCTCAACGGAAATGGGCATCTTTGTATATGCTCATCGTCATCCAGTTCATGAACTGCGTTACTTTTAACGATAAAATATCGTTAACGATCCGGTGTATCGGCGGAATACCGCTCTTCCCGTATTTATCGCTGACGCATTCCCAAATTTCTCTTCCGGTCACTTGCTCGTAACCCAGCATACGGAATTCCGCCGCCTTGCTGCGGCATATTTCTTCGATGACCTGGTTCAGCTCGTCTGCGTCCATTCCCGGCTCTTCATCCGTATCGTCTGCGTCCATTCCCGACTCTTCCTCAGTATCGTCCGCCGCACGGTCCTGATCCGCCGCATGTTCGGCCTCAACCGGGGTTTCGGCGTCGATCGCTCCCGCAGCCGCAATTTCGTTCGCCACAGCGGGGAGCATGTCCTGCGGCTGCGGCCGCTCGTCTGCTTCCGGTCCGAAAAACTGTTCCATATATGGCACGCCGTCCACGGCTTTCCCTTCTGCGCCGGCATTCGACTCATTCGCAGCAGGCAAATCGTTCTCCTCGACTTCTTCCAGCTTGCCGGAGCCTTCCCGGTTCTGCTTCCATTCGTCTTGCCCCATATATGCTTGACCTCCCGCGCAATCGCTTGTCGAATAATGTATTCGCTGCGTGCATCCGATTTCCTGCCGCCGGGCGCTTCCCGGCCTTTATAAAAATTATTGCATGCATTCGGACAGGTTATGCATATCCATTAATAATCAGGTGGCAGAAAAGAGGTTTATTCCCGTGACAAAACAATCGTTCATCAAGGGCACGCTCATCCTGCTTGCAGCCGGCATTATTAATCGCATTCTCGGCTTCATTCCGCGGATTACGCTTCCGCGCGTAATCGGGGCCGAAGGAATCGGTCTTTACCAGATGGGATACCCGTTTCTTATCGTTATATTGACGATTGTCACGGGGGGAATTCCCATTGCGGTGGCCAAGCTGGTCGCCGCTGCCGAAGCCGAGGGCGATGAAGCAAGAGTCCGCAGCATTTTCCGGATTACGCTGTCGCTCTCATTTATCTTAAGCTCCGTCTTTACCGCCGGCACTTATTTCGGAGCCAGCCGGATTACGGAATATTTATTCACCGACGACAGGGTATATTTAACTTTTCTCTGCATGACGCCGATCATCTTCATCGTAGGAATATCCGCCGTATTCCGCGGCTATTTTCAAGGACGCCACAACATGATCCCGACGGCGCTGTCTCAGGTCATCGAAACGATCGTCCGGATCGTCACCGTCCTCGCGTTCGCCTACCTCATGCTGCCTTACGGCATCGAATATGCGGCGGCCGGAGCAATGGTCGGCGTGCTCGCCGGTGAAGTATGCGCCATGCTTGTTCTTATGCTGTTGTACAGGCAGGGACGCAAAAAAGCGCCTGCGGCTGCCGCGGGTAAAAACGGCAAGGCCGGCGCTCTCTCCCACATCGACAACTTGAAGCAAATCGTCAAGCTCGCTCTTCCGGTAACGGGCAGCAAGCTGGTCGGCTCCTGCTCCTATTTGCTGGAATCGATTTTGATCGTGCAATGTTTGGCTGCCGCAGGCGTCGCCACCAAAGTGGCGACAGCCCAATACGGTGCTCTGCAAGGAATGGTCATGCCTGTGCTGCTGCTTCCAAGCGCGCTGACGTACTCGCTCGCCGTCTCGTTAATTCCGTCTTTATCCGAAGCGTCGGCCCTCGGCGATATGAAGACCATCCACAAACGGCTGCATCAATCGCTGAAGCTCGCCTTGGTCACCGGTGCTCCGTTTGCCGTAATCATGTATGTGCTGGCTGAACCGATATGCTTATATATGTATGGACAGGCCGGGGTGGGTGCCATGCTCAAAATGATGGCCCCTGCTGCGCTGTTCATTTACTTCCAAGCCCCTCTCCAGGCGGCGCTTCAGGCGCTTGAACGTCCCGGCAGTGCGCTCATTAATACGCTTGTCGGATCATCCGTAAAGCTTGTTCTCATATACTTCCTGGCCAGCAATCCGCAATTCGGCATTCTTGGCGCGGTCGTCGCGATCACGGTCAATATTATGCTCGTCACCGTCTTGCATTGGAACAGCATCGCCCGGCTGCTGAAATTTTCCATGAACGCTAGCGACTTCTTCAAAGTGGCATTCAGCATGGCCGCTGCCGGAATGACCTGCCACCTGGTCATGTTTACGCAATGGACCGACAGCGGGATGATCCGTTTCCTTGCTGCATGCTGCGCCGGAATGCTCGTGTATTTAATGATTGCCCTGCTGCTGAGGCTGTTCGACCGGTCTGATTTGTTCCGATTGTTCTGGCTGGGCAAACGGTTTGTAAAGTAGGCGTTTATCGCTTTTTATCAATAAACCACTTGCCGCGGTGATCGACGGAACAGAAAAAAACGTCCTTGAATTCTTTGATCCCTCGGGCCTGAAGCTCCCGCTTCAGCCAGAACCGGGTTTTGCCCAGCTTGGTCAAGCTGTCGTCCTGCACCTTTCCGTCCATAATAAGCGGGAGCGGCAATCCTTCATAGCGGAACAACGGCTTGTCTTTCGAATCACCGGATGGTTCCCCCGGTGTTCTTTCTTTTACCGTTAATTTACCGGAAGGCTCCAGTACCGCAAATTCGACATCCGCGACGTTCAATATTTTATTTTCCCGCAGCTGCAGCAGCAAATCGTCCAGATTATACCGTTCCCGCTTCATCTCCTCACGGTTCAGCTTTCCTTTCACGATGAGTTCCGACGGTTTCCCTTCAAACCATCGCCGCAACTTTTCGTTTTTAAGCGACACATATGCAATGAGCATTTGAATCGCGACCAGTGTGACCATCGGTAATATGCCTTCCAATAGCGGTTTGTTCATGTCCTCGAGCACAAATACCGCGATTTCCGCAATCATAATCGAAATGACCAAGTCGAAGACAGACAGCTTCCCGATTTCTCTTTTGCCCATAATACGCATCGTAAAAAATACGATCACATAAATCAGTATGGTGCGAAAAAGCAGAGTTGACATCTGCATGGATCGATCCGTCCTCCTTGGAAAGGGTGCATGGGTATTTTGACCTTGGGTGAAGGCGAACATGCGGGTGAAATGTTGGTAAGAGGAAAAACGAATTCCGAAGGAGGAACATGTACTATTTCGTAGTACATGCCCATACAATGGGAGTATAGAATGGTTCGTGATGGAGGTTGAAGAATGTGAAAAGTTCTCCTTTGTTTTCCGGTTTAATGTATGCGGGATTGTTTATGCTAGTCGGCACACTGCTTGCTTCACTAATTATGCTCGGAACGAATGTGCCGGAGAGCTCGTGGCTGAGCTCGGCTCTGTTCATTCACGGCGTGGCCATGTTCATCGGCGGAATTTCGTCGGGAAAACGAGGCGGCAGCAAGGGTTGGTATCATGGCGGCCTGCTCGGCATCGTCTACGCGGTCATCGTCTGGATCATCGGCTTTTTGGCGTATGATGCCGGGCTGACGAAAGAGCTGATGTACTTGACCGGTGTCGCTTTTGCAGCGGGAGCGCTCGGAGGGATGATCGGGGTCAATATGAAAAAGTAACGAATGTCCAGACAAAAAAAGCGAGCGCCGACGGATGAATGTACCCTGGCCTCGCTTTTCTTTTGCGGCATTCGCCGCTTTATTTCTTTTCTTCCTTTTTTTCTTCTTTCTTTTCTTCCGCCGCCGAACTGCTCGTTATGGAATTGATGGCCGAACGATCGAAAGTGAGTTTTGTTACATCGTTGACGCGAAGTACGACGGAATCGTCCGTAATCTCGACAATTGTCCCGTGCATACCGCCGATGGTAACGACCTTGTCCCCTTTTTTCAAATTACCCAGCATCATGCTGCGCGTTTTTTGCCGTTTCTGTTGAGGACGAATAAGTAGGAAATACAGAACAACGAACATCAGTACAAGCGGACCGTAAGTGACAAGCATCGATTCAACGCCGGACGGTTGTGCCGCCGGGTCAGCCGCTAACCACATGCAATCTACCCCCTTCTCCATTAACTAAAATCGTTATGTATGCAGCCGAATCGCTCCGAGAGGAACGTTCCGCCGCGATTAAAACCCTTTGCTGTTCTCGTCTATGCCGTACTTTTCAAAGAAGGTTGCGCGGAAATCGAGCAAACGATCTTCGCGGATCGCCTGGCGAACGCCCCGCATCAGCTCCAGCAGAAAGTGCAGGTTATGATATGTAGTCAGACGAATACCGAAGGTCTCGTCCGCTTTAATCAAGTGGCGAATGTAGGCCCGCGAGTAATTGGTGCAGGTGTAGCAGGAACATTCCGGATCAAGCGGCCCGAAATCTTCCGCGTATTTGGCATTGCGCACGACGAGCCTGCCTGAGCTGGTCATAATGGTTCCGTTGCGCGCAATCCGTGTCGGAAGCACGCAATCAAACATATCGATTCCTCGTATGGCACCGTCTACAAGCGCATCCGGCGAACCGACGCCCATCAAATAGCGCGGCTTATTCGCCGGCAATAAAGGAACGGTATAGTCAAGCACCTCATACATAAGATGTTTCGGCTCACCGACGCTCAATCCCCCAATAGCATACCCCGGGAAATCCATGGAAGTCAACTCAACGGCGCTCTGCTTGCGCAGATCTTCATACATGCCTCCCTGCACGATAGCGAACAATCCCTGTTCGTTCGGACGGCTATGCGCTTTGAGGCAGCGTTCTGCCCAGCGGGTCGTCCGCTCCAGTGAATGCTTCGCGTAACTATGCTCGGCCGGATAAGGCGGGCATTCGTCGAACGCCATAATAATATCTGCGCCTAGCGCGTTCTGAATCTCAATCGACTTTTCCGGGGATATAAACAGCTTGTCCCCGTTCAAGTGCGACCTGAACTCTACGCCCTGTTCGCTGATTTTGCGCATTTCGCTCAAGGAAAACACTTGAAAGCCGCCGCTGTCCGTCAAAATCGGGCGATCCCAATTCATGAAGCGGTGCAATCCCCCGGCAGCCTTGACCAGCTCATGTCCGGGCCGGAGAAACAGATGGTACGTATTGCTTAAAATAATGTGCGCATCCATCGCCTTGAGCTCTTCCGGGCTCATCGTTTTCACCGTTGCCTGGGTACCGACTGGCATAAAAGCAGGCGTCTCGATCACGCCATGCGGGGTGTGAACCCGTCCGAGTCTCGCTCCGGATTGTTTGCACGTCTTAATATGTTCGTATGTAATCGTCATTGAATAATCCTTCTCCCTGTCAGTTCACAAACCGCTTCAATGGATAAACATCGCATCGCCAAAGCTGAAGAAACGGTATTCGCGGCGCACCGCTTCGTTGTAGGCCGCCAGCACATGTTCGCGCCCGGCCAGCGCGCTGATCAGCATCAAGAGCGTCGATTGCGGCAAATGAAAATTGGTCAGAAGCGCTTCGACGATACGAAATCGATAGCCCGGATAAATAAAGATACCCGTCCATCCGCGCCCGGCCCGCAGCAGGCCGTTCTCATCGGCAGCCGTCTCCAACGTGCGCGCCGACGTCGTCCCGACAGCGATCACGCGGCCCCCCTGTTGTTTGATACGATTGACCAGCGCCGCGGTTTCATCCGTAACCTCATAAAATTCTTCATGCATCTCATGCGACTCCACCGTCTCCACAGAAACCGGCCGGAATGTGCCAAGACCGACATGAAGCGTAACATAAGCTAATTGTACACCTTTTTGTTCCAATTTATGCAAATATTCCTTGGTGAAATGAAGACCTGCCGTCGGTGCCGCGGCCGACCCTTCATGACGGGCATATACCGTCTGATACCGCTCCCGATCCTCAAGCTGCTCTTTAATATACGGAGGAAGCGGCATGGAGCCGAGCCGATCCAGCACTTCATTAAAAATCCCTTTATAATGGAAGCGCAGTACGCGACCGCCCATTTCCCCTTCCGCTTCCACCGTTGCCGTAAGCGGAGGTTCGCCGGAAATGCCCGAGCCGTTCGATGGTTCCGCCCCTGCTCCAAAATGAAGCACGGCTCCTGTCTTGAGTCGTTTCGCCGGACGAACGAGCACTTCCCAGCGATCCCCCTCCAGCTGCTTGAGCAGCAATACTTCCGCTTTGGCGCCGGTGTCCGCCTTCACGCCAAAAAGCCGGGCTGGAATGACCCGCGTATCGTTCAACACGAGCACATCCCCGGCTTGAATATAATGTTCCAGTTGTTCAAACGTATGATGACCGATTTCGCCCGTACGCTTGTCCAGCGTCATGAGCCGCGAAGCGGTGCGCTCCGCGAGCGGCGTCTGGGCGATTAGCGATTCGGGCAAATGGTAATCGAACAAGTCGACTTGCATAATGTTGGCTTCATCCCTTAACGACCGAGACTCCTACGTAGTAGGTCTGCAGTATTTTTTGGTAATCGTAACCGAGCTCCGCATACCCTCGGGCTCCCCATTGGGACATGCCGAGGCCGTGACCGAGGCCGGTTCCTTTAAATATATATTGCTGGCTTTTGGTAACGATTCGCACGTTGCCGTCGCCGTCCATTACAAACAGCTGCGGCTCATTGCGTTCCATCGTCGCGCCGGAACCCGAAGCTACGTATACGGATGTCGACGATGCCGATGGATTGCGGGTTGCCCCGCCCGTACCCAATATAGTATACCGTCCCGTTTCTTCAATTTCAAACAGTGTGCTCGGCAGTCCGCCCAATAATGTGCGAAGCGCATCCGGATATGCGGCTTTCAGCGGCTGTCCGTTTGCTGTAACTTCGAGCGCCCGGCCGGAAGGTCCGCGTTTCGATATTTCCAACCTGTCGATCGTTGCCGCATTGGCGCCGGCCGGTAGCGCACTCGCCAGCTTGTCTCTCAGCTTCGCGGCATCAATTGGCCCGCGAACCCAGGCGTATGCATTGGATTCGGTTACCTGATCGATCACGACGAACCGGTCTCCGATGTTGACTTTAAAGAGTGCAGGGTTGGCTGCATTGTCTGCGTAAGGCGCTGACCGTACGCTTACATCGGTGCCGGTCGACACATAGAACTCCAGGCCGGCCGGATTCAACTGTCCGGTAGCGCGCGCATAGTCGGAATGTATATATCCGGTGTTGCCGTTCGGCAAAACGATACGATACCATGGCTTTTTCCCGGCACCGGCGCCTTCATCCGGGGAGGTCACGCTCTTCAAATAGTCGACTTTGTTCCCCCAGACTTCGGTCGATTCGGACGTTTTGCCGCCAGCGTTCGAATAAAAGAGCGGGTCAATCAGAGCATTTTTATAAAGCAGCACTTCGCCGTTCGTCGCTTGCACCGCCTGAAGCGCGGCCGGAAATTCCGCGGTCAGTCCTTTATAGGCTTGATCAATCGTCGTATCGGCCACATGCGCAATTTGGTATTTCACTCCCTGCTTGAGCGCGTAAGTGCGGGCGGCGACCGCCTGCGCCTTTAGCGCCTCCAAGGGCCAATCTTTCGTTAATTCGGAGCTGACGACCGAATATAAGTAATCTTCAAGCGGCAGCTCATTGATCACCGCGAGCTTTCCGTTGTGCCGCGTCAGCTCGATCCCGCCGCGGTATGCCCGTCCCCCGCGCTCGCGGACGACAATGCCGGCCGATGCGGAGGCATCGGCCACCGCCGGTGCGGCCCACAGTTTGACCGGTCCGCCGAACACGAAGCCGCGGGCCGCCTCGGCAGCGTCGGCGGTGACCGCCAGCTCGCTGCGCTGCAGGACGTAGCCCTGCTGCGCGGCGTCGACCGGCGTCAACGCCACGCCCGGCAGCGCCGCGGCGAGCTGCGTGCGCTGCGCTTGCAGCGCGGCGGCGTCGGCTGCGCCGCCGACGAGCACGGCATACGCGGGCGCCCCCGCGCTGCCGGCGGTCAGCTGCGCCACGTCGGCGTCGAAGCCGGCCTGCGCGATCGCGGCCGCTTGCGCCTGCGCCTCCGCGGCGCCGCTATAGGAGCCCGCGCTCAGACGCAGCGGGCCGGTCAGCACCGCCCCGGCTTGCGAAGCCGCCGCGGCCGATGCGGCTTCCTTGGTCGGATACGGACCAAGGTATACTTGATAGGCCGGCTGGCCGCGCTTCGTGCGCTGCACGATGCCCGCATCTTTGCCGGCCGCAGCCAGCTTCTGCGCCTGCGCTTTCGCTTGGGCGGCATCCGCCGTATCCGGCAGCTGCGCATAGTAGCCGTCCGCGTATACGCGGACCAGCTCCTTCGCTGCCGCCGTATGGACGGCGCCGCCTGAGTCCCGCAGGCTGAGCGCCAGACCGGCGCCCGAGGACAGCGTGACCGCAGGCGCCGTGTCGCTGTATTTGCCCGTGTCGATGAACAGCGCGACACGGATCTGCTCCAGCTTCGGCACGGCCGCCTCCGCTGTGCCGTAACTCCCGCCGGTCAGCAGCAGACCGGCAATCAGCGCCGCCTTCATTCCGATCCCGGCGGCATATTTCAACGTACGGACGGCTCTTCGTTCCCCGAGGAGCCGCCCTATTCCCCTCATCACTACCGTATTCCCCTCTCCCTGATGACTGTTTCAGCCCGTACCTCCACAGGCAGCCCCCGCTACGATGACCGGCTCGGCATCGGCAAGCCGAGATGCTTGCATGCCGCAGCGGTAATCATTCGACCGCGAGGCGTTCGCTGCAAAAATCCGATTTGCAGCAAGTAAGGCTCGTACACGTCTTCGATCGTCTGGCTTTCCTCCCCGATGGAAGCGGCAATCGTATCCAGTCCGACAGGCCCTCCCTGGAAGCTCAGAATGATGGCGCGCAGCATCTTATGATCGATCTCGTCGAGTCCGAGCGGATCGACCTGAATGCTTACAAGCGCCGCGCGGGCAATGTCCACCGTAATGACGCCGTCGCCCTTCACCTGGGCGAAATCGCGTACCCGCTTCAGCAGCCGGTTAGCGATCCGCGGCGTCCCGCGCGAACGCATACCGATCTCATGAGACGCTTCGCCGACAATCTGTACCTGCAAAATATCGGCCGTCCGGCTGACAATATACGCTAGCTCGTCGACCGTATAATACTCCAGCCGGCTGACGACGCCGAAACGGTCACGAAGCGGCGCCGACAGAAGCCCGGCCCGGGTAGTCGCTCCGACCAGCGTGAACGGCGGCAAATCGAGCCGCACCGAACGTGCGCTCGGCCCTTTGCCGATGATGATGTCAAGCGCATAGTCCTCCATCGCCGGATACAGCACTTCTTCCACCGTCCGATGCAATCGGTGGATTTCATCGATGAACAGCACATCGTTCTCCTGCAAGTTCGTCAAGATCGCCGCCAAATCGCCCGGCCGTTCGATGGCCGGTCCCGATGTCGTGCGTAAATTCACGCCCAGCTCGTTGGCGATAATGTTCGAGAGCGTCGTCTTGCCCAATCCCGGGGGACCGTACAGCAGCACGTGATCGAGCGCTTCATTGCGCATTTTGGCCGCTTCTATGTAGATTTTCAAATTTTCCTTTGCCTGCTTCTGCCCGATGTACTCCGCCAAATAACGGGGACGCAGGCTGAACTCCATCGTCTGATCCTCCATCATCAGATGAGCCGAAATAATGCGGTCTTCCATGCTGTGCCGCAGCTCCTTCCTCTATCTCGCCAAATCCATTGCTTTAGATCCGATTCACGCCTTATTTCATTTGCGCCTCTTGAAACAGCGCCTTCAGCGCAAGCTTTGTTACGGCATCCGTCGTTTCATCGCCTTTGAGCTTGGGCTTTACCGTATGGCCTGCCCGGTCCGCTTCCGCTTCCGTGTAACCGAGCGCCATCAGCGCCGCCTTCGCTTCCGCCCATGCCGTTCCACCGGTCGTCGCGGCAGCCGAAGCCTCCATGCCCGCTCCGAACAAATGGGCCGCATCGTCTGCGGCGGAAAGCGCCCCGAGCTTGTCCTTCAAATCGAGCACCATCCGCTGGGCCGTCTTTTTGCCGATGCCCGGCAGCTTGGTCAAAAAGGTCAAGTTTTCCTGGCGGATCGCCGCAGCGATCACTTCCGGCTTCCCGCCGGCCAATACCCCGATCGCCACTTTCGGGCCGATGCCGTTCACGTCGAGCAGCAAGCGGAACAAGGACTGCTCCTCCCGCGTCGTAAAGCCGAACAGCAGATGGGCGTCTTCCCGGACATGATAATGGATATATAAAGTCACTTCACCGTCTTTCCCGTCCTTCGGGAGCACCGCAAACGGGTTGGCGCAAAATACGCGGTAGCCTACGCCTTTTACATCAAGCACAACGTATTCCGTCTCCCGATGCGCTACAGTTCCTCTTAAAAAGTCGATCATCGCTTGTATACCTCGTTTATTTTTTGTTGAAGGGCGGACGAATGCGCATGGCATATGGCGATCGCAAGCGCGTCGGCCACATCGTCCGGCTTCGGTACGGCGGATAAGTGCAAAAACATCCGCACCATCTCCTGCACCTGTTTTTTCTCCGCTTTGCCGTACCCCACGATGGCCTGCTTGACCTGTAGCGGCGTGTATTCCGCGATCGGCAGTCCTTTTTGCTCGGCCGCCAGCATCAATACGCCTCTAGCTTGACCTACCGTCAGCGCCGTCGTTACATTCCGGTTAAAGAAAAGTTTTTCAATCGCAACCGCATCCGGCTTATACTTATCGATCAATTGCACGATCGCCTCATATACCTGCTTCAGCCGCAAAGCATCCGCCGTGTGCGCCTCGGTCTGAATGGAACCGTACTGCACCGGCACGAGCTTATGACCTTGCTTGTCAATGAAACCGAATCCAACGATCGCGATCCCCGGATCGATACCTAATATCCGCATAACTGCACGCCTTTCTCAATCTTCTTCATCCGTTTGAACCGGTTTCCGTCAAAAAACCGAACATATGTATTCACTGTCATTATAACAGATAATTTATCCCATGACACGGGCAAGTTTGCCTCGCCTGCCTGCGCCTGCGGCCGCAAATAAAAAAAAGCCACCCTCGCGGATGACTGTTTTTTTATAAGCCCCTTCATGGCTGCTGCGTCGTTTGCATTACTTTTTCCGTTTCCTCCACCGCATAGTCGCTTAATGTCGACAACACGCTGTTGTAATCCGCTAAATCCGTTACCCGGATGCCCCGATACAGTTGCTTTACCGTTTCACGGGGCAGGCTGCTTTCCAAATGCTCGATATTGAGCTGGAAAAAAGTCCGGATAACGTTCGTTCCGCTAGCCCCGGGTATGCCTTCGAATAAGGACAAGTTGCCTCCGGCATCCAGCCCGAAATACGCGTTTTCTTTGCAACGCGGCGACAGGTCGTCCACTTTTTCCGTGAAAAACACTTTGCCCCCGTCTTCCAAACTGACCTTGAGCGTCGGATGTTCCTTGTAGTACGCTAATATGTCCCCGGAGCTCATGGAACCGATCAGCTGCAGCTCTTCGCCGCATACATAAGACTTCTTGGAAAATACCTCGCGGTTTCCGTCGATTCCGTTGATCATCGAAATAACATCTTTCTCCGGCTGTGCCGGTTTGGTCATGTTGCGGCCAAAGACGGTCTGCTCCTGCAAATTCCATGCATTCGGCCCCGTATTCCGGTCGCGCGCCAGCCAAATCCATGTCGCAGCCGCACCCGCTATCAGCAGAACGGCAGCGAGATTTAACCACCTGCGCTTCCATCGCAGTTTTTTTTTCAACTGTTTTTTCATCTGATTCCAGAAGCTGAGCAGCATATGACGATCCCCTCTTTTATTTGCATCCTGAATGTAAAGAACATCAAATGGCTCCGGTCCGAGCGGTGCTGCTGCTCTTCGTCGAAGCGCTTCGTCGAAGCGCTTCGTCGAACGTCATGTAATCGATACAGAAACAATAAGGAATCAGCGAGCCTTGCCCATTGATCGACCGGCTGGTTTCTTACTATTTTTCCCATTGGGATCGACGTTTATACCGATTGCATGTATACTAGACTGGTTATGACCGTCTCATTTTCCCGGAAAGGAAGGATCCCTGTGCGATCTATTGTAAAAGAGATCTGGGCATGGATAAGCTCGATTGCCATCGCCTTCGTTTTGACGCTCCTTATTGGCCTGTTCGTCTTCCAACCGACTAAGGTACTCGGCCATTCGATGGATCCGACCCTGCATAACGAGCAGCGAATCTATGTGTCCAAGCTGGTGCATACGTTTGGTTACGAACCGAAGTACGGGGATATCGTCATCATCGACAGCCGTGTGGAACGTCCCCGCTCGTTCAAGGACGACCTGCTCGAGCATCCGCTGTTGGAATTGATGCGCGGCGTTCAGGATGAGAACATGTACGTCAAACGGGTCATCGGCAAGCCCGGCGATGTCATCGAGCTTAAAGAGCAAAAGGTGTATCGCAACGGCGAGCCGCTGGATGAGCCTTATATCAACGAAACGATGCAATTTAGTGCCGAACGCAAATGGACGGTGCCGGAAGGTTCCCTGTTCGTGATGGGGGATAACCGGAATCATAGTAAAGATAGCCGGGATATCGGCTTTGTACCGCTCGATCACGTGCTGGGGATCAAGCTGTAACGCCGGCGCATCCGAAACCAAATCATCGTAACAAAAAACGAGCGTTTCTACCGCGCAAAACTTGCGGCAGAGACGCTCGTTTCTTTTATTTGCTACTAGGTTCCGTATGCTTCCCCTAGCTTACCTGCTGAGCCAAGGCGAAGCTTTGCTCGATCTTGACGAGGAATGCGAGGCACGTCGGTTGCGCTCGATCAGGCTGCTGATCGCCGCGCGCGCCGCGCTTTGCTTGGAATTCCGTTTAGGCGCTTTCTTTTTGGCCGCTGCGGCTTCTTCTTTGACCTGTGTAATCGTTGCCTGCTCACCACGCGATTTGTCTACCCCTGCGGACTTCTCCATGCCCCCGATGTGTTCATTTTCGCTCCACGGCATCTGCATCCCGAATGGAGAAGCGCCATGTCCCGGGTAAAAAGGCTCGCTAGGATAGCCGCTGACCCCGGCAGTCGGATAGTGGGTCGGATAGGCGGTCGGGTAACTGCTCGGGAATGCCGGTTCGGCCATATACGGCATGATCGGCATGTGATGATGGAAATGATCATGCGGCATGGCAAGGAACGGTTCGTTCGGGTGCACCATCTCCGGGAAGAAATCCGGATGGTGGTCGGCGTAAGGAAGCGTCTGGGCTCCACCGCCGCATCCGCAACCGCAGTCTCCACCCTTCATCGGTTGAGGCGTATACATCAGCGGCTCGTAATGAGGCATTTCCGCCGCATGCATCATTGTAGGCATTGTCTGCATTGTCTGCATTGTCTGCATTGTCGGCATTGTCGGCATCGTCGGCATCGTCGGCATTGTCGGCATGATCGGCAGCTCCGGCGGTGCCCATTCGTTCTCCTTGCCTTTGCCGGACGGCTGTTCATGCACCATCGCCTCGACAGCTGGCATCTGGAATTGCTGGAACGGATGCTGAGCCGGCTGCTCAGGGATCGCCCAATTCGGATACGGATTGCTCATATGTTCATTCGGCACATAATGATGAACGCCTTCGAGCCCGGTCGTATGCTCCGTTGCCGGAAACTCAATATTCGGGAATGGATGAATATTGGGCACGTTCGGGAAATGCGAAAGGTTCGGGTTTACCGGAGCTTCCATAACCGGTGCCACATTCGTTGGCATTGGCGCCGGCGCCTCCGGCAGTTCCGAGATCGGCGCCGCTTCGAGCGGCAATATTTGCGAAGTGTCCGCTTTCGGCTGCGGGGTCGGATTGGGATTCGCCGCAGGCTTCAGCTTCGGAATATATACGATATCGCCGGTCATGAGCACATTCGGATTTTTCAGCTGCGGGTTGGCCGCCACCATGTCGGCAAGCGGAACGCCCCAAGCTTTTCCGAGCTTCCAGAGCGAGTCGCCTTGAACTACCGTATGTTTATACAAGTAGTCGGTGGGCGGAGTTACCGGCTTAGCCTCGTTGGGGATTTTCACCTTCATCCCCACGTCGATGACGTTCGGATCGGCGATTTGCGGATTGGCCGCAATCAGCTTATCGAGCTCGATGTGGTACTTCTGCGCGATCTCGTATAAGGATTCGCCCTTTTTTACAATATGGATCTTCACTGCATAAACCTCCTTCAAGTTTTACGAGTCAAACGACCTCAATCGGCCAGCTGGGTCATACGTAAGCAAGCTAACTTGAAATGAGGACCTACCGCTTACGCGCCAGAGCAAAATGACATTACAGTTTATGCAGTAAGTTGGGCATTTGACCATCCGTTCTTTAAAAAAGTTCCTATTTGCGTAACTACCCGCATTTGAGGAACGATTCATTGGAGCAATAAAAGCAATGAAATATTGAAGTACCGCAGGAAAACAATCCATTTTTTATAATATTTGCTAATTTATTGTATTTTCATCGCACTTGCAACAATATTCCATAAAATGGCGTCAAACTAGATAATATTACGGATGCCGTAGATCTCGCCTATATTTACCAAGCGTCGCAATCGAAATTGGCGATCGTTAAGAAAGACGGCACCGTGTGGAAGTGGACTGGCGATGAATGCTTTTTTGCAATGAAAAAAGACGCTACGATCTGGGGCTAGGGGAATAACCTGCATGGACAGCTCGGTTTGAAAGTACAACAAATATACGAAACCCCCGAACTCTTTCCCGGGTTGACCGAATCTACGTTCGCGCTCAAAAAAGATGGAACCGTATGGTCATGGGGTTTTGAGCTTGACAGGACACCGGTGATCGGCACCTCGATTGACCCGGAGCTTAAACGTGTGGAAGGATTAAGCGATGTCAAAAAAATCGCCTGCGGCGGTGCCCATGTCTTAGCGGTATTGAAGGACGGTTCGCTATGGGCATGGGGCTCGAATGTTTACGGCCAATTGGGTGACGGAACGTTCCAGGACAGCGGAAAGCCGATTCCGATTGTTCTCAAATAATCATGTCTATTTACGTAATGCCGCTTCTTACGTTAAAACGGAAAGCAAGAGTGCGGTCGCAATGGACCGTGGCAAAAGGCGACATGATTCCTTATCCGGTTCCAGCTTTCTTACGCAAAAAGAACCTCATCTCCTGCGCGGGATTGAGGTTCTTTTATGTAACGAGACTACCGTTATTCGTACACCTTTACGCCGTCGATTTCGACCAGCTTGCGGAATTCCTTCAGCAGGTGGGTCGTGATGGGGCCGGCTTTGCCTTCACCGATGATGCGGGCATCGACTTCGCGAACCGCGATGACTTCGGCGGCCGTTCCGGTAAAGAACACTTCGTCGGCTACGTATACGTCATGCAGCGTAAACGGCTCTTCCTTGAGCGTGTAGCCCAGCTCGCCGCAGATCTCGATGATCGCCGCGCGGGTAATGCCTTCCAGCGCTCCGACGTAGCATGGCGGAGTGTAGACAACGCCTCTCTTCACGATAAAGATGTTGTCTGACGAGCCTTCCGCTACATACCCTTGCGAATTGAGCATGATAGCTTCGCCTACGCCTGCGAGGTTGGCCTGGATTTTAACCAAAATGTTGTTCAAATAGTTGAGCGATTTGATCTTCGGATTGAGCGCATCCGGCACGTTGCGGCGGGTCGAGACGGATACCGTCTTCAGGCCCCTCAAGTATGCCTCCTCCGGGTAGATCGACAGCTGCTCCACGATGATGATCACGTTCGCTTTCGGCGATCGGCGCGGGTCCAGACCCAAATCCCCCGGTCCGCGGGAGACGACCAAACGAATGTAACCGTCGCGCAGCTCGTTGCGGCGAATCGTCTCGATCAGCACCTGCTGCATTTCATCCTGTTTCAGCGGAATGTCGAGCATAATGGATTTAGCCGAATCATACAGTCGGTCCAAATGCTCCTTGCTTTTAAAAATGTTGCCGTTGTAAATCCGAATGCCCTCGAAGATCCCGTCTCCATACAAAAAGCCATGATCGTATACCGAGATTTTCGCGTCCTCTTTGCTGACGTACTGACCGTTTAAGTAGATGATTTGTGCCATGTCTTCTACACCTCCGAAGTGTCGGGTACGTAATCGTAAGTCGGGTAGCAACCCAATATGCGAACCTGACAGCCGATCGCTTCGATTTCTTGAAGGGCTGCCGGGAGCAAAACGGAATCCATGGAAGCTTCAATATCGATGTAAAAGAAATAAGTGCCTAGCTTTTTCTTCGTCGGACGCGATTCAATCTTGGACAAGTTGATCCGTCTCCAGGAGAAAGCCGACAACACCTGATGCAGCGCGCCCGGATAATCGGACGGCAGCGTAACCAATATCGTCGTCTTCGTCCGGTTCGCCGGCTTCGCGCCTTCGAATTTCTCGCGCCCGATCAGAATGAACCGGGTAAAATTGTCCTCGTGATCGTGAATGCCTTTAGCCAGCGTCTCCAGTCCGTACATCGTACCGGCGGCAAGCGGTGCGAGCGCCGCAACTTGGGTGCGTGCAAGCTCCTTTACCAGACGCGCCGCTTCCCCGTTGCTGCCTACCGCTTCAAGCTCCACATGAGGCAAATACTGCCGCAAAAACTGCTGGCACTGCGCTAGCGTAACCCCGTGCGAATACACTTTGCGGATTCGCTTGCAGCTTTCTTCCATCGTCCCGGACGCTACGCCTTCCTGCGGGAGACGAAGAAGGTTGATGGAAATCGGATACACCCATTCCGCCTGGATCGGCAAATCGACTTCATGCACAAGGGTGTCCACATGCAGGTTTACGGAGCCTTCGAACGTATTCTCGATCGGGATGACGCTGTAATCCGTCATTCCGTCTACCGTCGACTGAAATACGTCGGGGATCAACTTGTAATTCACGTATTCATAAGACGACCTGCCGAGAAAATAATGCGCCGATTCCTCGGTAAAGGTACCCGGCCCTAGAAGAGCTATTTTCTTCATGCACGGACATCTCCTTTGATCATTTCCATTAACGGCGCTTTCGGCTCATCCCCCGCCGTCCAAGCTTCGATCTGCACGCCCTGCCGATCGGGACTCAGCCACATCATCGTGGCTTCAATGCCTTCCTGCCGCAGCGTACCGATCATGAAGTTTTCCAGCTCCGCCTTGCGGGAGCTGGCGCGATCCACGAGCGCAAGCATCGTCGGGCCCGCGCCGCTGAGCGCGACGCCGAGGGCGCCGTGCTCCGTCGCCTCGGCGAGAATGTGGCCGAGGCCTGGCACGAGCGGCGCACGGTAAGGCTGATGCAGCGCGTCCTTCATCGCGCGCGAGATCATGTCGAGCCGCCCGGTGCAGAAGGCGGCGACGAGCAGCGAGGAATGCCCTACGTTGAAGACGGCATTCTCGAGGCTTTGCTGGCGCGGCAGCACCCCGCGCGCCTTCTCCGTCGCCAGCTGGAAGTGCGGGATCGCCACCAGCACTTCCAGCTGCGGGTCGGGCTCTACGCGGATATGCTCCGCCCGCGTCCCGTCCCAGAAGGCGACGACGAGGCCGCCGAACAGTGAAGCCCCGACATTGTCGGGGTGGTGCTCGAGCTCCGTCGCCATCTGGAACAGCGTGTCATCGGACAGCGGACTGCCGATGAGCGCATTGGCGGCTGCGAGGCCGCCTACGATCGCTGACGCGCTGCTGCCGAGCCCGCGCGTCAGCGGGATATCGCTGTACATCGCAATATCCAGTTCGGGCAGGCTGACGCCGGCCCGCTTGAATACCATTTGCGCTACCTCATAGATGAGGTTGCTCTTGTCCGTCGGCACGCCGTTCATTTGATCGCCATGCAGCGTGATCCGCGTTTGGTCGGCAACGCCCATTTCGATCCATGCGTACAAGTCCAGCGCCATGCCTAGCGTATCGAAGCCGGGCCCGAGGTTGGCCGTGCTCGCCGGCACTTTGACGCGAACTTTGCTGATGCGGTTGCGGTTCTCTTCCATCCTGCAATCGCCCCTAACCTTCGAGCTTGCTGATCGCTTCCATGACCGCCGCTTCGGAGTCCTGCACGACCATCGGTTCCGCGTTCACGCTCTTGATCGCGATGTTCGGGTCTTTCAAGCCATGGCCAGTCAATACGCAAACGACCGACTGGCCGTTTTCGAAGTAGCCTTCCTTCTTCAGCTTCATCACGCCTGCGATCGAAGCCGCCGAAGCCGGCTCGGCAAAGATGCCTTCACGGGCTGCAATCGTTTTGTAGGCGTGCAAAATTTGCTCGTCCGTTACAAAATTGATTTGTCCGCCGGAATCTTTCGCCGCCGCTTCCGCGCCTTTCCAGGTGGCCGGATTGCCGATGCGGATCGCCGTCGCGATCGTCTCCGGATTCGGGATCGGCTCGCCGCGTACGATCGCCGCCGCGCCTTCCGCTTCAAAGCCGATCATCTTCGGCAGCGACTTCGATTTGCCGTTCTCATAATATTCTTTGAAGCCTTTCCAGTATGCCGTAATGTTACCGGCGTTGCCTACCGGAATCGCGAGATAGTCCGGCGCTTTGCCCAGCTGGTCGCACACTTCGAAAGCGGCCGTTTTCTGACCTTCGATGCGGTACGGATTCACGGAGTTGACCAGTGTAATCGGATGCTTCGCCGTAATCTCGCGGACGATTTCCAGCGCACGGTCGAAGTTGCCTTCGATGGCGATGACTTTGGCGCCGTAGATGATCGCCTGCGCCAGCTTGCCTAGCGCGATGTTGTTGTTCGGAATGAGCACGATGCAGTTCAGTCCGCCGCGCGCCGCATAAGCTGCCGCTGCGGCGGAGGTGTTACCGGTGGAAGCGCACATGATCGTGCGGCTGCCTTCTTCCATTGCTTTCGCGACCGCCATCACCATGCCGCGGTCCTTGAACGAACCGGTCGGGTTCAGCCCTTCGTATTTGAAATAAATGTCCAGATCGAGTTCATTCGATAAATTTTCCGCGCGTACTAGCGGAGTATTGCCTTCCTGCAGCGTCAGCAGCGGCGTGTTGTCGTTAACCGGCAAATATTTTTTGTACGTTTGCAGCAGTCCCATGTATCTCATGATTGATTAGCCCTCCACTCGGTATACGCTCTTGATCGCATGGACCACGTCCATGGACTCGAATTTGTTTAATACTTTATTCATTGCCGCTTTATTGGCGTCATGGGTAATGATGATGATTTCAGCGAGCGGATTCGTCGCATTCGGATGCTGCAGCACCGACTCGAGGCTCACTTCGTATTCAGCGAACACCTGCGTAATTTGCGCAAGTACGCCCGCTTTGTCTTCCACATGCAAGAGAATGAAATTTTTCGAAGAAATTTGCTCGTCGGTCTTCAGCTTCTTCTCTTTGTAAGGCACAAAACCGCGGCGGCCGTTCACGCCCAGATTCAAGTTGCGAACGACAGCAACAAGGTCGGCGACGACCGAAGTGGCCGTCGGCATTTCGCCGGCGCCGGGCCCGTAGAACATCGTTTCTCCCACCGCTTCGCCGTACACATACACCGCGTTGAAAACTCCATTGACCGCGGCGAGCGGATGCGACGTTCTGACCATCGTCGGCTGCACGCTGATGCTGATATGATCGTCCTGGCGTTCTGCAATGCCAAGCAGCTTGACTTCGTAACCGAGACGCTTGCCGTAGGTTATGTCTTCTTTGCTTACTTTCGAGATGCCCTTCACTTCCACATCGCCGAGCGACACATTCGCATGGAAGCCGAGTGTGCCGAGGATCGTCATTTTGCGGGCGGCGTCAAAACCTTCCACATCGGAGGTCGGGTCACTCTCTGCATAGCCGAGCTGCTGCGCTTCCTTTAGCACATCTCCGTAAGCGGCGCCTTCCTGGCTCATTTTCGTCAAAATATAGTTGGTCGTGCCGTTGACGATCCCCATTATTTTCGTGATCCGGTCGGAAGAAAAGCCTTCGATCAGCGTCCGGATGATCGGAATGCCGCCCGCTACGCTTGCTTCGTAGAATACGTCGCAGCCTTTTTCCGCCGCTTTTTTCAAAATTTCCGGCCCGTGCAGCGCCATTAAATCTTTGTTCGCCGTCACGATATGTTTTCCCTGCTCCAATGCCGCTAGAATCAGTTCTTTCGCGAGATCGATGCCGCCCATCACTTCTACGACGACGTCGATCTCCGGGTTTTGCACAACGTCCCACGGGTTGTCGGTCAGTTTATCGGACGAGACGCTGATGTTGCGGTGTTTATTTTTATCCTGCACCAATATTTTCGAAATCTCAATCGGCGAGCCCGATTGACTAAACAAATCGGCTTGATGCCCCTCCACAATGCGGACGACCCCGGTTCCTACCGTGCCCAGTCCCAATAAGCCTACTTTGATCGGTTTCATGCGCATAACCTCCTAATGTATTTTACCCCTGCCCGACCAAGGTTGCACGGGTGACGCCGTCTTGTCGGCGCAGTTTGTCCAACAGAACAGCGACGCTTTCCTCCATCAACGACGTTTCTACGGAAATGACGACATTCGCCATGCCCTGCAATGGAATCGTCTGGTGAATCGTCAGCACATTGCCTTCCAGTCCCGCTATCATCGCCAGTACTCTCGATAAAATGCCCGAGCGATGCTCCAGGTCCATCGAGATGGTAACGATGCGTTCGCGTTCCAGCTTGCTGAGCGGAAAGATGCCGTCTTTGTACTTATAAAAAGCACTACGGCTCAGTTCTACCTGCTCTACCGCTTCGTGGATCGTTTTGACCTCGCCTCGGGCGAGCAGCTCTTTGGCCTGAATCGTCTTGATCAGCGCTTCCGGCAAAATGTCCTCGCGCACCAAATAGTAACGCTCTAACCCTGCCGGTGTACCCTGCGTTGCGTATTTGTCCGGCACTGTAACAGTCCTCTCCAAAAAGACGATTGTTTTTACCTAGTGGACATTATATCGCAAACCCGATCAACCCTGCAATAGGCTTTGTTATATAAAATGTGATAAAGTAGTTTCATGTACGCATCACGCCGCAAAAAAGGAGAGACCCGCCTTTGATCAGAGCACGCATTATGGCCGCAGCCATGCTGTTTAACGGCAATGATATGCTGATGATGAAACGCTCGCCGCACCGTACGCTGAACCCCGGCATGTGGGCCGCCGTAGGAGGTCATCTGGAGCCGGAAGAGATCGGCGATCCCCAGACGGCCGTGCTTCGGGAAATTCACGAAGAGACCGGGCTGCTGCCGGAGGAGATTACGGATCTGCACCTCCAGTACATCCTTCTGCGGCTCAATCAGCAGGAAGTCCGGCAGCAATTTATTTATACGGCTTATACGACCCGGCGCAACGTCTCGCAGACGGATGAAGGAGAGCTCCACTGGATCGCCCGGGATCAAGTACTGGACCGGAATATTCCGTTCATCTTTCATACGCTGCTCGCCCATTACTTTGACCGCGGTCCATCCCCGCATGTGTGGGTAGGCACCGCAGGCTACGCAGCCAGCGGTCTGCCGTCCGTACACTGGACCGAGCTGATCGATCCGCGGCAGACCTAAAAGGTTTGGTTTTGCCGCCGTTGTCACGCAAGCCTCGTCGCATTCGGACGAGGCGGATGGGACGAGGCTTGCAGATGTGCGGTGCATAGCGGATTTGGGTTCAGAGAATACAATTTTCTTTTGAAAGGTATGATCAACATGTCATCAGACGAATTTGAAAACCGTTTTGTCATTGATATACAAACGGCCACTTACCGGAGAGAAAACAAAACGCTGCTGAACAATGTATCTTGGCAAGTGCGGGAGCAAGAACATTGGGCGATTCTTGGTTTGAACGGCTCGGGAAAAACAACGCTGCTCAATATGATCAACGGTTACATTTGGCCAACAACCGGAACGGTCAGCGTACTTAGCGAAGCGTTCGGAACGATCGATCTTCGGGAGCTTCGTAAATCGATCGGCTGGGTCAGCTCCTCGCTGCAGGAAAAGCTGTACGGGAGAGACCTCACGCAGGACGTCGTCCTCAGCGGCAAATATGCGACCATCGGGCTATACGACCGCCCGGAGTCGGACGATTATGACAAAGCTTCGGCGCTGATGGAACAGTTAGGCTGCAAGAAGCTTTGGGACCGGCCTTATGTCACATGCTCCCAAGGCGAAAAGCAGAAGGTGCTGATCGCCCGCGCGTTAATGGCCTGGCCGCGATTGTTAATATTGGACGAGCCGTGCAACGGCCTCGACTTGTTTTCGCGCGAAACGCTGCTATCGGGTGTAGACCAACTCGCCGCGGGCAATGATGCGCCTACGATTCTATTTGTCACCCATCACACCGAGGAAATACTTCCGATTTTCCGCCATACGCTGCTTCTGCGAAGAGGAGAGGTTTACGGCGCAGGTGAAACGATGAAGCTGCTTACGCCAGACCTCTTAAGCGGATTTTTCGAAACGCCGGTTGATGTACATTGGCGCAGCAACCGCGCATGGGTAACTGTCTGACCGGGAGTGCAATCTCGGTCATCGGTTTTGGCGGTTGCGCCGCTTCAATGCAGATGTACAGTTCAATGCTTCTGCTGGAACCAAGTCGGACGTTGGCTACCATCCTCATGCTCTTATACAGTTTCGCTGTACTTCGTAACAGCGCAGAGACGCGCCATCCGTCGTATGGCACAGCCGCCACCAGCCCCAAAAAAATAGCAACAACCCCACATGAAAAGGTTGTTGCTATCTTCAATTACCGTAACAAGGTACCTCACCTACGTGCTTATTCCTGCTCTACGAACTCGAACTCGAAGTCGCCGATGCGAATCGTCTGACCGTCCTTGGCGCCGCGCTCACGCAACGCTTTGTCGATGCCTTTCTTTCGCAAAATGCGGGCAAACCGCATAACCGATTCGTGCGTGCTGAAATTGGTACGCTTGATCAGCTTTTCAATACTTGGGCTGTCGACGATAAACACATCATTGTCCCGGCGAATCGTAAATTCGTCTTCTTCCGTTTCGAGCCGGTACACCTTGCGCTCCTCCAGCTCGGTAACCTCTTCCACCTCCGGTGCCTCCGGAATCGCTTCGAGCATATCCATCGCTTTATACATCAATTCCTGAACGCCGGCACGGGATACCGCTGAAATCGGATAAATCGGAATTTCCTTGCCGATCCCCGCCAACCGCGTTTTGAATTGCTCCAATTGCTCCTGCGCCTCAGGAATGTCCATTTTATTCGCCGCGACGATTTGCGGACGCTCTTCCAGCTTCACATTGTACAGCTTCAGCTCTTCATTTATTTTGACCCAATCGTCGAAAGGATCGCGTCCTTCCGTTGCTCCCATATCGATCACGTGAACGATCAGCCGCGTCCGTTCCACATGACGCAAAAATTCGTGCCCGAGTCCTACCCCTTCATGAGCGCCCTCGATTAAGCCCGGCAGATCTGCCATCACGAAGCTGCGGCCATCCCCTACGTCCACCACGCCCAAATTCGGCGTGAGCGTCGTAAAATGATACGCGCCGATTTTCGGCTGCGCGCCGGAAACCACGGACAGCAGCGTCGACTTGCCGACGCTTGGAAAGCCTACGAGCCCCACGTCCGCCATCACCTTCAGCTCAAGCACGATCCAGCGTTCCTGTCCTTCCTCGCCGTTCTCGGCTATGGAAGGCGCCGTATTGCTTGTGGTGGCAAAGCGGGTATTTCCCCGTCCGCCGCGGCCTCCTTTGGCTATAACGACCTCCTGCCCGTGACGCGTCAAATCGGCGATCACTTCCTGCGTATCGTCGTCGACAACGACCGTTCCCGGCGGTACCCGAACGATCATGTCATCCGCGTTTGCGCCGTGCTGGCTCTTGTTTCGCCCTTTTTCCCCGCGCTGCGCCTTAAAGTGCTTCTGATACCGAAAGTCTACCAGTGTTCTCAAGCCTTCGTCGACGCGAAAAATGACATCGCCGCCGTCGCCGCCGTCGCCTCCTGCCGGGCCGCCCTCAGGAACATATTTTTCCCTGCGGAACGCGACCAGACCGTCGCCGCCGTCACCACCTTTTACATAAATCTTTGCTTTATCAATAAACATCATGTCACCTCGTTATGTATCAATGCCGCTATGCCAAATGTACCGTCCAAGTCACCCGGCCATCGCCGTAGATCGTCTTCAGTCCGATGCCGTTTTGATCCAATAAACGGCTTTGCAATTCCATCTCCGCCGCTTGAATGCGCTTTGGCTCGTAGGCCCCCTCGTATTTCGCTGCCAGGCATAATCCGTCCTGTTCTTTTGCAAACTGCAGCGTAATCGTATTTTGCATTTCCGTTGAGTCGACCGCTTCCCGTTTGAAGCTTTCGAGAAGCGATGTAATCCATTGCTCCGCGGCCGCCGCATGCCGGTATTTGTGAAGATGAATCTCTTCTTCAAGCCGGATCAGAAGCTGAAGCTCCTTCACTTCCGCCTGGAACGATAACAAATATACGATCAAAGAAGGGATGCCAAGCTTGGATACGCAGCTTTCCACCCGAACCTTCTCTTTTATTTTTTCCATTAAATCCGATAATTTATCAACCTTTTTCAATTGGATATAACCCATTACCATCTGAATGTCATTCATCCAATCGTGTCTGTAATGGTTAAACAAACGCAGCAAACGAAGATCCGCTTCAGACGTTTCCGACAACCCTGCGCCGGCCCTCGTTTGTTCGTTCTGGTTCCGAGATTTCTTTTCGGTCGTACGACCATTCGTATTCGTCGTCATTCCCTTACCTCTCTCATCCCAGCTTTGCCATTGCATCTATAACAGTATAGCACGCACAGTAGAGAAGTACACATATTTTCCAGAAACGGGCATGAGTCAAGGATCACCGGCTTTGCCGTCCTTTGACGGCATCCGTTTGTCAAGGTCATGCGAAGCGTATAGAACACTGCGGTATGCATTATTGACGCAAAAAAACCCTAGCGATGTGATCTCGCCAGGGTTCTCGGTGACGGTTTATTACAATTCTACCGCGGCAGCTACCGGAGCAGCGGCAGCAGGGTAGACGCTCACTCTTTTGCGGTCACGGCCCAAACGCTCGAATTTCACGACGCCTTCGACCTTTGCAAAAAGTGTATCGTCGGAGCCGATTCCCACGTTATTGCCCGGATGGATTTTCGTACCGCGCTGACGAACCAGGATGCTTCCTGCCGTTACGGTTTGACCGTCGGCACGTTTCACGCCCAGGCGCTTCGCGATACTGTCACGACCGTTCTTCGTGGAGCCTACACCCTTCTTGGATGCGAACAATTGAAGATTCAATTGCAACATATCTGTCTACCTCCTTACTTCTTGTTTGGATCTTGCAGCTTTATATATGCACCATACGATTGTTCAATCGATTGCAGCATGACTGTCATCGCTTCGAGCAGCAGCTGTACTTTCTCTTCCGTCTGCGCATCGGGCATAACCGGAACTTCCACCTGAAGCAATCCATGCTTCATGCGGGTCTTAAGCTCCAAGCCGGTCAATGCTTCGACGGCATTCACGGTGCCTACGGTCACGGCCGAGACGCCGGCGCAAACGATATCTTTGCCCGATTCGTCAAATAACGCATGACCTTCTACGCCAAAGCGCTCAATCCGTCCATCGCTCGTACGTTTAATCGTAGCGCGGATCATGAATTAGCCTTGGATCTTCTCGATCACAACTTTGGTGTAAGGCTGACGATGACCTTGCTTGCGGCGATAGTTTTTCTTCGCTTTGTATTTGAAAACGATGATTTTCTCGCCTTTGCCGTGCTTCTCCACTTTACCGGATACGGAAGCGCCGGAAACGACCGGAGCGCCTACGACCATACCGTTTTCTTTGGAAACGGCCAACACGCGGTCAAACGTAACGGATTCACCTTCACCAGCGTTCAGTTTCTCGATGTAAACGACATCGCCTTCCTGAACTTTGTATTGCTTTCCACCTGTTTCAATAATTGCGAACATTGCTGCACCTCCTCATTTCTCAGACTCGCCTAAAGCCAGGTGGCTTGACCCTAAAGGACAAGCGCTTCCTCTTAACGTTACCCGCTTCGTGCGGTTACAGCATGTGCTTAGCAACACGCGCTAAAACAGTTTATCACAGATGGCCCATGAAAATCAACTGTTTATTGGCCGTTTCCCTTGAGCTGCTGCGTTCGAGAAGCTCGTCCGCCGCTCTAGCGAATAACGAGCCCGCTTCCTCCGCAAGCTGCGCAAGGCTCGGGTACCGTAGACTCGATGCTGTCTCTGACTTTTTTCCGGGTCAACTCGACCAGCCCAAGCTTCGTCCAGCCGACAACGACCGTTTTCGTCCGGTCTTTCCGCGACTCGCGCACAAGCTCATCCAGCACTTGCTGGCGCCCTTCCTCCGTTTCCATATCGATGAAATCGATAATGATCAGTCCGCCGATGTCGCGCAGCCGGAGAAGCCTTGCGATTTCTCTCGCCGCTTCCATATTCGTATCGTAAACGGTCCGCTCCAGATCGACCGAGCCTGTATATTTCCCGGTATTCACATCGAATACGGTGAGCGCCTCCGTCCGGTCCACGATCAAATACGAGCCGTTATCGAGCCATACTTTGCGTTTGAGCCCCATTTCCAGCTGCCGCGGCACGTCGTATGCGTGCATCAGATCCGCTCCGGATTCCAGCTTGAGCCGGCCTGTCATCGGTTGGGCACCGGGGACGGCGATGTACGACTGGATTTCGCTTAGCACTTCTCCGGAGTCGGCGATGAGCTCTTGCACGTCATCCCGGAACAAATCCCGAATCAAGCGGGGCAGCATTTGCAGATCGGAATGAATCTTTCTAGGGACGTCCCCCTCCGCCTCCGCTGCAAGCTCCAATTGCCGCCATCTGGCCCGCAGTTCCTCCAGATCCGCCGCAATCGCCTCTTCGGTTTCGCCCAGCGCAGCTGTCCGTACGATAAATCCTTCCTGATGTTGCAAGTAACGTTCCGCGATCCGTTTCAACCGTTCCCGGTCCGACGCGCTTTCGATTTTGCGGGAAACGCCGACGTAATCGGCATAAGGCATGTACACCCCGAACCTCCCCGGAATGGAATAATGCGTCGTGAGCCGCGCCCCTTTGCTTCCAACGGGCTCTTTGACGACCTGAACCATCAGCTCCTGCCCCACCTTCACCAAATCATGGATCGGCGGTTTCGACTTCGGCTGCTTGTCGAGATGGGCCGGCAGCAGATCGTCAATGTACAGAAATCCATTTTTCTCAAGACCTACATCCACGAAGGCGGACTGCATTCCCTGCAGTACCCGGACCACGCGGCCGATATAAATATTGCCGGCCAGTTGTCCTTGATCGCGGCAGCCTTTGTAGTATTCAACGAGCTTCCCGTTCTCCTGAACGGCAACCTCCGTATGCGCTTCATCGCTCTTTACCAGTATACGCTTCATGATAGCAACACCTCGGGCTATATTGTACCACATTCCCATGAAGAAAATCTTCGGGATCAACCGACGAAAAGATCGGATAACGGACTGCTTCGCTTCGATTCGTTGAAATACAGCTGCAGCAGCGCCCGCTCGGGAACGACATGCCTTATGCTTCCATGATCGTCAAGCACATACACCAGGTGATAACGATCCCGCATAAACAGCCTAACGATATCCCCTACTCGTCTTCGCCCGCCTACCACGATCGGTCTGGCCAGCGTTCCTTCGGTCCACGACCGCTTCAAACCGATTTCCCGGTTGAGCAAAAAGCGCATGAAATGGTACGGAAGCCCGCGAAACTCGTACCAATTGGAAAAAAAGAGAAAAATCCCGATCATCAGCCAGTTGAGCTGAATGCCGCCTTTGTCCGTAAACGCGTGAAGCGCGCTCATTGCAATGAACGCGGCGCTCAAAATCAAACTCGTCAAGGCGGCGATATAGATCGTTTTCTGGTAAGGGAGCCATAAGGAGACGAGCGCGCGCATTACTTTGCCACCATCGAGCGGTAGCACCGGCAGCAGATTGAACAAGGCAATCAACAGATTGGCTTGTATGAAGTAGTGACCCCACTCCACCGGAAGCACGCCGATCGCCGTCAAAACCCATCCGACCGGCATCATCCAAAAGTTTTGCAGCGGGCCGGCCAGGGCTACGGCGATATCCTGCCATACCGACACGCTGCCCATTTCTTCCACGACCGCGACCCCGCCGAAAGGCAGAAGCTGTACCTCTGTGACCCGCCAGCCGAAGCCTTTGGCAGCAGCCACATGCCCCAACTCGTGAATGAGCACTATGCCGAACAACGTTACAATTTCGATGAAGTAGCCTGTCAGCACGGACAGCAGTAGTACGATGGAGAAAAGCGGATGGATTCGGTATTTGACGCCGAACCATACGTTCCAAGCGGCTTTTTTCGGTTTAATCAAAGGTAATCACGTCCGTCGGATTGACGGGCTTGCCGTCTTTCGCCATAGCAAAAAATATCGTGCCCGATGCTTGTCCTTGCGGTTTGGCCACCGTCCCCAGCGTTTCCCCTCCTTTGATCCAATCGTTCAGCTGCACCTTCCCCTGCTCCAAATGTCCATACACCGTTTCGATGCCGTCCGTATGCCTGACGACAACAGTGAATCCGGTATCCTCCTTATTCCCTGCAAAAGCGACCCATCCCGTGTCCACCGCCGATACCGGCGATCCGGGCTTCGCTTCGATCAATACGCCGTTCTGACCGGGAGTGAACGCGGCGATCAGTTTTCCTTGCACCGGTAAGAAATAATGCTTCGTAAGCACGCTTACTTTCGTGGCATCCTGATGTTTGCCGGGATTGATAGCCGGCAAGAACGATGGCGTTCCTCCGAACTTTCGCTCATACCATCCGGCCAGCTTGACGACATCGAGAGATTCGGTCAGCGATGCGGCGACCCACTTTTTTCCATGGTCGGCCAGCGGGTCATCCCATTTGTACATGAGCCATACCGCCGCGAACAAAAAGCCGCTGATGAGAATGCGAGCCCCCATCCGTCCCTTCCAAGAGCCCCGCTCCGGAGGCGGTCCGTTGTAGTCATCCCGATTATATTCTGTATAATCCCGCTTCCATTTACGGTTCCATTCCACCTCAGGGTCCATGCGAAGGTAGGGAGGCGCTTCTTCCCTTTCCGTGACGTCCCGTTTCTCCGGATAACGCTCCCGGCCCGCGGCTTCTCTTTGAATCGTCATATGTGAACCGTGCGTTTCGGCATAAGATCTCCCGGCCGCGCCTTCTTTCAGTCTGCGTATTTTTTCCATTCGCCTGTCGCGAACGTTCTTCTTCGTTTCCATCCCATATCCTCCTTGCCCGCGGGCTTGTATACTCCATCCTATGAGCTTGTACGGGCAAATATACGGAATGATCGGGAGACGGAAATGACAAATACGTCAAGCGGAAACCAGCATCCGACGCCGAACGTAAAAACACCTCTTTTCGCTTACTGCAAAAAGAGGTGTTCCTGTATGAGGAGCAGCGTCATGCCGCCGTGGCATCATTCTATTCTCATTCTTCGTCCAAAAACTTGTCGTCATGCAGCCGTACGCTCATCACGAGCCCCATCGCAATCATATTGATCATTAGCGACGTGCCCCCGTAGCTAATAAAGGGAAGCGTAATTCCGGTTAGCGGCATGATGCCGATCATCATTCCGATATTTTGGAATATTTGAAACACAAGCATAGAGACAACGCCGATAATGATGAACGAACCGGCATAGTTGTTGCAATAAATCGAGATCAGAATCATGCGGTAAATCAACACAAAATAGAGCAAAAGAAGGCAGGATGCGCCGACAAATCCGAATTCCTCGCCCACAACGACGAAGATGGCGTCGGTATAGGCTACCGGTATGAAATGGCTGTGAATGGACGTTCCTTTCAAATACCCTTCTCCCATAAGCAGACCGGAACCGATGGCGCGTATGGAGTTCACGACCTGATATTTTTGATCGTTTGTCGCATCATCCGGATTAATGAACGTATTCACGCGCGCAATCCAGTGTGTTGGGAGATCTTTGGAGTCCAAATATTTTTCTAATGGCACATGATACAGCTGGAAAAAATATAGGAATGCATAAGCGCATCCCGCAATCAGCACAACCCCGCCGATGACGTACATGGCGCGAATGTTGCCGATCCAATACATGCCGATCAGGATCACGCCCAAAATGATCGCATTTCCTAAATCCGGCTGAATGATTACGAGCACAATTGGAATGATCGCAAACAAAGCGATCGGCACGACATCGCGGAAAAACTCCAACGACTCGCCCTTACGTCGCGCCATATAAGCGGCGATCGTAATGATCAACAATATTTTCACTAATTCGACCGGCTGAAAATTGAGGCCGAACGGCAGCTCGAACCAGCCTCTGGCCCCATTGATTTTCGCGCCGAACAAATAAACGCCGACCAATAGCAAAATGCCGACGCCGTATAAATAATACGCTATTTTAACTAGAAATCGGTAATCGAGGGCAGCGGTAATAATAAACACTAAAAAAGAGATCGAATAGATGACAGCCAATTTTTTGGGGTCAAACTTGAGCAGGTTCGAATCCAGGGTAGCACTGTACAACAAAATCGTGCTAATCGCAAGCAATGCGATCAGGATCGCGATGATTAACACATCTATTTTTTTAAACTTGTGCAGCACGACGCGTCATCCGCCTATTCCGAGAAACTTTTTCATTTTGATTAGCACGCCGGTCTTCTGTTCCATTTGCATCAACGGCACAGAGTCCCCCAGCATACGGCGTGCAATATTACGATAGGCGATGGCTGCCCGGGAATTCGGATTCATGACGGTCGGTTCGCCGGAATTCGCCGCTTTGATCACATGCTCGTCGTCAGGCACAATCCCGAGCAGGTCGATCGCCAGCACGGAGCAAATCTCGTCGATATCGAGCATTTCGCCCTTTTTCACCATGCTCGGACGTATCCGGTTGATGACAAGCTTCGGCGAATCGATTTGCGGCTCTCTCTCCAGCAAGCCGATAATCCGGTCCGCATCGCGCACGGCCGCATTCTCGGGCGTCGTGACGACAATCGCTTTGTCCGCTCCGGCGACCGCATTTTTGAACCCTTGCTCGATGCCCGCAGGACAGTCGATAATGACGAACTCAAAGTCGCGCTTGAGATCCAGCACGATTTGCCGAACCGCTTCCGGCGATATCGCATGCTTGTCCTTTGTCTGAGCCGCCGGAAGCATATACAGCTCATCAAAGCGCTTGTCTTTGACAAGCGCCTGCGAAAGACGGCAGCGGCCTTCCGCCACATCGATCAAATCGTAGATGATGCGGTTTTCCAGCCCCATGACGACATCGAGATTCCGCAGACCGATATCCGTGTCGACCATGACTACCTTTTTCCCTTGAAGCGCCAGCGCCGTTCCGATGTTGGCCGACGTCGTCGTTTTGCCGACGCCTCCTTTTCCCGATGTAATGACGATTGCCTCTCCCATAGGTTTCACTCCTTCTCCTTCAAGAGGACAGGTTCAAATCGAACTTGTGCAAATGATGAACTTTATCGATTTCCATAACGCCGTCTTTCACATAAGCGAATTCCATATAAGCTTCGTAAGCTTCGTTCGTTCCCCATTCGTCGGGAGGCCGGCTGATGATGCCCGCAATTCTCAGTTGGGTGGGACGCAAATGCGAGGCGGCGATAACCGCCCGATCGTCTCCATCGACCCCCGCATGCGCCATCCCCCTCAGCGAACCCATAATATATATGCTTCCCGTACTCACGATCGTGCCGCCGGGGTTAACGTCGCCTAAAAATAAAATGTTGCCGTCATGCGATGAGGTTTGCCCGGAGCGGACGATGCCGCGGACAATCGCAACGCTCGAGAAGCCGTGTTCCGATTTCTTTCGCTCCGAATCCTGCGTCTCGACGGACTGAACGAGCAGGTTGCCCTTTTGGCTGATGATCGTGCGAACCTCGTCTTTCTCCTCGTCCGTTACGGCTCTGCTGCCGAGCTTCACATGGACATGAATAATCGGTCCGGTCAATATTTGCTGATGGGTTTTTTCCAGCTTATGCTTTAGCTCCGCCAGCACTTCCGAAAATTCGCAAGTGTCGTCGAGGAGAAACACAAGGCCGTCTTTAACCCCTTTAATCGTGACAAGATGCTTCGCTGTTGCCGTCATAAACGCTTCTACCTCCTAAGCGTAAACAATTCGGCTTGAGACGGCCTATCTCCTGCATGCAAGCGTGAAAAAGTTATTCGTCCTTCTCCGTTTGTAGCTGCGGCAAACTCTCGAACATTTTTCGAAGCGGCACGTAGATCGCCAGCGCAAAGAGCAGATTCACGAGCATGCCGGGCAGCATTTGGTGGAAAAAAAACCATTCTATATCCGAATGCGTCACTTGAAAAAGCCGGTACAGACCGAAAATGATCATTTCATAAAATAAATTGCCAAGTGCAATGACAAGCATGCTGATGACAATGCTCGTATATACCCGCCCATACATAAGCCCCGCCAGGTAACCCGTAAGACCCATCGCAAACGACACCGGTCCGAGCATCGGCGAATAATGAATGAAATCGTAAAGCATTCCGAATATTAATCCGAAAACAAGCGCCGTATGACGGTTCATATATAATCCGATGAAAAGAACGATAACGAGGATAAAGTGCGGATCGACAATAATTTTGGTTTGCCAGGCAACGGGAATGAGCCAAGGTACGATCGAGCTTTCAAGCAAAAACAAAACGATGAGAATCAGCCAAATTTTAACGTGATTCATCCGTTATTCACCTACTCCAGCCAGCTCCGGTACTTGGACGACGAACACTTCGCGAAGATGATTGAAGGAAGCAAACGGCTGGACTGTGGCAATGTAAGTGATCCCGAAATCGCCTTGTCTCTTCTCGATAACTTTGCCCACCTCGATCCCTTTGGGGAATACAAGCCCCTTACCGGATGTAATAATCGTGTCGCCGGGCTGAATCGGGTCCTTCGCTTCGATTTTGGTCATGATGAGCTGCTGCGTTTCCGGATTGAACGATTCGATGAAACCGTACGATTCGCTCTCATGACCTTTGACGGTTACCGCAATCGCTTTGGACTCCAGCGCCAGCTTGTCGGCTGAATCGACGACCGTCTGCATTCCCGTCAGCAGCTGCACGTCGGCGTAAAAAGAAGACACGCGCACGACTCGCCCGATCAGTCCTTCTACGGACATCACGGCCATATTGGGCCGAATTCCGTCCTTCTCACCTAAATTAATGGTGATCATTTTGTTCTGCTGGTTGAACTCCGTCACTTCGGCGATCCGGAACGTATAGTTACTCATTTGCTTCTGACGCTCCGTGAAGCCCAGCGCATCCTGCAGACGTTTGTTTTGCTGCTCCAGATCGTTCAATCTTGCCGTATCCCGGGCATACCGGGTAAGCGTCTGCCGGAGCACCATGTTTTCTTCATGCATCGTACGCATTTTTCTAATATCCTCAAAGAAACCCATAACGTACCCTGTGGGCTTATACAGCAACCCTTGCGTAAAAGAAACCGCATCCTTCAAAAACTTTTCCGGCCATGTCATGTACGATCGTCCGAAGGTCAGACCCATGAGCGCGATGAACAAAATCAGGCCGAACATTAAAATAAGCAGCCTTTTGTTTCCGAGTAATTTCAATGCTTACACCTTCCAAACTGAGAAGCTTAACGAATCAGCGTCTGGATCTGCTTGTCGGACCGGATTTTGTCTTGAACAGATGAATGTTTTCGAGCGCGCGTCCCGTGCCGATCGCCACGCAGTCCAGCGGATTTTCTGCTACAAGCACAGGCATGCCCGTTTCTCGAGAGAGCAGCTTATCCAAATTGCGCAAAAGGCCGCCACCGCCCGTCAGTACGATGCCTCGGTCCATAATATCGGCCGCTAATTCGGGAGGGCACTTCTCAAGCGTCACCTTCACCGCTTCGACGATACTATTGACCGTATCGTACAGCGCGTCCGTAATTTCGTCCGAGGTGACCGCCATCGTCTTCGGCAGTCCGGACACGAGGTCGCGGCCGCGGATTTCCAGTCGGGCCGGCGGGTCCATCGGCAGCGCCGAGCCGATCTCCATCTTGATCTGCTCGGAGGTGCGCTCGCCGATCATCAGGTTGTAGGTGCGCTTGATATATTGGATGATCGCTTCATCCATTTCATCGCCCGCCACCCGGATGGAGCGGCTGGTCACGATGCCGCCCAGCGAAATCACCGCAACTTCCGTCGTGCCGCCGCCGATGTCGACAACCATGCTGCCCGTCGGTTCCCAGACCGGCAGATCCGCGCCGATCGCCGCTGCGAACGGCTCCTCGATCGTATAAGCGTCGCGGGCACCCGCCTGACGCGTCGCATCCTCTACCGCCCGCTTCTCCACCGCGGTAATGCCGGAAGGAACGCACACCATGACGCTCGGGTGGCGTTGGAACAGCAGCCGCTGCTTCTGCGCCTGGCGGATGAAATACTTGATCATCGTCGAGGTCGTTTCAAAATCGGCAATAACGCCGTCCTTCATTGGACGGATGGCGCGGATATTGCCCGGTGTTCTTCCGATCATTTTTTTGGCATCGTTGCCGACGGCTTCGATCGACTTCGTATCCGTACGGATCGCCACAACCGACGGCTCGCGTACGACGATGCCTTTGCCTTTGACGTAAACGAGCGTGTTGGCTGTGCCCAGGTCGATTCCTAAATCTTTTGTAAATCCTCCGAACATGATAGGTGCTCCCTTCCCTATTTGAGGCGTGCAATAAACACGCGAATGGTTGAACTTCGATTTTGAACCTGCGCATGACGCGCTGCTTGCTTCGGAACCGGAAAACCTGGCTCTTGCCCGATCGGAACCTTAGAAACAAGAAATTTTCAGACGCTTATTTGCGGATTATAACGCTAAAGTCCGTTGTCCAAATAAGAGCCTGAAAATCCGTTATTTCCTTGATTCCACCGTTCATCGAATAGACTTCGATTGGAAGCTTTTCTTAAGAGCCAGGAAAGTTCACTCTATAAGCACCCACAGTGCTTATGGAACTTTCCGCTCGCAAGAAAAGCTACCATTAGATCACGAATGTATCTTCATCGAATCGACTTCGATTTGGAAGCTTTTCTTAAGAGCCAGGAAAGTTCACTCTATAAGCACCCACAGTGCTTATGAAACTTTCCGCTCGCAAGAAAAGCTACCATTAGATCACGAATGTATCTTCATCGAATCGACTTCGATTTGGAAGCTTTTCTTATTATATTACATCAGTCCGAGTTCCTTCAAACTGACGAACTTTTGATCTCCGATGACCACATGATCCAGCACCTCGATGCCGATAATGTCCCCCGCTTGGACAAGCCGTTTTGTTATTTGTATGTCTTCCGGGCTCGGCGTCGGGTCTCCGCTCGGATGGTTGTGCGCGCATACGATCGAAGCGCTGCTTCGTTTGATGGCGGCGCGAAATATTTCTCTGGGGTGCACGATGGATGCGTTCAGGCTGCCCATCGACAGCGTTTCTTGACCGACCACATGGTTTTTGGTGTTTAAAAAGAGGCAGACGAAATGCTCCTTCTGCAAATACCTCAGGTCCTCCGACAGCAGCGTCGCAACATCCTGCGGCGATCGGATCGTTACCGTATCGTTTAATGCGCTGCGCGCCATTCTGCGTCCCAGCTCAATGCCGGCTTGAATTTGCAGCGCCTTGGCTTCCCCGATTCCTTTTATCTCGGTAAGCTGCTGCAAGCTCATATCCGCCAAACCGCGAAGGTTGCCAGATAGGTTAAGCAGTCGCTGAGCCAAATAAACGGCCGATTCCTGATATGTGCCTGTCCGCAACAAAATAGCAAGCAATTCCGCGTTGCTTAGTGCCCCTGCCCCATACTGTATCATGCGTTCTCTAGGTCGTTCTTCGTTTGGGACATCGCGCAATGTATAATTGGGCGATTCCATGCATTCCCCTCTTTCTTATCACGTATACGAACTCTCATTATAGCATGACGTTTCATCAAAAGACAGCGATGCTAAAACGCGCAAGCAGATCGCTCAGAAGTGACATCGGCAGCCCGACGACGCTAAAATAATCGCCCTCTATCTCCTCGACAATCGTCGCTCCCAATCCTTGAATGCCGTACGCTCCGGCCTTGTCCATCGGCTCGCCTGTAGCGATGTAGCGCCGGATTTGTTCGTCCGCGAGCGGCTTCATGCGAACATTCGTTTTCCGATGCGAGACATGCTGAACGCCGGTTTGCAAATCGATGACCGCGACACCGCTGTATACTTGATGCCCCCGTCCTTGCAAGGAGCGGAGCATACGAAACGCGTCCTCCGCATCTTTCGGTTTGCCCAGCACTTCGCCGCCCTGCACGACGATCGTATCGGAACCGACAATGACGCTGCCGGTTTCAAATCGTGATTCCGCCTTACAACGTTCGTACACGGCTTGCGCTTTGCGACTGGAAAGCTGTTCCACAATCTCAGCCGGGGATAGCCCTGGATCCGTCGTTTCGTCTACACTACTGACGATGATTTCGTAAGGTCGGTTCAATGAGCGGATAAGCTCCTGCCGTCTCGGCGATGAAGAAGCCAGTATGATTGTTTTTTCGCTAGCAATCGACATAAATCGATCCCTCGTTTCGAATTTTGTACATTAGGGCTTGTCTAAAAGTATGATGCTATAGCTTACGATAAATCCAAAATCCTGCCGCCAGCCCGAGCAAGCTGATCAAATTCAGCCGGATATATAAATTCAGGTCATACCGGATCACCAGCAAATCGGCTTTCGGCAGCCAGGACAGCTCGACCGATCTGGTCAAAAACGATAAGCCCGGCACAGGCGAAAGCAGCTGCCCTACGAGCGTCCCTGCGACCAGGCCGATCAGCAGCATGAGGATAAGGACGAATGTATTCTTTTTCAAAATGTAGCATACCTCTTTCGTTCGAAATGCAACCAAAAAATATGTAGAAATGCCAATCGTTATTATACCATATTTGCTTTGGCGCCATAGTCCATTTGTTCCGTTAACTTGGAGAAACTTGCTTGCTTACAGCATAGAGCACAGCTTGTACAATGAAAATGCGAGAGGAGTGAACCGGATGCGGAAGCGTTGGATGCAGACCGCCCTCATGGCTCTAAGCTTACTGATCATGCCGGGCCCGGCGTCTGCCGCCAAAATTGTCGTCGATGCAGGACACGGCGGTTCCGATCCCGGAGCGATCGGCGTGAATGGACTGCAGGAAAAACAAGTGAATTTGGATATCGCGAAACGCTTGCGCGATCTGTTGGTCAAAGAAGGTTATGAAGTAGCGCTGTCGCGCGACAGCGACCTCTATTTATCGCTGCAGCAGCGGGTTGACTTTATGAACGAGCAGAAGGCGGACTTGTTCGTCTCGATTCATGCCAATTCCTACAGCAGTCCTTCGGCGCGCGGTGCGATGGTGCTGTATTACGACGATCGTTATCCGCAAGCGAGTTACCCGGCAAGCGAAGAGATGAAGGCGCTAACGCCTCAAAGCAAGGAGCTTGCCCAAAAAGTGCTGGACAACCTGGTCGACGCCACAGGCGTCGAAAATCTCGGCCTTGTTCCGAGTGCCGTCTATGTGGTGCGGAACGGTACGATCCCTAGCATCCTCGTGGAAACGGCGTTTTTGTCAAGCCCGGCCGACGCGGCGCTGCTCGCGGACAGCACCATGCGCCAAAAAATGGCGCGAGGCATTGCCGACGGCATTGAAACGTATTTGCCGCCGAACGTGATTTTCCCGGATACGCTCGGTCACTGGGCCCGCGAATCCATCCTTCGCTTGAAGACGAAGGAGATCATCGACGGCATCGGCAACCGGTACGAGCCAAACCGGATGCTGACGCGGGCCGAGTGGATGACGCTGCTCGACCGCGTGTTCGACCTGTCCGCGGCGAAGCCTGCGACTGGCGGCGCTTGCCCGGCCGGCGACGGCACGGCCGGCAAAGGGTTGACCGCCGCCACCTCGGTCAGCGGCGCGGTGTACGGCGGTAGCAGCGCGGAAGGCGGAGACGGGTGCGAACCCGTCCCCGCCGGCGGCGGCGCGAGCGGCTCCGCTGCGGGCAACGCCGCAGCCGGCGGAGCTGACGCGTTCAAGGACATGAACGCGAAGCATTGGGCCTTCACCGCCCTGGACAAGGCGGTGAAGGCGGGCGTGCTGGAGGGCTACCCCGACGGCACGCTGCGGCCCGACCGCCCGGTAACCCGGGCGGAAGTGGCCGCGATGTTCCAGCGGCTGGCCGGGACGCCGTCGCTTCCAGCGGCACGGCAGCCGTTCAAGGACGTAGCGCCCGATTATTGGGCGCTCGGCGCGATCGCGGCCTTGAAGCAAGCGGGATGGATCGACGGCGTCACTAGCGAGCAATTCGCTCCCGACCGCTCGATGACCCGCGCCGAAGCTGCCGCACTGCTGGACCGATATGTAGCAGGGAAAAAATCGAATGACAAGAAATAGTTGCTTCATAGATTCCGGGAAATTGGGATCATTCATGAAGTGCGGAGCATGAAAGCATGCGCACGAATACTCGATTGTGACGCTAATGACGGCCGCTTCGATTTATTTTTATCGGATGAATCGAATTATTTTTTGGCTAATTCGCTTTATTTCTACCAGCTAGCCTAGTAAAAAACGTAAATCATTGCCTAACCCTACTAATCGAAGCGATTCCCCTTCGAATAGTAGGGTTTTACTTACTATTAACCGCATTTTGCAGACTTCGGAGGGAAATTATAGGTTTTGCCGTATTATTAGTAAGCTCTTCGCAATATCGCATTGGGCTCAGTCTCTTTATATACGCCGACTTTCGCTTTAGAACATAAAGAAGCCGACCCCAGATAAGAGCCGGCTTTCCTGTATCCCAAGCATCCTGATTGATCCTACCGTCAACGTTGCAGCGTTCATTGCGGCTTACATAGTCGCAGCCATGGTATTGTCTCGGCTGATTCCATCGGTCTCGACGCAAAAACTGTCACTGCGCGGCTACAGCCTTCAGCAGTTCCTTCTCTGCAACAATGTACTGCATCAGCGAGCTCTGTGCCTGCCACATATACGCGGCGGAAGGATTTTTCTTGTATTCGTCAAGCGAAACGACGGCTTGGTTCAGTGCGCTGTTCATTTTCGGCAGTATGGACTTGCCCGGATCGCCCAGACCGTCGCTAACTGCGGATGCGGATCCGGACCAGCTCTGGTGCGTCGTTTTAATGGTCTGCAGCGCTTTCTCGTCGATCGCCGCCGGCTTGGCGTTGCCGAGGCTCGAAACGGACAGCGACGCAATGAGCGACACGAGTTTATCGCCTTGACCCATATAATTTTGCAGCACATCCGCCTGCTTGCCGTTCCATTTAACCTTTGTTACGGAAGGTATGTCATACGGCTTCAGAAGCACCTCGATCTTTTTTTGTTGAAACTGGGCGCTTAAGCCAAGCGCTTCATCGCGGTTTGTCGCCATGCCTACATAGACGGGGAACTTGTCGCCGGAATCGTATACGCCCGCAAGCCCTTTCTTTTTGAAGTTGGCCGATTCCGTCTCTGCGCTTTGCGCCGAGCTGAAAACGCCTCCCTGCAAAAAGGTATACGATTTGGCAGGCAAATTCACCGCAACGCCCGCCGTCGTCGCCCCCGCTCCCGAAATGGAGCCCGAGACGGCGGTCGCGTCCGCCGGAGCCTTGGTTCCTGCATCAGCCGGTTGATTTCCGGCATCTCCTTGCTTTACGACGCCCTGTACTTGCCGGACTGCGGCATCAGCGCCGCCTGGCTTTATTTTGCTTGCTTCGTCATCCCCCGAGAACATCGACAGCACCAAAAAGCCGAAAGCAACCCCGGTCACTACCGCTCCGGTAACCGAAGTCGTAATTTTTAACCATGAACCGTTATCCGAGCTCCGTTTGATGTAAGACGATTCCTGCGGCGGCGCATACCATCGATGATCCCGCAGCTCCTCCGCCCTTACGGAGTCCTCCTGATCTCCGAAGTCTTGGCTGCCTTTGCGATCCGGGTATTCCTGGCGCTCGTGCCGCTCCCTACGATCCGGGTGTACCTGTTGCCCCTGCCAATCCCGGCGGTTGAGATGCTTCTGTTGATCTTCCCGCTCATAATAACCGCTCTCCGGGTCGACGGCACTGCCGCTGGTTGAACGAATAATTTGCTCCACCCGCTGCGTTTCCGTATCGAAGGAGGTTTGCCAGCCTCCATAATCCGTCGTGTAACTATTTAGCGTTTGCGCATCGATGAGTACCGGCTCAACCGGCTTCGCAGCCGTTGAACGATTGTCGCCTAACGTGAAGATCTCCCGGCTCTCCTCCGCATGCTCCACGCTTTCGCCGACAACCTGATACTCCGCGGAATCGAGCGGGATCACTTGCGGCTCCGGCTTGGTCTCCCGTTTGCTGTACTGGCGGCCGCTATCAAAACGAAACGTCATTTTGGCTTTGTTCATTGCTCCAACTCTCCCTTGTCCCTTTTTCGTATTACTAGACTATGAGACTAGCAATCCAAATAGAACAAGTTCTGACTTTTTCACCGAGCCGAAATGTCGTCATGACAAAAAAAGCCCCTGGAGTAGACGGCGCACATTTTCACCGGAAAATATTGTTCCCGTGTCCTTTGCAGGAATGCGTGTACGTTATTATGCTCCAGAGACTTTCTTTATTTACAGCCGGCTGTGCCGAATGAATGGCTTCGCGCATCCGGTTGCGAACGCAACTGTGAACACCAGCCTTATGCGGTGTGCCAGTCCGAAACCGCTATACCTTTTCAAGCGCTTTCGCGAGTCCGTCCGCAACTTTCCATATGTCGCCGGCCCCCATCGTCAGCACCAGATCGCCCGGGCGAACGGTATCCAGCAAATAACTTTGCACCTGTTCTTTCGTAGCGATGTACTGCACGTTCGGATTGCTGTTCTGCCGAATAAGCTCCACCAGCTTCGCGGAGTTGATTCCCTCGATTTGCTTCTCCCCCACGGGAGAATAAATGTCGGCGATGATGACCTCATCCGCATCCGGAAATGCGCGGCTGAACTGCTCGAACAAGAAATACGTCCTCGTATAGCGCTGCGGTTGAAATACGGCGATGATTCGCTTACCGGTCGCCTTCGCCGCCTGAATCGTCGCTTCGATTTCCGTGGGGTGATGAGCGTAGTCGTCGATGACGAGTATATCGTTGACTTCCCCAAGTACTTGAAACCGCCGTTTGGCGCCCCGGAACTCGGTGATCGCTTCCGCGATTTGCTCGAACGTTAGTCCCGCTTCCATGCATGTAATCAATGTGGCCAGCGCGTTGTACACGTTATGCTTGCCTGGTACGGACAGCCGGATGTTGCCGAGCACCGTACCGCCCTGCACGACTTCGAACGATACTTTCCTGTCGCCAAGCTCGATGCTGCAGGCCATGAAATCGGACTCGTTTTCGATCCCGTACGTGATCACTTCGCTTTTGATGTTCGGAATCATCTCCCGCAAATGAACGTCGTCGTTGCATACGACCGCTTTGCCGTCCTCTTTCACATGGCTTAAATATTGCGCATACGCTTTTTTCAAATTTTCAAAGCTGCTGTCGTAATATTCCAGGTGGTCCGCTTCGATATTGTTCACAAGCGCGATCGCAGGCTGGTACTGAAGGAACGAACCATCGCTTTCATCGGCTTCCGCTACGACCCAGTCGCCCTTTCCGGCTTTCGCGTTGCTGCCCACATTCATGATTTCTCCGCCGATCAGGAAGGTCGGGTCAAGTCCGCAGCTTTCCAGTACGAGCGCAATCATGGAAGACGTCGTCGTTTTTCCATGCGCTCCGGCCACCGCGATCCCTTTCTTGGCGTTCATTAATCTGGCAAGCATTTGGGATCGATGCAAAATCGGAATATTCAGCTCTTCCGCCGCTACCATTTCCACATTATCTTTAGACAATGCGGTAGAGTATACGACGACGTCCGCACCCTTCACGTTTTGCGCTTCATGTCCGATATAAACCTGCGCGCCTTTGGCTGCCAGCTTCTCCGTCAATTCCTGCTGCGCCAAATCGGACCCCGAAACCTGATAGCCCATTTCCAGCATCACCTTGGCAATCGCGCTCATGCCGTACCCGCCGATGCCGATAAAATGGATGTGCTCCGATGTATTCACGCTCGTTTCACCAGCCTTTTTCAGAATCGGATTGATGATTGATCCGGGAACGAACATCCCCTATCAAATATAACGTGCCGGTGACCACGGCCAAGTCTTCCTGTTCCGTCATGCCTTTGACCAGCTCCAATGCCGCTTTCCAATCCGGCTCCACGATGACGTTTACATCTTCGCGGCCGATTTCCCGCAACAGCTTGTTGGCCAGCTCGGCGAGCCCTGCAGCCGGCGCTTTTTTCAACCAATCCGGCTCGGTAAGGATCAATGTATCCACTACCCGCAGTATATGCCTGAAATACTCCGTATGATTCTTATTCGCGAGCATTCCCATCATCAAATGAAGCTTTTTGTACGAATACGTATCTTTAAGCGCGGATGCGAGCATCTGCGCGCCTTCCGGATTGTGCGCTCCGTCGATCAGCAGCCGCGGCTGCTGCATGATCATTTCCAGGCGCCCCGGCCATTGCGCGGCTTTCATCGCCCGCAGCAAATCTTCGTCTTCCACGATGAGAGCATAATATTGGCGCAGCACTTCGATCGTCATCAGCGCCACCGCCGCATTCTTCGGCTGATGCGGGCCGTTCATCGAGATGGTCATTTCCGGCAAGTTGCGGAATACGCCTTCGAAATCGAACACCTGCTCATTTTCCTTGGAAGACTTCATCGTATACCGGAACTCGCGCCCCATCAAATACAGCGTGCTGTTTTTGGACTTCGCCGTTTGTTCGATAACCTCGATGACCCCCGGTTGTTCAACCGCGCTCACTACCGGTACGCCGGCTTTAATGATCGCCGCTTTTTCCGCCGCAACCTTTTCCAGCGTATCGCCCAAAATTTCCATATGATCGTGGCCGATATTGGTGATGACCGAGACGAGCGGCGTCACGACATTCGTGGAATCGAGCCGTCCTCCCATTCCGGTTTCCCACACAACGAAATCCGGGTAAGCGGTACGCGCGAAATACTCAATCGCAATGACGGTGGAAATTTCAAACATCGACGGCTGGCCGTGCTCCGCAGCCACTTCGTCTACGATCGGCTTCACTTTGTTAATAATCCGCAACAAATCGTCATCGGATATGTTTTGCCCGTTCAGACGAATTCGCTCGTTATACTTTTCGATGTAAGGGGACGTAAACGTCCCCACGTCGTAACCGCATTGCCGAATGACTTCCGTTAAATAGGCGCAAACGGAGCCTTTGCCGTTCGTACCGGCGATATGAATGAATTTCAACCGCCGGTGCGGATTGCCGAGCCGCTCCATCAGCTGCTCCATCCGTTCAAGCCCCGGTTTGATGCCGACGAGCGGGATAAACCGGATAACCCAGTCCAGCGCCTCTCGCGCGGTTTTGAACGGTTCAGCGACAATCTGCTGTTCTTCGCTCATGTCTGCTCACCCTTTCAACTCTGCCAAACGGGCAGTCACTTTATCCCGCTTATCCGCATAGTCGGAGAGTTTTGCCTTTTCTTCTTCGATGACTTTTGCCGGCGCTTTGGAGACAAAACCTTCGTTCGACAGTTTTTTCTCAATCCTGTCAACTTCACCATGCAGCGTTTTGAGTTCCTTCTCAAGCCGCGTTATTTCCTGGGCAATGTCGATTAATCCCGACAGCGGCAAATACAATTCCGCACCGGTGACGATTCCTGTCATGGCTTTATCCGGCGGTGTCATATCAAAACTCGGCGCAATGTCTGTCGAATTACAGAAACGCACTACGTACTGGGAGTTGTTCGTAATGATCGAATGCGCCTCTTTTGTCGTTACTTTGATTTGCAGTTCGATTTTTTTGCTCATCGGAACGTTCACTTCCGCACGAATATTGCGCACCGTACGAATGATCTCCATCAACAGCTCCATTTCCTTGACCGCATCCGGCGATTCAAAGCGCGCTTCGTACGTCGGCCATGCCGCGAGTGTAATCGTCTCGCCTTCGTGCGGCAAGTGCTGCCAAATTTCCTCGCTGATGAACGGCATGAACGGATGGATCAAGCGCTGCGTACGATCCAGCACATAGGCAAGCACCGATTTCGTCGTATGCTTAACTTTTTCGTCGGAGCCGTACAGCGACAGCTTGCTGAACTCGATATACCAGTCGCACAGATCATCCCAAATGAAGTTGTAGAGCAAACGGCCGGTTTCGCCGAATTCGTACGTATCGATCAAACGGGTAACGTCGCGAACCGTTTCGTTCAAGCGGTGCAATATCCAACGGTCCGCCGTCCCGAGCTCCCCGCTCAGATCGATATCGGACGCCTTGAAATCGCCGAGATTCATCAAAGCGAAGCGCGAAGCATTCCAAATTTTATTGGCAAAGTTGCGCGCCTGCTCCACTCTTTCCCAGCGGAAGCGGAGGTCTTGCCCCGGCGTCGAGCTAGTGGAAATCATGAAACGCATCGCGTCCGCTCCGTATTTCTCGATCACGTCAAGCGGATCGACGCCGTTGCCGAGCGATTTCGACATTTTGATCCCATCGGCGTCGCGCACCAAACCGTGCATCAGCACATCCTTGAACGGAATTTGGTCGGTAAACTCCAGGCCGCTGAAAATCATCCGCGCCACCCAGAAATAAATGATATCGTATCCCGTAACGAGCAGATCGGTCGGGTAATAGCGCTTCAAGTCATCCGTTTGATCCGGCCAGCCGAGCGTGGAAAACGGCCATAACGCGGAGCTAAACCATGTGTCAAGTACATCTTCATCCTGCTTCAAGTGCGTTCCGCCACAAGCCGGACATACTTTCGCATCTTCGCGGGATACGATTAATTCGCTGCAATCTCCGCAGTACCATGCCGGGACGCGATGCCCCCACCACAGCTGCCGGGAAATGCACCAGTCGCGTACATTTTCGATCCAGTTCAAATATATTTTTTCGAACCGGTCGGGCACATAGTTGACGCCTTGACCCGATTTTTGCGCTTCAATCGCACGTTCCGCCAGAGGCTTCATTTTGACGAACCACTGCGTGGACAAGTAAGGCTCGACAACCGCGCCACTTCGTTCGCTATGGCCGACTTGATGGACATGCTCCTCGATCTTGAGCAGCACCCCTTGCTCCTTCATATCGGCCACGATTTGCTTGCGGCATTCGAAACGGTCGAGGCCCTGGTACTTGCCCGCATTTTCATTCATTTTGCCCGATTCATCCATTACGAGCACTTGCGGCAAGTCGTGGCGCTTGCCCACTTCGAAGTCGTTCGGGTCATGCGCCGGCGTAATTTTGACCGCGCCGGTTCCGAATTCCTTCTCTACGTACTCGTCGCCGACAATCGGAATGTCCCGGCCGATCATCGGCAGGACGAGCGTTTTGCCGATCAGATGCTTATAGCGCTCATCCTCCGGATGTACCGCAACCGCCGTATCGCCGAGCATCGTTTCCGGACGTGTCGTCGCAACGACGATTACCTCTTCGCTGTCCTTCACCGAATATTTCAAATGGTACAGCGCGCCTTGCACTTCCTTGTACTCAACCTCAATGTCGGAAAGCGCCGTACGGGCGGCCGGATCCCAGTTAATAATATATTTGCCGCGGTAAATCAGCCCTTTTTCGTACAAGCGAACGAACACTTCACGAACCGCTTTGGACAAGCCTTCATCTAGGGTGAACCTTTCGCGGGAGTAATCGAGCGAGAAGCCCATTTTCCCCCACTGCTCATGGATCGTGCCGGCATAGTGCTCCTTCCACTCCCATACTTTCTCAAGAAATTTCTCGCGACCCAAATCGTAACGCGACAATCCTTCTTCCCGCAGCTTCTGCTCCACCTTCGACTGCGTTGCAATCCCCGCATGGTCGGAGCCCGGCAGCCAAAGCGCGTCGTAGCCCTGCATCCGTTTCGTGCGGATCATAATATCCTGCAGCGTAAAATCAAGCGCATGCCCGATATGCAGCATACCGGTAACGTTCGGCGGCGGGATGACGATCGTGTAAGGCTTCGCATCCTTGTTTTGCCCTGCTTTAAAGTATTGGCCCTTCAGCCAGTAATCGTACCATTTTCTTTCGGCTTCCTTCGGATCGTACGTCGTCGGCATTGAAGTATCCGGCGCCGCCTGTAATTTCGTTTCTTCCATAATTGCTCCAACCTCCAATGTGCAATGTGCAAGCAATAAACAAAAAAAGCCCCTCGCCGCAAAGGACGAAAGGCTCTCGCTTCCGTGGTACCACCTTTATTCCGTATCCATCCCTTGGCGAAAAATCATAAAGCCGGGTCAAATACGGCACTTGAGCAGATAACGGCTGCAGCCGGCCAAGTCTCCGCTCCTTACGGGGCTTCGATAAGGCAACTCCGGGGCGACTTCGACAGGTACATCCTGCGGGACCTTCCAGCGTCTTGCCGGTTCCGCTCTCTGAAGGGTTCGCTGCCTACTACTCCCTTTCCACGTTTTTCATAAACATCTATGCATCATATGATAAACAACATTCTATGCTGAGTCAATATACACCTTATGTTTCATTATACCCAAAAAAAGATCCGGACAAGCCTGTTTCAGCCTGATCCGGATCATTTTTTTATAAAGCGGTCCTTATTTCGGGATATAAACGACTTGCCCTTCGCTTACTTCACCGTCGCCGAGACGATTGTGCAAGGCGATCTCGCGCGGATGAATCTCATATCGCTTCGCGATCGTTTCGAGTGTCTCTTCCTTTTGTACGATGCACATGCGCAGCCGTTTAAACTCGTATTTCTCATCGCGAGAACTGAGCAAAATGTTTTTCCACTCGACCCGCTCGGCCAGTGCCGCCGCAGCCGCCGCGGCATCCGGTTCTTCCGGAATGCGCGCATCAGGCTTGTTGCCGGACGAATGCTTGAGCAGCGAAGCGAGCCCGTACGATTTCACAATGGGCGCCGCTGCTTCTTCGACGGGCTTTTTGCTGCCGAAAGCGATTTTCATTTCCTGCGATTCCGCAATTGCAGCCTCCTGTACGGCGACTTCTTTTTCCGGTTCCGCAGCTTCCTTGGCCTCTTTCTCTTCTTCCTTCTTCTCTTCTTTCTTTTCTTCTTTCTTCTCCTCTACCGGCTCTACGACAGGGGGCTCCTCGACTACCGGTTCCACACGAATTGAAGGTTCCGCGAATGCGAAGGCTTGTTCCTTTTCAGAAGCGGCGGCCTGAACGGTAAACTGCGGCTCTTCGGCAGGTTCGACAGGATTCCGGCTCGCCTCATGGACGAACACGACTTCCTCCTCCGCTTCCTTCCAAGACTCGGTTTCCACCGTCTGTACCGTCTCCAGCCCGTTCAACGACAGCACGCCCGTCACGTTCAAGCTGCGGGCTGACAGCAAATCCACGTCGAAATTTTCAATTTCGACAGCGATATCCTCCACCCGGTTCACACGGTTCATCGGCAGCGTAATTTCCACCGGAATCAAATGCTCGAGCGTTTGTCCCGACCGGTTTTGTTCGTCGACATATGTACCGGTGAGCAGCAAATTCCCTCGCAATACCGCCTGGTCTCCATGCGGGAGCACCTGAATATGAGGGGCAAGCTCTACCCCCTCCAGCTCTTTAATTCCGAGCAATCCTTCCAATAAATGAACGCGTTCGTAAATATCAAATCGCAAACCGCTTTGCTGTGCAGTCAATTGAAAATCCTCCCTTCGTATTTCTACCTTTTCACTTCATTGCGAAGTTGAAAAGAAAGATGGTCAGCGCTGTTCTCTTTACAATTTATACGCTGCCAGTGGGAGGAGCATGACTACTATTTTTTCAATCGTTCGCTGAGACCGGCAAAATCGGAAGGCCATGGAGCGCCGACTTCAATCGATTCCTCCGTCAAAGGATGAGGGAACAGCAGTTTCTCGCCGTGCAGCGCCTGTCTTTCCACTCCACGGGCCTCTCCGCCGTAAAGCGTATCGCCGATCAATGGATGACCTAGGTAGCTCATATGCACGCGGATTTGATGGGTGCGCCCGGTCTCCAGCATTAAACGCAGCAATGCGGCGGAACGATATCTTTCGATCACCTGATAGCGTGTAACGGCCGGTTCCCCGGTTCGGGACACCCGTCGCCGCGTCGCATGATGCCGGTCCCGGCCGATCGGGGCGTCGACGATGCCCTCCGCATTGGCCGGACGTCCCTGCACAAGCGCCACATAATGGCGTCCTATTCGCTTGTCCCGCATAAAAGCATCCAGCCGCGTTTGCGACCACTCGTTTTTGGCAAATAGCACCGGTCCCGTCGTATCTTCATCAAGCCGGTGGATATGCCTTGCGCGGCACGTTTGCCCGCTTCCCTCCAAATGCCATTGAACCGCCTGCTGCAGCGTCCCGCGCTCGCCCTCCTGCGTAGGATGCACTTTCATCCCGGACGGCTTATTCGCGACAAGGCAAAAGTCGTCCTCAAACAGCACTTCTACTTCCGCCCAATCGCTCATATAATGTAGCGGCTCCTCAGGAAACAAGCGCAGACGAATGCGGGTACCCTTCCACTCGATGCCGCCGGAACGATGCCATTTGGCGAACCACTTGCCTTTAAAACATTCGGGAAGCAGCGCTTCCGCATCTTTCATATCCGAAGGCTCGCGAGCTGCGGTCAGCTCAAGCCATTCTCCCTTACGCCGCCAATCGATCATGTTGGGCGTCCTTCCCCGCTTTTACGCGCAGCCGAGCGCTTCGCCGTACGGAGCGCTTCTATTATTGCGGCTATGAAAATGACGACAAGCACTGCAAAAAAAACGCCCATCACCGCGATCAACTCCAAGGTAACTCCAAAAAAACTATAATGCTTCAACATGCGATTGTCCTCCAGAAAACTTCAAGTATTGTCATTTTACCAAAACGGTCCGCATTCATCAAAGCGGTTACACTGCCAATTTCGCCTTCAACTTACAGCTTGGGCCCATCTGTTAAAAAAAGTCGGATTATGCTAGAATAGAGTGGATATTTGCTAGAATCGGGATATCTTTCAATCATATTTTTTTGTTACGGGAGAGGACTACTATTGAACAGTGCAATCCAGTCGCTTCGACAATGGAGTTGGCTCAAACGGTCGTTGTTTTGGATCGCTTTGATTACGTTTATCACCTCCAGCTTCTTGTTTCTGACGCCTCCGGGCGGTAAAATCCGAGACTGGCTGGCGCAAACGGTCATCACGACGCAGCACCGAAGCTGGGCGTGGATATTCGTCGGCGCCGAGCGGCGCGATCTGATGGTGCGGGAAATGCAGCAAGCCATCGAGGACGCAGCCGTGGAAAAGCAGGATATGAACATGATTCAAATTCGTCAGGACGCACGCAAAAAGCGTTCGATCGACGAGTTGATCAAAGTTGAAGATATTTCCGGAAAGTTCTGGAAAGGAAAAAAACTTACCGTTTACGACCCGAAGACGATTCGAGTCATGACCCCGCACAAACCGGGCGAAGGTGAACGCATCTCCTCCATGGTCACGCGAACCGGAGCGGTAGCCGGCGTCAACGGCGGCGGATTTACGGATCCTGAAGGGCTCGGCAACGGGTTCGCGGCGATCGGAGCCATCTTCTCCGGAGGCGAAATTATTTTTAACGACCAGGACGGCAGCATTCCGCAGCATATCGTCGGTTTTACGAAAGACGGCACGCTTGTTGTAGGGAAGTACGATTTTTTCCAACTGCGGGACATGGGCATCTCCGACGCCGTATCGTTTTATCCGCGTCTTATCGCCAACGGCAAGCCGCTGATCACAAGCGGCGACGGCGGATGGGGCCGCGGGCCGCGCACGGCGGTCGGCCAAAAAGCGGACGGAACCGTCATATTCCTCATTATCGACGGCCGTCAGGCACACAGCGTCGGCGCAACGCTCAAGGAATTGCAGGATTTATTGCTTGAAGATGGCGTCGTCAATGCGGGCAACCTCGACGGAGGAGCTTCTTCCGAGCTCGTCGTTGACGGTGATTTGTTAACGAAGCCGTCCAGCCGTTACGGCGAGCGCAGGCTGCCTTCCGCATTTCTCGTGTATGACGATCCGTCCACCGTCGTCGCGGACAAAGTGTGGGAGAATATCGATAAGATCGATCCCGGCGGTTCGTACGACCATCCGGATTACTTGCGCGAGCAAGCGGAATTGAAGGCCAAAGGGCAGCTTAAGCCGGCCACGCCGACGCCTCCTCCCGCAAAGACGGAAACGAAGACAGAACCTAAAACGGAACCGAAGACAGAAGTAAAAACGGAGCCGAAAACCGATCCGAAGCAGGATGGGAAAAACGATTCAAAAACCGATCCGAAGAACGATGCCAACACGGACCCGGCAAAACAAGGTGCAGGAACGAACCAATCGTCAGAAGGCACAAAGACGCCCCCGCCGGTCACGCCGCCGAAAGATCAAGCCCCTGCCGGAGCAGGAAGCGGCACGGGCGCGAAGCCTGACACCGGCGGAACACCCGCCGATCCCGGGCATAACCAAGGGCAAGTCGGGACTGGCGGTGCTACGGCGCCAGGAGGAACAGGGTCAACCGGTACGGGCACAGGGAACGGTACCGGTGGCTCCAGCTCCGGCACAGGCGGGGCCGGTTCCGAAGGATCGAATCCGGGGAACCCGGCGCAACCGCCTCCCCCAGCGGGAAGCAGCGGCACCACGCCGGGAACTAGTTCGTCGGGGAATCCCACGACGAACACGGTTCCGGTACCGACGCCGACTCCCGTTCCGGTAACACCGCCGCCTGCGACGGTTACGCCTAGCAGCAGCGGCAACGGAACGACAATTGGTTCAAATCCGCTTACGCTGCCAACCAACAACGACACGGCAGCAGGCCAATCGAACACGCCGCAAGTTCATCTGAACCCCTAAGCAATGCTACATAATAAGAAGAGGACCTGGCCATTTCGGCCGGGTCCTTTTTTGTTTCGGTTGAACCGATATTCACTGCTTGTTGGCTGCAGCTGCATTCATCGTTAACATTATAACTGTTTCAATACCTCATAGTGCGCTTCAATCGTAGCGTCGATATCCGCATCCGTATGCGCCGCCGAGACGAACATCCCTTCAAACTGCGAAGGCGCGATGCTTACGCCGTAATCGAGCAGCAAGCCAAAGTAACGGTTGAATTTCTGGAGGTCGGACAATTTGGCCGTTTCATAGTTAATGACCTTTTCATCCGTAAAAAACGGACAAACCATCGAGCCGACCCGGTTGATCGTCGAAGGTACGCCTAATTCCTTGGCGTTTTTGGTGAAGCCTTCTTCCAACCTTGCGGACTTTCGTTCCAGTTCCTCATACACACCCGGCTGGCCAAGCAGCTTCAGCGTCGTATAACCCGCTGCCATGGCGAGCGGATTGCCCGATAATGTCCCTGCTTGGTAGATCGGTCCAGCTGGAGCAATCTTTTCCATGATTTCCCGCTTGCCGCCATAGGCGCCTACCGGCAAACCGCCGCCAATGACCTTCCCGAGACAGGTCAGGTCCGGTGTAATGCCGTATAGCCCCTGCGCAGAATTCAAACCGACACGGAAACCGGTCATCACCTCATCGAAAATGAGCAAGCTGCCATACTTCCGCGTGACTTCCCGCAGTCCTTCCAGGAAGCCGGGAAGCGGTGGGACGACGCCCATATTGCCCGCGACCGGCTCAACGATCACGGCGGCGATCTGCTCGCCGAATTTCTCGAATACGATACCAATCGCTTCGAGGTCGTTGTAAGGCACGGTGATCGTATTCACTGCAACGCTCTCCGGCACGCCCGGACTGTCCGGCAAACCGAGCGTAGCCACGCCCGAACCTGCTTTGATCAGCAGCGAATCCGCATGTCCGTGATAACAGCCTTCGAATTTGACGATTTTGCTGCGACCGGTATAACCGCGTGCAAGACGCAGCGCACTCATCGTCGCTTCCGTGCCGGAGTTCACCATACGAACCAACTCGATCGATGGCATGCGCTCCGTCACAAGTTTGGCCATACGGGTTTCCAATTCCGTAGGCGCGCCGAAGCTTGTCCCCAGCGCCGCCGTCTTCGTCACAGCCTCAATCACCTCAGGATGAGTGTGACCCATGATCATCGGGCCCCACGAGCCGATGTAATCAATAAATTCGTTGCCGTCGATATCATACACGCGGGAGCCGCTTGCCCGTTCCACGAACAAAGGCGTCAACCCAACGGATTTAAATGCGCGCACCGGGCTGTTCACCCCGCCGGGGATGTAAGCTTTCGCTTCTGCAAATGCTTGCGCAGACCGCGAGTCCGATCGTTTACGATGGTTGCTCATTTCATTCACACCTTTATCAGAGTATCGCTTGAATTGCTTTTTGAAACCGATCAAAAATTTAATGCGAAGCCTCGATCCTCTCAGACGAAGCTGCACAATTGCGGCTACGACGCGGCATGACGACGAAATGCGCCCCGTTTGAACGCCGCCTACGACGAAGCCCGGGAGATCCGGGCTTTTAGCTTAATGTATTTAAGACCGCTTGCTATTCCCCAGCTCTGCGTAAACCACATCGCCGAGCGTCTCGATATAAAGCGGGTCCGTATTAAGGGAACGGGTACGCGCAAGCTGCAGGCCAAGCTCCTTGGCCGTTTTTTGCGCCTCAATATCCAGATCGTACAATATTTCCAGATGATCCGAGACAAAGCCGATCGGACAAATGAGCACCTGCTCCGCCTGCTTCTCCTCGGCGATCGTCTGAAGCACATCGAGAATGTCCGGTCCAAGCCATGGAACACCGGTTTGCCCCGCACTCTGCCATCCGAACTGCCAGTTTGTAATGCCGACTTCAGAGGCAATCGCTTTGGACGTTTCAAGCAATTGCTCCGGGTAAGGATCGTTCATCTCCAATATTTTCTCCGGCAAGCTGTGCGCTGTGAAGATCACTTTCACACGATCTTTGTCGACGCCTTCAAACTTGCCCAGTCCTTCTGCTACGCGCACCGACAAAGCCTCGATCAGCTTCGGATGCAGATGGTAGCTGCGGACGAAGCTCATCTGTACTCCAAGCGCCTCCGCCTTGTCCTTCGCCCGCTTGACATAGCCGCCGACGCTCATCACCGAATAATGCGGCGCCAGCACCACGCCGACCGCTTGCTCGATTCCGTCGCGTGCCATGCTTTCTACGCCGTCCTCGATATACGGCGACGCATGCTTCAATCCTTGATAACAGACGAACGTCGTATCGGGATGCTTCTCGTTGAGCATCGCTTCGAGTGCTTTCACCTGCTTGTCGGTGTTTTCGCGAAGCGGAAATACGCCGCCGACGATCGCCTCGTAGCGACTCGTCAAATCATGCAGCTGTTCGGGCGTAGGCGAGTGTCCACGGCGAATATGCGTATAATAAGCTTCAATTCCTTCGATGCTCTCCGGCGTCCCGTAGGACATAACCAGAACTCCGATTCGTTTCTGCTGCATCATGGTTACACACCACTTTCCTGTGTCAATGCTCCGCGGGCTTTCAACGCCTGGCGGGAGTAATCGTGTACAAACGCCGTAAGCTCCTTCATCTTATCAATCGATGCCTCGGGGAATACCCCATGGCCGAAATTGAACACATAGCCCGGCTGCTGGATGCCTTCGTCGATGATCGCTTTCGCCTGCTGTTGAATAACGTGCATCGGCGCCGTTAGCACGAAGGGGTCCAAATTGCCCTGTAACGCGTACTGCGAGCCTAACCGTTTACGGCCTTCGGCAATCGGAACTTTCCAGTCCAAGCCGATTACATCGGCATGAATGCCGCGCAAATGAGGGAGCAACTCGCCGGAGCTGACGCCGGGGTAATATATTTTCGGCTGCTTTAGATGACTCAGTTCGGCAAAAATGCGCTGAATCGTAGGCAGCACGTAGGTTTGATAATCGGCAGGAGACAACGCGCCGACCCAACTGTCGAATACTTGCACCGCTTTTGCTCCCGCAGCGATGTGAGACTTCAAGTATGTGACGATCATATCGCCGAGCTTATCCATCAGCATGAACCATACGTCCGGTTCACTGTACATCATCGTTTTCGTACGGATATAGTCTTGTTTTTTCGACGGCTTGCCTTCAATCAAGTAGCTGGCGATCGTAAACGGCGCGCCGGCAAACGTGATTAGCGGCACTTCCAATTCTTGTACAAGCAGCTCGATCGTCCGGATAATATGAGGCAAATCCTTATCGACATCGATCGGCTTCAGCTTCTTTACATCATCCGTCGAACGAATCGGATTATGAATGACCGGACCGACGTCCTTGACGATATCGAAATCGATGCCGATCGACGCAACCGGATTCATAATATCGGAATATAAAATAGCCGCGTCGACACCCAGCTTCTTGACCGGCATCATCGTCACTTCGGCTGCAAGCTCCGGCTGCTTGCTGATTTCGAGCAGGCTGTATTTTTCTTTAATTTTACGGTAATCCGGGTCGGTGCGTCCCGCTTGGCGCATAAACCATACCGGCACCATGTCGACCTCTTGCTTTGTACAGGCTCTTAAAAACAAATCGTTATAGCTCATAATTTCGATTCCTCTTTTCCGCATACTCCCATAATCTACTTATCATTATGCCCTATTTGGAAGCGTGTAACAACCGATCAAGGCGTCAGTTTCCGACAAATGTTTGACAGTCATCTCCAGTTGCCGGCTTTAAAAAAACTCCAATCCCGCAGGACTGGAGTTTTCTCTTTTTCATTATCCGAATTTTAATTGTTAAGCCATTTGGCAATGTCTTTGGCAAAGTACGTAATGATCATATCCGCTCCGGCGCGTTTGAAACCGACCATCGTTTCCATAACGATCGCTTTTTCGTCGATCCAGCCTTGAAGCCCAGCCGCCTTGATCATCGAGTATTCCGCGCTGACGTTATAAGCGACGACCGGCAAATCGTATCGATCCCGAAGCGTCCGCATAATATCCATGTACGCCATAGCGGGTTTGACCATCAGCATGTCGGCTCCTTCCGCCACGTCTGCATCCGCTTCGCGAACCGCCTCGCGCGCGTTGGCCGGGTCCATCTGGTACGTCTTCCGGTCGCCGAACTGCGGAGCGGAATGCGCCGCTTCCCGGAAAGGTCCGTAGAAAGCAGAGGCGTATTTCACCGAATACGACATAATCGGCACATGCTCAAAGCCTGCTTCATCCAACCCTTGACGAATCGCGTATACAAATCCGTCCATCATGTTGGACGGCGCAATAATATCGGCTCCCGCTTCCGCCTGAGACACGGCCGTCTTCACCAGCAGTTCAAGCGACGCGTCGTTCAATACGTCCGCACGCTTCTTCGCTTCGTTGTAGTGTACGACGCCGCAGTGTCCGTGATCCGTGAACTGGCAAAGGCAAGTATCCGCTACGACCAGCAAATCCGGAGCCCACTCCTTGATGCGACGAGTCGCTTCCTGCACGACACCGTTCGGATCATAGGCGGAACTGCCTTCGCTGTCCTTCGTCTCCGGAACCCCGAAAAGAAGGATCGCCTGAATGCCGAGCGCGGTCACTTCGCGAATTTCCGCTTCCAGTTGATCCATGGACAAGTGATAAACGCCGGGCATTGAAGCGATTTCCTCTTTCACGCCTGTGCCGTGCGTAACGAAAATCGGATAAATCAAATCATGCAGCGTGACTGCATGTTCCCTGACCAGATTCCGCATCGCTTGCGACGTGCGGAGCCGGCGGTTTCGTATGAGCGGAAAAACCATCGTATTGTCCCCCTGTCGGTTTGTAATAAACTTCAGATCGACGTCCGATCGTAAATGGTTCACTCGTATTTGTAAAAATGAACTAAATGGAATGATGCCCTTCTCACTCTATCGTTCAGACATGCTCGCAACTAAAGACGCTATGGTCGATTCTGCGGCCAAATAGTCGACCGTAAGACCGGACTCCTCTACCGTTTGTGCCGTAATCGGTCCGATACAGGCAATTTTGCAGCCGGACAACAGCGTTAACGGATCTTCACCGTGCTCCTTTAATGCCGTGAACAGATTCGTTACTGTCGAAGAGCTTGTAAACGTAACGTCATGAATCATTCCCTGTTTCAAAAGCTCGATAATCTCCGGCGCGTCTTCCGCATCGAGCACATTCTCATATACATCGATTTTGGTGACTTCGAGTCCCCTATCCTTCAGTTTCCGCGGCAGTTCCTTGCCGGCGATATCCGCTGTGGCAAGAAGCACGTTTTGACCGGGACGCAGCTCATCGGCCAGCGTATCAAATAGCGAATCGGCCTGAAACTTCGGGGGCAGCGTCTCGACGAGCAATCCGCGCTGTTCGAGTGCTTCGGCCGTTTTGGGCCCGACTGCGGCGATTCTCGCTTGCGCGAGCGAACGGATGTCTACGCGCAGCTCGCGCAGCCTCGCAAAGAACGATTCCACCCCGTTCACGCTTGTGAACAGTATCCAATCGAACGACTGCAGTCGCTTCATCGCTGCATCGCGTGCCGCTTGCGCGTCTGCACCGCTAGGCGGCTGAATGCGGATGACGGGAAACTCGATCGCCTCGCCTCCGAGCTCATCGATTTGGGCGACCAAATCGCTGGCTTGGCTGCGCGCGCGCGTAACGAGAATGCGCCGCCCGAACAGCGGCTTTTTCTCAAACCAGGCGAGCTTATCCCGAAGCTTTACGACCTCGCCGACAATCGTGACGGCAGGCGATTGAAAATTAGCCGCCCGCACCTTTTCCACAATATCCGCCAGCGTGCCCGTCAACGTTTCCTGCTCCATCCAGGTTCCCCAACGAATTAAGGCGACGGGCGTTTCCGGCGATTTGCCGCCTTGCGCTAACTGCGAGCAAATATGTTCCAGGTTGGCCACGCCCATTAAAAAGATGAGCGTACCCGAAGCTTGGGCCAAATTATCCCAATTCACGCTGGAGTACGTTTTATTTTTATATTCGTGACCGGTCACGATGGAGAAGGACGACGTAAAATCTCGATGCGTCACTGGGATGCCCGCATACGCCGGAACCGCGATCGCCGAAGTAATCCCCGGCACGATCTCGAACGGAATATCATTTTCGGCAAGCAATTCCGCCTCTTCACCGACGCGCCCGAATACGCTCGGGTCTCCACCCTTCAGCCGGGTCACGGTCTTGCCTTGAAGCGCAAGATCCACCAGGAGCCGGTTAATTTCTTCCTGCTTCATCATGTGCTTGTCCGGCAGCTTACCGACGAAAATTTTGTCCGCTCCGGGCTTCATATGCTTAAGCAAACGCGGACTGGCGAGACGATCATATACGATCACGTCGGCCCGCTGAATCGCTTCCAGTCCTCTTACCGTAATCAGCTTCGGGTCTCCCGGCCCGGCACCGACAAGATAAACGACACCCTTCTTCATAAGCCGCTCTCCCCTATTCGACGACTAATGCCAAAATTTCTGAAGCTCCTCTGGCAATCAAAGCTTCTGCCACGTGAAGGCCCAACTGCTCCGGATCGGTTCCGGTCATCGTTTCTTTTATCATCTGCTTGCCGTCCGGAGATCCTACCATTCCCGTCAATGTAATTTGCCCGTCTTGCGCCAGCTGAGCGTAAGCCCCGATCGGGACTTGACAGCCTCCGTTCAAACGGCCCAAAAAGCTTCGTTCCGCGGTAACGGTGACGGTCGTCGGTTCATGGCGGTATTTGGCCAGCAATCCAAGCACGAACGCATCGTCGCCGCGGCACTCGATGCACAGCGCCCCTTGTCCGACAGCAGGCAGGCAAAGCTCCGTTGGCAAATAAGCATCGATGCGGTCTTTCCAGCCCATTCGGTGAAGTCCCGCACCCGCGAGCATAATCGCGTCAAGGCCTTCGGTTTCCAGCTTGCGTATCCGTGAATCGATATTGCCCCGCACGGACACGATGTTCAGATCGGGACGTTGTTGCTGCAGTTGACATGCGCGGCGCAGACTGCTCGTCCCGAGTTTTGCGCCTTGAGGCAGCTCGTCGAATCCGCCGCCGTTTTTCGTGATCAGGCAATCGCGCGGATCTTCCCGCTCCGGTATCGCCCCCACGACCAGTCCTTCCGGTAATTGAAAAGGCATGTCCTTCATGCTATGTACGGCAAAATCGATTTCCCCGTCGAACAGCGCCTGTTCAATTTCTTTAACGAACAAACCTTTGCCGCCTACCTTGGACAGCGTCACATCGAGAATACGGTCTCCTTTGGTTACGATTTTTTTCAATTCAAACTCGACCTCGATGCCGTGCTCCATGCACAACGCTTTCAGTTGATCGATGACTTGTCCGGTTTGCGTCAGCGCAAGCGCGCTCTGTCTTGTTCCTACTACGATTTTACGCATCTGGTCCACCCCTTGTCCATAACCTAAGATCCTTAATTATCCATTATAGCCCGTTCTTTGACGATTCTAACCTGAGCCATTCCCCGATATTGCGAATCCCTTCCGTTGTAGGGTCGGATTTGACGCGAAGCAGCAATTCGTCGCGCAATTGTTCCTGCGCGGCAAATTCAGCGCATTGCAGCAGCGGCAGCAGCTCCCAGCCCAGCATCGCGCGGAACAGCTCCTGCCGGACGCCGCTGTCCGGCACTTCCCGCTGCACGGCAAGCCTTAGCTCGTGCAGCAGTTCCAGATACGGCCCATATTCCGGGCCGAACGTCTCTTCCAGCTGCCGCCGCAGCAAGGCGGCAACGGCCGGGCTCGCGCCCGCGGTCGACACCGCGAGCGTCAGTCTGCCGCGGCGCACGGCCGCCGGCACGATAAATCCGCTGGCCTCGGCATCGTCGGCCACGTTCACGAGCTTGCCGAGCGCTTCGGCCTCGGCGCGTACCGCCGCGTTCACCGACGCATCGTCGGTGGCCGCGAATACGAGCCGCGCCGCCGCCAGCGCGGGCAGTCCGGGCTCGTAGCGGCAGCGCAGCGCCGCTACCGTCCCCTGCGCCGCCCACGCTTCCAGCTGCGGCGTAAACCGCGGGCTCAGGGCGGTAACGCGAGCCCCTGCTTCCAGGAGCGCGCCGGTTTTGCGCTCGGCTACTTGCCCGCCGCCGACCACGAGGCACGGCGCGTCGTTCAGTGCAAGCATTACCGGATAATATGTCTTCGGTTTGCCGGTCACCTTGACCCCCCCTTGCAATTAAGCCCACGGGTGAAACGTCGAATACATGCCGCCCATCACGAAGTTGAGCAAGGTAATGAGAAAAGCCGCCAAATTCCAAAGCGCCAGCCGGTTGCCGGGCGCTTTAAGCACCATCCGTTGAAAAACATAAAAGAAATAGGCAAGCAAGACAAACCAGGAATTCAACACTTTCGGATCGAAAAACAAATTGAAATCGCCCTCCAGCGCGATCCATACGATGCCGAGCGATAACGAAAGCAGCAGCAGCGGTACGCCGATGACGGCGGAAAAAAAACCGTATTTGTCGGTTGTATCCAAACTGGGCAGACGCTGCATTTGCTGCGACCAGCGTTTCTCCTTCAGCATCCGGTGCAAAAATAAATACATGCCGGAGAATATCGCTGAGACGACAAACGCCACATAGCTTGCTACGGCGAGCGAGATATGAATAAACAGCAGTTCGTCGTTTATTTTCCAATAGGCCAGCGTCGGAGACATCTGCGGGTTGCTGAAAATGTTCAGCGCCAATATGGCAAACCCGAATACATTGATCAGAAATACGAACAGCTCGATCCGAAAAAAGCGATTAATCACAAGCGACACGGCTACCAGAAGCCAAGATAAAATAAACAACGTCTCGAAGCGAGAGAATGCTATCAATCTCGTATGCGAATACAAGCTGAAAAACAAATAGACGGTTTGCAAAATCCATACAAACGAAAGCAACCCTGTCCCCATCCGTTTTGCGCTTCGATTCGGACCGACAAAGTCCGAGAAGTAAAACAGGAGGCTCAGGGTGTAAATATACAAGATGGCATCATACAACCAGGTTTGAGTGACCATGGTCTCCCTTCCCCGCTTAAGCTTTGGCCAAAGCGTCAGCAGGCGCGGCGCCGGCTCTCACTTTGGCAAGCAGCTCTTCCTTGATCCGGTCTTGCGCGGCTTCGGCCTCGAGCTGCTTCCTCGCGAGCTCCGCCCGCTCTTGCTGCGCAAGCTGCTCTTCCAAAGCGAATATTTTCGTAAACATATCAAGCGCTTCATCCCCGTGACGCTCGGCCGCCATTTCCTTGATGCGGACAATCGGGTCGCGGAGCATTTGGTTGACGATGCTTTTGGTCAGCTTGTGAATGACCTTCAGCTCACGCTCGTTCAGGTCAGGCAGCTTTTTTATCAAGCTGTCCATCGTTTCTTCGTGAATGGCGGACGCTTTGTTTTGCAGCGCCTGAATGACCGGTCGGACGCCGAGGGTTTTGGTCCACTGCTCGAAAGCGGCCATCTCGGAGGCGATCATCTCTTCGATTTTGACCGCCGCTTTGTGCCGTTCTTCAATATGGCTGTTGACAAGCGATTGAAGATTGTCGATGTCATACAGGAACACATTCGGCATATCGCCAAGGCGCGGATCCAGATCCCTTGGAACCGCGATGTCGATCATAAACAACGGGCGCGAACGGCGTTTTTGCAGCACGCCCGACACTTGCTCGGCGGTTAGTACTAGGCCGGATGCGCCTGTTGAGCTGATGACGATATCGGCCTCTTCCAAGTGCGACAGCAACTTGTCCATTGTACTGGGGACGCCGTTAAACTTCTCCGCAAGCTCTTGGGCGCGGCCCAGCGTACGGTTTACGACGATCACCTTGTCTGCGCCGTTTGCATACAAATGTTTCACCGTCAGCTCGCTCATCTTTCCTGCGCCGATAATAAGCACTTTCTTGTGCTCGTATGTGCCGAAAATCCGCTTACCGAGTTCGACGGCCGCATAGCTGACCGAAACCGGATTTTCTCCGATACCCGTCTCGAAATGCGCACGCTTCGCTAACGTTATCGCCTGTTTGAACAGCGTATTGAAAATAATCCCCGTCGTCTTTTCACTTTGCGACAGCAAAAAAGCGTCCCGTACTTGCCCGAGAATTTGCGTTTCGCCGATGACCATCGAGTCAAGGCCGCTTGTCACCCGGAATAAATGCTTAATCGCTTCTTCATTCTCATATACGTAAAGATGCTTATTGAACTGCTCTCTCGGCACATTGAACCACTTCTCGAAAAATCCGCGCAAATAGTGCCCGCACAACTGCTGGCGGTCAACTACAGCATAAAGTTCCGTCCGGTTGCAGGTGCCCACGATGACGCACTCCATCACGCTCGTCGTTTCCTTGAGCTCTTTTAGCGCCAGCGCCAAATCCCCTTCGGCGAATGTAAATTTTTCTCTGATAGATACCGGTGATGTTCGGTAATTCAAGCCGGCCACGACGATTTGCATCTGGTTCACCTGCCTCCTCCTCATAAATTCATTTTATTATATCATGAAAACCGAGCATTCTCGACATAATTTATGAAAGTTTTTTTACAAGGAAGGGTGGGCAAGAGGCTTCCCCTTGGCAACCCCTTCTTGGATAGCCCCCGGTTTCCATCCCCCTAAGTCCCCCTAAAGGTTTTGCTTTAGCAAAACCAGCATCGGAAGCATTAAGGCCCCCATGGGGCTCGTCGCCCCCTGCACCCCGGCCCGTGCTGTGAATTACTGCTGCGGTATGGGAGCGGCCCAGCAAACTTCATCTTCACTATCCGCTTCCTTACTACCATACCATATGCTCACGAACCGTGGTGTGACCAGGATCACGAACGGACGAATGCAACAGTCATTCTCTTCCATTTCCCTTATTTTCCGCCGAAATACGCGAGAATATACCCTACTGCAATAGCTTCTTCCTCAGCAAATCGGAGATCGCTTTATCGGCTTTTACGAGCCGGTCGTTCTGTGAGCCGACGACGTCGCCGCGGGACGACATCAGCTTGCTGTAAGCGTCGTAGATGTCGGCAAACTGCATATTGATATCCATGAACAACTGCTGTTCATCCGATTTTAACGGGCGGCTCGCGCCGATTTGGAGGCGCATCATGTATTGCAATAGCTGCGATAACGACTCCAGCTTCGATAGCTCGTTTGAGCCGTAGGCCATCGTCAGGTGCTGATGCACGAATTGAGCGGAATAGACGGCCTGCCGAAGCGCATTTAAGGCCCCGGTATTGGTTGCTTTTGCGCTCTCCGTCAAATAGCTGCCGAGCAGCTCCATTTGAAAGAAAGAAACTTGATAAAGCAGCTTCTCCGCTTTTTCCTGCGGCTTCTCGTGCGTCAGCATCCCGATCATCTGAACCAAGGGCCATCCGATCAATATCGCCACGATCCCATAGATCCACAGTTTCTTCTTCAGCTTCCTCATGCGTCAGCCCCCCTTATCCGATACAAGCCCTACGTTGAGATTGTATGGGGGGCGAACAAAAGAAATAACCACGGATTTCTCCGTGGCTATCATATATTAGCTATTGTTATTTTACTAATTGAGCTTGCTTCAATACCGGCGATTCCACTTGCAATTCACCCATACCGCGAACCAGTTTCTTCGCATGCGTAACCTCCGGCTTCAACACGGACAGCATATGTTCGATTGCCAGTTGAGGGTCCACCGTTTCGCCGCAAGTATAGCAGTCGAGCGCCGCAAAGCCTTTCTCAGGATACGTATGAATGGAGAGATGACTTTCCGAAAGAAGCACCAATACTGTTGCTCCTTGTGGTTCGAATTGCTTGGACTGCACAGACAATACCGTTGCTCCACAAACCTCAGCAGCTTCTACCATTTGCGCTTGTAACCATTCTGCATTGTTGAGAAGATCAAAGTCGACTCCCCAAGTGTCTACAGCTACGTGTCTTCCGAAAGTTGAGTATTCCATCTTTCGGTTCCCCCTTCCTAGGAATAAAATGTTTTGAAAATTTCATCCGCTAGGACCTACGTCATTCACTTCTCGAGGGAATAATCTCTCGCAACATACAATGTCCTGAGTGAATCCTGGTTCCTATTTTGTTTTCAACGAGATTAAAAATAACATCTATTGAACAGAAATGCAACAGTTTTTTTTGGGCAGGCAATCGTTTCCTCCCAAGGGCAGCAGCACAACAACAAAATATGTAAAACACTTGTCTAATGTGTATGCGTGGTGCTATAAAAATGAACGGTTTTGTCCGATCGCCACATGCATACCCTCGCATAAAAATACACACAAAAAAGCTTGCCTCGCTTCTACAGCAGAAGTCGGGCAAGCTCTTTACGCCAAGTATACAATATATATTAAGCTTCGAGTACAAACAACCGATGCGTCAGCTTCTGCAGCCGCTCGTCGATTTGTTCGCTTATGGCGGGTTCTTGCATAGCATTTCTCAAATCGAGCAAGGAATTCACTTGCGCTTTGATGCGGTTAATTTCTTGCTCCACTTCGTTCTTATGGAACATTTGCTCGAGCTGGCCGATCGTGTTTTTGTACTCAAACACAACCTTGTCTCCGGCATCGGAATGTTCCACGATCTTCACTACGGTTCCTTGTTTGTACGTGTAAACCATCGTATAGGCCGAATAGATGCGATGCACGACGGCATCTCCTTTGAATGTGGAGACTGCTTTGCGCATCAAGTTGACAAGCTTGTTGTCGGTTAAGCGGCATGTTCCTTGGCATACGTACAGATTTGCTTGTTTTTCGAACGAGAGGGCGATTTCTTGGCCGGACTCGCTCCGAAAACCGATTTCCTGATTCCCGTTTTCAAACACTTTCACTTGCAGAGAGGCCTCATGGTCGACGAACATTTGCGTAAACACGGCCATCTCGGCCTCCGTTAATTGCAGGCAGGTTTTGACATATTCAGTCGCTAACCTCATTGCCATAAAAATCCCTCGATTCATTTTTTTCGAACCTTGAAGCTTCAGCCTTATTCTCTTGCTCTATATACATTATACTACATAAATATTTAATATTCCTGCCGCACAGACCTTGAATTTCGCCGGGAATTCAGAAAATTTCGCGTTTTCCCCTCAGAAGGCGGCACGAACTATAAAAAAACTCGGTTTCCCTTACGATGTTCCGCGGTTCCCTTAGGAATTCGGAAGAGCTTGATAAAAATGAGCTTCGTCCCAAGTTTGGGGTAAAATCGAAACTTTAATAAACGCGCAATAACCCGCGATGTCTCCATCCGCGGGTTCGTCTTACGCTTCGCTATTGGTTTCAGCAGCCGAATCATGATAGCCGATCCGCTGCTCAATCATTTGCCACAGTTCATCCTTGCCGACGCCAAGCTCGGAAGAAAACAACACCATCGGATCCGCCTTATCCATCTCAAGCGTCTCCCGCACAATCTTCATATGCTGTTGCCATTTTCCCTTCGGAATTTTATCGGCCTTCGTCACAACGACACAACAAGGAACCCCGTTATGCCGAAGCCAATCGTACATCGCCTGGTCGTCCTTGGTTGGCGGATGGCGAAGGTCGATGACATGCAGCACAAGCTTCAAATGCTCTCGTTCCAGCAAATACTGTTCTATGAACTTGCCCCATTTTTGACGCTCGGTTTTCGATACTTGCGCATAGCCGTAACCGGGCAAATCGACGAAAAATAAATCCGAATTAATTCGATAATAGTTCAATTGCTGTGTTTTGCCTGGCTTGGAGCTCGTCCGCGCCAAATTTTTGCGGCCGATCATCCGATTAATCAGCGAAGACTTCCCGACATTCGAACGCCCTGCCAGAGCAATCTCCGGCAAGGCGCCTTCAGGATACTGATTCGGACCAACCGCGCTGATAACAAATTCAGCCTGATTGACCTTCATGCTTTCACTCTTTTCTAATGCTCCGATTTATCTTTTTGCGTTCCGTTGTACTTCGTACAAAGGTCACTTTAAAAAGATAAATCTTCGCTGAAATCTTCTGCGTTCCGCCCGTGCTTCGCACAAAGGCGCTTTAAAAAGATAAATCTTCGCTGAAATCTTCTGCGTTCCGCCTATACTTCGCACAAAGGCGCTTTATAAAGATAAATCTTCACTGAATTCTTCTGCGTTCCGCCTATACTTCGTACAAAGGTCACTTTAAAAAGATAAATCTTCACTGAATTCTTCTGCGTTCCGCCTATGCTTCGCACAAAGGCACTTTAAAAAGTTAAAATTATACCCCTACCGGCTTGATCAGCGCATGTTCCAACACTTCGTCCATATGCGCTACCGGGATGAACGTAAGCTCGCGGCGTACGCTTTCAGGGACTTCTTCTATGTCCTTCTCGTTATCTTTCGGCAGGATCACCGTACGAATTCCGGCGCGATGGGCGGCCATGCTCTTCTCCTTCAAGCCGCCGATCGGAAGCACGCGGCCGCGGAGCGTGATCTCGCCTGTCATTGCGACATGGCGGGAAACCGGGATGTTCGTCAACGCCGAAATGAGCGCGGTGCCCATCGTGATTCCCGCGGAAGGACCGTCTTTCGGGATGGCGCCTTCAGGGATATGAATATGAATGTCGAACTTCTCATGAAAGTCGGGTTGGATATTTAATTGCTGCGCCCTCGAACGGGTGTAGCTAAACGCCGCCTGCGCAGATTCCTTCATCACATCTCCGAGCTTGCCCGTAAGCGTCAGCTTGCCGTTCCCCGGCATCACCGTTACTTCAATGACCAGTGTATCGCCACCGACTTCCGTCCAAGCCAGGCCGGTAACGGCGCCTACCTGATCGCGCTCCTCGGCCATGCCGAAACGAAACTTGGGAGCGCCGAGGAAATCTTTCAAATTATCCGTCGAAACGGTAACGATGGACGTTCCGCCGACAATTTGCTTCGCAGCCTTACGGCAAATGGAAGAAAGCTGCTGCTCCAGGTTCCGTACGCCGGCTTCGCGCGTATATTCCCTGACCGTACTCATCAACGCATTTTCTTCCACGACCAATTGCTCTTCGCTTAGGCCGTGCTCGCGCTTTTGCTTGGGCAGCAAATAATTGCGCGCAATGTGCAGCTTCTCAATCTCGGTATAGCCCGGAATATAGAGCACTTCCATCCGGTCGAGCAGCGGGCGCGGAATATTATGGACCGCGTTGGCGGTTGTGACGAACATCACGTTCGACAAATCGAACGGCAATTCAACGTAATGATCGCTGAAGGTGCTGTTTTGCTCCGGGTCAAGCACTTCGAGCAGAGCGGATGCCGGGTCTCCGCGGAAATCCATGGCCATCTTGTCGATTTCGTCGAGCAAAAAGACCGGGTTGTTGGAGCCCGCTGTTTTCATCCCTTGAATGATCCGACCGGGCATGGCGCCGACATACGTTCGGCGGTGTCCCCTTATCTCCGCTTCATCCCGGACGCCGCCGAGCGAAATGCGAACGAATTCGCGTCCGAGCGATCTGGCGATCGACCGGGCAATGGACGTTTTCCCTACTCCCGGCGGGCCTACAAGGCACAGGATCGGCCCTTTCATTTTTTTGACCAGCTGCTGCACGGCCAAATATTCGAGTACGCGTTCTTTCGGCTTTTCCAGCCCGTAATGATCCGCGTTTAAAATCTCCTCGGCCTTCTTGATATCCAGGTCGTCCGCCGCTTGCACCGACCACGGCAGCGCCAGCAGCCAATCGATGTAGTTGCGAATAACGGAGCCTTCAGCGGAGGTGGACGGCATTTTCTCCAGCCGGTCGATTTCTTTCTCGATTTTTTCCTTGACCTTCTCCGGCACGTTCGCTTCCGCCAACTGGTTGCGCAGCTCGTCGACTTCACCCGCGCGGCCTTCTTTGTCCCCGAGTTCCTTCTGAATCGCCTTCATCTGCTCGCGCAAATAATATTCCTTTTGCGTCTTTTCCATTTGCTTCTTGACGCGCTGGCTAATTTTGCGTTCGAGCTCAAGCACTTCCCGCTCGTTGTTCAAGATGCCAAGCAGCTTTTCGAGCCGCTGCCGCACATCGACGGTTTCGAGTATTTCTTGCTTATCCTTGATTTTTAATGATAAATGACTGCAGATGACGTCGGCCAGTCGGCCCGGCTCATCGATATCCGATACGGCGGCGAGCGTCTCCGGCGTCACTTTCTTCGAAAGATTGATATAATGCTCGAACTGGTTCAGCACCGTTCGCATCAAGGCGTCGATTTCCGGGTCCGTCGTTTCCTGCTCGGGCAGCTCCTTAACATTCACTTCATAATATTCGTCGTTATCGAGGAACTCGGTTATTTCCGCGCGGGTCACGCCTTCAACGAGCACGCGGATCGTTCCGTTCGGCAGCTTGAGCATTTGTTTTACTTTGGCGATCGTGCCGATCCGGTATATATCCTCTGTCCGGGGCTCCTCTATGTTCACTTCGGACTGCGAACAAAGCAGGATCATGCTGTCGTCGACCATAGCCTTATCCAGTGCCCGTACGGACTTTTCGCGCCCCACATCCAAAGGCAGCACCATACTCGGATACACCAGCAGCCCCCTGAGCGGAAGCAGCGGCAAGCGTCGCACCTTTTGTTTGCTCGGTCTCACCCTCGAGCACCTCCAGATTAGACTTACATACTGTGATTTACATTTTAACAAAATTGTTTTCAAAACACCAATATCGGTCCGCTCTCTTAAAAAAGAGACGCCGCGGCTCTATTCAAGCGCATCGGCGTGCAGTATCGTAATGGAAGCAGGTGAAGCCGTTTCTTGCGATAAGACGGCATGATCCGTGGATCGAATGAACTCCAGTCCGAGCGAATGGTGCAGCGCCTCTTCGATGGAGTCAACCGGGATCACCTCAAGTCCGCTCAATCCGGCGAAAATTTCCTGCCAGTTTTCTTTCGGGATAATCACTTTCGTTGCCCCTGCCTGGAATGCGGCTTCCACTTTGGCAATTACGCCGCCCACCGGCTTCACTTTCCCGTGAATGCTAATTTCACCGGTCATCGCAATATGGTTGTCCACCGGAATTTGCTTAATAGCGGAAGTAATCGCTACAGCCATCGAAACGCCGGCGGAAGGACCGTCAATCGGAACGCCGCCCGGGAAATTAATATGCAGATCGAAATTGTAAGGGTTAATGGAGAGCCTGCGCAGCACAGTAAGCACATTTTCGACCGATCCGCGCGCCATGCTCTTTCGACGCAAAGTACGCGAACCGCCGCCCATCTCTTCCTCGTCCACCACGCCGGTGATGATGAACTTGCCTGTTCCGGGTTGAACGACCGGGATCGCCGTCACCTCGATGTCCAGAAGCGTACCGAGGTTCGGGCCGTAAACGGCCAAACCGTTGACCAATCCCACTTCCGGGCTTTGTGCGATTTTCTTTTCCGGTCTCGGCGGAATTTGCGAGCTGTTGACGACCCATTCGATATCCGCAGCCGAAACTTCTTTTCGTTGATCGGTTAATGCCATACCCGCGGCAAGCTGGATGATATTGACCGCTTCCCTACCGTTTGTCGCGTATTTTTTTACGACTTCGATCGCCGAATCGTTTTCCGGGAATCCGATTTTTTTCAGCGCCTTCGATGCGATCATGCCGATCTCGTCCGGGAGCAGCGGCCTGAAGTATATTTCCATGCAGCGAGAGCGAATAGCCGGCGGCAGCTCCTGGGGATTGCGCGTCGTCGCTCCGACCAACCGGAAATCGGCGGGCAGCCCGTTCTGAAATACGTCGTGAATGTAGCTTGGAATGTTGGTGTCTTCCGAATTGTAATAAGCACTCTCCAGAAACACCTTTCGATCCTCCAGCACCTTTAATAATTTATTCATCTGGTGCGGATGCAATTCACCGATCTCATCAATAAATAATATGCCGCCATGCGCTTTCGTGACAGCACCCTGCTTCGGCTGGGGGATGCCGGCGACTCCCATCGCGCCTGCGCCTTGATAAATCGGATCGTGAACAGAGCCAATAAGCGGATCGGCAATTCCTCGTTCGTCGAATCGCGCCGTGGTCGCATCGATTTCCGTGAATTTGGCGTCAGGCCGAAACGGCGATTCGGGATTTTTCTTCGCTTCTTCGAGAACAACGCGGGCCGCTGCCGTTTTTCCTACGCCCGGAGGACCGTAAATAATAACATGCTGCGGGTTCGCACCGCACAGTGCCGCTTTCAATGCGCGAAGCCCTTCTTTTTGCCCGACGATATCGTCCATCGCCGACGGACGGGTCTTCTCGGCAAGCGGTTTATTTAATGAGATGGAGCGAAGCTTTCTTAGCTTCTCCAACTCTTTCTTCGACTCTTTGTCGACAGCGGTACGGTTGGTCTGCTGGTTTCGCAGCAAATTCCAAAAATACAATCCGATCACAATGGCAAAAAACAGCTGAATCACCATCAAAATTACACTTATGCTCATCGTTCTCAACCTCCATCCTGTTCGCTAGCGGCGCCACCGGTAAGAAGGCGTCTGCAAACCGCAATATATTTGGTAGTATTGCCCTCCTATGGAAGCATTAATCGTTCTTGGTGCAGAAACTTTTTGGGAGATGATAAATAAGAGGTCGGTACCGGTAGTGCAAGCTTAAGCTTGATTATGAAAAGCAGGTGCAACAAACATTTAAAATAGCGAGGAGTTGATTCCCTATGTCCAGCCATTTGAATCCTGCGAAAATCGTGCTTCTTTCCATACTTCTGGCGTTATGCCCTTGGTCCCATACCGTAGACGCTTCGCCGGATTCGTTCCTGCTTCCGGAAATCCGCGCGAATCATCCCGCTCTAACGAATGCCGATGTGCTTATTGATGTCGGACACGGCGGGGTCGACCCCGGAACAAGCTACGGGTCATTGCTGGAAAAAGATATCAATTTGGCCATTGCCAAAAAAACATTCGAATGTTTGCGAAAAAAAGGCTATATCGTGCTGCTTAATCGCAGCGGCGATTATGCGCTCAGTTCGGAGAACGGCTGGCTCCGAACGCGTTCGCGGCATATGAAAGATTTGGCCCAGCGCAGCCATCTGGCCAATGAGATCAAACCAAAAGTAATGATCAGCCTTCATGTCAATTCGGCGAGAAACCCGGACAGGCGCGGGCCGCTCGTTCTGCATCAAAAAAACGTGCGCAGCAAACAGCTCGCCACCGCGCTGCAGTCGGCTTTAAATCCGCTTTATGGGGTATCGGAAACGCCGGTACTAGGCCGCACTTATTATCTGCTGAAGCATACGCAGGTCCCTGCGGTTATTGTTGAGCTTGGTTTTATTACGAATGCGGCAGACCGGCAAATGCTGCAAAAGCAAAGCATACAGTGGACGATATCGGAGAAAATTACCGAGGGGATAACAAAGTATTTGCAGCTGTAGAAAAGTCTCCCAAAGGCGCAGTGACCTACCGATCACAAACATAACCGGGCGGCTCCACAACTCATTAGGCGGCACCCGTTTGTCATGGTCCGGCATTGAATAAGACCGCTGCCTGGCGGGAGCGGTCTCGTTGCTTGATTTAATGGATCATTTGCGAAAGCGGGACAAACTCCCCACCAAGTCCCTGCAGCGTAGGAATCGATTGTTTCAATACATCCGCGGTATGCTTTCCCGGAGGTCCGACATGGCCGATAACCACCGTATCCGCATTGGATTTTACATGCTTTTGCACGACAAGCGCTTGTTTCAAAATGTGGCTGCGGGTGTACACATCGTCCATGAAAACATCGTTCTCCGTAGTTGGCACGCCGAGCTCGGAAGCCAGTTTCTTGATGACGCTTTTGTTCGTGGTACGACTGTCGAGGAAAAATAATTTTTTTTCTTTGCATACCGTGAGCACGATCCGCATTACACGCTCATCAGCCGTCACTCTGGAGCCCATATGATTGTTGATGCCGATGGCATGGGGGACATCGGCAATGGCGGCCTCGACCCGTTGTCTGACTTCTTCGTCCGTCAAACGGGTGGTAATAGCGCCGGGGCCAAGCCACTCCGGTTTGCCGACTTGCGGCTCCATCGGCATGTGCACCAGCACTTCTTTCCCCAGCCGATGCGCTTCTTCGGCATCTTTTTTCGTCGTCGGCAAAAACGGCATGACGGCTGCAGCGAACGGAATCGGCAGCTGCATCATTTGCTCCGTTCCGGACATGCCGTTGCCGAAATCGTCGATGACGATCGCGATTCGTTTTTTGGCTGTAGGCTCTGACGGTTCCGAAGCTTCCACCTGCAATGGCAATGACGAAGAGCATAATGTCGTTCCAGCCATTATGAGTACAGCCAGCCTTTTGTTCCACCATTTCATACGCCTCATGAGCTGTATTCCCCCTTTTCTGACCATACTCTTGTTATTTGTTGCCATCGGCCATTTTATGCATACACGGAAAAAGCCCGCTTAGGAGTATTCACTCCGCAGCGGGCCTATCGAATGCGATTATACTTGTGCGTGATGTTTTCTTCCAGGAATTTCTCCCGTTTTCTCGAAATGATCTACGATAATGTCGATTTCTTTCTTCAACTCGCTGAGCAGCTCCGCTTCCGGCACTTTGCGAATCATCTCTCCGTAACGGAACAGCATCCCTTCGCCGCGGGCTCCGGCAATGCCGATATCCGCTTCCCTCGCTTCGCCCGGTCCGTTCACGGCGCAGCCCAGGACGGATACTTTGATCGGCACTTTTAGCTTGGAAATATACGCTTCGACCTCGTTGGCGATGGAGAATAAATCGATGTCCAGTCTGCCGCATGTCGGGCACGAAACGAGCGTAGCCGCATTCGTAATCAGCCCGAACGACTTGAGCAGCTCGCGGCATACTTTCACTTCTTCCACCGGATCCGCGCTTAGCGAGATACGTATGGTTGATCCGAGTCCCATGCTGAGCAGCGCGCCGAGCCCTGCCGCACTTTTCACCGTGCCGGAGAACAGCGTTCCGGCTTCCGTAATGCCGAGATGCAGCGGATATTTGAAAGCAGCGGCTGCCTTTGTGTACGCGGCGATCGCCATTGGAACATCGGATGCTTTTAGCGATACGATAATATCGTGAAAATCCAGCTCCTCGAGAATCCCGATATGAAACAGCGCGCTTTCCACCATCGCCTCCGGCGTCGGATAACCGTATTTCTCAAGCAAATGGGTTTCCAAAGAACCGGCATTGACCCCGATGCGAATCGGGATGCCCCGTGCCTTGCATGCTTTCACGACCTCTTCCACTTTTTCCCGGCGGCCGATATTCCCCGGGTTGATTCTTACTTTATCAATCCCGTTCTCAATCGCCTGCAGCGCCAGCCTGTAATCGAAATGGATGTCGGCGACGAGCGGAATCGAAATTTGCTTCTTGATTTCTTTAATCGCCGCTGCCGCTTCTTTGTTGTTCACCGTCACGCGAACGATTTGGCAGCCCGCTTCTTCCAACCGGTGAATTTCCGCAACGGTCGCTTTCACATCAGCCGTCTTCGTTGTACACATGCTTTGAATGATGACCTCGTTGCTGCCGCCGATCGTCAGATTGCCCACTTTAACCGGAACCGTTTCCGTTCTGTGAAACATGCGTTTTCTTCTCTCCCATGATACCAAACATCCTCCGCTCCGCTGCAAGCTTACCCTTAAATTTCCAAGGGACTTGGCAGCGGATTGGAGGTGTCCGGTTTAATATGATCGTACGCTTACGCGCTCTCTTCTTTTTTCTTTACATCGACGGCCGTAATCGACGGAGCGATCTTGGCTTGCACCGCTTCCTTGGTAACGACGCACTTGGAGTTCTCCGTACGCGACGGCGCCTCGTACATCACTTCCAGCATAATGCCTTCAATGATCGCGCGCAGTCCCCTCGCTCCGGTATTCCGCTTGATCGCTTCTTTGGCGATTTCTTCAAGCGCTTCGGCCTCGAATTCAAGCGTCACATTGTCCATTTCAAGCATCTTTTGATACTGCTTGACGAGCGCATTTTTCGGCTCGGTCAAGATGCGGACAAGCGCTGCTTCATCCAGCGGCTCGAGCGTGGAGATCACCGGCAGACGGCCGACAAATTCCGGGATCAAGCCGAATTTCAGCAAGTCTTCCGGCAGCACGAGCGACAAGTATTCACCCGGCTTCAAATCGGCTTTCATACCGTCGGTGCCGAATCCGATCACCTTTTTACCGATACGGCGTTTAATGATTTGTTCCAAACCGTCGAAAGCGCCGCCGCATATGAACAAAATGTTCGTCGTATCGATCTGGATGAATTCCTGATGCGGATGTTTGCGGCCCCCTTGCGGCGGAACGGAAGCAACGGTACCTTCAAGAATTTTGAGCAGCGCTTGCTGCACGCCTTCGCCTGATACGTCACGCGTAATGGACGGATTCTCCGATTTACGGGCTACTTTATCGATCTCATCGATATAGATGATGCCGCGCTCGGCTTTCTCCACATCATAATCGGCCGCCTGGATCAGCTTAAGCAAAATATTTTCCACGTCTTCGCCCACGTAACCGGCTTCCGTCAAGGAAGTGGCGTCCGCGATCGCAAACGGCACATTTAAAATTTTTGCCAGCGTCTGAGCCAGAAGCGTCTTCCCGCTGCCGGTCGGTCCTACAAGCACGATGTTCGACTTTTGCAGCTCGACATCTTCCAGTTTGTTTTGACCGGAATTGATTCGCTTGTAATGGTTATACACCGCAACGGACAGCGATTTTTTGGCTTGCTCCTGCCCGATGACGTACGAATCCAGAATCGTGCGGATTTCTTTCGGCTTCGGAACGTCTTTCAGGTCAAGCTCTTCCTCGTGACCCAATTCCTCTTCCACGATTTCCGTACATAGTTCAATGCATTCATCGCATATATATACGCCGGGTCCGGCAACCAATTTACGCACTTGTTCCTGCGATTTGCCGCAAAAAGAGCATTTCAGTTGGCCTTTTTCATCGTTAAATTTAAACATGGGATCACTCCTCTTCTATGTCAAATCACTGCGAGTGATAACCGCATCAATGAGCCCGTACGCCTTGGCTTCTTCGGCACTCAAGAAATTATCACGGTCCGTATCGCGCTCGATTTTTTCGTACGGCTGTCCCGTGCGCTCCACATAAATTTGATTCAGCTTTTGTTTGGTCTTGATGATCCAATCGGCATGAATCTTAATATCGGACGCTTGCCCGCGGACGCCGCCGAGCGGCTGGTGAATCATGACTTCGCTGTTCGGCAAAGCGAACCGTTTCCCTTTCGCTCCCGCCGTCAAAAGCAAAGAACCCATACTTGCAGCCATACCTACGCAAATCGTCGACACATCCGGTTTAATGAACTGCATTGTATCATATATACCCATACCGGCAGTTACCGAACCACCGGGGGAATTAATGTACAAACTGATGTCCTTCTCGGAATCCTGCGCCGCCAAAAACAACAGCTGGGCAATAACCAGGTTGGCGACGTCATCGTCGATCGCACTGCCCAGAAAGATAATACGATCTTTAAGCAAACGCGAGTAAATATCGTAAGAGCGTTCGCCGCGGCCTTCCTGTTCTACAACCATAGGTACCAGACTCATCGTTTCCAACCCCTTTACCCCACTAGAGTAGCATTGCAAAAAACGTTACCGTATCCATTGTAGCATCTTTTGTCTGTAAAGTCATTTCGGCGGTAATACCGGGTGAGATGTTGGAGTTTTGACAAGCGCGTTTACGTTCAAGTGCCTTGCTTCAAACCAATATATACTCCCTTATGTATTGCTAAATGATACTTATGCCCCGTTTCACCGGGTTTATGTATTTCCATGCTCACTTGTTATGTATTTCCGTTAACATTTATGTAAGGCTTTTGGGCGGTCGCGCCTTTTTAGGGTAAAACAAAGGCACGCATTGAAATACACGTGCCTTTGCCTCTTATAGTATCGCCCTGTTCAATTATACGGCGCTTGCAACAGATTTACTGTTATCCACCAAGAACTTCACCGTTTTACGGGAAACCAGGTCGTTCACGAGCGTTTGCATATTGCCGTTCGCTGCGAAAATGCTGCGAACTTCGTCAGCCGAGCGGCCGTACATTTGTGCAAGGTTCGCAAGCTCCTCGTTGATTTCTTCTTCGGTCGCCTCGATATTTTCCGATTTCGCAATCGCTTCGATGACCAGATTGTTGCGAACGCGCTTCGCAGCATCGTCACGCATTTGGCCTTTGAGCGCCTCAGCGTCTTGACCGGTAAACTGGTAGTACATGTCGATGTTCATGCCTTGCGTACGCAGACGGCTCTCGAATTCTTTCACCATTTGCTCCGCTTCGTCATTGATCATCACTTCCGGAATTTCCACAACCGCTGCAGCAGACGCCTTTTCTACCGCTTCCGTTTGCTTCTTATTGTCCGCTTCCGCCGCTTTGCGTTCTTTGATTTTGCTAGCAAGATCGGCTTTGTACTCTTCCAACGTTTCGAATTCGCTCACGTCTTTCGCGAACTCATCGTCGAGTACCGGCAAGTTTTTGCGTTTGATGTCATGGAGCTTAATTTTGAACACGGCTTCTTTGCCTTTCAGCTCTTCCGCATGGTAGCTTTCAGGGAAAGTTACGGTGATGTCCTTCTCGCCGCCTTTCTCAAGGCCGACTACCTGCTCTTCAAAGCCTGGGATAAAGCTGCCGGAGCCGATCTCCAGGGAATATCTTTCGGCTTTGCCGCCTTCGAACGGAACGCCGTCAACGGAACCTTCGAAGTCGATCGAAACGACGTCGCCATTCTCCGCTGCGCCTTCTTCAACCGGGATCAGCTCCGCATGGCGGGCTTGCAGCTTTTCAAGCTCAGCGTTCACTTCTTCTTCCGTTACTTCGGCTGCCGCTTCTTCCAATTCAAGGCCTTTGTACTCGCCAAGTTCCACCTCAGGCTTCACAGTGACTTTCGCTTTGAATTTGAGAACTTGTCCTTTGCCGAATTGTTCCACATCCACTTCCGGACGGTCTACAGGCACGATTCCTGTCTCGTTGACAGCGGCCACGTAAGCATCAGGAACGATGATGTCAAGAGCGTCCTGGTACAAGCTTTCAACGCCGAATTTGGATTCGAAAATCGCGCGCGGCACTTTGCCTTTGCGGAAACCCGGAACATTCACTTTCGCTACGACTTTCTTGAATGCTTTGTCCAAAGCATCGGTAACTTGATCCGCATCCACTTCAATATCAAGAACTCCAACGTTCTTCTCTATCTTTTCCCAGCTTGCTTTCATTTTATGCTTTCCCCTCCAAAAATTATCCATCACATTTTAGATTTCATATGCTTTCATTCTTCAAACACGGCTTACCCCGGAATATAACCATTCTATTATAACCATAATAGTTTACGTTTTCAAGACTTGCTATACGTAATATAAGGAACCATTTTTAAATTCAGGCTTTACCGGGAAATACCGCCTGAGCGAACTGCTGCATGATTCGATAGGCCTGCTCCCACTGGAATGCAAGCTCCGACGTAATGCCATACAGCTCGAAAAGCTCCTCCTTGTCGCCTCCGTCAAAAACCCGCTCCAAGAGCGTCAAATGAAGCGCGCAAGCCCAAACGTCCACGCAGGCCGCATCCTGCCTAAGCATTTGCCGGTACGAAGATGTGCCGAATATAAACGCGAGAAATTCGTTCCATGTCTCTTCGGCAAAATAGGCGAGCGCCGGATGCTGCGTTTCGCTAATTTCCCGCACGCGGCTAATAATCTCTTGAATTTGCGATGGAAACTGGTCGAAATCGACAGGCGTCTCTTCGATATCGATACGTGCCGCTTCTCCGTTCTTGGTTAGCGTAACAGGTCCTTCCGCTCCCCGTTTCTTCAGCGTTTGAAGCGTGCGAAACTGGATGAACGGCGGCAGCGGCGTCTCGGTCAAAAAGCGGATCAGCGCGTCGTTTATGCCGGGATGCTCGATGAAGGCAAGCTGATCGAGCGCGAGCATCTGCTTATCCGCGGATTTTTGCTGAAACAAGCTTTCCAACAGCTTGTTCGCGTAATCAGGCGATTGCTCCGCTTTCATATGCAAATGCCGCTTCAGCAGCTCCGCCTCATCCGTATCCTCCTCCGGCTCCTCCAGCTCCGCCATCGACAAATCGGGAAACATCAGCTGCAGCCAATCGAGCAGCGACTGCCACTCCTCCCTGGCGCGGTTGTCGCCCGTCTGGCAGGCCAGCAAAAAGCGCAGCGTCCCGATCGCTTCTCCGTACCTCTCCGTTTCCAATAAACGCGTTAACTCAAACTGGTAGTACTCGACGGTTTTCGGAAATAAAATTACATTATCAGTCGGCTGTTCCGTCATAAAACACCGCCTTTCCTGCTGGCATCTATATAGGAAGCAGTGTACCAAAAATCGGGCGGAATGCAAAATTTCTCTGGCCCGGGCTGCCCGCTGCAAGCCAAAAAGCCCGAAAACATCCGTTTCGGGCTCAGGGCGTGAATACGGTCATACCGGCATCATTCGGCATCCCGTGCCTGATAGTAAAAACTAGTCCATCTTCATGGCCGCTTGAATAAGCTGAGCCTTAATGTGCGGGTTTTTGTCGATAAAGGCGTACATGCGGTCGACGGCTTCTTTATTTTGCAAATAATCGCGCTCGTTCTGAATCATTTCATGAGACCATTTCAGCAGCGCCGCCTCCGCCGCGCCGAGTTTGTTCAGAGCCGTATGCAATCCGGTATCTTCAACGAGCCGCTCCATCGTTTCCTGCGTAACGGTGCCAAGCTTCTTGGTCGTGGCAAGCTTTTGTTCGAAATCTTTGTTGACCTGTTCGAAATGTTCCTTGGCTTCTTTATATTCTTTTTGCTGCGCGGAGAGTGTTCTTTTCATCGGGATGACCACCTTTTCATGTTGATCGTCTGCCTTCGCATGTTCTTCCATACCCATATGGATAGGGTGGGACAAAAGCAGCGGTTTCTATTCATAGAAACCTGATAGGATGTGCAAAACTTACCATTGCCTCTATCGGTAGTGTAACTTTTCTTCGACCGTTTGTCCATTTCTTCGCCAAGTTTTTCAGTTTTCTGCCCGGGGGGACAGACATTTTCGCGTTTTCAGACGCATAACCTTTAACATCCTGCCGTCCCTTGACCAAGGGGCTTGTCAATAGCCGCCGAACTTTGAGACCAGAAAGGATGAAGTCTATGTGTGGAATTACGGGATGGGTTGATTGGAATAAAGATTTGACCCAGTATCCGTTCATTCTCGAAAAGATGACGGATACGATGAGCCTGCGGGGCCCGGATGCCTCCGGCACCTGGATTACCGCCCGCTGCGCTCTAGGTCATCGCCGTCTCAGCGTCATGGATCCGGCGGGCGGCGCGCAGCCGATGATTCGCAAAGCCGGCGAGAATACATTCGCGATCGTATATAACGGCGAGCTGTACAATGCGCCCGAGCTGAAAAAGGAGCTGGAGCTTCGAGGCCATCGCTTCCAAACCACATGCGATACGGAAGTGCTCCTTGCATCCTACATCGAATGGGGGCGCGCCTGCGTAGACCGATTAAACGGCATCTTCGCCTTCGCGGTCTGGAATGACGAGGAGCAGACGCTCTTCCTCGTCCGCGACCGGCTCGGGGTGAAGCCTTTCTTTTATTCTTATCAAGACGGCCGGCTGCTGTTCGGCTCGGAACCGAAGGCGATTTTGGCGCATCCGGATTTTCCTGCGCAAATCAGCGGGGAAGGGCTGGCGGAAATATTCGCTGTCGGACCGGCACGGACCCCCGGACACGGCGTGTATAAAAATATGAATGAACTGAAGCCCGGTCATTGCGCGCTGCTGGATGCGAACGGCTTGCAAATCCGCGCGTACTGGAAGCTGGAGAGCAAGCCCCACGAAGACGATGTAGAGACGACGGCGGCGAAGGTGCACGAGTTGCTGAAGGACACGGTCATCCGACAGCTTGCCTCCGACGTGCCGATCTGTACGCTGCTCTCCGGCGGGCTTGATTCCAGTGCCTTAACGACGTTTGCCGCTAATTATTACAAAGAATCGGGTATGGATACGTTCCACACGTTCTCGATCGATTATGTCGACAACGACAAGCATTTTAAGGCGAACGTCTTCCAGCCGAATTCGGATGCGCCATGGATTAAACGGATGACCGACTTTCTCGGTACCGAACACCATGCCTTCGAGTTCGACACACCCGAATTGGTCGAAGCGCTGAAAGCAGCCGTATATGCCCGCGATATGCCCGGCATGGCGGACGTCGACGGCTCGCTCTACTTGTTCTGCCGTGAAATCAAAAAACATGCCACCGTTGCCGTCTCCGGCGAAGCCGCGGACGAAATATTCGGAGGCTACCCGTGGTTTCACCGGGAAGAATCGCTGAACGCAAATACGTTTCCGTGGGCGCTCGCGACCCGCGACCGCGTTAACCTGCTGTCGCCCGAATTCGTCGACTGGGTGAAGCCGGAGCAATACGTGCAGGAACGGTACCGCCAGGCGTTGTCCGAAGTACCGCGGCTCGCAGGGGAAAACCAGCAGCAAAACCGGATGCGCGAAATGTCGTATCTCAACATCTCGCGATTCATGCCGACGCTTCTCGACCGGAAAGACCGCATGAGCATGGCCGTCGGCCTCGAGGTTCGCGTGCCGTTCTGCGACCATCGGCTCGTCGAATACGTCTGGAATATTCCGTGGGAAGTCAAAACCGCCGGAGACCGGGAGAAGGGCATTTTGCGCAAAGCGCTCCGCGGCGTGCTGCCCGAAGACGTGCTCACCCGTAAAAAAAGCCCGTACCCGAAGACGCACAATCCGAATTATTTGGCAGCCGTTCGCTCCTGGGTGCTCGATATATTGAACGACAGCTCATCGCCGCTGCTGCAATTTATCGATACGGCCAAAATCAGGGCGCTGGCCGAAAACGACAACGGGCAATTCAATCTGCCCTGGTTCGGACAGCTGATGACCGGCCCGCAGCTGTTTGCCTACCTTGCGCAAGTAGACATGTGGCTTCGTAAATATAAAGTGGCCATCCGGTAACCGGTGGCCGCTTTCAGCTTTTCCATGACGTTATTACAAAACGGGACGGCATGCGGAAATGTTTCAATCCGCATGCCGTCCCTTGTTTTTAGCGCTGTCCCTTGCTTACTTGGATAACGCTTCCCACAATTTGCCGAGCGCCTGCGCGCGGTGGCTTAGCTCGTTTTTCTCGTTCACCGTCAGCTCCGCCATCGTTCGTCCCAATTCGGGTATGTAAAATAACGGATCGTAGCCGAAGCCGTGCTCTCCGCGCGGTTTATCGATGATGACGCCATCGCAAGAGCCTTCGACTTCGGCAACGGGATGACCCGCCCGATCGACGAGCGCGATCGCACATACGAACCGGGCGGGGCTGAGCCGGGCCGGCTCTGCCGACGGAGAGCTGTCTTCCAGCTTGGCCAGCTCCGCGAGCAGCTTCCGGTTATTGGCCGCATCGTCCGAAGGCTCCCCCGCATAACGGGCAGAATAGACGCCCGGAGCGCCGCCGAGCCGGTCTACGCACAAGCCCGAATCGTCGGCGACAACAGGAACGCCAAACTTGAGCGCGATCGCTCTCGCCTTAATCAACGCGTTGGCGGCGAACGTGTGGCCGTCTTCGACGATATCCGGAAGATCCGGATAATCAAGCAGGCTTCGGACTGCGATGCCTTGCCGCAGGAACATCGGTTCAAACTCTTTCATCTTCCCTTTGTTCCGCGTGGCGATGATGATTTCAGATCCTAGCGGCAGCACCGGAAGCCCCCCTGATGCGGTCGGCGATCGGTCCGAGCGCCTGCTCTTGTTCGAGGATCATCGAGGCGATGCCCGATTCGGCCAGCGCCAACAGCTCATCCAGCTCCTGCCTGGAGAATGGCGCTTCCTCGCCTGTTCCCTGAACTTCGACAAATTTGCCGGTGCCCGTCATCACCACGTTCATATCGACCTTTGCTTTGGAATCCTCTTCATAATTTAAATCCAAGAGCGCCTGATTTTGAATAATGCCTACGGAAATCGAGCCTAAAAAATCGGTAATCGGATATCGGGATAAATGCCGTTCACGTACCAGCTTGTCAATCGCTATCGCCATGGCCACAAAGGCGCCGGTTATCGAGGTCGTCCTTGTGCCTCCGTCAGCTTGAATGACATCGCAGTCAAGCGTAACGGAGCGCTCGCCCAGCGCTTCCAAATTCACTACGGAGCGCAGCGCACGGCCGATCAAGCGCTGAATTTCCATCGTCCTGCCGCCCAGCTTCCCTTTGGCAGACTCGCGCTGATTGCGCACGGCGGTAGCCCGCGGAAGCATGGAGTATTCCGCCGTAATCCAGCCTTTCCCCTGCCCTTTCATAAAAGGAGGCACCCGCTCTTCCACCGTGGCGGTGCAAATGACTTTCGTATCGCCCACCTCGATAAGCACGGAACCTTCCGCATGCTTGTTATAATGGGTCGTAATTTTCACAGGACGCGCCTGATCTGCTGCTCTTCCATCGTTTCTCATCGGTTCAATGTTACCTCCTTTGCTTTACCGTTTTCATTGTACCAGAGCGCATATGGAAAACCAAACGTGGATAGATGTCGTGCTCTTCCGTTCCCTTTTCGAAAAAAAACGCCCTTCCCGCAGTGCGAATAAATCTCACTGGCAGCCGAGAGGACGTCGTTCTATCGTTCCGATCGAATCGCTTCGACCGGAATATTTACAATTTGACCTGATTTACCGTAGCCGGACGCGTAACCGGCTTGGCATAGTTCTGGTTGTCGGTCGCGCTCACTTTGGCGTCGCCGTTCACAAGAATTTGCACCTTGGACGAAGCGCCCGCGTTTTCTGTCAAAGAAAGGACGACCGCTTTGAGCGCCTCTGCCGGCGCCTTCTTATCCGGTCCGAGCACCTTATCCGAAAAATTGACGGTGATGATATCTTCCGCCTTGCTGACTTTCAACAGCTCGGCGCCCGGCGTCATGACGGCGGCCAGCCCTTTTTTGGCGTCCGGGCCTGCAATGAGCTGCTTGATGACCGCTTCCGCGACGTTATCCGTCCGTTGGATCAGCCTGGTGACCGGAACATAGTATTTATAATCGGCTTGATTCTGATTCAGGAAATACAGCGTAACCGGTGTGGATTGGCCGAATTCGACGCTCTCCGGCTTCTCAAGATTAATGCCCATCAATCGGCTTAACGGTTCATCCAGCGGCGTGCCGCCGACCGGCATCTCTTTCAGCGCTTTGCCTTCCACCCGGATCTGCACCTTCTCTACGGTCGGAAAACCGGTCAGCGTCCAGGTAACGGCCTCCAATATTTTCCGTTCGTCCTGAAGGTTATAATCCGTGAACGATTTGGAGAAATCTACTATAGCAAGCTTTTGATCCTTCACGATATTGATCCCTCTGACCTGCGTGCCTTTCGGTAAAAGACTGACGAAGCCCGCCGGCAGCTGCCCTTGGGAAGGTCCGCCCTCGACCATATATTCTAGCGCTCGTTTGGCCGTACTTTCGGTCTTCTCCACCTGGATGGCGATCGGGGCGACAAACCCTTTCTCGTCTTTGGCGTACACGGTAACTTGCATCGGATTGGCAATCGTAACGCCGGCAGCTTTCGCACTGGTTGCGGCGGCGTCCGACCCGGCCTGCGGAGGATCAATCGGCTGAGATTGTTCCTTCGGCTTCAAAACCGAGCAGCCGGATGTCACCAACATTACGCCTATTCCGGTTACAGCGGCCAACCTTGTCCATTTATACGGTTTCATTGCTTTTCCTCCTTGTGCTGTTGTCAACGTATCTCGGCGGTGGCCGGGGCTCGTTGCAACTCGTCCGTTTTACTTAATGTATACGGCCCGGAGACAAGTTTATGACAACAATTTGTCCGCATTTCCCCGGCAATCGATTTGGTACTTTAGGCGCGGATGATCCTTGATTTCACCGGTACCGGAAGACTATAATAAAGATGTCTTTTTTCCAAATAGAGGTGATTCTGACGCATGGATGACCATCTTTCCGATTTTGCCGATGGATTATTACGGGCAGCCGTGCAGCAATCTCCGGACTGGCTATGGATATTCGGCGCCTCCGGGTTACCGGTATGCGTTGCTCCTGCGTCCTGCGCTGGCATCGGCCTGTATGAGACGGTGTACGAAAGCGATTTAGCAAGTGTGAGGGCATCCTGCGATCGGCTGTTCAGCCTGTACGTTCCTTTTCGGGCGGCGTTCCGGGTCGTGCAGCCCGACGGCTTGTGCGTGTGGCTGGAAGGCAGCGGATATGCCTTCCTCGCGCCGGACGGGCAGAAACGGGCTGCGCTGTCGGCCAAAGACATTACGCAATACAAGCAAATGGAAGACCGCCTGACCCGGCTCGCTTATTACGATCCTTTAACCGGACTTCCGAACCGGAGGCTGTTTCAGGACCGGATGTCGCAAGCGCTTCATACCGCAAAGCGATACCAACATAAGCTTGCCGTCATGTATTTGGATATGGACGATTTTAAAAATATAAACGATACGTACGGTCATGCGACAGGCGATGAGCTGCTCACCAAAGTCGCCTCCCGTCTGTCCCACTCGATCCGCGAACCGGATACGGTATCCCGCATGGGCGGAGACGAATTCGTGCTCTTGCTCCAGCAGTTTCTTCTGCCGGACGATATCGCCAAAATTGCGCGGCGCATCTCCAATGCGTTAAACCAGCCGTTCGATTTGAACGGGCAAAAAATTACGCTGACCTGTTCCATCGGCGCCGCTTTTTTCCCAGAGCACGGAGATGACAGCGAGACGCTGCTCCAAAACGCGGACGCCGCCATGTACGCATCGAAACTGCAAGGAAAAAACCATTTTCATTTTTACTCGAACACTGAATAAGAGGAGGCCTTTCTGTTGACCTATAGCCTGAACAGTAAAAAAGTAGCCGAGGCTTCCAGGGCATGGCTGCTCAGCCGGGGCGTTCGCATCGAAGATATTGCCGAGCTGACTTATTTCCTGCAAAAGGATTATTACGAAACGCTGATCATGGAGGAATGTGTGCAAAGCGTGGAACAAGTGCTGACCAAACGCGAGGTGCAAAATGCGGTTCTTACCGGAATTCAGCTTGATCTGCTGGCCGAAGAAGGAAAGCTGCTCTCTCCGCTCCAGGAAATGATCGAAAACGACGAAGGACTGTACGGCTGCGATGAAATATTGGCGCTGTCCATCGTGAACGTATACGGTAGTATCGGTATGACCAATTTCGGTTACATCGATAAAATAAAGCCCGGCATTCTCAAGATGCTGAACGATAAAACCGGCAAGCACAAACATACGTTTCTCGACGATATCGTAGGCGCGATCGCGGCGGCAGCCAGCTCCCGGATCGCACACCGCAAACAGGAAGAACGGGAGAAAGGCGGACACTGATCAAGCCCGCAAACAACATAAAGAAGAAGCCTTCACCCGGACGGATAGCGGTGAAGGCTTCTTTGCGCGATCGGGATGCACCCGAGCATTTTTATTTCAGCGGAGTCAGCGTATCGGCGATCGCTTCAAGCTCCTGCTTCGAAACGGCTTTGGCGGAGCTGATCGAGATGAACGTATCCCCCAGCTTAACGTAAAGCGTCGGTTGACCGTTAACGCTCATCCATTGCGCTGTGCCGTTCTTCAGCTTCGCTTCCGTCTGGTCCGTTACTTTACCGACAGGGACCAATTGCTCCGCTGATTCAACAACGACCATCTTCAAATACTGCAGCGTCATTTGCTTGGCGGTGCCGCGAACGACATCCAGCTTATCGTCCGTCGCCCCCTGCTGCGGAATATAGACCGTCTTCACTCCGGACGATTTGGCCGTTGCCGTCAAGATCTGCTTATCCGCGTCGGAGTAAGCGATCGTCGTCAGCTTTGGAGCCGATTCCGGCTGCTTGGACGGCTGGCCGGTTTGGCCCTGGCCCTGTCCGGTCCCGGTCTGCGGCAGCTGTCCCGCCGTTCCTCCTTGCTGCGGAGGATTCGCCGCCCCTTGCCCGGCATTCTCACCGGGCTTTGCTTGCGGCTTGCCGCAGCCGGCCGTCAAGGAAAAAGCGGCAATGAGCACGAAAAACCAGAGAGCCGTTTTCGTCAGCTTTCGATGGTTCAATGTCGTGATTGTCTTGTTCATGGGTTCGTTCCTCCGATCAGGTTCAATTTGACCGACAGCCTCACCTCGGCTTTGGCAAACGATTCTCGCCATCGATCCGGCGACCATACGCCGGCATATTGCTGGCGGAAAGAATCGCCTGCATGGAGCGGATCGATGCGGCGCTCCTGCAAATCGCGGACAAGCGCGGTCATTGCGGCAAGCAGCGCCCGCGCGGCGCTTTCGGCCTGCGCTGCGGATGCCGAACCGAATGCGGCGCTTTCTCCTTGGACGGCGACATCGACCGTAAGGACGGGGCCGGTTAAGCTGCCGTTGCCCCGCACTTCGGAACGGCAGGAGACGCGTTCCAGCATAGCCGCTCCGTTGTCAGCCTCAGGCATCGGCCACGAAAGTTCAGGCAAGTTCGCGGCCCCCCGCAAGCAGGAAAGCATACCGCTCTGCTGCGGAGAGAGCATGCCCGCAAGCTGCCCTTTCTTAAACAGCACAGCCTGTACTGAAACCTTCTCCGCACGATCGTGCTCCTGCGTTCTCGTTAAGTATGGAAGAACCAAATCTTCCTCGTAGCTTACGGACCGCGCTCGCAGCGGGTTTGCCGTCCAGTCTGCCTGACGCAGAAGAGCGGCGCTGCTTCTCGCTGCGGTGCTGCTGCGAACGATATGTTCCGCCGCTCCTTCCGTGACGGCTACAAGCGGCCTGCGTCCGTCCTTGAATCCGAGGCGGGCGATCTGATTCGCCCACGAAGAAGCGAATCCGTGCATGCGCACCCATTCCTCGCCTATAACAACAAGCTGCGGCGCGCCTTTCCGCTCCCACTGCCATACCGCATCCGCCAATGAAACGAATGACTGCGTACGCACGATTGGCGTACCGTAAGCTTGCAGCCGATCCTGCGATCCGGCTGGGAGCATTTCCGCAGCCGTCATTTTCATCCCGCCGGCGCCCGTATCGACGCCTACCACCGTAATCGAACCGCGCTCCTCCACCATCGCGCGAGGCGATCCGGAGCCGGACGAGGCGCAACCGGCCAGCAGCATCGAGGCCGTTAACACCATCAACACCGATGTCTGTCGGCGACGGATCAAGCCAAGCTGGCGATCCACTTGCGTACCCCCTTCCCTGTTCAACAACATCGTCCGTTAATTTTTCCCAAATTACGGCATTCCTATGCACGGAACGCACAGGAGGGCGGCATTTGTCATGTCCCGCCGACTGTAAAGCGAGAGAACCTGGCGGTGCTGTCCTGCCGGTCTTCATTTATGGAGTCGGGGCGCTGCCATCCAGTGTAGAAACGCCAAGAATGAGTGGGATGCGCTGCTGCAATGGCGAAAATGCACATCAGGCGAATTCGCACGGGTTGGGATGCAGCGAAGCGACGTTCGTATCGAATGGCGGACGGCAGAAAAGAAAAGCGGCGCGCTTCTTTTCCCGCGAAAAGAAGCGCGCCGCATCTGGAGTTGTCTACTTACTGTTTGTAACAAACGACGCCGTCACGCCCGTATTCCTCGGCTCGTCCCGCTTCCCGCAGCCAAATCAGATGCGCGATCGTCTCCGACAGCGCAAACCGGAGCTGATGCAAGCTCAGACGGTCGCCGAAGGTCAGGCGGCATACGTCGTAAGCCGTCCTCGGCTGCGCAAGCAGCTGGCGCATGCCTTCCAGCCGTTCCTCGTGATGGCGGATCAGCTCGTGCGCACGCTGCGCCAAATGCGGGAACGGCTCCCGGTGGCCCGGGAAAGCGAGCCGCACTTCGAGCCCGGCGATGTCCCGCAGACTGCGCATGTAGCTGTCCAGCGGGTTCTCGTCGATGCCGCCGGGCAAATAGCTGACGTTCGGCGAAATTTGCGGCAGCACGTGATCGCCGCAAAACAGCACCCCCGTCTCCGCCCGGTAAAAGCATAGATGCCCCGCCGCATGGCCGGGCGTCAAGATCGACACGTACGCGTCGTCGCCGAGACACACGGTGTCGCCCGCCTCTAGGGCGGTGACGTCCGGCTGCGGGGACACGGACGGCACGAAGCCGTCCATGTGCTCCCGCATCGGTTCACGAAGCTCCGGCGGCAGGCCGTGGCCCTGGAACAGCGCAAGCAACTGTTCCGTCATCGGCTGCCCGTCGCCCCACAGGCGGCGGGCTTGCTCCAGGCCCGTACGCGACAACAGGACGGGCGCGCCCGAGCGCTGCTGAAACCACCCGGTGAGACCGTAATGGTCGGGATGGTGGTGGGTGAGCACGATGCGCTCGATTTGGCCATAGGCGATGCCGAGTTCGGCCAGCGCCGTATCCCACAGCGCTTCGGCGGCTTCCGTCCGAAGCCCCGGGTCAATGAGCGTCCAGCCGCTGCGGCCGGGAACGAGATAGCTGTTCACCCAGCGCAGCGGAAACGGCAGCGGCACCTTGACCTGCACGATATCTCCATGCTTTTTTACGGCGGAAGCGGCAGAAGCATGTCCGGTCATCACGATTCCCTCCGTCCGACCAGGATGAGCCGCTTCGAGGTCGCAGGCTCGTACGGCGAAGCGTCATAGCAGCCGTATACGGCATCGACGGCCAAACCCGTCTCGTTCAGATGCGACTGGAACCATTCCCGGCCGAGCAGCTTCACCTGCTCGTCGTATACGCGCTGTTCCGCTTCCCCATCCCCCTGCAGCACGATTCTTTTCCGCACAAAGCCGTCCTCGATACGCCGGTCCTCCACGATCCGCAGGTTTCCGTCCCTTCGTTCCGAATGCGGTACCACGCTCGCCTTTACGAACTCCGGGTTCAAGTAATCGATAATAAATCGTCCTCCCGGCACCAGCAGGCGGTACATTTCCCGAAGAACCCGCTCGTTCTCGGCGTCCGCATCAAAGTAGCCGAAGGAGGTGAACAGATTGACTACGGCCGCGAACGGGCCTGCAAGCGGCACGTCCCTCATATCGCCGTGAACCCAGTTGACTTCACCGTCCGTATCCAGCCTTCTCGCCTCGGCGAGAAGCACTTCGGACAGATCGACGCCGGTCACTTTAAAACCGAAACTGTTCAGCGCCATCGAATGCCGGCCCATACCGCAGCATAAATCGAGCACTTCCGCGCCTTCCGGCAGCTCCAGCCATTCCATCATGCTGCGTACTTCTTCGTACGCTCCCTGCAAATCGCGGTGCTTATATACGAGCAAATAATCGTCTCCGAAACTTTTTTCATACCATTCCGACATGTCCGACTCTTCCTTTCTGCATCAAAACCATGCTGTGTCACCTTGTATTTCCGGCGTGCCACGTGACGTCAAGCCCTATTTTACCAGATTTCCGCGCGGAAAAGCACAACTTCTTCAAATCGATAATCCCGTTTCTCGAACCGCATCTTGCGGCAGGATGGACAACCCGGTTAAGTATAGAGTAAATTAAGTTTAGACATTCCGGAATCTTCCAAGGACGGAGACACGTAATGGAACAAATGCCGATTGAATCGAGGCTTGCAGGCCGCAAGCAGAAAGAACTGTTTGAAATTATCCGCAGGGCGGGCACCGTTTCCAAAATCGAGCTTCTCGAACGAAGCGGACTGACCGGCAGTACCTTGACCCGCACGTTAGAGGAGCTGACCGACCTAGGAGTGATTAGGGAGGCGGGATTCGGCGATTCGACGGGCGGCCGCAGGCCGATTTTGTATGAAACGAACCCTGAATACGCCTACGTACTCGGTCTCGATATTTCCCGCATGCATACCCGTTTAAGCTTATTCGACCTTGCGATGAACAGGCTGGCATCCAAACACTGGCAGATGACCGAGCAATTGACACCGTCCGTACTGCTGGAGCAAGTCTCCGAAGCCGCTGCGGCCATGCTTTCAAGCCGCAGCCTTGCATCCGATTCGGTTCTGGGCATGGGGATTGGCGCAGTCGGACCGCTCGACCGGGAATCCGGCGTCCTGCTCGACCCGATTTACTTTCCCTCTTCCGGCTGGGGCAACCTTCCGATCCAAAGCATACTGGAAGCGCGGCTTGGCATCCCCGTACTGCTGGATAACGGCGCGAATGCGGCACTGCTCGGCGAGTCGTGGACGGACCGGGACCGGGACTACCGGCATCTGCTGTACGTGCATGTCGGCGTCGGCCTGCGTTCGGCGATGATGACCGGGGGCAAAGTCGTCTATGGCGCGGTCGACATGGAAGGCTCGATCGGCCAGATGATTATCCAGACGGACGGTCCTCGCCTGCTCGGTCAGGGCAACTTCGGATCGCTGGAATCGTACGCTTCCATCCATGCGCTGGAGCTGCAAGCGCGTTCTCGGCTCAAGCAAGGCCGGGACAGTCTTCTTCTCCGCATGGAGAGCGACCCGGACAAAATTCAATTCGCGCATTTGCAGCAGGCGCTCCGGGAAACCGATCCGCTGACGGTCGAGTTGTTCACCCAAGCGGCCACTTACTTCGGGATCGGCCTGTCCAACCTGCTCAATATTTTGCATCCGGAGAAGGTGATCCTGGGCGGCTCCCTGATCAGCAGCCATTCCGGTTTCTTCCATAACGCCACCCGCATTGCGATTCAGAGAGCGTATTATTACCCCAAATACCAAGTTGTGTTCAGCCAAGGCTCGCTCGGCGAAGAGGCGGTTGCCACCGGGGCGGCGCTCATGATTGTCGGCAAATTGACGGAACTGAGCTGAACTATTGTTAAGCGCAAAAACAGCAAGCCCGCTTGTGCGCAAAAAAGCTCCGCTCACCATCGAGTCGATCGATGAAAATGCGGAGCTTTTACTTATGCGGCTTAGTGCGGCGAGTCCTTGAGAGCGACGCGCCGCTTGATTACGCGGTCGCTTCGTTTTCTTCTACCGGATCGCCGTGCAGTTCCTGGAAGAAGCGTACAAGTTTGCCGTGCTTGCGCAGCGACTTCTCGTGAATCAGGTTCAGTTTGCCGTTATCAAGCACTCCGAACCGTTCGATCAGCTGCTCGTTGTCGTGCGACCAATCGAAGCCTTCGAAAATGCTCAGGCAGGACGTCCAGTTTTTCACGTATTTGCCGTCCAAGAACAGGTGGCGGTGCGCATACAGCGCGATGCTTTCCTGCATTGCGCGAGCCGACGAGCTGTACTGCGGCAGTCCCGGCTGTTCCGGCATCAGCGGCAGCAGCGTGCTGTAGAACTGATGCAAAATCTCGATAAACGTAGACGGATCGTTCTTGATTTTGCGAGCCAGCTCATACGAAGGCTGCATTTTGCCGGTGAACAGCATGACCGCTGTCGAATAGAGCCAGCTGAACGACGAAAAATTTTTATTGTAGGCCGTCAAGTTGGCTCGGCGCTCGACGCCGGCGGCCTTCAGGAATACGTTATGATCGGCGACCTGTTGAATGACAAGATTGAGCGGATCGATCGAGTCGAACGAATGGCCGAGCTCTTTGCTGACGAGCTGCACCTTGGAGTTGATGTCGCCGAACAGCTGCTTCTCCTCTTCTTCGCTCAACCCGATGTAAATTTGCGCAGCCAGCTCGCTCTCCATCAATTCCAGACGGCGGCGCTCCAATTGCTCCACTTGGCCTTGCAACTGCTCCAGCTCTTCCTTTGCCTCGGCGTCGTCCGGCATTTTCCGCTGCTTGATTTTGGCGGCGGCCAATTTCTTCTCCAGGCTCCGTGCTTCCTTCAAAATTTGATCGTTGACGTAGCCGAGCGCAAGGATGCGATGCTGCCCGTCAAGAATACTGATTTTCGAACCCGGACGCAGGTACAGGCCGTTTTCGGTTTTGGCCAGGCTGCTTACGTCGCGCAAGCTGAGCGTAACCGGCCCGAAGAAGACGCGGTCGAGCTCGCGTTCCTGCAAATAATTGGCGATTTTCCGCCGTTGTCCGGCGCTTAGCTTCCGCTGTACCATCGGATCGATCATCGTATAGTTGAGCAGATCCTGCACTTGAACCGGTACGGTAGCCAAACCATATTTTCCGCAAAACGGGTGTATCGTCATTTTCAGATTCAAACCTTCCATCAGCTCGCATCCTCCTTCGTGCTTTGACCTGTCATATCTTCATCGATTATATCGTCTTCCCGGATCAGGAACAGGTGATGCTCCTCGTAAAATTCTTTGATAAACTGGTACGCCTTCATGATGCGGGAACGTCTGGGCAGGCGGTCTTTCTCATCTCCCGTATAAATGGCGTTCCAATCGATGTGCGGCAATATTTTCGAAACGTACTGCAGCGCATATTTGTTGAACGTGCCGGTTTTTGTCACTTCGCCGTGGAAGAACATGGACAGCGCGATCTGCAAGTTTTCCGACCAGCAGAGCTCGCCTTTGGCCGGGTCCGGCAAATATTTCAGCAAATGCTCGAAGTAAAAGGAAGCCAGCTTCAAATGCTCTTCCACTTCTTTCTCTTCGAAGTAGTACCCGTTGTTGCGCGCAGCCGATTTCAAGCGGCCTTCGAACAGCCCCGTCATGATCTCGATCAGCAAATGGTACGAGAACAAGTACTCCGGCCCTTTGCCCCGCTCGGTAAACATATCGACGGACAGCTGCTTCATGACAGGCGCATCCAGCGCAAGGCGCGTAGCCAGCACGTGATAGAATCGGCGCTGCTCGCGAAGCACGGCCAGGTTGCCTCCGATCTTGCGCGGAAGCTTGTTGATATCGGAGAACAGCTGGCGTTCCTGTCTTGCATTGATGTCAAGATAGATCATCGTAGACATCGGGAATGCATACAGCTTGCTCAGCTTGGCTGAAATTTCTTCCATCCGGTCGTATTCCCGGCGGTCTTTGGCTCGCGCCATCGCGCTCTGCAGCGTTTCCATCAAACGGCGGAACGCAGCAAGACGGTGCTGCCCGTCAACGATGTACAGCTTCTCGATCGCTTGCAGACGATACATCTTCGCATCCTCGTCGTATTCGCCCGCACCGCGCGCCGACAAAATGATGCCCGGAAAATAGATGCCCTGTCCGTGATCCAGATACAGCATGATATAATCCATCATTTTGGACAAGTTTTGCGGAACGATCGAACGCTGAACCTCCAAATCGACTTCATAGATGGCAAAAAGCTTGCTCATCGGCAATGTAGTGGACAGCGTCCTTTGACCGAACGTTCTGGAGGCGACTCCCGGGATTTCGATGTAAGACGATGTTTTCTGCTCCGCCAGCAGTTCCGACAGAGAAGAGATTTGATCCATAACCATATTCCTCCTTGGCTCACTTGGAAAGTTAAGCGTTATAGTATTTTACTATAAATAGGTTCATATAATTCCATTATACACCGAAAAGTACCGAAACATTCAGGATATTGGGAGATTTTGGTCCATTTTTTGATAATATGGCGCTTGACATACCGGTTCGGTTACACAATCTCGGTCTATGGAATCAAAGGGCTCCATAACTGATTATAACGCAGATGGGGTGCCGAATTAAACTTCTGCGCGACGTGGCACAGCATATGGGAGGTTTGGAATATATATGATGCGCGGGATGCAGGAGGATATGAGGGTTTTCTTGCATAAAAAAAAGCCGACGCTTACGAGTTGCCCCGTAGAATCGGCCAGATGCGTACGTCAAGTTTTTTCGCAAAATGAAGCAGCGGCGGCGTATCCGTCAGCAAGTCATGCCATTGTCCCGGTACCATCGTGTTGAGCGAAATGTCGGCTGCCGCAAGCTGCAGCGGCCAAGGCTCATGATCGATGTCGCAGCGCAGCACGTTTCGTTCCCCGTCCAGCGTATACAAGCAGTAACGTTCGGTCAGCCAGTACTCGAGCGAACCGGCGGACGACCGGAAAGGGGCGGAAATCGGCCGGTATGTCCCCTCGAACGCCGCACCTCCGCCCTTGCGGCTGCTGAAATAATGGACTTCGCCGGAACCTGGCTGCACAGCCACGCGCATGTTCGCAAGACGATAAGGCAAATGATAAAACCGCCGGGCCAGCTTCACGGCCAGCGCATGCGATGCGTCCAGGCTAAAAAAATAAACGCCGGGCTTTCCCTGCAGCGTCACATACGTACGTACATTGATTTCCGGGAAGCGGCTTGCTCCCGGCAGCGGCGGCAGGAAGCGCGGGCGTATGCCGCTCATATGGAACGGCACTACGGCGATCCACGCTTCTCCGCCGTACGTATCCAGCGGAAGCTCCGGCGGCATGCGGGCGAACCGGCCAGTGGGCAAACAGCAAGTCGCGCCATGTCTGCTTCATGATCCATGGCCATGAAGGCAGCGGCCAAGGACGCCGGCTGTGCACCTCGCAGGATGTTCGCTTGCAATCGTCGTTCCTTTCCAACGCTCGTTCCCCCTCAAGAACCGGTTCGGCCTCACTCGGTTCCTTCCGTCAGCTGTCAGTCAGGTATTAGACTTCCCGAAGATTCAATTGGTATGACAACGCCCGCCGCCAACCGGCGTATTTCGTTTCGCGGTACGCTTCGTCGCGCTCCGGCTGGAATACCCGGTCGAGTCCTTTGAGCTGCTCAAGCTCGGACAACCCGCCCCAGAAGCCGACCGCAAGACCAGCCAAGAACGCGGCGCCGAGAGCGGTCGATTCCGTGACTTTCGGCCGGACGACCGAAACGCCCATCAAATCGGCCTGAAACTGCATCAGGAAGCCGTTGCGCACGGCGCCGCCGTCCACGCGCAGCTCGCTGAGCCGTACGCCCGTTTCCTGCTGCATGACTTCGAGCACGTCGCGGCTTTGATAAGCGATCGCTTCCAGCGAAGCGCGCACCAGATGGGCTTTGCCCGATGCCCGGGTCAGACCGGTGATCATGCCTCTGGCGTCCGGCTCCCAATACGGCGTACCAAGGCCGGCGAAGGCCGGAACAAAATAGACGCCTTCCGTGTCTTCGACGGAGCGCGCAAGCGCTTCGGTTTCCGCCGCATCGCCGATCACGCCGAGACCGTCGCGGAGCCATTGGATCACGGCGCCCGCAATAAAAACGCTGCCTTCGAGCGCGTAGTCCACGCGATCCCCGATTTGCCATGCTACGGTTGTCAGGAGGCCGTTCTTCGAGAGCACCGGCTTATCCCCCGTGTTATTCAAAATAAAGCAGCCGGTGCCGTATGTGTTCTTCGCCATGCCTTCGCGGAAGCAGCCTTGACCGAACAACGCCGCCTGCTGGTCTCCGGCCGCGCCGGCAATCGGCACCGGCTGCCGCGGATCAAGCAGCGCCGTATGCCCGTACAAACCGCTGGACGGCCGGACTTCCGGCAGCATCGTCTTCGGAATGTTAAGCTGCTCCAGTATCTCATCGTCCCATTGCAAGGTATGAATGTTGAGCAGCAGCGTACGCGACGCGTTCGATACATCGGTAGCATGCACTTTTCCTTCGGTCAAGTTCCAGATCAGCCAGGAGTCAATCGTTCCGAACAGCGCCTCTCCTTTGTCCGCTTTCTCGCGAATATGCGGGAACGTATCAAGCAGCCATTTCAGCTTCGTCCCGGAAAAGTACGGGTCCAGCACCAGGCCGGTTTTTTCCTTGATCGAAGACTCCATGCCTTGTTCCTTTAACGTATGACACAGCGCGCTCGTCCGGCGGCACTGCCAAACGATGGCGTTGTGCAGAGGTTTGCCGGTTACGCGGTCCCATACGACCGTCGTCTCCCGCTGGTTCGTTATACCGATCGCGGCGATCGATCCTGAGGGTACTTTCGCGGCGACCTGCTTCATTACTTTCCATTGTACCTTCCAAATTTCATCCGCATCGTGTTCCACCCAGCCAGGCTCCGGAAAAATTTGTCGAAACTCTTCTTGTGCCGTATGAATGACAGCGCCTTCATGATCGAATAATATGGCGCGGCAGCTCGTCGTTCCCTGATCCAGGGATAATATATAACCAGGTTTTGTCACAGCTTTCCCTCCCCAATGAACGAATGAATCGATTCCGATTTGCTTGCACTCGCAATCTAACATACGCTCTTTTTCGCTGTCAATGGTAGTTTGAAAACCGATGAAAAATGGTTGCTTTCGCATTCGCTACGTGCTATGATGATACCAACAAGTTAATCAAGGTCAGAGAACCAGAGAAGACCGCGATACAAACTCCCGGCATGTTTATGCCGAAGAGCATTGTCCGCGTCTTCTCTTTTTTTTATGTCTTTGAGACAGATTACTGAAAAGGGAGATCTTACTTATGACAAACGCAATCACATTTTCCAGTGAACGAAGAAGCCAGCTGCTCGAGCAAATGGCTGCCGTACCTCTCGACTTGCTGGTCATCGGGGGCGGCATTACCGGCGCAGGCATTGCGCTTGACGCGCGCACCCGCGGAATGAACATCGGCCTGATCGAGATGCAGGATTTCGCCTCCGGCACGTCGAGCCGTTCCACCAAGCTGATTCACGGCGGGTTGCGTTACTTGAAGCAGCTTGAGTTCAAGATCGTGGCAGAGGTCGGTAAAGAGCGTGCCATCGTATACGAAAATGCGCCGCATGTCACGACGCCGGAATGGATGATGCTGCCGGTAATCGAGGGAGGCACGTACGGCAAGCTTGCCAGCTCCGTCGGTTTGTACGTTTATGATATGCTTGCAGGCGTCAAACGCGGCGAACGCCGCATCATGCTGTCCAAGGAAGAAACGCTGCGCCGCGAGCCTCTTCTTCGCACCGACAAGCTGAAAGGCGGCGGCTACTACGTCGAGTACCGCACGGACGATGCCAGACTGACGATCGAGACGATGAAAGCGGCGGTAAGCCGCGGCGCGCTTGCCGTAAACTACGCGAAAGCGGAAGAACTGCTGTACGATAACGGAAAGCTGAAAGGCGTTCGCGTCGTCGATCAGTTGAGCGGCGAGTCTTACGAAATCTACGCTCACAAAATCGTCAATGCCGCAGGGCCATGGGCCGATACGATTCGCGAAAAGGACGGCTCCAAGTTCGGCAAACGCCTGCACTTGACCAAGGGCGTGCATCTGGTCATCGACGGCAGCCGTTTCCCGCTGAAACAAGCGATCTACTTCGATACGCCGGACGGCCGAATGGTGTTCGCGATTCCGCGCGACGGCAAAACGTATGTCGGCACAACCGATACGAACTACGAGGGAGACATCGTGCATCCGCGCATGACGGTGGCCGACCGCGATTATATTATCGCTGCCGCCAACTTCATGTTCCCGACGATCAAGCTGACGAACAAAGACGTCGAGTCGAGCTGGGCCGGCCTGCGGCCGCTCATTCATGAAGACGGCAAATCCCCTTCCGAGCTGTCGCGGAAAGATGAGATTTTCCTTGCAAAGTCCGGTCTGATGACGATCGCGGGCGGGAAGCTGACAGGCTACAGAAAGATGGCGGAACGGATCGTCGACATGGTGGCGAATCAGCTGCAGCAAGAAGGCAAGGGCTCCTATCCGGGTTGTACGACGGATAAAGTCCGTCTCTCCGGCGGCGACGTCGGCGGTTCGCAAGGGCTTGCCGCTTACTTGAAGTCAAAGACGGAAGAAGGCGTGCATCAGTATGGACTGAGCCGCGAGCAAGCCGCCAAGCTGACTCAGCGCTACGGCTCCAATATCGGCCTTGTATACGGCAGACTGAGTGCCAAACAAGAGGCGGAACAAGCCGGCTTGCCGCAGGACGTGTTCGCTTCGCTGCTCTACAGCATCGAGGAAGAAATGACGGCTACGCCGGCGGACTTCTTTATTCGCCGTACCGGTGCCGTGTACTTTGATATCGCTTGGGCGAAACAGTGGAAGACGCAAGTCATTAATTACATGGCAAACCGTTTCGGGTGGTCTGAAGAAGAGACCGGGGCTCATACCCGTCTGCTCGATACGCTGATCCATGATGCAGTCGAACCAAAGGCGCAGGATTAATCCTGCGCCTTTGGCGTTTGATCGGCGAATGCGTCCCACAGCTCTTTGAGCGATGTGGTCACGGCGATCGCTCCGGAACCGAGCGCCAGATCGACATCGCCGGGCGTCCGGATCAGTCCGCCCGCCAAGATCGGGATATCGATCCGCTCCCGCATTTCCGCAATAATATGGGGCATAATGCCGGGCATGACTTCGATATAGTCCGGCTGGATCTTATCGGATAGCTTGTAGGTCATATCCAGCGCGGTCGAGTCGAGCAGAAAATGCCGCTGGATGCCGAGGATTTTGTGCTTCTTCGCCGTCATCACCGCACTGGAGCGGGTCGAGATGATTCCTGCGGGCCGCATCGTTTGGCATACAAATTCGATGGCGTAATCGTCATTTTTCAGTCCGTTGATCAGGTCTACATGTACAAGCAGCTGTTTGCGGTGCTTTCTTACAAGCTGCCCGATACTGGCCAATTGCGCAATATGGCTGTCGAGAAGAACGAGCGTCGTGTAGTTGGACGACATCAGATGCTCCAAATCCTTCATTTTCCGAATCGCCGGTAAAACCTTTTGGCCGTGAAAGTGGGAACTTAGCAAGCATGCCACTCCTTCGGGGTAGGTAGTTTGACTTTATCATATCCTGTCGAACGGCAACTGTAAATCCATTCCCGCCGTTCGACCCGTTCCCCATGAGGCGGCAACCGTTCTTTCTTGGCCCCCGAAGCTGCATATTACGATCGACCCACTAAGTCAAGTCGGCTCATTTCAGCCGGGCTGCCTGCCGTGGCGGATCTTCCTCTCCTTTAGCCTCGGTCTTCCTTCAACCGGCCGATCACCATCGCTTGAACGGCTTCTTTCCTTGAGCGGATCGCTTCCATCCGTTCATTCGCCATATCTCGGAATCGTTGCCTTGTCTCCGAATTGCGGATGGCCGGTAAATTAATGTGCACGGTCAGCCACGCCGATTGCGCGGCGGCTTCGGCAAGAACGGCGCCGATGCCAAGATCGGACAGCACATTGGGATTGGCTCCTTCTTTCATCCCGTCGATTATTTGTAGTGTGTCAACGCAAAGACGAATCAATTCCAGCGGAATCTTCGTCGCTTGCTCCGCGGCTGCCGCAATCGCCTGCTTGCGCAGTTCCTTCTCTTCCGGTGATTGGTTCGGCAGTTTCAGCGCCTTCATGTAATGGCGGAACGAGTCCGCGTCTCCCGCCGCGACATGCTCACAGTCCGCTGCAACCGTATCCAGCCTGCGCGCCGCTTCCTTCATGCGCTCTTCCCATTCGCGGTATTTCGGACCGACGGACAGCTTCGCAGTCATCGCCCCCATGGCGGCTCCAAGCGCGCAAGCGACGGCGGCGACGCCGCCTCCGCCCGGCGTTGGCGCAGAGGAAGCTGCTGCCGTGAGAAAAGCGCCTATCGTTTGTTCAAACGGCCGATCCGCCTCAGAGATCCCGTGGGCCAGCTGACGCTCCATGCCGAGCATCAGATTATGGAACAGCATCATGGTCGTAACGCCTCCGACACCCCCGGGCACCGGACTCATTGCGGCAACGGCGTCTGCTGTTTCCACCGCCGTATCCCCTGTGATTCGCCCATCGTCTCCTTCGTTGATCCCTGCGTCCACGATGACAAGGCCGCTATGCGTCATATCCGGCGTTATAAGCCCCCTGCGACCCGCTGCGGCAAATAAAACATCCGCCTGCCGAATATGCCTCGCCAGATCCGGGGTGCGTGAATGGCACACCGTAACCGTCGCCTGCTCCCGGAGCAGCAGCTGCGCCAGAGGCTTTCCTACCGTCTCTCCCCGGCCGATGACGACCGCATGCTTCCCCGCAAGCTCGTAGCCGTAATGCTTCAGCAGCCGGATGCAGGCGAGCGGCGTCGCCGGGTAGATGCCGTCCGCGCCCGACTGCAGCGCCAGCTTGTTCACCGGCGTGACGCCGTCTACGTCCTTGAGCGGATCGATCGCCGCCGTCACGCTAGATGTATCGAGATGCGGCGGCAGCGGCAGCTCCACCATGATGCCGTGGACGGTCCGGTCGCCGTTCCATTGTGCAATGGCCCGCAGCAGCGCCGACTCCTGCACATCCGGCTCGAATTCGTGCAGCTCGAAACGGATGGCGAGCCGTTCGGCCGCCTTCCGTTTCGCTTCCGCGTAATAAGCCGAAGCCGGGTCCCCCTTGACCAGCAGTGTAACGATGCGCGGCTCATGCCCTCTCGCTTTCCAATCCTCCGCCTGCCTTGCAATGTCGGCCGCAAGCAAATCGGCCGGTTCCTTTCCTCTCATCCGCAATCCCATCCTGTGCGCCTCCTCTTTTTTCCTGAATCCATCATCGGAAAACAAAAAAAGTATTCGATTCCGAAGAACCAAATACTTTGCCCAGGCGACCGGCCGTTATCCCTTGCGCTCCCCGGTGGTGATCCACCTTTATCGCCAGTTGCGCACGAGTTCGTTGTTATCCCCATCATAGCGAAAAAAACGAATTTTGACAACATAGGTAATATAATAAGAAGGTCGAACCGTTCATTGAACTGGCAAAATTATGCGCGGCTGCAGCTACAAGATCCGCACGCCTTCCTTTAGCAATTTCATGTTGATATTCGAGTTTACCAGCAAGGGAAGCATTTCCATGCTGCTAACCATCGGGGACTGACACAGATGGCAGGTGGGTGCGTATGCAAAAGAAAAGTTGTCGCGCATCCAGCCTTTACAGCCTTCTTGTTCGCATGACCATATCATCGTATTTTCCTTTGGAACAGGCTCAGACGATCTTTTCTGAAAATACACGAATAACCCCTCCTTCTGATCTAAAAGAAAAACTGCCCTCAACACATTGTTAAGGGCAGTTTGATTTGGGCTATTACAGCTTTACAACATTTTCGGCTTGCGGGCCGCGGTTGCCTTGCACTACATTGAACTCTACGCGTTGGCCTTCATCCAGCGATTTGAACCCGTCGCCCGTGATGGCGCTGAAATGAACGAATACGTCATTGCCGCCTTCCACTTCGATAAAGCCGAAACCTTTCTCCGCATTAAACCATTTCACTGTACCTGTTTGCATTGTATTACCTCCAAATTTTATTTAACATGTACTTTTTATTCTTGAATCAAATAAAAAATTCACACATTGAAAAAGGCTCCATCGCACAAATGATACCCTTTGCAATATGTGAATTCAGGTTTCAAATATATGATAAGGTAATACTATCACACATATAAGCGAAAAGCAAATTGTTTTTTCATGTTTTTCGTAACCCAGACAGATCCCAAAAAAACAAGAACGCCGCAACCCGAGAGATTCCCCGGACAAGGCGCCATGTTCGCGTAACGTTTCTATGCTACGGGGACGTTCGCTTTCACGCCTTATCAGCTATATCCTGCGTATTTGCCTTGACTCGCCACATTATGTCCCATCATCCGCTTGGCTTAATAAAAATACGACCTTCTTCTCGTACGGGATCAGGTATGAACGTTCTACATACTGATGAATGTAGTACTCGTCTCTCGAAACGACGGATACTTTTTTATTCGATTCCGCATCCAGCGCGTTCAAGTCTTTATGAAGAAACAAGCAATTTTTATTGACGGTCATAAACAATCTAATTTGTCGCAATGTGTACGAGTGATCTACCAATAGTTCTTTCGGTACTTCGTTATAATTGTATACGACCATTCACGACACCTCCTTCCTGTATCCTTATTCAAGGGGACGAAAAAGTAGAACGAATAACTCTTTTTGTGCCGCAATGTTCGTTTATCTGATCTTAAATCTGAATTCCTTTTTATGAAAACAATTGCCGTCAATAAAAACGGCAACAGCGTCATGCTTTTTTATAACACCTCCGTAATCAATATACTGATTTCCGCGCCATACCGAGACCGGAATTTCCAAAAACATCGCATTGTCAAAATCGGCTGGGTCTACAAGCCATTCATTCTTTGTAAACATCAGCTTTCACCCTTAATATATTTTTACGACATTTTCAGCCTGGGGACCGCGTATGCTTTGCCCCACCGTAAACTGCACCTTTTGTCCTTCGACCAATGATTTGAATCCATCGCCGGTAATCGCGCTGGAGTGCACGAATATGTCGTTTCCTCCTCCGTCAACCTCTATAAAGCCAAAACCTTTTTCGTTATGAAACCATTTCACCGTACCTGTTTGCATATCGTATCCTCCCATGTTCGTTCTGCTTCACATATCGTAATAAAAAAAATCACACATAATAAAAAGTACCTTTCAGAAGACCGATACTCTTTATAACGTGTGATTTTCAGATACGCGAATATGATCCATTATAGCATCATTTTGGGAATAATCCAACGAAACAAAATTTGCTCAGCATCGTTTCCTGCCATTCCGAAAACCAAAGAGCCTTCTTCTTAAACTTTCCATAGCCGGAAAGGTTAAAAAGAAGGCTGGGTGCGGTTGATTCCTTAAACTGGATCCACAGCTTCGACTAATCGATCAGATTTGCAGCTCCCCAAGCTTGATCAGCTCTACTACTGCCTGCGAACGGCCTTTTACGTTTAGTTTCTGCATCACGTTCGAAATATGATTACGCACAGTTTTCTCGCTTATAAACAACTGCTGCGCGATATCTTTCGTCGTTTTGTCTTGTACCAGCAACTCGAAAACTTCGCGTTCGCGATTCGTCAATAGAAATTTGCTTTTATGTTCGCCCTTCAAGTGTCACCCCTCCTTGCCCGGGTTTTTATTTCAATACAAGGTCTAGGGATACAGTCAAAACATTTTATGAAAAGGCGGCGCCATTGGTGCTGTAAGTATGGGTCGTATATAAAAAATGGGCATCCGTCACGGATGCCCACTTCAGTAGCTCATGAAATTACTCCGCCGGCTTCCTTTCCGCTTTGACGGCGGAAAACCGTTTTACCACGATGAAGATAACGATGGCCGCAGCCGGAATCCATAGCAGCTTCAGCCCGTATCGGTAGACGACATCGGCAACGGCCGCCGCATGGCTGCCCGCCAAGCTGCCGGCGATGAAAAACAGCAGCGTCCATACGAATCCGGTCGTGTACGAGTAGAGGGCATACGTGCGGAAACGCATTTTGTTCACCCCGACGATATACGGCATCACATGCCGAACGACCGGGAAGAAATAGCTGACGACGAGCGCAAAGCTGCCGTATTTGGTGACAAGCTGTTCGCATCGATGAATGTATTTGACCATGTTCTTCTTCCGCTTCAGCTTCTCCATGGCGGGCGTGCCGATAAACCGGCCCAGCACATAGCCTAGCGAAAGCCCTGAAGCGACGCCGAGATAAGTTAATAGAAACGCGGGCACCGGCTTGAGAAGTCCGCTTGCGGCGATCGCACCGCCCGTCATTACAATGCCTTCATCCGGAATCGGCATCCCTACGATACCAAGCCATAAAGCGAAAAACAACGCGGCATAGCCGTATTGTCCGATCATCGAAAGCAGCATATCGTTTATCATTAAACTTTTCCCCTTTATATGACGAAAATAATGAAAACAATGAAAATATTGAAAGAATGCTCGCGTGTATAGGATTCAGTCTTACCTCTTAGCATAACCTAAAAATGTTCGGAACAAGTACTATTAATTCTAAAGTTTTTCTTAATATTATGAAAACAGGCTTTTTGCCTAATTTGCGATCCAAGTGCGTGTGCACTCGAGAAAAGGGCAAAAAATCCCGGCCGATAGAATGGCCGGGATTGCGGTATATCGATTATTTGCCGATAAACTGCTGCGTGAGCATTTGGCCGCAGGGACCGCCGTCTGCGATCCCGATGCCGATATGCGTAAAGTCTTTGCTCAGGATGTTGGCCCGATGCCCGGACGAATTCATCAGTGCGTTGTGAGCCGCTTGGGCGTTCTGATTGCACGCGATGTTCTCGCCTGCCGTCCTGTAGCGTATCCCGAACCGCTTCATCATATCAAACGGAGAGCCGTATGTCGGAGACTGGTGCGAGAAATAGTTTTTGTCCACCATATCCTGACTTTTGAGCCGAGCCACTTTGGATAGCTCCCCATCGAAGGCAAGCTCCGGCAGCCCGGCTGCCGCGCGCGCTTTATTCACGAGGTCGATCATTTGCCGCTCTTCCGCGGACAGCTCCGGGCCCGTTTCCGGCGTCGGGGCAGGGGGCGGGGGCGGCGTAGGATTCGGCGTCGGCACAGGATTCGGTGCCGGCGCAGGGCTCGGCGTCGGGCCAGGGTTTGGTGTAGGCACAGGGCTTGGTGTCGGACCACGATTTGGCGTCGGTTGAGGCGCCGGCTGCTTCGGAATTTTCAAGTTGCCGTACGCCCACAAAATCGACTGCAGCGTTTGACTGTCCACCGCTCCGGTTACTGGAAGCCCGTAAGCTTTCTGGAACTGCTTCACGCCGTTTTCCGTCGAAGAGCCGTAGTACCCGGTAATGCTGCCCTGGAAATATCCAAGCGACTTCAGCATCCCTTGAACGGCGTAGACGTCCGGGCCTTGGGTGCCTTTGCCGAACGCAAAAGCGTAAGCGGAAAACATCAGACTTACGATGAGGCAAACAACCAGCAGCATCGTTGTTTTTCTTTTACGAAAGCTTTGCAGCATGCGGTTCAATTCCTCCCAAAGGTATGCAATTGAATTTCATTATCCAATTCCATGTTCCCCCGTGCCGGGCAATTTTATGAAACGAACCCATTATGCTGCATTGCCGGAGCCTTCCGAGCAATTTCGCCCATAATTGCACTTCCTTATTATTTTCGCTTGTTTTTTGCCGAGATCGCAACGATCAGGGAAACCACGCCCAGCGCGAGCGACACGATGGACAAGTACAACGGCACCGATGAGGACGGCGCCCCGCCCGTTTCCGGATGACCGGTCTGTGCACCGGCGGTTCCCGGAGCCGCAGTCATGTTGCCGTGGCTGTCGGCTGACGCGCCGGCCGGTTTCGGGTTCACCTTCGTGACGGAAGCAGGCTTGTCGGAGCCTTGGGCGCCGACCCATTCGACGACGCTGCCGTCCTTGTAGGTTTGATACGCCTTCCAAGAGATCGAAGCTGCGTTATCTGCTACTTTGCCCTGCATGTAAAACTCTGCGAATTCCGTTGCACCAAGCCCTTCGCCGGTCGCCGTCCAGATCACGCCGGTAATTTTGCCGTTGGCGTCCTTGCTCAAATCGTATTTCCAGCCCGGCTTCGGTTCAAAGCGGGAGACGGATACGGCGTCCAGCGGAAACTTCACTTCCACCTTTACCGTCGGAATGTCTTTTTCGTTCGGTACGCGGACGGCAAACTTCTCATATGCCCCTTGCGTCGACTCATTCGGCAGCACCGTCACATGCGCGCTTGCCAGCGTGGCCCCCAGCATCGAAATTAAAAAAATGGCACAAAATAATACGGATATTTTTCTCATCGTCTTTCCTGCCTTTCAGCGGTCATTATCTCCATTAACAATGTACCGTAATCCGCTGGATAAGCAACATGACTCGATCGGGCTATTTTCCCCCCGGTTTATGGCTGATCTGTGTCAAGCCGTGACGTACGGCATAAGCGGTAAGCTGCACCCGATTGTCGAGCTCGAGTTTGGCAAGAATATTTTTAATATGATTTTTTACCGTGTTCTCGGTAATGACAAGCGTTTCCGCAATTTGCCGATTGCTTTGGCCGCTGGAGACGCAGGACAAAATCTCGCATTCCCTGGGCGACAGCACGACTGGGCCTATTTCCGACACAGGAGGTTCATGAGCCGTGCGAAACGATTGCAGCAGACGATCGGCCATGCGCCGGGAAATTTCGCTGTCTTCGTCCAGCAGCCCCTGCAGGTAGGTGATCCAATCGTCCGGGTCCATGTTTTTCAGCAGGTAGCCCTGGGCCCCGTACCGGATGGCCGTGAATAAGTCAGCCGCATCGTCCGATACCGTCAGGATGACGACGCGGATATGTGGATAAATCTGTTTGATGCGACGGGTCGCCTCCAAACCGTTCATGTCCTGCATGCGGATATCCATCAGCACCAAATCCGGCAGCAGCTCTCCGCACAGCCGGATGGCATCGGCCCCGCTTCCGGCCTCTCCGACCCATTCGAAGCTGTCCACCCCTTCGATTAACGAACGAACCGCCTTACGTGCAAGCGGATGATCGTCAGCTACGAGCACTCTTGATTTCATCGGCTGCCCCTTTCTTTATCGGTCCCGTCACGGTCAATTCCATGCCATGCTCCCGGGAAGAGTGAATGTCTAGCGTGGCGCCGAGCTCCTCAGCCCACTTCCGAATCATCGAGAGACCGTACCGGCCGCCCGTTTCCGGTAATGACTCCCCGCTCAAGCCCGCACCATTATCTCGAATGTACAGACGCCAGCCGCCCTCGTCATCCGTCTTCCCCAGCTCAATCATCGCCTGATCGGCCATGGAATGCTTGCGGATATTCGTGAACGCTTCGCGGATGATGGAGAACAGAGGCACCTCCGTGGATGGTGCGAGACTTTCGGCCGATTCGGAGATGCGGCTTTCGACGGCGATGCCGCTGAGCGCGCTCCATTCTTTCAGCCAGGCGCGAAGGCGGGCGGCGAAATTCTCGCCCTCCTCCGGCGGTGTGCGCAGGTTGAAGATCGCCTGCCGCAAGTGCAGGTCGATTTCCGTTACCGCCGAACGCGCCTCGTCGATCTGGCCTTTTTTTAACTGAACGTTCAAAAAGAATAAAATTTGCGCAATATTATCGTGCAGCTCCTGCGCAAGACGTTCCCGCTCCTCGTATACGGCGCGCTTTGCCTGCTCCTTGGACAACCGGGCGTTCATCGTTCGGATCCGGCCGAACATCCACGTCGTAAATAAAAACGACAGAAGCAGCGTCAACAGCGTAATGTACAAATTTCCGGTTTCCATGGACAGCTCATGCAGTAAAAAATCGTGGCGAAAATATTCAAATCCTCCAATCAGCGTCGGAGGAAGAAGAATAGATAAAATTTTTAACGTGCGCATCGACACATAGGTCGGTCCTGCGCTCGGTTTACGTTTCACCGGCAATCCCGCCTTCCCCAAGCTTTGTTGTCTTATTATACAACGACCACCAAAATAAACGCACCCTTTGCAGTACGGAGAAACGCATGCATCCACATCCATACATTGACAGAAGCAGCAAGTTGGTGTAAGTTTATTTTAGTACTTGGTACTAATACTTAGTATTAAATCTTAGTAATAATCTCATCAAATCTTTTAATTATGAGGTGATCTCCTGTGACAAACGCTGCAACATCCGCTTCCCGATCCCGCATTACCGCTATCGGCACGTACGTGCCGGAACGTAAGCTGACGAACGACGATCTGGCGAAAATGGTCGATACGAGCGACGAATGGATCGTCCCGCGCACAGGCATCCGCGAACGCCGCATCAGCGAAGATGAGGAGTATACGAGCCATCTGTGCATCAAAGCGGTGCAAAATTTGCTCGACCGCTACAATACTACCGTGGGCGATGTAGACTTGCTGCTTGTCTGTACCAGCACGCCCGACTTCACATTTCCTGGCACCGCTTGTTTGGTGCAGGCGCATTTCGGTATCACGCAGACGACCTCAATGGATCTCAGCGCGGCTTGTGCCGGCTTTGTGTACGGGCTGCATCTGGCCGACGGCATGGTATCTTCCGGTCTCCACCGCAAAGTGCTCATTATCGGCGCGGAGACGCTCTCTAAAATAACGGACTACACCGATCGCACCACCTGCATCTTATTCGGGGACGGCGCGGGTGCGGTGCTGGTGGAGCGGGATGATTCCGCAGCGCAGCAGCCTTCCTTCCTCGCTTATACCGGAGGAACCGACGGCAGCGGAGGCGTGCATCTGTACAAAACGTTCACCGCCTCTTCGCTGAACGGCATCCGGCTTCACGACAGCGAAAAACTGGTACAGAACGGCCGTGAAGTGTATAAATTCGCCGTGCAGACCGTTCCAAAGGGCGTAGCGGAGCTGACGGAGATGGCCGGTATCGAGGCGTCCGACGTCGACTGGTTCATTCCGCACAGCGCCAATCTGCGGATTATCGAATCGGTTTGCGAGAAGACCGGCATCCCGCTGGAACGGACGCTTCATACCATCGAACGGTACGGCAATACGTCGGCGGCGACCATTCCTCTGGCGCTCGACCAGGGCATCCGGGAAGGACGCATCAAGGAAGGCGACACCGTGCTGCTGTTTGGCTTCGGGAGCGGCTTTGTTTACGGCGGGCTGCTGCTGAACTGGAGGACGCTAGCGTAAATTACGGTTGACGCACGCAGCAATCCTGTTTACTCGCAAGCGGACAATCAGCAGTTGAACTGGGCTCATGTCATGGCACTTGATTCGCTTCCCTGCATATAGATATGTAGAGATATCTTTATGAAGGAGGTCTGTAGGTGGAGCGTCAGGTTACCAGAATCATCGAACATATGGCCTCTTCTCATTGGAATATGACACGGATTATCGAGGCCAACCGTCAAATCGTCAACCACATGGCGCAAATGACAACCGACATCCCCAAGGAAGACCCGAGCTTCGGCAGTATCGACATGCTGACGGAATGTACGCTCAGCGTCAACCGGATCGTCGCATCCTATTTGGTCGGTTTGGCGGACCTGGAAGATGCCATAGCAGATAATTTGCTCATGGTTATGAAAGAGGTTGTTGTTCCGAATGATGGAGAATAGTATATGGATGACGGAAATGAGGGTATGACATGAGCAGATCCGCCTCTTATAATAAAATGTTGCGGTCGATACAAGAGTTTCAGCATAACATTGCCTTGATCTTGGATGCGCAGGCGTTCGAAGCCGCCCGCTCCAAGCACTGGGTGTGCAATCATTTGGATTCATCCCATTTTATGAATCATTACGAGCAGGTAAGAAGAACCGGAGAAATCCATAATCAGCTGCTCGAAGTGATTAACGGCTTGACGCGAATGGAGCAAGCGCTCGCCAAAAATCTCCAGGCGCTGCTTACCGAGCCGGAACCGGTAGCCCCGGAAGCGGCAGGAGGCACGGAGAACTTCGGAGACATGATGTCACTCGGGGGAACCAACGATGCATCCGGCTGATGAAACGACACGCGCCAAGCTTCATATTTTGAACTCTCTGGCCCGAAGCCAGCGCGCCTTGGCCAAAATCATCGAGGTTATGGCCGAATCCGCGGAAAGCACGAACGCCGGCAAAACGCTGATCGAGCAAATCGATGCCATCAGCCGGTACCAACGCCAAATCGCTGTCAAAATGATCGGCATCCGGATTCGCCGCAAAACGTTCGGGCTGCCGGGAAAGCCCTGGATCCATCCCATGGTGGCAGCAGGGTGTGCGGCGAACCGCCGGCACGGCTCCGACAGCGATACGAGAGAAGTCGATCCAACGGAAGCTTAATGGAAACGGAGCTAACCATCTCCGTTTTTTTTTGCTGCCGAGCGCAGCGCACATACTTTGGCCAGGCTCGTCCTTCGGCGCTCGAAAAAATCCTCCTCACGTTATGCTGAGGAAGATTTTTTTTGACTTTGCCGGAGGTCGTTACGGCAGCGCAGGTTCCGCTCCCGGGCGGTCTGCGGGCACGGCACCGGACTCCCCTGCCGTGCCCTTCGCGGCGACCGCCGCGTTCTGCGCCCGCCGGTTCATCCGCTCCCGCGCTTTGATTTGACGGTTGAGATACGCGGCATACTTCACCGGAGTCGCAAAGGTAGCCCGCCATTTCTCCCTTTCCCCCGCAATTTGGAATGTGATCCGCAAATCCCGGAAATTCACCTCGATGAGCCACGGATGCTGCGCCTCATCGATGGCGATGTCCAGTCCCAGATCGGCAATGTGAGGCAGTTCTTCATCCAGCGTGGATGCGATACGGAGCGCCATTCTGGCGATTTTCTGCTCGACGCCTGCCGCGTTCCAGCCCCAATGCTCGAACAACTCGGACGCTTTCAGCGAGTCTCCTCCGCAGTGAATATTGGTGACGATGGCTCCCTTTCTCGCCACTTTTCCCACCATGCCGGTATACTGCCAAACGCCGCTGCCGTTCTTTTGCACCGATACCCGGAAATCGACCGGGCTGTCCTTGTACTTCATCATCGCAATTCCCTGCTGCACCAAGTAATTTTGTTTCTTCGCTTTGACGATGTTGACGAGCTGGTGAATCCCTACTTTTTTCCGCTTCGTCCGCCCGAGCATGTTGATTTCCGCAATCATGTCCTCGTTCTCTTTGCGGACGCGAATAATTCCATTCCCGACGGACGAGGTGCGCGGCTTCAAAAACAGACATGCGTTTTGATCCAAAAGCTGTTTCACCGAATCGTAGGTCACATCGTCGGTCATCGGCAGATGCGGCAGCAGCAATTCGTTTTCGGATAAAATGCGATGAATTCTCAGTTTGGAAACGACATTATGCTGGTTGAAAATGACTTTTCCCATCTGTTTCAAACGCAAGATCGCCCTTTTGACGTACAGGAGATTCGTTCTCGTTCGATTGATGATGACAGCGGGCAGCGGCCTCTCCACTCGAGCGGTTCCCGTCCAGCCCAGCACCGTGTTTTTGCTCCAATGGATATCAAACAGCGAAAAGAAAATGATTTCTTCTCCCTCTTTGCGGGCTGCTGCGATGTAAAAGGCCGGCTTCTCAAAGCTGCTTTGACCGCTCATGAGCCGCTTCAGGAGCGAGGGCGGATATAGTATTCCGATCATCGCATAACCTCCGTTCAAAAATTACGGATTTTGGTTTTCATAAAGCGCGGTAATATAACTCCATTGCTCCCCCAAGCCTTGGTCCAGCGAAACCTTCGGTTGATATCCAAGCTCCGCGCTTGCCAGCGCAATATCGGCTCTGGTTGCGAACGGGTCTCCCGGCTGTTCCGGCGAATACGTGATGTTCAGCGGTTTCCCGGCAAGCCGTTCGATTTTTTGCACCACTTCATTGATTGACGCCGTTTCGGTGCCGCCGATATTAAACACCGTGCCGTGCTTGGCATAGTGCATCGCTTTGATATTGGCGTCAACCAAGTCGCTTACATACGTATAGTCGCGCGTTTGTTCTCCGTTGCCGTATATCAACAGCGGCTGTCCCAGCCACGCGTTCCTCATAAAACGATGAAAGCCCATGTCCGGGCGCTGCCTCGGCCCGTACACGGTAAAATATCGTAACGCTGTATACGGAACCCCGTATTGTTTATGGTAAAGATAGCAAAGCTGCTCTCCTGCCAGTTTCGTTAACCCGTATGGGGAGATGGGTTGTGTCGGCGATGACTCGGAATTATATTGCCCGCCTCCTCCGCCATAGACGGAGGAGGATGAAGCGAAGACCAGCTTTTTGAGCCTGGAAGCTTGCTTGCACGCTTCGAGAATTTTTTGCGTAAGCAAAATGTTTGCCTGCAAGTAATCGGCGAAAGTCTTTCCCCAGCTGTTGCGGACGCCGGCCAGACCCGCCAGATGAAACACGATATCGGCCTTGTCAATCTCGCGGTCCAAATCCATGCCGAGCAGGTCGGCGGGCTGCCATTCAAAGTTCGGATGCGCCAGCACGTTTTTCAAGTTGTCTTCCTTGATCTTCAGAGCAGACGCCGGTTGTAGCTGGTCAATGCCTTTCACGAGATGACCCTGACTGAGCAATGCTTCACATAAATGCGACCCGATAAAACCCGCCGCCCCGGTAACCACAATGTTCATGTCGTTTCACCTCTGGCGATGCCCGTGAAATGCCAGCCTTTGCTGCGCATTTCCACAGGATCGAGATAGTTGCGTCCGTCGAAGAAGTAGGTGCTTTCGGCGATTTGCGCCCATTCTTCCCACGGATAGTCGGCAAATTGCGGCCAAGGGGTCGCGAGCACAACCGCATGAGCGCCCGCAACCGCTTCCCGGGCATCCGTCAACACGCCCACTCTCGACAACTGCGTGCGATCGAATCCTTTGCTCCAATGAATTTGCTCCAAAGAAGCAACCGTCGGATCGATGACGCGGATTTCCTGCACGCCCCGACCTAATAATTGCTCGATCATCTTGATGCCCGGAGATTCCCGTTGATCGTCCGTATTTTCCTTAAAAGCGACGCCCAGCACGGCGATCCGTTTGCCCTCCAACGGAAGGATCGATTGCATCTTATCGGCAAACCAGGCGATTTGCGAATCGTTAATTCGCTTGACCTGACGGAGCAAGTGCAATTCCGTCTTCTGCTGGCTGCCGAAGTAAAGCAGTTCGTCGACATCCTTCGGAAAGCAGGAGCCGCCGTACCCGATCCCGGCATACAAGTGGTGTGGCGATATGCGAGGATCCATACCCATTCCTTTGGCTACCCCTCGTATATCCGCCCCTACCCGGTCGGCCAACCTGGCGATTTCGTTAATGAACGAAATTTTGGCGGCCAGGAAACCGTTTGAGGCGTATTTGATCATTTCAGCCGTTTCATAGTTGCAGACGAGATAAGTTGTTTGCAACGATTCGTACAGCTTCTTCACTTGTTCCATCGCGGACTCGTTCTCCCCGCCGATCACCGTTCTGGACGGATGGAGCGAATCGTACAGCGCTTCGCCCTCCCGTAAAAATTCCGGGTTCGATATGACCTCAACCGGATATTTCTGCGTATCGATGATATCCGAGAGCCGCTGCTTCATCCAGCGATTCGTGCCGATCGGCACCGTACTTTTCGTGACAACGATTTTCGGTCCATCGATATGCGCTGCGATCGTATCCAACACTTGACGCAAATACGTTAGGTCGGCGCCGCCGTTTGGCATCGATGGTGTCCCGACCGAAATCATCAAGATTTCGCTTTCCGTCACGGCGCTCCGGCTGTCGGAAGTGAACGTAATTCGCCCGCTTCCGAGCAGGTCCCGGAGCATCTGGTCCAGTCCGGGTTCCGTAAACGGCAGCTCACCGTCATTCAGCCTCTCGACTTTGCCGGCGTCGATATCATAACCGATTACTTGATGTCCAAGACCGGCGAGTACGAGAGCCGTTGTCGTACCGACGTATCCCGAACCGACGACAGTAACTTTCAAGTCTCTCTCTCCTTTGCAATAACGTCGTGTCCGGCCGCACTCAATCGGAAGACGGAGGGACGGTGCCCGGATCTTCCGTTTCGTCGGACCGCTCTGCGGATATTTGCGCTTCCGCTTCTACCGAAGGCTTCTCCGGTATTCGCTTGCCGCCGTCACGCTTCGGACTCCATGCCCGGACTTTCGGGTTCCCTTTGATCATAAATATTGCGGATTTGCCGAAGTCAACAGCAACCCTTCCCTGCTTTTCCGCCAGCTTTTGCGCCAAAATGACGGCGTTGACGCCTGCGGAAATAAAGACGATATCGCATTCCACCGATTTCATCTTTTGCACCACCGCAGGTATTTCTTCATAGCGGTCGATCCGGATCGTTTTAACGATCTCGATGTCGAAATCGCCGTATTTTTTCCCGACCAACCGCTTGAACTGATTGGCCCACCGGGAAATGACGACGACGCGTTTGCCTCGCAGCATTTCCCAAAATTGCAAGTACTCGACCATGTGCCGGTTAATAAACGTATGGCAAAGCTTGGCGGGCTCGATATCGAATCTGCCGAAGCAGGCATCTGTCAAAGGACGCAAATATTGATGCTGCTCCGCCAATATTTCCTTATCGTTTCGGTAAGGTATGCCGACAATGTCCGCTTTTTTGATCGATTTGATCAAACTGTCGCGCAGCTCGATATTCGGCAGGCGAACCCCTTTCCAATTCGTGCTGCGCGACAATCTGGCCCAGCGTGTAGCAAGAACTTTCCGTATCGGCCACACCTTATATTGGGCCAGGCAGAGATTCTCCCCGTCACCGACACGGACAACGGAGAGAGGCTTTTTCTGTTCCATGGCCTTTTCGATCTCCTCAATCACTTCCAAAGTCGACAACCAGTTTTGCTGGTCTCTGCCCATCGCTGTTCCCCGCTATTCTATCGTTTTTTAACGTCTTCTGACGATCCGGCCTACTTTCAGCCGGCCTTTCTTCCAGACGAACTTCGCTTTATACCGGTTGCCCCAACGTTTTAAAGCGGTTTTGTACAGGTACTTGGTTACTTTGGCGTATTTCTTCCGGTTTTGAATCCTCGAATTGTTGTTCTTGTGCCGCAACCGGTTATATAACGCTTTGTGCGCCGCTTTGAATTTATAGCGTCCCGCCAGCTTAAGCAAAATTTGCCTGTCTTCGGCAAAGCGGCCGCCTTGGGGCACCTTCGTGGACCAGCCTCCGACGCTGCGGAGCGCCTGGGTCCGGTAAAACCGCGGATAGATCATCGGGTGGAACGTAATAAAGTCGTATTTGCCGTGAATTTGACGCTTGACCTTCGTGCCTTTATATCTCGGCCTGCCTTTCTTCAATTTCCATACTTTCTCGTTTCCATAAACGACAGCGACTTTGCGGCTCGACTTCCTCATCTTTTTCAGGCAGGTCGCCAGCGTACGGCGCTCATACCAGTCATCCGCATCCAGCTGCGAAAAATATTTGGTTTTGACCATGGATAAGGCGCGATTCAGCGTTGCGGACACACCCCGGTTCTTTCTGCGTCTGACGTAGCGAATTCGGGGATCTTTCAAGAACGGTTTGACGACTTTCGCCGTTTTGTCGGTAGAACCGTCATCCAAGATGAGCAACCTCCAACGGCCGGTTGTTTGGCGTAAGATGCTCTTGATCCCCCGTTTGATGAATTTGGCGCGGTTGTAGGTCGGAATCACGACGGTAACCAAAGGCGATTTTCTACCCGATTTTTTTCCCGAAATCCGAGCTCTGGCCTGCCCTTCGGTTTGATCCATGATTATTTTCGTCCCTTCTTAATTAAATGGCGATAAATGGATTCCAGTCTTCTGACTTGTTTCCTCGAATTGAACCGCTTTGCCACTTTTCTGTGCCCTCTTCTCCCCATCTTCAGCCGTGACGACGGATTTTTGACCAAGTGCTTCAATTTTCTTGCCAAGTTACGCACATTTTTTTCCGGTACCAGAAACCCTTCACGGCCGTTGGTGACAAGCTCCGGGATACCGCCGTGACGAGTGGCGACAATTGGAAGTCCCGTTGCCATCGCTTCTTTAATCGCGTTCGGGATGCCTTCATGATTTCCATCTTTGGTCGTGATGGACGGCAAGCAGAAAATGTCCGCGCGCTTCAATAACCTCATCAGCCGTTTGTGGGGAACAAAGCCTTTCAGGCGAACGGAACCCTTCAGCTTTTTCTTCTTGATGAGCCGCTTCAGGTTCTTGCGTTCCACTCCGGTGCCAACGATAATTAACCGGCTTGACGGTGCTTTTGCATGCACTTTCTTGAAAGCGCGGATTAAATATCGGAAGCCTTTCTTTTTATGCAGCCGGCCTACCGAGATGATCGTCACATTGTTGGTAGAGGTGTGGCGTTTAATGTAACGGAATTTTTTCACGTTGATCCCGCTGTACATAATTTTAATTTTGTTCTTCGGGCATCCGTATCGCCGTAGCTGCCGTTTCATTTGCCGGGATGGAACCGTAAACTTGTTGCCGACTTTGAACAGCTTTCTCAGCTTGCGGTAATACTTTTTCTTGCGGTTTATTTTGGCCGGCAAATCAAATCCGTGAAAAGACGTAATCATCGGAATGCGAAGACGGCGCTTCACCTTCATCATGCGAATGCCTGCAGGACCGAAGCGCGCGTGGATGAGACGGATTCGCTTCCTGCGGAAGGCTCGCACCAGTTTTTTTGTGCTGCGGGGCAGACGTTTGATTCTCGGAAACGGAAACCGTTTCAAATTGAATCTTTTTCGCGCGAATACGATTGCCTTAAACCTTCTTATATTTTTCAACTCTTCGTAAATGAACGTTTCAGATGCAGGCAGATAACGAGTTCGAACAAAAGCAATTTTCTTCAACATAATCACCCCCTTGGCTTAGTGCCGCTGTTTGTCGGACAAGATCGAGGATACGTACATCGCTTTGCGCTTTTCCTGCTGCAATCGGTGCTCCAGCATTTCCGGGCTCATGTGTACGTAATCCTTCTTGCGCAGCGTTCTCTCGACAATATGCGGGAATAGGAAATCGGTGAGCATCAGATGTTTGGCTCCTGCGGGCAGCGGATGTTTGCTGTAATACGCTTCCATCATGCCGTTGAATGTTTTGGCATCGAAAGGATGTCTTCTGGTATACATGCCGTAAAGGCGCAGCATATCTTTCGAGGGAAAATCGTAACGAACGTCTTCAAAGTCGATCAGAATCCACTCTCCCTTACGGTTAATGAGATTCTTTTGGTGATAGTCTCCATGGATCAAACTTTTGGCGGCAACATGTCCGTTAATGTAGTTCTCGTAATCGCTTTTCATCAGCTCCTTCAGCGCTCTTTCGGCCATTTCCTCAAAAAACGGTAGAAAGTGGCGCAGCATGTGCTTTTGAGGCGATTTCGGCGATGCGTTGGCCAGAGACCAACGCTTCATGGAGTGAATGCGTTCCCGGTATTCTTTTTCCCAATGCAGGTGCCCGTATACGGTGACATCATCCGGATAAACCACCCGGCTGGACCGCTTATGAAACCGGGCCATCACTTGAATGAGCGCCGTAAAGGCGCTGCGATTGCGGAGTACGCCAGGTTTGCCATCAATCCATTCATATAACACGTACGGCATTTGGTTATAGATCATGAACGGGTCTCCGTTCACCGTGCTTATCGGACGTGCAAGCTTCACTCCTTCCTGTGCCAACAGCTGCTCGGACTTCACAATAAAGTGCTGGCGTTCCTCAGGGATAAAGAGGCTTTTAAGCAAATAGCTTTTGCCGTCTTTTGCAATGATTCGAGCAACCAGGCTGGACTGGGCTATATGTTTGAGTAAGTTCCAGGTCTGGGCTTTGAATCCGAACTCCCTCTGCACTTGCCGCAATAGCTCCTCCAGTGTCCCCGCCTCCGTTGCTTTTATTGATTTCCCTAACACAGTATTCACGTACATATATAATGTGTGGGCAAAGCTCCCCTGCTGACAAATGCCTCCTATTGATAAATCACCGTATTTTCTCCACGGTCGTCTATACATCCAAATCCCTAGAAGAATAAGATTATAAGAAACCATCAATAGGTAAGGGAGGCTCTTCGTTGAACCGTATAGCTGTTATACGATCCACCTTTTTACCGATCAGCGAAACATTTATTTACGGAGAAATCCGGCAAATGAAAAAATACGATCCTTACGTCTTTTGCCGGAAGCGGCTGAACGAACACCGATTTCCTCATGCACAAGTCCATATCGACCCCCGGTTCGTGAAATTGAACATGATGCTGCAAAATCGTTCGTTTCAGCTCATCCATGCCCGTTTTGCTCCATCAGGCATACGGATGATCCCCTTCAAGCAAAAATGGAAAGTCCCGCTCGTCACTTCGTTTCACGGTTACGATACGCCCGGTTCCAATATAATGAAGAAGCACAGAACGTCGCTGCAGCGCTTGTTTAAAATAGGAGATTGCTTTACCGTCCCCTGCCAAGCCATGAAAAGGGAATTAATCAAGCACGGCTGTCCGGCCGACAAAATCGAAGTGTATTACAGCGGTATCGATGTGGAGCAATTCACTTATAAGGAAAGATTTTTTCCGGAGGAAGGGCCGGTGAACATCGTTTACGTAGGCCGCCTGGTGGCAAAGAAAGGACCCGACGTACTGATCAGGGCATTCCGGCAAGTGCATCGGCAGTTCCCGCAAACCAAACTCATCATGATCGGGGACGGGAGATTAAGAAGAAGGCTGCAGCAATTGAGCAAGTCGCTGCGTTTGGAAAACCATATTGAGTTTAAAGGAGCTTTATCGCATCAGGAGGTAGCCGAGCAATTAGAGAAAGCCCATCTTTTCTGTCTTCCGAGCAAAAAAGACAGTATGGGCAACCAGGAAGGCATTCCTAATGCGCTGAAAGAAGCGATGGCTTGCGGACTTCCCGTCATATCGACCTTCCACGCCGGCATCCCCGAATTGATTGATGACGGGATAAACGGACACTTGGTTGCCGAGAACAGCTCGAAGAAACTGGCCGATAAACTGATCGGGGTCATTCGACAGCCGGAAACCTGGCAGCAGCTAGGCTGGAATGCGCGAACCAAAATCGAGTCCGAGTTCAACCGGAAAGCACAAATCGGCAAACTGGAGCAACTGTTCGACCGGATTATCCATACCCATGAAGCCCGGGAACGCGAAGTCCCTTTTTTCAGCGTTATTATCCCGACGTACAACCGCGATCAATATGTCGGCCGAGCGATTGAGAGCGTCCTGAAGCAAACATACAAAGATTTCGAAGTCATTGTCGTTGACGACGGGTCGACGGATAACACGGCCAAAGTGGTTCAGTCGTACGACACGCGCGTCCGGTATGTGTACCAAAAAAACAGCGGTCCTTCCGAGGCTAGAAATACGGGCATTCGTTTCGCCAAAGGCCAATACGTCGCATTTTTGGATTCGGACGATGTCTTTCTCCCGAATAAATTGCAGCGAAACAAGCAGTATTTGGATAAAAATCCGAACTGCCGGTTTTTATACAGCTGGTATTACGATCGAAGAGACGGCAAAAAGCGAAAAATCGTCCGCAACGTCAAAGCGCCTTCCAAACTCAATAAATTTCGGTATTATCTCTACAAACGAAAATTTACCATCCGGACATCGACAGCGGTCATACGCCGAAGCTGTTTCGACAAAGTCGGGCTGTTCAATCCCAATTACCGGTACTCGCAGGACTGGGATATGTGGCTCCGCCTGGCACGTTATTACCGGGGGTATTGCCAAAAAACGCCGCTCGCCGTATACCGCAGACACAAACGGAAATTCATTCCCTCTTACCGCCGCCATCTGAAGATCAGGCGTACTGCAACGAAACTGTACAGGTGGAAAACGACCACCTTGCACGCGCTTGCCAGAAAGTACACCAAGAGGCGGAGGTATTCGCTGCGCCGCTACAGGAATCGAGTGTAAGCGTAAATCCGATGTATACCAAACCATAGGGAGGAACACCCGTGAATCCAGTAATTCTTCACCACAAATATTCATTGGAAGACGGTCATGTGGCAGCGCAAATTTGTCGTGTTGAGGGGTATAAAGGCATTATGCTGACCAAAGATGCCATTTCGAAACAGACAGAAATTCCGTTTGCCTCCGTAGCTTCTCCATCGGAAGAATCCGACCGTCTGAAGCTGCTCAACGTATCCGATGCGGCGCCCGCGACATCCATTGTCTCGCTGGAAGATATTAAGCGTGAGCCCGGTCTGCTTAAGCATCTTCATATTTCGGGCGTCCATATTCACCATGGATCGCTCGCTCCGAAATTTTTGTTTTTAAAAGAAAAGCACGACATCCCGCTGTTCGTCAGCTTTCGCGGCAAAGACGCCACCGTATACCCGAAGAAAAAACAAGGCCGTGCCGAACTTAAACAGCTGTTTCAGACCGGCGATCTGTTTTTCCCCGTATGCAATCATTTGAAAAAAATGATCGTCAAACTCGGATGCCCCGAGGAAAAAGTGCGCGTCCTGTACGGAGGCGTCGACTTGGAGCGGTTCCAGGACCGTCCCCGCCAGTGGGAGCCCGGGAAAAAGATCCGTTTTCTGGCGATTGGCCGGTTCGTAGAGAAAAAAGGATTTGCCGATCTGATTTACGCTTTCGCCGTCGTCAAAAAACGAATTCCGCTAGTCAAACTGACTTTGATCGGCCAAGGGCCTTGCGAAGCGGAATACCGTAAGCTGATCCGCCTTTACGGATTGGGCCGCAGCGTCCAGATCATCCCTTGGGTCAGTTACCACGATATACAGAAGAAGTATTACCAATCCCATATCTTTTGCGCGCCGAGCTGCACCGATAAGGAAGGAAACCAGGAGGGGATTCCGAACACGGTCAAGGAGGCCATGGCTACGGGAATGCCTGTCATTTCCACGACCCACGCAGGAATTCCGGAGCTCGTCAAGCATAAAGTTTCCGGGCTGCTCGTCCCCGAGAAGTCAAGAGCGGAGCTGGCCAAAGCGATGATCTGGTTAGCCGGGCATCCCGAGGCATGGAAAAGTTACGGGCTGGAAGCGCGTAAAAAAGTGGAGGCGGATTTCAATTTATCGCGCCAGCTGGAAAAACAAAAATCATTTTACGATGAAGTGATTATTAGAAACGCGAGTCATCGTTAGGCCAATACCTCGCAGGGTTGAAAATAAAACGGGACGAAGCAGCACATCTGCTTCGTCCCGTTTTTGCTCGCGAGTCGTCTCACAACTTTGGCTTATGCCACAGGCTACTCGTCCAGTGCATCCCGTGGAAACATGCATAGACTGTATTATCAATACAAAGGAGGTTTCTAACATTGGCAAATAGAGACGTAAGATTGGCTATTTTCGAAGACAACAACTTCGGAGGCCGTCGTGTTCAGTTCAGACGCGGAGGCGTGGCAATCACCAACATGCAGGCGATTCGCTTCGATCAAATGCTTTCCAGCTTCCGGCTGAGGAATGTCGTATCCAGAAACGAAGTCACATTGGTTTTATTTTCCCGCGATAATTTTCAAGGGAACTTTCGCGTGTTTCGCGGCACCCAGAACGTCGCTAGCTTGGGCGATTTCAACGATAGAACCGAGTCACTTCTCCTCATCGGGCGGAACTTGAGCAATAGCGAAATCAACACCATCCGCAGAACGGGCACCCCTCCTCGCGATATTTTGATCATTCGTCAATAATATGATCGCAGCAGGATGAAACAAAAACGGGACGGAGCGGATATATATGCTCCGTCCCGTTTGCTTTTTTACGATTCCTTTCGCAGCAGCTTGCCGTTTTCTCCCGAGCTGCCGTCCAGCAGTTGCTTCAAATACCGGACGACCGGTTCTCTCAAATCGTCGCGATGCAGTGCAATCCACAGCATCGCTTTAATATACCCGAGATGATCGCCGACATCGTGCCAAATGCCGCTTACTTCGCATGCATAGACGGCCTCTTGCAAGTTCAGCGTGGCAATGGCATCCGTAAGCTGAATCTCTTTGCCTACTCCCGCTTCCTGGTATTCCAATATTTCAAAGATGGCAGGCGTCAGTATATATCTTCCGATCATCGCCAGGTTGGACGGCGCCTCCTGCGGCTTCGGCTTCTCTACCAGCCGGTCGATGATATATAACCGATCCTGCAGCCGGCGGGCATCCACAACGCCGTAGCTGGACACCTGACTTCGTTCCACAGGCTGTACGCCGATAATGGATGTCTTGTAGCGGTCATAGTAGTCGATCATTTGTTTTAAGCAAGGAGGATTCGCATTAAGGAACGTATCGCCAAGCAGCACGGCGAACGGTTCGTCCTTGATGAACTTTCTAGCACACCAAACCGCATGACCGAGGCCTTTCGGCTCTTTTTGGCGAATATAGTGAATATCGATCATTTGCGACGGTCGTTGCACTTTCTCGTGAAGTTCGAGCTTGCCTTTTTGCAGCAAGTGGTACTCCAGTTCGAAAGCGGCATCGAAATGATCCTCAATCGCTCTCTTTCCTTTGCCTGTTACAATAATAATATCTTCAATGCCTGACTCCACCGCTTCTTCCACAATAAATTGAATCGTCGGTTTATCAATGATTGGCAGCATTTCTTTGGGCATCGCTTTGGTGGCCGGCAAAAATCGCGTTCCGAGGCCTGCGGCCGGAATGATTGCTTTACGGACCTTCATCAGGTCTCACCTTCCTTCTGCATGTTTACTTCTACATGGCCTAAGCGCTTGTCAAATCGACAACCACAAAACTAAACCACTTCTTAAATGATATGCCCTATCACCTAGACAAGACATAGACCAATAACCTTGCTTAGGAAAATTGGCGTATGTCCTGCGATAAAACGGTTTTTCCGGAGAGTTGTACTATAAGCGGCAGCAAAAAAGACGCTGATTGAATACTCAGCGCCCTTGCATTTCATATTTGATCATCCAGTCGCGAAGCTCCGTAATCATTTCGATGTGGGACGGGGTCGGGTAACGGACATCCGGCCGGGTAGACGCAAGCGTTCGTTTCAATACGACCGAATCGTCGGCATGAATGGAAATGTCACGCTGTTCGAACACGTCCTGAAGCAGCAGCAGCAAATCATGCTTTGAAATGGTTTGCGAGGCTGTCAAGTGAACGATACCGCCAAGTTCAATGGCGTTATCGATGACATAAGAAATAAATTTGGCGAGCTCCAGAGTCGTGATGCCGTTCCACAACACGCTAGCAAACCCTCGCGCCGTCCCTTTTCGATGTAAAAACCAGTTCAGCAGCCCTTCCTCCCGTCCCTCTGCCGCAGGGCCAAGCAAAGAGGTTCGCACCGTTAAGGACGGCGGCTGGATCAATTCTCCAAGCGCTTTTGTCCTGCCATAGACGGAGCTGCCGTTCGGCACGTGGCGTTCCTCGTATGAGCCGCGCTCCCCGTCAAAAACACTGTCCGTGCTAAGGTGAATCAATTTGAATCCGAGCCTGCTTGCGAGTTCGGCGAGTTGATGCGGCAGCAAGCCGTTAACCCGGTATGCGTCGACCTCGTGCTGGCGCGCTTCATCGTATACGATACCGGAGCAATTGATGACCACGTCGGGACGAAGCGATTGCAGTAACTTCTCAACCATCAGCGAGTCGAGGGGGTCGAGATATAACCGATTCGGAGAACGCCCGGGATCCTTAGTAGTAGAGTACAGTTCGTGCCTGTTTCGTTCCAATAAATATTGGCATATCATATGTCCTGTTAATGACTTGCTATCGATGACAACAATCCTCATGGGCCAATTTTCCTCTCTCAGCGGAGCTTCGCGGTCGAATGAAATAACAGCGGCTTCTGCCATTGGGCGACTCCTTGACGCATATCGGATGTATTTTGGTTACCCCTATTCCAATTGGTATCGCTATATTATCATATGCCCCTTCGAGAGCGATCGACAGACGTATACGGAGTACACGCGAAAAATTGGCCTTTGCCTAATCGCCTGCACAAGGGCAAGGAAAAGCCCGAGGAATGCGCCGTACGGCGTTTCCGCGGGCTTCATCGGGAAAACTTTATCGTTATGCTTCAACCGTTCCGATGGCTATCCAGTTGACCGTTCCTGACAGGTCGGCGGCACCTGCCGCTTTACCTCTGCGCCGGCTTCCATCCCTGCGGACGATCTGAAGTTCCGCAGCGCCGTTAGTCTTGCTGCTCACGATGGCATAGCAGCCGGCCTGATCTGTCGTCGCTACCAGCGCGTAGCTGACGTCGGCAAAAGGATGATCGAAAGCTAAATGGATGCTCACGGCATCTGCCCCGTCTTGAAGCAGGAATGTCGCGAGTCCGAACTGCTGCGACGCCACTGGCAATTTGACGGATTGCTGAAGCGGTGGCTCCGCTAGCGTGAACGCTTCCGTCTCCAGTTCGGAAACCGCGGATATGGATACCGCTGCTCCGGTCATTTCTTGCCATGAAAAGTTTTCAGCGATAGCGTCTTCCTGAGGAAAATTGCTTTCCACAGCCTCAACGATGGCCCGCTCTTCCTCGGAAAATGGCAATGCAAGTGCGGCTGCGCGTTCGGCGCACAGCTCGCCGATCAGCGTTTGGAGTATCGGCTCCAGATGGAGCACAGATACCGTACCAGGGATGAGATGATAACCGGAGAGCGATTCCTGCTTGAGGTGAATGCCTTCTATTGAATCCACCCGGATGTGCTCTCCCGTGACCGCTCGTTGGGAGAGCTGATCCGTTCCGACAGCCCCTGCCGCGAGTTTCTCCGACGTTACGGCGCGTTCGGCCAGTTGATCGGTTCCGATTGATCCGGCTGCCACCTTCTCCGACGTCACGGCGCCTTCGGCCAGATGATCCGCTCCGACGTTTCCCGCCCTCAGCTTCTCCGACGTGACCGCACCTTCGGCCAACTGATCTGCTCCCACGGCTTCACGTGCCAGCGTCCTCGAAGTTACGGCGCCTTCAGCCAGTTGATCCGTATTGATCGAACCCGTCGCAACCTTCTCCGACGTCACGGCACCTTCAGCCAGTTGATCCGTCCCGATCGATCCCGCTGCCACCTTCGCCGACGTCACGGCGCCTTCGGCTAACTGTTCCGTTCCGACGGCTCCAGCCACCAGCTTCTCCACTGTCACTGCGCCTTCGGCCAGTTGATCCGTTCCGATCGATCCCGCTGCAAGCTTCTCCGACGTCACGGCGCCTTCTGCCAATTGATCTATCCCGATCGATCCCGCTGCTACCTTCGCCGACGTCACGGCACCTTCGGCCAACTGTTCCGTTCCGACGGCACCCGCCACCAACTTCTCCACTGTCACTGCGCCTTCGGCCAGTTGGTCCGTTCCGACCGATCCTGCTGCCAGCTTCTCCGGCGTCACGGCACCTTCAGCCAGTTGATCCGTTCCGATTGATCCGGATGCCAGCTTCTCCGGCGTCACGGCACCTTCAGCCAGTTGATCCGTTCCGATTGATCCGGATGCCAGCTTCTCCGACGTCACGGCACCTTCAGCCAGCTGATCCGTCCCGATCGATCCCGCTGCTACCTTCCCCGACGTTACGGCGCCTTCGGCCAACTGCTCCGTTCCGACGGCTCCCGCCACCAGCTTCTCCACTGTCACTGCACCTGCGGCCAGGTGATCCGTTCCGATCGACCCCGCTGCCACCTTCTCAGGCGTCACGGCGCCTTCAGCCAGTTGATCCGTTCCGATCGATCCCGCTGCTACCTTTCCCGATGTTACGGCACCTTCGGCCAGTTGTTCCGTACCTACGGCTCCCGCCCTCAGCTTCTCCGACGTGACCGCACCTTCAGCCAATTGATCCGTTCCTACGGCTTCACGTGCCAGTTTCCTCGAAGTCACGGCGCCTTCAGCCAGTTGATCCGTTCTGATCGATCTCGTTGCAAGCTTCCCCGACGTTACGGCCCCTTCGGCCAGTTGTTCCGTTCCGATCGATCTCGCTGCAAGCTTCTTCGACGTCACGGCACCTTCGGCCAATTGATCCGTTCCGATCGATCTCGCTGCCACCTTCTCCGACGTCACGGCGCCTTGAGCCAGTTGATCCGTTCCGATCGATCCCGACGCCACCTTCTCCGACGTTACGGCGCCTTCGGCCAACTGATCCGTTCCGATCGATCCCGACGCTACTTTCTCCGACGTCACGGCGCCTTCGGCCAACTGATCCGTTCCGATCGATCCCGACGCCACCTTCTCCGACGTCACGGCGCCTTCAGCCAGTTGATCCGTTCCGATCGATCTCGCCGCAAGCCTCTCCGACGTCACGGCGCCTTCGGCTAATTGATCCGTTCCGATCGATCCCGACGCCACCTTCTCCGACGTCACGGCGCCTTCGGCCAACTGATCCGTTCCAATCGATCCCGACGCTACTTTCTCCGACGTCACGGCGCCTTCGGCCAACTGATCCGTTCCGATCGATCCCGACGCCACCTTCTCCGACGTCACGGCGCCTTCGGCCAACTGATCCGTTCCGATCGATCCTGACGCCACCTTCTCCGACGTCACGGCGCCTTCGGCCAACTGATCCGTTCCGATCGATCCTGACGCCACCTTCTCCGACGTCACGGCGCCTTCGGCCAACTGATCCGTTCCAATCGATCCCGACGCCACCTTCTCCGACGTCACGGCGCCTTCGGCCAGTTGATCCGCCCCGACCGCGCCTGCTGCCAGCTTCTCTATCGTTACGGCACCTTCGGCTAGCTGATCCGTCCCGATCGATTCCGCAGCTACCTTCTCCGACGTCACGGCGCCTTCGGCCAGTTGATCCGTTCCGATCGATCCCGACGCCACCTTCTCCGACGTCACGGCGCCTTCGGCCAGTTGATCCGTTCCGATCGATCCCGACGCCACCTTCTCCGACGTCACAGCGCCTTCGGCTAACTGATCCGTTCCGATCGATCCCGACGCCACCTTCTCCGACGTCACGGCGCCTTCGGCCAGCTGATCCGCCCCGACCGCGCCTGCTGCCAGCTTTTCTATCGTTACGGCGCCTTCGGCTAGCTGATCCGTCCCGATCGATTCCGCAGCTACCTTCTCCGACGTCACGGCGCCTTCGGCCAGTTGATCCGTACCGATCGATCCCGACGCCACCTTCTCCGACGTCACGGCGCCTTCGGCTAGTTGATCCGTTCCAACGGCTCCTGCCATCAGCTTCTCCGACGTTACGGCGCCTTCGGCTAGTTGATCCGCTCCTACGGCTCCCGCCCTCAACTTCTCCGATGTCACGGCGCCTTCGGCCAGTTGATCCGTTCCGATCGATTCCAACGCCACCTTCTCCGACGTCACGGCGCCTTCTGCCAATTGATCCGTTCCAACGGCTGCTGCCATCAGCTTCTCTGACGTTACGGCGCCTTCGGCTAGTTGATCCGCTCCTACGGCTCCCGCCCTCAGCTTCTCCGACGTCACAGCGCCTTCGGCCAGTTGATCCGTTCTGATCGATCTCGCCGCAAGCTTCCCCGACGTCACGGCGCCTTCGGCTAATTGATCCGTTCCGATCGATCCCGACGCCACCTTCTCCGACGTCACGGCGCCTTCGGCCAGCTGATCCGCTCCTACGGCTTCAAGTGCCAGTTTCCTCGAAGTCACGGCGCCTTCCGCCAGTTGATCGGTTCCGATCGATCCGGACGCCACCTTCTCTGACGTCACGGCACCTTCAGCTAGTTGATCGGTTCCGACCGCTCCTTCCGCCAACTTCTCTATCGTTACGGCGCCATCGACCAGTTGCTTTGCCCCGATGGCTCCAATAGCCAACTTCTCCATCGTCACAGCGCCTTCGGCCAGTTGATCCACTCCTACGGCTCCCGCCCGCAGCTTCTCTGACGTGACCGCGCCTTCGGCCAACTGATCCGCTCCCACCGCTTCAGGTGCCAACTTCCTCGAAATCACCGCGCCCTCAGCCAGTTGATCTACCCCTACGGCTCCTATGGCCAGTTTCTCCCGTGTCACCGCACCTACAGCCAAATGATCCGTCTCAACAGCCTCCGCTGCCAGATGCGACGATGTTACCGCCTGTGCGCTAAGTCCGCTGCCGTCTATCGCGCCCGGTGCTATATGTGCGGCGGTTATCGAACCTTCCGCCAACTGCTCGCTGCCGACTGCACCCTCAGCTACATGCTGGCTGCGCACCGCTCCTTCAGCAAGCTGTACCGACGTGACAGCTCCTTCCGCCAATTTCTCTGCGGATACGACTCCGTCCGCCAACTTGTCATTTGTTATCGCCCCTGTGGCCAGATGCGGTGTCTTCACTGATGCTTTCACCAAATGGATGGATTGGACAGCACCCGCCAATAAATGTTCGGACTGAACGGCTCCTTTGTCGAGCTTCTCCGATGTAACGCTGCCGTGCGCAAGCTTCGACGAGGTAATCGCCAAATTGGTCACTTTATCCGTAGAAACCGATTCCGGAGAAAGCTTGGAGGCTGTGATGCTGTGGTTGGCGATGTGCCCCGTCAGAACGGCACCTTCCTGCAGGTGCTGCGCCTGTACTGCCGCCCCAGACAGTTTATCGGAGGTTACCGCCCGGTCAGCCAGTTTATCGGAGGAAACGGAACGCTCCTGCAGATGCTCGCTGCCTACCGATTTGAATGCCAAATGCCCCGACTGGACTGCTTTTTCCGACAAATGCCCGGTTCCTACCGATCCGGCAGCAAGATGCTCCTTCTGCACCGCACGGTGGGCAATCTTCCGCGAAGTTACACCTTGCTCGGCCAGTTTATCTGTCGTTACGGATGCATCTGCGAGCTGCGGCGTGCCTACGCTTCCCTCCACCAGCTTATCGGTCGTTACTGAGCGAGAGCTTATATGGCGGTTTTGGATAAGTCCTTCCTGAAGATGCTTGCCCCCTATGATCCCTTCCTGCAAATGCACACTTTGCACGGAGCCTTTGGCCAGCTTGTCGGTCGTTACCGCGCCATCCCTCAAATGTACCGGCAGTATGGAGTCCTCAGTCAAGTGAACCGCTTCGATCTGCTTCGGCGAGATGTTAATCCCTCGTACAACTCCCGGCGTCAAATGCTCCTGGAGCACCGATTTTAATTTCAAATGATCGGAGGATATGCTCCATGGCGCCAACTTTTCTTCCGTTACCGATTGATTGGCCAGCTTGGCGGACGTAATTTCCCCGTCGGCAAGCTTATCACCGGTTACCGACGAGTTTCTCAGCTTTTCCGTCGTAACGGCGCTATCAGCCAGTTTGGCCGTGTTAACCGCATAATTGGCCAGGTTAGCCGTTTGGATCGCTCCGCTTCGAATCTTCTCTGAGGTAATCGACTGGTTTTGGAGCAAATCGGCTGTAATCGTGTCCTCCGCCAGATGCTTCGAGTGGATCGAACGCTCGGCGATTTTCATCGCATCAATCGTCTTGTCGGCAAGCTTCTCGGAAGTGATGCTGTTGTCCAGCAGCTTATCTCCGGTAATCGCCCGGTCCTGTATTTTTTCCGTTGAAATGGAGCCGTTTGCGATATGCTCCTCCGTGATTGTGCGATGCGCTATCTTCTGCTGGGTAACGCTGCGGTCCGCCAGTTTGGTGCCGTCCACTGCATAGTCGGCTAAGTTATCCCTTGTGATGCTCCCGCGCTTGATTTTTTCATGATCTACTGCGAACTTTGCGATTTTCTCGGTAGTGACGGATTCATCGGCCAAATCGTCCGTATAAATGATTGGCCCCGAAGCTACCGTAGCTTTCCGCTCCGTAATTTGCTTCAATACCGAAACAGGGGGGGCGGTAAGCGCGGGAGGCACAATCCGGTCAGAACGAATATCCGGTTGTACCTTCCATTCAGAGTTCATATCCTGTTTGACCTTCCAGTCACTATCCATATCCTGTTTCATTTCATCTGCATCGACCGTTACTCTGCTCACTTTGACTGATTTATTAGCACTTGCCGTTTCCGTTTCCGGTTTTTCATCCAACCAGCTCAATTCGTTAACAAACGCACCCATGCGATTGCTTTTTAACGCACGGCTCTTCCTGCCGGATTCCCGGCGGCTCACCTTTTTCATGACGGGCCTCCCATTGTACATGATGAACTTTTTGATGGTCAACAACGTTGGATATAACTACATAAAGTCACTTGTAACATATGCATATACCCAGAAGAAGGTCATCCGTCTAGGGAAAAATAGGCGGCCGCACAGCGAACCGGCATTTTCTTTCCGAAATTAACTTGTCTCTGCGGCCGCTTCCAAAACTTCGGAGTAACGGAAACAGCTTGTCGTATGGTCCATGACCATACCCGTCGCCTGCATGTACGCATAGCAGATCGTCGTCCCGACAAATGTAAATCCGCGCTTCTTCAAAGCCTTGCTCATCGCATCCGATTCCGGCGTGCTGACTGGCACTTCCTTCAGGCTCTCCCAACGGCCAAGGATCGGCGATCCGCCGACGAAGCTCCAGATGAACCGGTCGAAGCTTCCGAACTCCTGCTGCACGCGAAGAAACGCCTGCGCGTTGGTTACGGTCCCCCGAATTTTCAGCCGGTTGCGGATAAGTCCCGGATCGGCAAGCAGCGCTGCTATTTTTTCCTCATCATAAGCAGCTACCAGCTGCGGATCGAAGCCGTCGAACGCTTCCCGGTAATTTTCTCTTTTTTTCAGCACGGTATACCAGCTAAGTCCCGCTTGGGCCCCCTCCAGCGTAAGCATTTCGAACAACTGGCGGTCGTCGTGTACCGGAACCCCCCATTCCTTATCGTGATAATCGATATATAACGGGTCTTCATTGACCCAGCCGCATCGGCAAACATTAGCTTCCATACCTAGTCCCTCCTAATCCGTATAAGTATAATCATTAACTATGACAAATGCTGTCATAGTCAACCGTATCGTTTTTGAAAATCCGTCATAAAATCGGCCAGCGCACGGCACGATTCCTCCGTCACCGCATTGTACGCCGATGCCCGCAAACCGCCTACGCTCCGGTGGCCCGCCAGGCCGTCGAATCCGTAGCGTTCGGATTGTTCAACGAACAGCGGGGTGAGTGCGTCACTAACCATGCGCCATGTTATATTCATGATCGAGCGGCAGTCCTTCTCTATGATGCCTTGATAGAAGCCTCCGCTTACATCGATCGCTTCGTAGATCCGCTGCGCTTTGCGGGCGTTGCGCCGCTCCAGCGCCGCTACGCCGCCCTGACGCTGCACCCATTTCAACACCAGGTTGACCATATAAATGGAATGCACCGGCGGCGTGTTGTACAGCGACCCGCTGTCGGCAAACGTGGCGTACCGGAAAATGGCCGGAATCGTCTTCGACGCACGTTCGAGCAAATCATCGCGGATGATGACGGCCGTGACCCCGGCGGGGCCGAGGTTTTTTTGCGCCCCTGCGTAAATGAGCGCAAACCGGGACAGATCGATGTCGCGGCAGAGCAGGTCGCTGGTCATATCGCCGATCAGCGGCACATCGTACGCCGGTTCGGGAAAAGTACGGAATTGGGAGCCTTCGATCGTATTGTTCGTCGTCATATGCACATAAGCTGCATTCGGCGGTATGGGGAGTCCGTCCGTCTTCGGAAGAACACGCCAGCCTTGCTCTTTCGTGCTTGCCGCGACGACCGCGTCACCGACCGTTAGTGCTTCCAGATAAGCTTTTTCCGCGAAGCTGCCCGAAAGCAAGTAGACCCCGCTTTTTCCTTCCGTCAGCAAATTCATTGGTACGAGAGCAAACTGGGCGCTCGCGCCTCCCCCCATGAACAGCACCCGGTAGCCTGACGGCAGGCCGAGAACTTCAAGCAAGAGCGACTGCGTCTCCTCATGTACCTGTTCGTACGCTTTGCTGCGGTGGGATACCTCCATCATCGACATACCGAGTCCGCCGTACTCGACGAACGCTTCCTGCGCCTCCTCTAGCACTTCCAACGGCAGCGCTGCAGGACCCGGATTGAAGTTATGCTTTCTTTGTTCGTTCATGCTTCTCATCCTTTCAAATGGGTGTAAAAATGCAAAAAGCGCCTTCATCCGATTGGGACGAGGAGCGCTTGCTCGCGGTGCCACCCAATTTGACCGAACGCATGCGCATTCAGGTCCGCTTGGTTCCGCTGTAACGGGCGGGGCCGGTTGACTTAGGTCGCATTCCTCTGCGCTAGGCATGCAAGAAATGCTCTTGACGAAAACGCCTCAAGGTTGGAAGCCCGTCATCGGCATAGTCACGGTCTGAAATTATGGTATGATTATATACTAAGAATAAGCGCTGTACAAGAGGGGGATCGACCGCATGAACGACCGTTTTACCGTTTACGAGCGGCAGGTCGCCAAAGAGCTGATCCGTTGGGAAAAAGAACTGCGCAAGCCGCCCGGCGTCATCGAAAAAACATCACGAGCGGTACAATCGAAAATCAATCAGGTTATTCCGGACAAAGTGCATGCAACGATTACGGCAACGGTGAAAGGCATTGTGCAGACCGCTTTGTTCGGAATAGATTACATTCCGAAAAGCGAACCGCTCGTCTCCATGTCGCTGGCTTTGCGCGACCACCGTGCCGAAGAGCTGATCTCGTTCTATAAAAAGCTGGCCGCCGCGGAAGGCGCAGGCACCGGCGCAGGCGGCATATTGCTCGGGCTGGCCGACTTTCCGATCCTGATCGGCATCAAAATGAAATTCTTATTCGAGCTGGCCCATATTTACGGTCATTCCACGCTCGACTACCGGGAACGGTTATTTATTCTGTACGTATTTCAGCTTGCGTTCTCCGGCCAAAACAAGAAGCCTGCCCTGCTGCGTACCATCGGCGAATGGGAGGAGACGGTCAAGTCGCTTCCGCCTGCCGATACGTATGCGCAGCATATCAATTGGCGTCAGCTGCAGCAGGAATACCGCGACACGATCGATTTCCGCAAAATGCTCCAGCTCTTGCCGGGAATCGGCGCTGTGGTCGGAGCATGGGCCAATTACGGCTTGCTGGAAGAGCTGGGGCGTACAGGGATGAACTGTTTCCGGCTGCGTTGGATGGACGAGGCCATACGGCGGGAACAAAAGCTGCCCGAAACAAGGTGGATCACATCCGAACCTATCGATGACAAAGGAGAAGCCAATGAAAATCAGTAAGACGAACGCCGAGCATTATATTTGGGGAACGCATTGCGATGGGTGGCATCTGGTGAAGCAGCCGGAGCTCAGCATCATTCATGAGCGCATGCCCTCAGGAACGTCGGAAGTAAGACATTACCACCGGCTGGCGCGGCAGTTTTTCTTCGTCCTCTCCGGTACGGCCGAGCTGGAGGTAGAGGGCACGACGCACACGCTGGAGGCGATGGAAGGATGCGAGGTGCCGCCCGGCATTCCGCATCAAATGAAAAACCAATCGGATGCCGACGTGGAATTTCTCGTCATATCTCAACCGCAAACCCGCGGCGACCGTCACGAAGCATGATTCCAACAAACTAGGCAAAGGATGGGGATCTATGAAGTCCGCCGATATCGATTTGGTGCAATATTTTATCGTCAATGAGGAGCTTGGCATGTCGCCCGGAAAAGTCGCGGCACAAGTCGCCCACGCAGCCACGACGATGACGCTGCATATTTTGCTAAATAGCAAACAAGATCATGCCCTGTTTCAGGACTGGCTCCAGTCCGGGCAAAAAAAGATCGTGTTGAAGGGCTCCGAACAGCAGCTGCTTCGTTTGACCGAGAACGGCTTCTTGTCCATTCGCGATGCCGGGCATACGGAGGTTCCCTCCGGTTCGCTCACCGTGGTCGTCATGCCGCCGATGGCCAAAAGCGATGCTCGCAAGTTTACATCCGAGCTTCAGCTGCTTTAGAACAACAGGAGCACTTCATTCCGCTATCGGATTGAAGTGCTCCTGTTCGGTATACATGGTGTGGTTTCCTCCAAATATACGATTGTAGACATGCAGCATTCGTGTCTGGTTTATTAGTGACCGATCTATTCCAGCCTGTCCGGTCAATGTACATGATAGCATGTAGTCCGGCCATGACCGCATATCTCCCCATATGCTTTCGGTCTATTTCTTCGCTTCTAAACTGGCCGCCTTACCAGGTGACAAAGCCTTTCGAACCTACGCCGGGATTTGTGATCATCTCGGTCACCGGCATTGCATAGGCAACCAAAATCAGTACGACTACGATGCCAACCCATACACCCCAACGTTCGAAGATGGCCGGCGTTTGCTCCGCCTTCTCGCTGACTTCTGCGAGCGGATACTCGGTGTAACCTTTCGGCGCATTCAGCAGCATCACAATATTGACAATCATCAGGATAACGCCAATGAACAAAATCATACCGCCAATTGCCATCGCCACATGATATGGCATCCAGAGCACAGCATCGGGATGGTCTTGATACGTCGTGAAAGCGGTGCGGCGAGGCGATCCGAGCAGCCCGACCGTGTGCATCGAACCGGACATAAAGAACATGCCGACAACCCAGATCAATGTCTGGATGATGCCTAGACGGTGCATTTTCGGGGTCAGTACCCTGCCGGTCATTGCCGGGATCAGCCAATACGTCACGCCAAAAAACGTAAGGGCTACAGATGTGGCAACGGTAAGATGGAAGTGTCCGGTAACCCACAGCGTATTGTGCACGACTGCGTTAAGTTCGTGGCTCGCATTGACAATTCCGCCCGCTCCGGCCGGAATGAAAATGAGCATGCCCATGAACGGAGCAAAGAAGCGGACATCGTTCCAAGGCAATTTTTTCAGCCAGCCAAACAAGCCTTTGGCGCCGACCGAACGGCCGTGCTGCTCAAACGTAGCGAACAGCGAGAACGCCGTCATTAAAGACGGGATGATGACCATGAAGGTAAGCACAACCTGTACGTACTTCCATACGTTCGTGATGCCCGGCTCCATCAATTGATGGTGAAGGCCGACGGGAATCGAGAACAGCAGAAACATAATGAAGGAGAGCCTGGCCAATGCGTCGCTGAACATTTTGCCCCCGATTACCTTCGGAATGATAACGTACCAGCACATATAGGCGGGTAACAGCCAGAAGTACACGAGCGGATGGCCAAAATACCAGAACAGTGTACGGCTCAAAACGACGTTGACGGTCTCAACCCAGCCGAACGACCAAGGGATGAGCTGGAATAGAACTTCGATCGCTACGCCCAGCGTCGCAATAATCCACATCATCATCGTCGCCACCGCCATGAACGTAAAGATCGGCGTCGTCTTGCCTTGATTTACTTTTTTCCAGTAGCGGTAGTTGATGAAAATGCCGAAGCCGCTCATCCAACTGCCGACTACCACGAATACGAGCGCGACATAAAACCACGGCGATGCTTTCAGCGGGGCATAAAACGTATACAGCACCGTCGCCTTGTTCAGCAAAATAAGAATCGTCGCCACGATCGTACCGGTCGACATCAGCCCGAACCCGAGCCAGCCCAGCTTGCGCGAAATCGGAAGCAAATAACCTCCAAGCGACTTCGCCACGCCAGAGTACATAAAACCGATAATAAAATACGTGGTAAAAATTAAAGCCATCAGCACGCCATGTGCCGTCAGCAGCTGGTAATAGCCGATCTCGTACGGTAGCTTTATCATCCCGCCGCGGACGAGTCCTTGCAGCAAGCCTGCAATTCCGCCGATCAGCAGCGCGCCGAAAGCAAACAAGATATGCGCCAGTACCAGCGACGTATCGCGGCGGTCAAAGCCTTTTGCCGTATCCATTCCCATAATTTAGACACTCCTTTGTGAAAAACATTACTTTCCGTCCCGCATCACGTTCGCAGCCGGCCATTCGGCGTTATTTCACGATCAGCGTAGTCATCATCATTTCGTGGGCCACGCCGCAGTACTCGTTGCACAAAATGAGAAAATTTCCGGCTTTATCGAATTTATACGTCAAATGGTTGACTTCGCCCGGGACGACCATCATGTTGATATTCGTGCCGGGAATTTGGAAACCGTGTACCACATCTTTGCTTGTTACATAAAAATGAACCGTAGCCCCGAGCGGAATCTCCATCTTTTCCGGCGCATAGCCGAAGGCGAAAGCGAGCATGTAAGCCTCGTATTCGTTCTCGCCGATCTTTCGCAGCCCCGGTTGGTTGAACGGCGCCACTTGATCGACCGTCTCCGGGTTTACCATGTGCCGGTGATCGCCGGGCGGCTGCATGCCCATTGCGAAGGCGCCGACGCCCACCACGGCCAAAAACGCGAAAAGCATCGCAATGCCGAATATTAACCAGATCTTTTCTAACCGATGAATATGCATTTGCCTTCATCCCCTCGAATATTTCTCTCTTTGTGCGCTTAGCCTCTCGACAGAAACAGTAAAAATACGCCGACCCACGTTACTAATAGAAACGCGCCCAATATCATGACGGAAACAAAAGTTCCGCTGAGGTTTTGGTCGTGTTGATGTCCTTGATCGGGTCGGGACGGCCTGTTCTCGGGCACTGCATTCGTTTGTTGCGGTTTTGCCATTGTCGCTGCCTCCCTCTGCACGCAGGGTGTTTGTTCTTCATGTGCTCATTGTAGAAAAGTGCGCTCCTCGCCACTATGATCAAAATCACACCGATTGAAGCGGAATCGTGAACGATTTATGTACAATTGGTAGGTGGTGCGTAATCCGTAGTAGTTTCGTGTGGGAACAGCAAGATGACGGTAGTACGTACGATAGCGGCTATGCGGACGGAGGAAGAGCGGCGGAAACGGCGCGGTGGCATGGAGCCGCGCGAATGCACACTGCGTCGGCCACCACGGCGGCGAGGCGGCGTTGGCCTGAGCACGAGACTCTTTCAACTCATCGGGCAAATAGCAACTAAATAATTGCCCAATTCGTACTAAATTCGCCTCATTTCGACGCAATTGACTGAATAGTTGGCAAAAGACCATTATTCAAAGCCATTGCCCTCTGAATAGTTCACTATGCCTTATTATTTCGCAATTCTACCTATCATGTGCCGAAATTAGTGAGCATAAGGCTATTAATAGTTCAGTTCTCCATTCTAGCCAACCTTTTCGTGTATTTTCCGGTAAAAATTGCTTAGGGTACTGTTTCCTCCACCCGTCTTCACGGATTAGGGACGTAAAATAGACCTGTCAGAGACACTTCAACTCATCAGGAAAATAGCAACTAATAATTGCCCAATTCGTACTAAATTCGCCTCATTTCAACGCAATTGACTGAATAGTTGGCAAAATACCATTATTCAAAGCCATTACCCTCTGAATAGTTCGCTTTGCCTTATTATTTCGCAATTCTACCTATCTTGGTGCCGAAGTTAGTTCGTACAGGGCTAGTAACAGTTCGATTTTCCCTGATAGCTGCCCTTTTGTGCATCTTCATCTGGCGTTACTAAATTTTTATCGTGATGGATGGTGTTATTAATATTTCGTCGGTGTAACGCGTTCTCATTTGCAACTGCTGCGCTCGCAAATCCGCTTCCTTCTTGCGCGTCTCATTGCGGGTCAGTTGCCGCTATTAAGGGATACCGAGAAAGCGTGTTTTTAATTTGATTAACTCAACTTACTCCTCATTTCGGGGACTCATGCAAATGAATCGATATCCAAACGTCAACACACGAAAGAGCTTGCAAATCCGCATAAACTGCCGTACAATCATAACCACAATCGTGCGGTAAAGCAGCCTTACCTCAAAACCAAATCATCAACCGGAGTGAAGCACACCCCGTATGCAGAATTTGTTCTGCGTATTGGGTGTTTTTTGTGTTCACGTGAAGAAATGGAGGGTGCAATGCATACGAATCTGAAGCGGTTTATCGGCAATTTTGAGCGCGAAGCTCAGCAAAACGGTTCATTTCGCAATCAACTCGGGAGAGCGGAGCTCGTCTTTCTGCAAGAAGTGTGGGGCCCTGCCTTTCAGCACAACTACGACGGATTAAAAGCAGAATATCCTTTTAAGGATTTCAAAGGTGGCATACGTTTTGCCGATTTCGTGTTCGTGAAAAACGGAATGAGGCTCATTATCGAAATCGACGGCTTCACCACACATGCCCGAGACATATCTTCGGGCGAATTTGACGACCATTTGATGCGGCAAAACGACCTCATTTTGTACGGTTGGCTGCTGCTTCGTTTTTCGGCACGTCAAGTTGAGAAGCGCCCTCAATTATGCCAAAGGCAAATTATGCAGGCCATCGGTCACTGGTGGACGATTGATCATGGAGCGCTGACGGTCCATGCGGCGGATATATGGCTTCAAAGGAAAAAGCTTGTCATTCAAATGGCAAACCGCCGCAACGGTAAAATCAAGCCCGGAGAAGTAGCGGTGGAATTTGGCATCTGCAATAGTACGGCTGCCGAATGGATGAAACGCTTTGTAAAAGAAGGTTCGTTTTTCATTCCTCCTTATCACAAGCGAGCAACCGTATATCACCTTCGCGAGGCAGGAGATTGTTAGATAGTCGGCCTTTAGATTATTGAAAACTCCCGTTGTTTTGTACGATCAGTAAAAGTGAGGACTAACACTATGAGATACGAGCCTCCATATAAAAAAATAAAAAGTGCCGAAAAGTCTGAGAGACTTTAATCGACACTTTGAAGCCTGCGCCAGAGGGCAGGCTCCCATTTATAGCTCCGCAAAACGAACTCCAAGTTTTCTATCTATTTATTCTCCCGACGGTCTGATGCCGGTGTTGGCCCGAACGAGAATCTCGTCGAACTTCTCGGAAGCCGCCGCGGGTACGTTTTTGCCGGAGGTGAGCAGCGTACCGATCATCGCGCCGATAAATCCAAGCGGGATCGAGACGATGCCCGGATTCGCGAGCGGGAACAGCGGATGGCCGACAAGGATCGCCTTGCCTGCTTCCGGACTCCACACGCTCGGGCTCAGCACCACAAGAATAATAGCGGAGATGAGACCGGTCAGCATCCCGACGATGGCCCCCGTGGTATTGAAGCGGCGCCAGAAAATCGTGAACAGAATCACGGGAAGATTGGCGCTGGCTGCGATGGCGAAAGCCACGCTGACAAGAAAAGCCACGTTGAGCTTTTGCGCAAACAAAGATAGCAAAATCGACAGCACGGCTACTCCTACGGAGGCCCAGCGCGCCACTTTCATCTGCTCTTTCTCCCCGGCATCGCCGCGGCGAATAATATGAGTGTAGAAGTCATGGGCGAACGCGGACGCCGCCGACAGTACGAGTCCGGTGACCACGGCAAGAATGGTGGCAAAAGCTACGGCGGATATAAAGGCGAAGAAGAAATCGCCGCCAAGCGCCTTGGCGAGCAGCGGCGCAGCCATGTTGCCCCCTTTGTCCGCAGCCATAATAGCATCGTAACCGACGAATGCAGCCGCGCCAAAGCCCAGGAAAACGGTCATCACGTAAAATATTCCGATCAGCCATGTCGCGTGCACAACCGAGCTTCTTGCCGTCGGCGCATCTTTTACCGTAAAGAAACGGATCAAAATATGCGGCAATCCGGCCGTACCGAGCACAAGCGCAAGATTAAGCGACAGCGTATCGAGCGGAATTTTGTATTTGTTGCCCGGGTTAAGGAACGTTTCCTTCAGCGGCGTCGCCGCTTTCATCTGTTCGAACATGTCCGTCAAGCTAAAATGGAATTTGCCGAATACAATGAGCGAAACAATCAGCGTACCGGCCATCAACAAAATCGCTTTGATGATCTGAACCCAAGATGTAGCGCGCATTCCGCCGAAGACGACATACACGGTCATCAGCACGCCGACGATCAGGACCGAGGTGGTATAATCGAGACCGAGCAGCAGCTTGATCAGCGAACCGGCCCCGACGAGCTGCGCAATCATATAAAAGATGGAGATCACAATCGTATTCAACGCCGCGACGCCGCGCACTTTTTTATTGTCGTAACGAGCCGCAATCATATCGGCCATCGTATATTTACCGAGATTCCGCAGAGGCTCAGCAACCAAATACAGCACAACAAGATAGGCGACCAGAAAGCCGATGCTGTAAAAAAATCCGTCAAATCCCGCCAAAGCGATCGTCCCCGCAATCCCGAGAAACGACGCCGCCGACATGTAATCGCCCGCAATGGCCAAGCCGTTCTGCCAGCCGGTCAACCCCCCGCCCGCCGTATAAAACTCGCTGGTGGAGTTGGTTTTTTTCGCTGCAAAATAAGTAATCACCAGTGTCATTCCGACAATCGCAAGAAAAAGTATGAAGGCCGTTAAATTCATCGCAATCCCTCCGGTGGAATCGTTATGGTTAGTTCAGCTCTTTGCGGATGTCTTCAATCATGGCATCGTATGCTTTGGATTTGCTGGAGTAAATCATGCAGAGCGCCCAAGTCATGATGAATTGGGAAAATGCGAATACCCAGGCCCAACTGATCGGTCCGATAGCCGGCGTATTCAGGATTATTGTGTACGAAGTCAAAATCGGAAGCGCAAAGTAGTACGCGAAAAAAAACACGGACATCGGCAGCAAAAACCGTTTTTTGCGTGCCATTAACCGCTGAAATGAGGTAGAACGGGCAATCGAAGCGTAACTCCACGCTTTGGCTTTCATAATCTCCCTCCATTGTTCTCAAATTCTCAATCAATATGTTAGCGCTTTCAAATTCATTTATATTATAACCACGGCCTGATCATTCCGCCATCCCTGCAGCCAAGACCAATATGATCAAAATGAAAACCGGTCTTTCTAGTTTTCATAGCGTTGGATGAACAAGCCCGATTGCCATTGCAGTCATCTTCATGTGTTACCTTTACATTTGAACTTTCCGGTTTATTTCATTTTCGTTCAAGAAAGTTTCATAGAGAATCCTACTATTGCGCTCTTTGTCTAGCACGTATTAAATCTTCAGAGCATTTTATATACAGTATCTTACAATGGAAACGAGGTGATTGGAATAGCTCGTGTAAAAGCTGTTCGTCAGCCTGATTTCATATTGATCAGTTGGACAAGAAGCCCCTTGGTTCTCGGTTCCCCACGCAGAATCACCGCGACTCGCGTGATTGGCAGCGCCCAGCCTTGCAGGTTTACGTTGAGAACCAATGGACTGGTTAAAAATGCCTTAGCCTGCTTATTAGACCATGATATCGGTTTCAAAGTGGTATTTCAGAAAAATACGTCTAGCATTAGCGGGTTCATGTTATTGCAACGTTCTCGATAATATGTTGTAAGGAGGAGCAGCGCAAAAACTGCTCCTTTTTTTTGCCGTAGCGTCCTAAGTCTGGTTTCTCTCACCGTCCGGACAAGCCTGGTTGTTTGTATGGGCATGCCAAAGATCGCGCATTTCCGCGCTTGTCTGCAGCAGCTCCTCCAATGACCCCTGTGCTTCCACCCTGCCGTCTTTCAGAACAAGGATGTGATCAGCCCGCTGCAGCGTCGTTCGGCGGTGCGATACCACAAGGCAGGTGAGATCGTTACGATCATAAAGACGGTTCCATAGCAGCTGCTCCGTCTCGACGTCCAGTGCGCTCGATATATCGTCAAAGACGAGCAGCTCGGCGTCCCTCACGAGCATTCGGGCGATGGCGGTCCGCTGGATTTGTCCTCCGGAAAGCCTGACGCCTCTAGGGCCTACAACCGTATCCAGTCCCCGCTCCATCTCGGCAATATCTCGTTCCATTACTGCCGTATGCAAAGCGTTATGCAGGGTGACATCGTCCACGGGTAGCCCCAGAACCATATTTTCCCGCAGCGACTCGCTGAACAATCGGGGAACTTGCGCGGTGTAGGCGCACCGGGGCGGAACGAAAAACGCGCTTCGCCGGCCAATCGTCCGGCCGTTCCAGGTGATTTCTCCCGAATCCATTGGCAGCAGTCCGAGCAGTACTTGCAGCAGCGTAGTTTTTCCTGATCCGATTCGTCCGGTGACGACGGTGAAAGATCCGCGCCGCAGCGATAGCTGAACGTCCTTAATCCCGCGTGTCGTGTTAGGGTATGTATATGACATGGCCCTAACGTCAAGCGTTTGCAGAAGATCTGCTTCCGTCTTCTCCTCACGAGCCGCTTCGGGAAAAGGTCCGGTCATGTACACCGGACCGTATTGCACGAGTTGCTCCGGTTCCGTACCGGGAACAAGCTCCGTCATACGGCGAATCGACGCTTCGACCGTCTTGTGATTGGCCACATACCATCCGAGATGGGAGATGGAGCGCGATACTTGCGTCAAATACGCCACAAACAGCACGAAATCCCCAACCGTAAACGTGCCTGCGCGCATCGAGCCGGCGGCTAAAAGCAAAATGCCGCCAATCGTCACATTCGTAATATTGCTGTTGATCGTATCGATGATCGACGAAAACATCGAATTGGCGACCGCTGCCTTTTTCCTTTGCTCATTCAATGCGGCAAACCGTTGGACGACCGCTTGTTCCGCTGCGGAAACTTTTACCGCTTGAACGGCTCCGAACAGCTCCCCCATAAATCCCGTCACTTTGCCGGTCGATTCTCGGGAACGGATATAATATTTTTCAATACGGGTATTCAGTTTTTTTGTAATCACGAGCACGGCAACAAGAGGAATCAGGATAACGAGCGTAAGGAGCGGATCGATCCGAAACATCACCGTTATTGCAACGATCGAATAGACAAGTGCCGCGCTGCCGTCAATCCAGTATTCCAAATAATTGATGACCGCCTGCGCATCGTCCCGAAACCGGTTAACGGCATCGCCGGAAGACACGTCCGCTCGGGACACTTCCGCATGAAACAATCGGTGAAGCAAATTTTTTCGAAGCAGCGCCAAGTAGCCGAACTGGAGGGAAGCCCAACTGTATAAACTCATGACGTTCGTTAAGATGCGTCCCAAGGCAATGCCTAGCAGCAGCGCAAGCAGCGCATTCGTATGAAGACCGATACCGGCGCTGCCGTTCAACCGTTCGAAAATTTGCGAAACGACGTATCCGGTTCCCAAAGCGAGCACGGAAAATAGCGAAAAGGCAACGATGTTGAACAAAAAAGTCCATTTTTGATAATAAACGAGCGCCCAAACGAAACGGAACGTATTCATGCGGTCTGCACCTCCAATCCGGTTTGGAGCAGACGGGAGTAACGCGAACCCGAATCTTGCTCAAGCTCTTCCCGGCAGCCGTATTCCACGATGCGGCCTCCGTCCAGTATCATAATGTGATTGACATGCCGTACGGTAGCCAGGCGATGGGCGATGATGATTCCCGTCCGGTTCAAAAGCAGCCTTTTGAGCGCACCTTGAATCCATTGCTCCGTCAAGGAATCCAGCCGCGACGAAAACTCGTCCAAAATGACAAGGTCGGGATCTTTCAGCAATACGCGTGTGAAGGCGACCAACTGCGCCTCTCCCGCGGATAGCCCCTCTCCTCCCGAGCGGATGTAAGTGTCAAGTCCGTCCGGCAATCTATGAAACCATTCGTCCAATCCAAGCGTTTGTATCGCTTCCAACATGCGCTCATCGGAAACGGAGGCATCAAAAAAGCTCAAATTATCGCGTATCGTCCCTTGAAACAATTGTACCTCCTGCGTCACCATCCCGATCTTTTGCTGAAGCAGTCCTAGTGGAATATCTTTCAAGTTCGTGCCATTGAACCGGATTTCGCCGGAGCAAGGATCGTACATGCGAAACAGCAGGCGGGTCATCGTCGTTTTGCCGCTTCCGGTCCGGCCCAGCAGCCCGAGCACTTGGTTAGGCTCAAGATGAAACGATACCTGATCGAGCACGCTGCCTTGATCCCCATACGAGAAGGACACGTCCCGAAAGCGGATATCCGCAGGGCCGGACGCCATCGTTGCGCATCCTTGATCCTCTACTGCGCTTTGCATCCGGTACAGCTCGTTCAAGCGAATGATGCTGACGCTGGTGCTTTGCAGTTTTTGAAGCTGCGAAGTGATTTGGTCCAACGGACGGAACAGCATTTCCGTATAATGAAACATTAAATAGATCGCCCCGATCGTGATTTGCCCTCGTTGATAAAGGAAAATACTGATCGAGAACGTGATGATATTTCCAATCGCGATCAGGATGGCCGTGATCCCCCATGTAGACATTCTTCCGACCATCCAAGCTTTTCTCGCGGTCAAAAACCGGCTGCTGTGCAGCTCATAAAACGTTCGCATCATATGCGGAAATCCGCCGTTCGTCCTTAGGTCCGCCATCCCGGTAAGACGTTCCTCCAAAAATCCGTATAAGTGGGTTCGCGCCTCTTGCTCTCTTCGTCCTGACGGTATGGCAATGCCTCGGGTTCGAATCAGTATAACAATGGAAATGGCTGAAAAAAGCGATAAAGCGATCCCCATCCGCCAGTTCTCGACGAATAGCAAACCGATAATGCCGATCAACAGCATAGCGCTGCTGAGCAGTTGAAATACGAAGCCGGAGAGAAACGAAAACAAGTTATTGCAATCGCCATCGATGCGCTCGATTAGTTCACCCGGCGTACGTTTGTTGAAAAACGACATGTCCAGACGCAAGCAATGGCGCAACAGGTCGACGCGTAGCGCGTTGGTAGCGGACCACCCGACGACTTGGCCGAGATATACGGTACATACGGACACAAGCTGCGATACGAAAGTCGCCGTCACAAATAACAGCCCGAGCCCAAGCAGCGCATGGAACGACGACCGGCCGGATGTCGCGGCATCGATAAAGCTTTTGATCAACTGCGGGTTGACGAGCGATATGGCCGTCCCGAACAGAAGCATCGCACCCAAGGCAATCACTTTGGCACCCTGGGGCTGTAAATACGTTACCAGCAAATCGCGGTATTGTTTAAAATCGACATTCATTCGTTACCTCCAGAGCAAGCTGCTTCATTTGGATGATACGCCTGCGTCTCTATCTGTACGATGTTATGCCATCATGTCCCGCATCGGAGCCGCTTGACCGGCGACAAAAGACAGCACCGATGCATACCTCTGCCTCGCTTCACGATCCTCCAATTTCCGAATGCGGCTGGCGATGCGAAAACACCAGTGCAGCGTGAAGCTGATGGCATAACCTTGCCGGATCAACCGTTCATCGCCTTTCCAGTTCGCTTCCCGCAGTCCCGATATATAACTCGACAAGACGGTTTCCTGCAATAGCGCAGCTTGAGCCGGTTCGAAGTCATAAAATATAAGCGCTTCTCCGACCAAATCGGCGATATCTTCCCCCACCCTACCGATACCTGCGCAATCCCAATCGATGACTGCCGTTTGTTCCATTCCCCGCGCATCTTTTGATGTAAACACATTACCTGCGCTAAAATCGCGATGGCACAGCGTGCGGGGAAGCGTGTGAAATACGTCGAGCAGCCGGTCCCGTTCCACCCACAGCCACTGAGCATCACGGACCGTTTCCTCTGAAAGCAGCGGATCTTTTTGCCGCTCACCGTTTGGCTCGAGCCAAGGAATGGCGCGCGTCGCCCAATCCGCGGACGTATGTACAAGCCAGTACTGCGTACTGAGCCACGGCTGCGAGGGAAGCGGCTTGCCCGTTACAAACGCCCCTTGGAAATGGGCCAGATGGCGTGCGATCAGCGCGTAATCGTCCAATGATAGCTGCGTGCCGTTTCTGCCTGTCATTTTTTCCATCCACATCCAGATGGTGCCGTCCTTTTCTTCGATGCGGTAACAGCGGGGAACCTTCACGGCTCGCGGCAAATAGTCGTACACGTCCGACTGGTACAACCGCATTTCACGCCGCCAGCTTTCCGGATCGCCGAAGCGGGCAAACGGTTTTTGGATTTTGAGTACGGCCGCCCAGTTGTGACCGGGTTCCCGGCCGGCGGATGGCTCTTTTACCGAGCGGACCGGTTCCCCGGCGCCATCCGTTGCAGCAGATTCATGCGTTCGGCTGCGGCTGCATGTGCCGCATACTTCATAAACGAGGCCGACCGTTCCGCCTTGCAACGGTTTTGATGTCCACGTTTCAACTTGAACGGATTCGTCATCGAACATCGTTTGCACGACCTTCGTAAGTTCCGTCATTCCCAACGTTTGAAGATCGTCATGGTTCAAATTCATTTATCATCCTCCTGTGACCGGTCCGCGTTCCATGCCGGCTCCTGACTTAACATTATTCGCCGCTCCCGGCTCAATCAACGTAATGAATGGGTATAACAATTGTTTCCAGTGCAGCGCAAGTTCGCTTCGCCTGCTGCAAAAAAGGGCAGTAATCCAAATAAGACCGCAATCCATCTCGGATTACGGTCTTATTTGTATCCAATTTACGTATCGGCTGCCGCCCACCAGTGGCAGCGGCGCCCGCTTGCATTGCTGCAATAGCTATCCTAACACGGCCAGGCTTCCTTGCGGTATGCCATATCCCAGAACATATATTCGTATCGACTACTGATGACGAAGTGGCGCATCATCCGCTCCCGGTTTTTCTCCGATGCTTGCTCCGCCAGCTCGTCAACCCGTGCGATCTGCTCCTCGACCAGCTCCCTGAACCATTCTCCGCCGTAGGCGGCAATCCATTCGCGGTAGATCGGCTCTTCCGGCGTGCAGTGCTTCAGCCGCTCCCCGATCTCGTAGTACAGCCAGTAGCACGGGAGGATCGCAGCGACGATATCGCCGAGATGGCCCGTGTAAGCCGCGCGGAGCATATGCGACGTATACGCGTAAGAAGTCGGTGCAGGTTCGAAAGCGGCCCGCTCCTCGTCGGTAATGCCGAGCAGACCCGCAAATTTTTCATGCAGCGACAGCTCGGCGCCGTATGTACCCTGCGCATGCACGGCCATGCGGTTTACCGTATACAAGTCGTCCGCTTTGGCCGCACCCAGCGCCTGCACGCGGGCAAACTGCGACAAGTAATACGCGTCGTTCAGCACATAATGGCGGAAACAATCGAGCGGCAGCGTGCCGTCCCCAATGCCTTGCACGAACGGATGCTCAAAGCTCGCGTTCCAGCTGGCGTCAGCCGCCTGACGCAATTGCTCGGAAAATTTCATCGTTAAAGCCTCCCCATCAATCGTTTATGAGATATTATAACGGACATCGCCGATGCTAAAGTACGGATAATGCAAGCCGATCCAAGCGGCCGCTCCCCACAAGAAGCCGACGGCAACGATCAGAAGCGCATCGTTCGCCGACCAGCCCAGCACGTAATAATACGTGCGCCCGGCTGACGAAGAGAACCGCTTCGCTTCCATCGCCACCGCAATGCGCTGCGCACGGCGAATGCTTTGCGACAGCAGCGGGATCGAGAAGCGCTTCAGCGTCACGAACCAGCCCTTGACGCCTCTGGGCGTCCGCACCCCGCGCACCTTCAAAGCCATCTGCAGCGTGCGGAATTCGGCGGCAACCATCGGCATCAGCCGAAGCGCCGCCATGAAGCTGTAAGCATACTTCGGCGACAGCCGCAGCTGCTGCATCAGCGAATAAAACATCGCCACCGGACTTGTCGTAAAGCCGAACAACATGCCGATCAGCGCCATATCGACGGTTTTCAGTCCGATATGGATCCCTCGGTAAAAACTTTCTTCCGTAATATGAACAACGCCTAAGCGGTACCAGGTCGTATCCCCTTTGCCGAAAAAGATCATCGACGTCGCCGAAGAGACGAACATGAGCGCGAACGGCGCCGATAACAGCAGCAGCCGGCGCATCGGCTGGCCCGATGCGGCAGCCACCAGCGCGACGTACATCCAAGTCGCGTTGGCAAGCACGTTGATGTTGTCCGTCAACAGCACAAGCACAAACATTGCGACGCAAAGCACCAGCTTAAAGCTGGGATTTACGCGATGCAGCCACGTTTCGCGGACGGAACCTGCAATCGGCATCCGGCATCACCTCCTCGTCTCTTGCAGAATGCGGTGCTGCTCGAAGCGCTCGCCGTATTGCTGCGGGGTCAGCACGCGGCTCAGCTTGCCGCTGCCGACTTCCCATACGCGCTTCGCAAACCGCTGCACGATCTCGGGATCGTGCGTCACCATGACAATCGCCGTCCCCTGCCGCCTCCAAGCTTCGAGCTTTTCGAGCAGCGCAAACGTATTGGCGGCATCCTGCCCGAACGTCGGCTCATCGAGCAGCACGAGCTTCTGCGCTTTGACCGTGGCCGCAGCAACGCTGAGCCGACGTTTTTGCCCGAGCGAAAGCTGATACGGGTGCAGCTCGCGATGCTCCGTGAGCCCGAACCATGCCAGCAGCTCTTCCGTCTTGGAGCGTACCTCCGCCTCGGGTTCCCCGTCACGGCGAAAATTAAAAGCAAGTTCGTCTTGCACGGTAGCGGCGACAAACTGCATCTCCGGATTTTGAAACACATAAGCGGCGTAATCGGCCACATCGTCGAATCCCCGAACCGGGCGTCCCATGAAGCGGTATTCGCCTTCAGTCCGCAGCAGCTGCATCATCGATTGGAGCAGCGTGCTTTTGCCTGCGCCATTGTCGCCTACCACAGCAACCCAGTCACCGGCATACAGCTCGGCGCTAGCCTCGATCTTGGCGATCTTCCCGTGAAACCCGGTGAAATCGCGCAGTTGCAGGAGCGGTTCGGCGGCAGGAATCGCTGAGGCTGATGACGCGACACCCGCTTGTTCCGCGTTCCGATCGGCGAGTGCGGCCGATCGAGCGGCGTAGTCGTCCCACACGCCCGGGTACCAAATCCCGTACTGCTGAAGCTCCCCTTTATTTTGCGTGAAAACTTGCTCCGGTGCCCCATCCGCTATGATCCGGGCGTCAGGTCCAAACAGCACGACTCGGTCGACGTAATGGGCGATTTCGTCGATTTTATGCTCGACGATCAGCACCGTTTGATCCCGGGTGACCTGCTTCACCGTATCCCATACTTCCGTCGTCCCTTCCGGATCGAGCAGGGACGTAGGCTCATCCAGAAACCACACTTCCGGCTGCAGCGCGAGCAGCGTGGCGATCGCCAGCCGCTGCTTCATCCCTTGTGAAAGCGATCCGATCGGCACGTGCGTTTCAGCAAGCTGCAAGCCGACCTGTCCTAGCAAGTGCCGGATGCGATCCGGCATCTGCTGCCTTGGAAGCCGCATATTTTCAAGGACGAACGCAATCTCCTCATCGACGTAAGGCATGCAGAACTGCGCATCCGGATCTTGAAATAAATAACCCCACGATTCGGGGATACGGATGCCGTCGTGTCGCAGCGGCACTTCGATCGATTGCGGGATGAGCCCGCTGAGCACCTGCAGCAGCGTAGACTTGCCGCACCCGCTCGGACCGAGCAGCAGCACCTTTTGCCCGCGAGGCACCTCCAGCGACAAATCTTCAAACAGCAGCTTCGGGCTGCCGGGGAACTTCATGCGAAGTCCCGCGACCGATACGGCTGGCTCCGAACCTTGTTGTTCCATTCGTTCCTTCATTATATGTTTTTCTTGTCCAGCGCACGGTAATCGTCAGCGCTCGCCGGTCGTACGAGCTGCGTCACTCCGGTTTTCTCAAGCGCCTTCACCAATACGTAAGCAATCGGGCCCGTAATGATGAATGTGCCTACGATGCGGAATACGATGGCAAGCACAAGGTTCCATGATTGCAAGTCGGCAAGGTAGCCTTTGGAAAAATCGAATATAAAAGCGCCTACGGCGGAGGCAATCCCGGCCAACCCGGCCACGGCGGCGCTAAACCGCTTGTAACCGTACATCGCAAAAACAAGCTCGGCGAACAACCCTTGCAGGACGCCGTACGTCAGCGCCTCTATACCGAATTGCGAAGCAATCAGCATCTCGGTAAGCGCAGCCGCAATCTCTGCAAGCAGAGCGACGCCCGGCTTGCGAATGATCAGGAATGCTACCGTCGCCGCCATGAACCACATCCCGTACACCAGCTGCTCAAGCTGTATGCCCGGGATTTTGGCGATGTTGTACAAATCACCCCATACCCGGTAAATGACACCGAACACAACCGCAATGACAATCGTGACAAGCACATCGGTCAGCTTCAACCCTTTGAACATGGACAATCCACTCCTTCATCTAAATGTTTGTACCGGGCACCTCTAACGCGGATACGCCGGAAAAACTTCACTGACCTGAAGTTCACAAAACCAAGTACTTGCGTTTCGCATGGCCGGCGAAGTTTTTCCGGCTGCGTAAGGCCGGTTCATCCGAAATACTTCAGGATGATCCAACCTCTCGCAGCGCACAAAAAAAGCCGTTCCCGAACATATCGGAAGCGGCTCTTAGTAAGCACAAATCATACTAGCGTGCTAACGCTCTCCACTTCCCTACGCTGGCATCATCCAGATCAGGTTCAGAGGGTCTAGGATCTATCGATCCAATCTCAGCCTCGCGGCTCCCCTAGTGACATAACTCATCTTAACACGAATCAATAAATTGTCAATGGTTTCTCCGAACCAACAGCAAGACAACTTTTTATGGAAAAATTTCACTGTTCGTGCTAAAATATGAACTGCAAGCACGTTCGGAACGGCATAATATTGGACAGTTCAACACGAGCACGAGTAACCCCAAGAATGGAAGCGCTATCTTTATAGAGGTAAGACAAAGGGGCGATTTGTATGAATGAAGCGATTAGCGGCGAGTTCCAGCCATCGGAAGCAGCAGCGACGGTTGCGCCTGCTGTAGCGGCTGCCGAAGCGGTAGCCGTTACAACGGAAATGGTATCCCAATGTACTTATTGTACGATGATTTCGCCGGACCCGCAGTACAATACTCCCGTTCATTGCACCAAGCTTTCAGGTTCGAGCAGACCGGTGCTGGTGAACCTGGCCACCTGCTTATCCTGCGGAGAATACAGACAGGCCAAGTGCAAAATGTATCCGTAAAAGCTCCTTCGGGAGCTTTTTTCATTTGCATCAGTTCCATTGAACCGCCTTTCCGAATGAATCCATCAGACAGCGGGTTCCGAAGCCGACATACCCGTGCGGACCTCGCATCGTTCATCAGAGACCGTCCACTTTTGCTATCACGGTGCCTGCGTTTTTCTGTTGCTTTGTCCCCTGTTCTGTGTCAAGATAGTCGGTAGGTTCGCATACTTACAACAAAGGAAACAGGTGAAGGTTAATTTTATGAAAATATCGCTGTTCCGGCTGCTGACCGAGCTCTCCTCCCGCAAAACGGTATCCAGATTGACGGGAGCGTTCGCCAAATCAAAAACCAGCCGCATGCTGATCCCCCGATTTGCTAAAACTTACGGCATTCGCGTGGAGGATGCGGAAAAGGCTGTTCATGAATACGCGTCGCTCAACGATTTCTTTACACGGCGGTTGAAGGACGGCCTGCGCCCGGTCGATCCGACTCCGGATACGCTCATCTCGCCCGTAGACGCGCTGGTGACCGGGATGGGGCTGATCAAGGACGGTCTGATCGTGAATGTGAAAGGCCAAGATTATACGATTGAAGAACTGCTCAATCACAGCCCGCGAATGATTAATTATAAGAACGGCTTTTATTATGTCCTGTACTTGAGTCCGACGGATTACCATCGGATTCATTCCCCTGTCACGGGCGTCATTGTAGAGAAAGAGCACGTGGCCGGGAAAGTGTACCCCGTCAACGATTTCGGCCTGAAACATATGCGCCGGGTATTGAGCCGCAATGAAAGGCTCATTACATACGTGCAGCATGAACGAGGCGAAGTGGCCGTCGTCAAAGTCGGCGCGCTCAACGTCAGCAGCATTCAATATGTATCTCCGCTGCCGGATGCGCTTGAGCGGGGCGGAGATCTCGCCTACTTCGAATTCGGCTCCACGGTCGTCCTGTTGACCGAAACGGGCACGTTCAACAGCAGATCGGACCTGTCGGTCGGCAGCAAGGTTCGCATGGGCGAACCGCTCGGAACGTTCAAGCTTAAAGCATAAGCCGCTGCACCACATCCTAGAGAGGAGCTTTACCGAGATGCAAGCCCCAACCGATTCGGCCCGGAGCGGCCCGCTGTACAAGACCGCTCCCCGAACGGACGTCAAGCCGACTGTGTTTCGCATATTAATCGCAATCAGCATCGTCCATCTGTTTAACGACACGATTCAGTCCGTCATTCCGGCCATTTTGCCGATCTTAAAAAATTCAATGAGCTTGAACTACACGCAATCCGGGATCATCGTCTTTGCCCTAAACATGACCGCTTCGGTCATGCAGCCCGTCGTCGGCATGTATTCGGACCGCAAACCTTCCCCCTACATGCTGCCGCTCGGCATGGTATCCACTTGTCTCGGCGTCCTGGGGCTGGCGATTGCTCCGAATTACTGGTTCGTGCTGCTGTCCGTGCTTCTCGTGGGTATCGGCTCCGCCGTTTTTCACCCGGAAGCGTCGCGCGTGGCGTTCATGGCCGGCGGAGCCCGGCGCGGGTTGGCGCAATCGATCTTCCAGGTGGGAGGCAATACCGGCCAATCGCTGGCTTCGGTCATGACGGCGCTTGTCTTTGTGCCGCTCGGGCAGCTCGGCGCCATCTGGTTTACGCTCGTCGCCGGACTCGCCATCATCGTACAGCTGTATATCGCCAAATGGTACGGCGGCTACATCGCGGCGAACCCGCCCGTCAAGAAGAAGAGCGGCGTACGCGTCATGAGCCCTGCCCGCAAAAAACAGATCGCGTTCGCCGTCGTTACTTTGGTATTTCTCGTGTTTGCCCGCTCCTGGTATTCCGCCGGGATTACGATTTATTACCCGTTCTATATCATGGAAAAATTCGGCATCCGGCTTGAGCAAGCGCAGTTATACATCTTTTTGTTCGCCGCTTCCGGAGCGGCCGGCACATTTTTCGGCGGACCGCTGTCGGACAAGTTCGGGCGCCGCAATCTGATTTTATTCTCGATGCTCGGAACAGCGCCACTCGCTCTGCTGCTTCCTTATGTGGGCAGCGCCGGTGCATACATCATTTTGCTTATCAATGGGTTCATCCTGATGTCTAGCTTCTCCGTCACGGTGGTTTATGCCCAAGAACTCATCCCCGGCAAGATCGGCACCGTCTCCGGGCTCATTACCGGATTGGCCTTCGGCATGGGGGCGCTCGGTGCCGTCGCTCTTGGAGGCTTGGCGGACTGGATTCACCTGCCGGTCGTCATGCAGCTCGTCAGCGTCCTGCCGCTGCTCGGCTTGCTGACTTTTTTGCTGCCAAACGATCGAATCGTGAAGTCATGGTCGCAGGAAGCCTAATGCAGCGGATGACATCATAACCGTCTCTTCGCATCGCGCTCAAAAGCTCCGAATCTTCCTGTTCCCGGGAAATCGGAGCTTTTTGTATGCCTAGCCCGAAGTTGCCGTGTCACACACTGCCGCCAACCGCAGCACCCGGCTTCAGCAGCCGGATTCGGCCTGCTTCATGCGAAAAACGCCTTCGCGCAGCGCTTCCTCCGGTATATGCGGAAAATTCAAGTACAACCCCTGCCTCCATTGCCCATCGCTTGCCGCCACGGGCACTTCCGCCCACTTGACGCCAGCGGCGAAACAGCGCCTTCTGTACGCCGCATACGATTCCGCCGTCCCCCGCCACCAACCGAACACATGAAGTCCCGCATCGCTTTCCACCCAATCGAAGAGGCCGCTGAGCTCCGATTGGAGCAGCTGCGTCAAGCTATGAAATTTACGGCTGTAGATCCTTTTCATCCGCCGTAAATGCCGCTCGTACTCGCCGGAGGCCATGAATGCGGCAAGCCCCATCTGCTCGAGCAGATGGACCGGCTGCGGCTCATAGTGCGCCAGCGCCCGCGCGAACGGCTCGGCCAGCGCCGGCGGCAGCACGGCATAGCCGAGGCGCAGCCCCGGCAGCAGCGTCTTCGTGAAGCTGCCGACATAGACGACCCGCTCCTCGCGGTCGAGCGCCTTGAGCGGCTCCAGGCTTTTGCCCCGGTGGCGGAACTCGCTGTCGTAATCGTCTTCGACGATGACGGCTTCGCGCTCGTACGCCCACCGCAGCAGCGCCTGCCGCCGCTCAAGGCTAAGCACCGCGCCGGTCGGAAACTGCCGCGTCGGCGTGACGAACGCCGCCTTCGCGTCCCAATCCGCCGGAACGATGCCCTGCGCATCGACGATCGCGTCGGTGCAGCGCCCGCCCGCGGCGACTATCGCCCGGCGGGTGCCCGTGTACGCCGGGGTTTCGACGACGGCCGCCTCGCCTTCGCCGATGAGCAGCTGCGCGAGCAGCGCCAGCGCCTGCATCGAGCCGCCGGTGACGGCGACGTGCTCGGGCTGCACCGCCATGCCGCGGGCGCGCCGCAAGTAGCGGGCGATCGCCTCGCGCAGCGCCAGGCACCCCTGCGCCGGATGCGCCCTCAAGGGCCCCGCGGGACTGCTCAGCTCGCGCACTTGCGCGTACAGGCAGCGGGTCCACGCTTCCCGCGGAAACGCGCCCGGGTCCGGGGCGAAGCGGCTAAAATCGATGACAGCCGGAGGGTCCGGCTGTAAGGCAGCATCCTCCTCGCGAGACGAGATCTGCTGCACGCGCTCCCCCCATGGAGATAAGCGGAAGGACGGCGTCCGCGCCGCCTCCATGCCCGGCCCGGTTCCGGCCGCTCCCGGGCTTAGCCGGTACGATACGAATGTCCCCCGCCCCGTTTCGCTGCGCACATATCCTTCCGATGTCAGCATCTCGTAAACTTGATTGGCCGTACCGCGCGACAGCCCGTACAGCTGCGCAAGCTCCCGGGTGGAAGGAATCCGTGAGTCATAGGCCAGCACGCCCCCGGTAATCGTATCTTTGAGCGCATGATAAAGCGCCAGCAGCTTCGTATCGTATCGTTCCCTATAGGAGTAATACGGGATTTGAAAATGCATGCGTTCCCCTTCTCCCTTGCCCATGGATCTTGTCCAACATTATTGGTCTAATAAAAATACTTTAAATTGGTTCTTTTTCATTGTCAATGAACCGTGTAAACTTGCATCTAATTCCCACATCGTTTTCCAAGCAGCCGATACCACATCAAGGAGGCAAACCCACATGACTTCCCAGCAACACATTCACATTGAACGCGCTCTTTTGCAGGACATTCCGAACCTCGCTCCCCTTTTTGACCGGTATCGCCAATTTTACGGACAAAACTCCGACCTTGGCGGAGCCGATGCTTTTTTACGGAACAATTTGCAATCGAACCAATCGGTCATCTATTTTGCCTTCGCGGACGAGCGGGGCCGGCCCCACGGCTTTACCCAGCTGTACCCGATGTTGTCCTCCGTTTCCATGAAAAAGCTGTGGGTGTTGAACGACCTGTATGTCGAAGCCGAGTTTCGGGGGCAAGGCGCCGGTCGGGCACTGCTGGAAGCGGCCCGCAAGCATGCGGCCGAGACGGGAGCCAAAGGGCTCGAATTGGCTACGGCAGCGGACAACAAGAAGGCGCAGCGGTTATATGAAGCGGCCGGGTATAAAAGAGATGTGGATTTTTACCATTATTTTCTGTCGTTGGAGGAATGATAGATGAGAAGAAATGAGTTTGAAGTGATGGACCTCGGGGAAATCGGGGCACTGCTCGATGAAGCGAGCTACGGCGTTCTTGGCACGCAAGGGGAAGACGGATGGCCGGAGCTAACGCCTCTGAACTTCGTATACTCTGATGGTGCCGTTTACTTCCACGGCAGCAAGGTCGGGCAAAAGATGCGCAATTTGAAGACGGAGCCGAAAGCGACTTTCTCCGTATCCAAAGAATATGCCATCATTCCGTCGCATTTTCTTGATCCGAAGCTGGCTTGTCCCGCTACCGCTTATTTCAAATCGGTGCTTATCAAAGGCTATGCTGAAATCGTCACGGAACTTCAGCAAAAAGCGGACGCGCTCGCCGCATTCATGCGCAAGCTGCAGCCTGAAGGCGGTTATGCGCCGATCGACCCGTCCGATCCGGATTACGAGCCGCAATTGCGGGCGACTTCCGTCGTTCGCATCCGAATTGAGCAAATGACCGGGAAATTCAAGCTCGGACAAAATTTGAACGAGGAAAAGTTCACTAAAATTTCGGAAGGGCTGGCCGGTCGCGGACGGGATTTGGATGCGGAGACGATCGCGCTGATGAAAGCGTTTTGTCCGCACCATCGCGAGGAAGCCTAATCCTTCCTGTCGTCCTCGCGGTCCGCTGCCGGCTCTTGCCTCATTGTGCGGTAATAATCGTACAGGTCCGCCGCGAGCTCGGCCGTCTGTTCGATGAGCGAGGACGGTTCCAGCACGCGAAGCGACTTCCCGTAAGACAGCAAAAAGTACGGGACGAAGGCCAGGGTGGATTTTGCATCCAGACGAAGATTCACTCTGTGCTCCGACCGTTCGACCACGGTGTGTCCCAGCAGCCAGTGCCGGCATACGTCGCCGATCGACCGTGGGCTTCCTTCAAGCCATACGGAAACTAGGTCTTCCTGCCCCTCCGGCTCGGGAATTAAATGCTTTAAGAAATACTCACTTGCGGAAAAAGATGAAGGCCGCTCGAATCCCTCATCCGTGGCGAACAACGCTTGGATGCGATCGGCGCGAAAGCTGCGAAGCTCCTTGCGCAGATGACAAAATGCGACGACGTACCAGCTTCCTTTCCAATACACGATCCCGTACGGATCGATGCGCCGGTTCTCAGTAACCGCTCCGGACCGCTTGACGTAGTCCATACCGAGCGTCCGCCCTCCGGCAACGGACAGTTCCAGCTGCTGCAGTACGGCTTCAAGCGCTGCGTCGGCAGGCGGGCGGATCACCTCGAACCCGGCCGTATGGCGTTCAAGCGTCTGTTGCTGTTCCGGATTCGTGTACCTTTTCAGCTTGGAGACCGCACGGTTCATCGCATCTCCATGAGGAAAGCCGGACTCCTGCGCGAAGATCGCCGCTTGAATGAGCGCCTTCTGCTCGTCCAAATCGAAAAATAGCGGCACCTCGGTAAAATGGTCCAGCAGGCTGTAGCCGCCGTTATGCCCGGAATCGGCCACGATTGGGACGCCGCTCGCGCATAAAGCGTCAATATACCGGTACACGGTGCGGATATGGATTTCCAGCTCTTCCGACAGCTGTTGAGCGGTCATCCGCTTTCTCGTTTTGAGCAGCCATAAAATGGAAAGCATATTATCGGCTTTGGACATAAGCGCTCCTTTCTCCGCCAACTTAAGGGTCAGACGGTACACTCCATTGTTTTATTGTAGGGGGAACGGATATAATATTCAATCATCCCATCGCTTCGCATTTGAACGAAAAGCGAATACCTCGTGTACCTCATCTTGCCGGGATACCGATAAAGCCTGCCGATTCCGGCCTTGCCTCTGTCGTTGTCCTGCCGTTAGTGTCGGAGCGGCTCCAAGCGGCAGGAAGGCGCCGGAAAGATGTCGAATAGTTATGGCCGGGACGATGAATGACAAATATAGGTTTATTATGACAGAGGAGTGTATCCGATGACCGCCGCATCCGAATGGGAACGATTAACGAAGCAACTTCCTTCTTGGCTTGAGGAAAGCCGCCGGGAATCCCACAAAGGCCGTCCGGCCACATACATACCCGAGCTCGCCCACGCGCCCGCCGACGCGCTCGGCATTACAATCATGAGCACGGAAGGACAGTCGCTCACCCTCGGCGACTGCGGCTTGTCCTTCACGATGCAGAGCATCTCCAAAGTGTTCACGCTCATTCTGGCCTTGATGGATCACGGCGAAGAAGGCGTGTTCCGGAAAGTCGGGATGGAGCCGACCGGCGACGATTTCAATTCCATGCTGAAGCTGGAGCTGGTGGAGCCGGGCATTCCGTTCAACCCGCTGATCAATGCCGGAGCGATCGCCATCAGTTCATTGATTCGCGGCGGCAGCCCGGCCGCGAAAGCGGAACGCATCCTCGCGTTCTTCCGCGAGCTGGCGGACGCGCCGTCGCTGAAGTGGAACGAAGCCGTGTACCGTTCCGAGTCCGCCACCGCTCACCGTAACCGGTCGCTCGCTTATTTCCTGAAAGACAACCGGGTGCTGGAAGAGCAGGATGACGTCGAAGAAGTACTGGACGTGTACTTTAAGCATTGCTCCGTCGAAATCACATGCCGCCAGCTCGCCCGAATGGCGCTCGTGCTGGCGCTGAACGGCAAAGATCCGCAGAGCGGCCGCGAGCTGATTCCCCGCCGCTACGTGCAGATCGCCAAGACGTTCATGGTGTCCTGCGGCATGTACAACGCTTCCGGCGAATTCGCCATCCGTGCCGGGCTGCCTGCCAAGAGCGGCGTCGCCGGCGGCATTCTCGCCCTTGTGCCCGGACGCTACGGCATCGGCGTCGTCGGGCCGGCGCTCAACGACAAAGGCAACAGCGTCGCCGGCGTGCATCTGCTGGAGACGCTGTCCGGCGAATTCGACTGGAGCCTTTTCTAAACGCTCCTTACCGCTCCGCCGCTGAGGGCATTTGACCCAGCTCGATGTTCCACGGCCCTTTAAGGCGCCTGCGGGTTGCGCCTCGCCAGCTCCATGCCGGCATTTTCTTCATTAATCTCCATGCAACCCCCATCCTGCGGATGCCGCTTCAGTCCCTTTATTGTTTACTACGCTGCCGGATGGCGCAACCACTCACCTATTTTTAAAAAGTTTCTGAACGAAGCTCTTATGATGAAGCAAAAAAGCACAAGCCTCGCGATGATTCGCGCGCTTGTGCCTTTGTCTTGTAACAGTGGAACAACCTTATTTCAAATCTTTCATTGCGACCATGTCCATGTCGGAGAACTCTTGGTTCTCGCCGGCCATTCCCCAAATGAACGTATAATTGCTTGTGCCGACACCGCTATGGATCGACCAGCTAGGAGAAATGACCGCCTGCTCGTTGCGCATAACGACATGGCGGGTTTCCGTCGGCTCGCCCATCAGATGGAACACGACGCCGTCTTCCGGCATATCGAAGTAAAAATAAACCTCGGAACGACGGTTATGCGTATGGCAAGGCATCGTATTCCACATGTTGCCCGGCTTCAGCAGCGTCATGCCCATAACGAGCTGGCAGCTTTTCACGCCGTTCAGGTGAATGTATCTGTAGATCGTCCGCTCGTTGGAGTTCGTGATCGAACCCAGATGCTGCGGATCTGCCTGGGAAATCGCAATTTTCTCGGTCGGGTAATTTCTGTGAGCCGGCGTCGAGTTGAAATAAAAACGCGCCGGATTGGACGGGTCTGCGCTGCGGAACGTGACGTCCTTGTTGCCTAGACCAACGTACAAACCATCTTTGCTGTCCATTTCGTACTCGGTGCCGTCAACGGTAACATAGCCTTTCGGCCCTACGTTGATGATCCCGATTTCGCGGCGCTCCAAGAAATAGTCCGCACCCATGGTATGCTTGTCCGCTTCGAGCTTGACCGGCTCGTTCGTCGGAATGACGCCGCCTGTAATAAAGCGATCCACGTGCGAGTAGACAAGTTTCAGTTCGCCCGGCGCAAACAGATTTTCAATCAAAAATTCTTTGCGCAATTGCTCGGTACCGAGCGTTTTCGTCTCTGCGGGGCTTACGGCATAACGGATTTCCATGATTTCAATTCCTCCCGGAGTGCATTTTCTTAGCAACACTATTATAACCCGAATGTTTATTTAAGTTCAATTACAAAAAAATTTAAACCAAAATGAACCTGATTAGTCATGAGAAGTCCGTTCAATACGAACGCCGAGAAGTTCATATTTACGCACCGTATCGTCAGAGACGGACGGGTCCGTAACGATCGTGGCTACCTCGGACAATCCGGCGAATGTAATGAGCGCGCATTTGTCGAATTTGGCATGGTCGGCCACGCAGTATACATGTCTTGCGGTCTCAATCATCGCCCGCTTCTGCTCCACATGCATTTGCGTAAATATCGTAAAGCCGTAATCGGCGTGAATGCCAGTCGTCGACAAAAACGCCTTCTGCACGTTCAGCTTCCGCAAAAAACGGCCGGCATCTTCATTGACCAGCAGGTTGCGGCTGCGGAAACCGCCGGGTACGACGAGCCGGATCTGCTCTTTCTTGATCAGCTCGCCGATGATATACAGATCGTTGGTAATGACCGTCAGCGGTATGTCGTCGAGCCCTCTTGCAATCTCCAGCGTCGTGCTGCCGCTGTCTAGCGCGATGATGTCGCCCGGTTCGATGAACCCGAGGGCGCATGCCGCCGCCTGCTGCTTCTCGTCCTTCCGCTTGCTGCTCGGCGCATGTTCCTGAAGCAGGCCCGAGTAGTTCTCGTTCGCAAGCACGGCGCCGCCGTGGGTTCGGACCAGCACACCTTTGCCCTCCAGCTTGACCAAATCTTGCCGGATTGTTTTTCCCGTCACTCCGAGCCGCTCGGCAAGGTCCGCCACGGACACTTCCCTCTGAGCCATGAGGAGCTCCATAATTTTCTCGTATCGTTTGATGGCTGTCACCCGTAGACCTCCTGACGCAGTAAACGCTACCGTGGTAGCCGCTTCTATCGTATCACAGCCGATTTAACAAAACCAAGCCGTTCCTCTGAAAATATTCCGCCAAAGTTCCAAGACGGCCGTGACGCTGCTGCGGTAAAGTGATATAATATTGGCTAATGCCAAGAAGAAGAACATGGAAGGATGAAAGGTAATGAACCCTCTTGCCCAACAGCTGTGCGATACGATCGCCAAAGAGAATCCGCATGTGTACGAGATGTTATCCGAGCTAGGCAAACAAATTTATTTTCCGAAGGTCGGCATTTTGAGCCAATCCGCGGAAGCGAAAGCCAAGGCCAACAAGTTCAATGCAACGATCGGCACCGCTCTGGAGAACGGGCAGCCGATGCATCTCAAAATCATTCAAGATACATTGTCCGCTTATAACCCAAAGGACATTTACGAATATGCGCCGCCGGCCGGCAAGCCGGAGCTGCGTGCGGCATGGAAAGTCAAAATGCTGGAAGAAAACCCGTCGCTGCAAGGCAAAAGCCTCGGCACGCCGATCGCAACGAACGCGCTCACGCACGGCCTCAGCATCGTCGCCGACTTGTTCGCAGGGCCTGGCGACGCCGTCGTCATTCCGGATAAGAACTGGGAAAACTACGAGCTGACCTTCGGCATCCGCCGCGGCGCCGAGCTCGTATACTACCCGCTGTACAACGAACAGCGCAAGTTCAACGCCGATGCATTGCGCAGCGCTCTGCTCGCCCAAAAGGGCAAAGGCAAAGCGATCGTCGTCCTGAACTTTCCGAACAACCCGACAGGCTACACACCGGGTCCTGAAGAAGGCAATGCCATCGTCGCGGCTATCAAGGAAGCGGCGGAAGCCGGCATTAACGTCGTGGCCGTGACGGACGATGCCTACTTTGGCCTCTTCTTCGAAGATTCGCTTCACGAGTCGCTTGCAGGCAAGCTGGCGGATCTGCATCCGCGCGTCTTGTCGATCAAAATCGACGGCGCAACGAAGGAAGAATTCGTCTGGGGTTTCCGCGTCGGCTTCATTACGTATGCCGGCCAAAGTGAAGCGATGCTTGCCGCACTGGAGCAAAAGACGATGGGCATCATCCGCGCGACCATCTCCAGCGGGCCGCATCCGTCGCAGACATTCGTGCTGCGCGCGCTGCAATCGCCGGAATACAAGGCGCAGAAGCAGGAGAAATTCGAAATTATGAAGGGCCGCGCCAATAAAGTCAAAGCGCTGCTGGATAGCGGCAAATTCGGCGATGTGTGGGAATATTACCCGTTCAACTCCGGCTATTTCATGTGCCTGAAGCTGAAGACGGTTGACGCCGAAACGCTCCGCTTGCACCTACTCGACAAGTACGGCATCGGCACGATCGCTCTCGGCGAAACCGACCTTCGCGTCGCCTTCTCCTGCATCGAAGAGCAGGATTTGCAAGAACTGTTCGAAACGATCTACCAAGGCGTTATCGATCTCAATAAAGTCGCTTCCAAATAACGTTGTCGGTTGTTTGGAGCAAAAAAGTCCGGGTATCTCGAACGTCCGCTATCGCTAGCGGATGTTCAGAAACTCGGCTTTTTTATATGATTTTCTGCTTCGCTCAAAATGAAAAATAAGGAGGTCAAACCATGCAAGGATATAACGTCATTATGATATACAGCAAAGAAAAGGACCGCTTGCTGATGTGCAAACGATTGAAAGAGCCCTATAAGGGGTTAAGCAATCTGGTCGGCGGAAAAATCGAACCTGGAGAAACGGGGATGGAGGCGGCTTACAGGGAGCTGTTGGAAGAAACCGGCATTGCCAAAGAAGATGTTGTTTTGCATCATGTCATGGACTTTCAATATTACTTTCAGCAATGTTATGTCGAGGTGTATGCCGGCAAATTGAAACGCGACGTAAAGATCTCAGGGGATGAAAATGAATTATACTGGTCGAATCTGGATAATGACTTTTTTGACATGTCCCGGTATGCGGGGGAAGGCAATATTGGCCACATGATCGAACAAGTGAAGATGAGCCAGGAGATCATTCTTGCCGATTAGACACTCTCTTGAAAAAAGCAATACATAAACAGCAGCAGCTTAAACCGTTACTGTCTTCGGTTTAAGCTGCCTATTCATCTGTTAAATCAATAGATTGAACAAATGCGGGTCCTTGTTGATCTCGCTGTATCGGAACCCCTTCTGCTGCATCCGCTCGACGAGCGGTCCGTAATCGTCCCGCTGCTTGAGCTCTATGCCCACAAGCGCCGGCCCGTTCTCCTTGCTCGTTTTCTTCGTATACTCGAAGCGCGTAATATCGTCATTCGGTCCGAGCACATACTCGAGAAATTCGCGCAATGCGCCCGCACGCTGCGGGAAGTTCACGATGAAGTAGTGCTTGAGCCCTTCATAGATGAGCGAACGCTCCTTGATTTCCTGCATCCGGTCGATATCGTTGTTGCCGCCGCTGATGACGCAAACGACGTTCTTGCCCGCGATCTGCTCGCGATAAAATTCGAGCGCCGCTACGGGCAGCGCCCCGGCCGGCTCGGCGACGATCGCATTCTCGTTGTACAGCTCGAGAATCGTCGTACACACTTTCCCTTCGTGAACGACGATAATGTCGTCCACCACTTCGCGGGATATTTCGAAGGTTAGCTCGCCGACTCTCTTCACGGCCGTACCGTCGACGAATTTATCGATCTCGCCAAGCGTCACGATCTCTCCCTTGTCGATCGACTCGCGCATGGACGGGGCACCGGCCGCCTCCACACCGATCAACCGCGTCGAAGGGCTGATGCTCTTCACGTAAGTACCGATCCCGGAGATGAGTCCGCCGCCGCCGATCCCGGCGAATACGTAATCGACCGGCTTCCGCATGTCGTTCATCAGTTCGAGTCCGACCGTGCCTTGTCCCGCCGCGACTTTTGCATCATCGAACGGATGGATGAACTGCATCCCTTCCCGCTCCCCGCATTCGACCGCTTCGCGAAGCGAATCGTCGAAAGTGTCGCCAGTCAAGATCACCTCGACGAAGGCGCCGCCGAACAGCTTGACCTGCGAAATTTTTTGCCTTGGCGTCGTCGCCGGCATGAAAATTTTGCCCGGAATCTCCAGCGCCTTGCACGAGTAGGCTACGCCCTGCGCATGATTGCCCGCGCTCGCGCAGACGACGCCCTTGCGCAGCTTTTCCTCCGGCAAGCTTTTAATCATATTGTACGCGCCGCGTATTTTGAACGAACGGACCACCTGCAAATCCTCCCGTTTGAGGAAAACGTTGCAGCCGTATTTTTCCGATAGAATGAAATTTTTTTGCAAAGGGGTGTGATGCACGACATCTTTCAGCACATGGCTGGCGACGATGATATCTTCCAGCTTGATTCGGTCTTGCTTCATATTGTTCTCCGCTCCTCCGCCCGATTCCCTTCGAAGTCATTCAGCCAAGCAAGTTAATAATTTATATAATTATACACGGATCGGAACGGCTGTCCACCCCTGCCATCAACTTTCCCTTGAGCGTACAAAAGAACAGCCCTCCCGCACGGCTTATTCTCCGCTCGAGAGGACTGTTCTTCGTTGTCATTCTAACCTTTTTATCTTTATCTACTTTATGATGATGGTATGCACGAGCTGATCTTTGCCTCTCAGCTCCAACTGGCGTCCTTGCGTCAGCTGGCTTACATCACCGGAAATATACAGTTCGGAGGCTACATTGTACACGGCTGTCGTCACGCTGCCGCTGGCCTGCTGCTGGTTAATCGAAATCGAGCCGATTTCGCCTTTGGAGTTCAGCGTGTAGCTATTGAACGTTCCCGTTGCCGTAAAGTCGACGCGCTGCTGTTGATCGTTTGAAGCGTTCAACACTTCCACGTAAATCGCTTTGCCGCCGTAAGTGCGGATCAGCACCTTGTCGCTTGTTTGCAGCTCGCCCGCGGTCACTTTCAAGCCGTTGCGGAAGATGAAGGCGTTCGGATCCAGCTCGACGCTGAGCGTTTCGTTGTTGCTTGTTTTGACCGTCAGCAGGTTGTTGTACACAGTGCCCGTAACCGTCCCCTTAATGGAAGCGTTGTCCGGAAGCTGGCTGCCTGTCCGGTCAAGAAGCGCCGCAAGCTCTGCACGGGTAACCGGCTTGTTCGGACGGAACGTATTATCTTCATAGCCGTCAACAAGGTTGTGTTCAATCGCGACCGCTACGTAGCCGACAGAACCTGCCGGAATTTGCTTTGCATCCTTGAACGGAAGCTTCGCGTTCATCTTGGACTTCGCTTCGTCCTGCAGCTTCATCGCCTTGACAAGCAGTGTCGTCGCCCAAAGACGGTCGGCTTCTTTTTCCGGTTGAACCATGTCTTCGGATTCCGAGAACAGGTCGTTTTGCAGCGCTACAGCCACATAGCCTACTGCCCAAGGGTATTTTTGCTTCAGCTTGTCGGCATCTTTAAAGTTCAAGTTCGCCTGTGTTGCATCGGCCGATTCCGCTTGGTCTCTAAGTCCCATCAGACGAACCGCTGCCGTAAGCGCTTCAATGCGGGAGATCGTTTTGCGCGGCTGGAACGTACCGTCCTCGTAACCTTCAAATACGCGTTTGGAAGCGAGAGATGCGATGTATCTTTGAGCCCACTCCACGTCTTTGCCCTTCAAATCGTCGAAGCTGAGCTTGATGTTGAGGTTGACATCGATGTTTCCTTTTACCGTCGTTTCATACTTGCTGCGGTCGTTATCGTCGCGGCCTTTCCCTTTATCGTCATTGCCTTTGCCTTTGCCGTCTGCAAACGCAGCCGTAGAACCGCCAAGCACCATCGCCAGCGTCAATCCGGAAATCATTGTTTTCTTGAACGTATTGTTCATAAAGTGTCATTCTCCTTTGGGTTATGTAAGTGTAAGAACTTTCGCGCGAAGAGTTCCTGGATTTACTACATCGTTCGCTATCGCGAAATCGTTTGTGGGGGTGCTGAACATTTACTGAATAAACGCCGCAGGTTTGCTGAAAAATCGTTTTTGAACCGTTCTATGAAACATGGTAGACTTTAGTAAGAGAAATATGATTGCTGCGGGAACCAAGCCAGTCGCCTGCATATGTAAAGGAGCGAATTAGTAAGCGATGAGAAAAAAAGGCAAAAGGCTCTCCGTAGGCGTCGCCGTGCTGGCCCTGGTGGCGCTGGCGGCGATCTACAGCGTGATACAGTGGAATGCCGGGGCCAAAGAACCTCGCAATGCCGCCGCGCCGTCTGGAACCGGCGGAACGGCAGATCCTGGCACCGTGAAGCCGGAATCGAAACCGGAGCCGAAAGATCCGCCCCCGCCGACCGAGAAAGTCGATGTTGTCGTCATCGGTAGCGAATTGGAAGGGTTGTATTTGGCCCGAGCGGCGGCGGACGAAGGATTGAAGGTCAAAGTGCTTGATCCGCGGGCAGCGTTCGGAGGCCAAGTGCTGCAGGGCGAAATGCTGTTCCTGGACGAAACCCGGGACGATCAGCATCGGCTGCTCGTACAAGGACGGGCCAAGGAGCTGTTCGACGGATTCCGCAACGGAAAAATTCGCAAGCTGAAGGAATTCGAGCAATATTTTGACAAGCTGAGCAAAGACATTCCGGTCGAGCAAGGTGTTAAAATCAACGGTCTGGAGCTGTCTCCCGGTTCGTTCGGCCCCCATGCGATCGACGCCTTGGTCTACACGGGCAAAGACGGCCAAAAGAAACGGATTACCTCCTCCTACTGGGTGGAAAACTCAGACTTCGCCGCGCTCGTAAGCAAGCTGCAAGTGCCTCGGATGCCTGGACTCGAATCATTTTACGGGCAAACGAACGTCGAATATATGAGCTCGGGCATGATGATGAAATTCAAAAATGTCGATTGGGCCAAGTTCCAATCGCAGTTCAACGCAACGCCGGCCGACGAAAAGCGCACCAAATACGGTTGGGGTTCGGTAGACAACAGCTATGCGATCAGCTTGGCCGGCATGACCGGCAAGTACAAGCCGACGAACGACCGCGTGTTTTTGCGGGGACTGAATGCGGTGAACCAACGGGACGGGGAAGTGATCATTAACGCGTTTCTGATCTATACGGTCGATCCTGCGGACGATCAATCGGTTGCGGATGCCATGACGCTCGGCAAAAAAGAAATCCCGCTCATTCTCGAGCATTTCCGCAAAAGCCTTCCTGGCTGGGAACATGCCGAGCTGAACGGCTTCCCGAATTATTTGTACATCCGCGAGTACAACCATTACGAAACCGATTACGTGCTGAAACCGTCCGATATGCTGGGCGCCCGGATGTTCTGGGATAACGTCAGCATCGCCGGCTATCCGCTCGATCTTCAAGGCACGAGCGCCAACAAATGGGGCATCGAGATGGGACGACCCGACAAGTATGGCATGCCGATGCGCAGCTTCCTGCTAAAAAACTACGACAACGTCATTATGGCCGGAAAAAACGTCGGATCCTCGGCGATCGCTTACGGCAGTGCCCGCATTCAGCCGAATACGAGTCTGGCCGCCGAATCGATCGGCGTCATCCTCGGGCAAATTCAAGGCAAGAAAAAGCTGCGCGAAGTGAAGGAAGCGGACATGCCTGCGCTGCACAGCTATCTCGCCAGCAAATACAACATCAAGCTGACCGGCGCCACCGGCAACAACAAGATCGCAGGCTGGACGGCGGATGAAATCGCGAAGCTGGACACAGGCGAAATCGTCTACCCTCAGTATATCAAGACAAGGAAGAAGTAGCGGTACATTCAAGTCAATCCCCCTGTTCGTTCGGTCAGTGATTCCGACGAACCGGGGGTTATTTTTTTGCGAGTCAAGCCTGTAAAGCGCCGTTAGAGGCGAAAAAAATGGCACCACGGAGCAATTCGCCTGATTAGTCAAACGCGGAACCTTTGGGCGGACGCCTGCATACGCTGGTAAAAACAGCCTATTCCAGGCGGAGGTAAAGTCATGAGTTATCACCATCCCGTACAACCGCAAGTATTGTATCAAGCCGATACGCAGGCCGTTCACACCTTGAAGGCGATTCGCGACCGCATCCACCATATTTGTAAACAGCATACCCATCATTTCGTCCGTCTCCAGACGGTAGAGGGCCATGTATATGAAGGCGTCATCGTAAGCTGCGACGAGGGACACGTGTATTTGAGCGTTCCGCATCCGCACGGGCATCGCGGCTTCTGGGGCCCGGTTGCCGGCGCTTCTTATTACAATGTGATTCTCCCACTAGTACTCTACAATCTGCTTGTCATAACGCTGTTATATACTTGAAGAGTGATTGAACAGGATGAACTTGTGACCAAGCTTTTTCGATGAGGATACATTCGTGTTGGAGCGGAAGCCAAAATGAGCCATTCTACCCACCGTGAAACATAGTCGGGTAGAATGGCTCATTTTGTTATGCCGCAGCGGGGTGCTGCGCTGTTTCCGCCGTTCTCCATCTAAAGCGCAACGGCTTTGTTTTATTTGGTCTAGGCATTCGTTTTGGGCGCAGCGTTTGGCATCGGCCGCCGTCCCGTGCGAAGCAGGAGCTGGCCTAGGACGGCGGTCACGCATCCGAGCAGGCCGACGATGACGAATCCTTGCTGAAGCGTGAGCCAATCGCCGGCGATTCCCATGAACAGCGGCCCGCCGAACATGCCGAGCCCGTAAATCGCTTGGTAGAAGCCCATGGCCGTAGCCCGCTTGCCCGTATCCATATGCTTGATGCTGAGCGACATCAGCACCGGCGACGTGAAGCCGCGGCCGAAGCCGGCCAGCGCCTGCGTGGCGATGAGCAGCCACAATGATCCCGTAAACGGAATGATCAGCGTAAAGAGGCCGCTTATAACAAAGCCGATAACGACCACCTGCTTCTCGCCGATTTTCTGAGCCAGATGCCTGCCGCCGATCCAGGCCGCAAGCGCCGTCGGGAACGTGGAGAAAAACGTCAGCAATCCCATATCAAGCTTGGAAGCGCCGAGCGATTGGGCAAACACCGGCGTAAAGCCGAACACCGTCGCAAAGGTCAACACCTGGAACAAAATGGACAAGAACGAAACCGTCAGCAGCGTCCGGTCGCCCGCTACTTCCAGCACGCCCTCGAAGGTGATCTTCTGGGCATCCGGGTCCACTTTCTCCACCAGGTAAAATGCAGCCGCAAGCCCGATGACGCCAACAGCCGCCCCGATGAGAAACGCCGATTCCCACCCGTAATAATCGGCAAACCAGCCGCCCGTCAAGATGCCGAGCATTTGTCCGAGCGAGTTGTAGACCGACAGCGTGCCCATCGCCTGCGTCGTCGCTTCCTTGGCAAAATAGCTGGCGAACAAAATCGTGAAATCGACCCATGTCGCAGCCGCCGCTCCGGCCAGCGCACGCAATATTAAGATCCACGTCAAGTCTTGCGTGACGAGAATGCCGACGCCCGCCAGCACGGAGAACACCAGCCCGAAGACGATGAACAGCTTCCTTTTGTGGAAGCGATCCGAAATGACGCCGACCGGGATGCGCAGCAGCATCTGGCTCAGTCCGTACATGCCGACGATCAGGCCGGCCATCTTATGGGACGCCCCCAAATCTTCGACGTAGGCGGCCAATATCGGCACGCATGTGTACATCGAAAACCAGAATAACAGCGTCACCGCGCAAAATAACGGGATGCGGTAAGAAGCTTTGCTTGAACGTATGTCCATGTCGATCACTCCACCGATACTTTTGTCGAAGCGAAAAATTTGCCGATCGCAAACGAGCACGCGCCAAGTACGGTCGCTCCCGCGCCGAGCGCGGAAAACTGCACCTGCAGCTGCGCCCGGGGGTAAGGCAAGGAACGCCGCTCCACCACTTCATGAACCGCTCCGCGAAGCCAGCGCTCCGCTTCCGCCAATCTTCCCCCGATGACAATCAGCTCCGGGTTGAAGCTGTTAATAATATTGACGATCCCGATGCCGAGGTAGCGACCCAGCCGTTCAAAGCATTCTATCGCGGCAAGGTCCCCCTCTTCCGCCAGCCGAATGAGCGTCTCTACGCTGACGTCGCCGCCCGGCATGACGGCGCGCGCCTGTTCCAGCAGTGCGTTCTCCGACGCGTACAGCTCCCAGCAGCCGGCGTTTCCGCAGCGGCAAGGCTTGCCGTCATATTGGATCGAAATATGCCCCATTTCCCCCGAGAAGCCGGAGGAGCCGCGGAACAACTCGTCTTTGATAATAATGCCGGTGCCGATCCCCATACCGATGCTGACGTACACGAGATGGGCCGCTTCTTGGCCTGCGCCGAACTGCTTTTCGCCTACTGCGCCCGCGTTCGCTTCATTGTCGATCACGACCGGGATCGCAAACTCCTGCTCGATCAACTGCTGCAGCGGCACGTTCTCCCATCCGAGATTCGGGGCGAACAGGACGTTGCCCCGTTCGTCGCTGAAGCCCGGAATGCCGATGCCGATGCCGACGATACCGTAGGCGCTGTCCGGCGCCCGTCCGGCCACCTCCCGGATGCAGGCGATCAGATCGGCGATTACCGATTCCACGGAGGTGTTGTTATGCTTCAGCCGATACTGCTCCACCGTATTGCCGTTCAAATCCGTCAGCGCCGCCCATATATAGTTGATGCCAAGATCCACCCCGACCGCATAACCGGCGGTCCCGTTGAACAGCAGCATGACAGGCTTGCGCCCTCCGCTCGACTCCCCCGCGCCGATCTCGTCGACAAGCCTGCTTTCGATCAGCTCCGCCACAAGCGACGACACCGTCGCTTTCGTCAGCCCCGTGAGCTCCGCCAGGCGAGCCCTTGAAACGGGCGAAGTACTGCGAATATGCTGCAGAACGATCGATTTGTTTATTTTTTTCACCAGATTCAAATCACCGGTTTGCTTCATTCGTTAAGCCTCCGCGCCTCCAAGCATAGCCGATCCTGGCAGGACCGACGAACGCTTGTAAGCGAACATTCAAGTATATTCGTGACGACACTGATTTTAACACGAAACGATCCGTTTCTGCATTAACTAAGTTTGTTTAATCAATTTACAAAGTTGGCAGCTTCATGATATGATGACTTTTGCAAGCGTTTCTATACGGCCGATCGAGCCGTGGAACGGACTCCTATTTTTTATTATCCGGAGGGATGATCAATGAGCTACTTTGGTAATGTATCGAAAATTCAATTCGAAGGCCGGCAGTCGACCAACCCGCTTTCCTTTAAATTTTACAACCCGGAACAACTCATTCTCGGTAAAACGATGCGGGAGCATTTGCGCTTTGCCGTTGCCTACTGGCATTCGTTCACCGCAAACGGCACCGACCCGTTCGGCAGCGGCACGGCGGTTCGCGGCTGGGATCAATACAGCGGCATGGACCTCGCCAAAGCCCGCGTAGAAGCCTGCTTCGAGCTGCTGAACATTCTGGACGTCGACTACTTCTGCTTCCATGACCGTGACATCGCTCCGGAAGGCGCTACGCTGCAGGAGACGAACCGGAACCTGGACACGATCGTCGCGCTGTTGAAAGATCACATGAAAGCATCCGGCAAAAAGCTGCTCTGGAATACGGCCAACATGTTCTCCAACCCCCGCTTCGTACACGGTGCGGCAACGACCTGCAATGCGGACGTGTTCGCTTATGCCGCAGCGCAGGTGAAAAAAGCGCTGGAGCACGGCAAAGAGCTCGGCGCGGAAAACTACGTGTTCTGGGGCGGCCGCGAAGGCTATGAGACGCTGCTCAACACGGACCTCGGGCTCGAGCTAGACAATTTGGCGAGATTCCTCCACCTAGCCGTCGATTATGCCAAAGAAATCGGCTTTGACGCGCAGTTCCTGATCGAACCGAAGCCGAAGGAGCCGACGAAGCATCAGTATGATTTCGATGCGGCTACGGCGCTGTCTTTCTTGCATAAATACGACCTGCTCCCGCACTTCAAGCTGAATATCGAAGCGAATCACGCGACGCTCGCGGGCCATACGTTCGAGCATGAGCTGCGCGTCTCACGGATAAACGGCGTGCTCGGTTCGATCGATGCGAACCAGGGCGACATGCTGCTCGGCTGGGACACCGACGAATTTCCGACCGACCTGTACTCGACGACGCTCGCCATGTATGAGATCCTTCTCAACGAAGGCGGCATCGGCCGCGGCGGCGTCAACTTCGACGCCAAAGTACGCCGCTCCTCCTTCGAGCCGATCGATGTCGTATACGCGCACATCGCCGGGATGGATGCTTTCGCGAGAGGTCTGCAAGTGGCCGTGAAGCTGATCGAAGACCGCGTGCTGGACGACGTGATCGACAACCGCTACGCTTCCTTCAAGACCGGCATCGGCGCCGACATCGTCTCGGGCAAAGCGGATCTCAAATCGCTCGAAGCGTACGCGCTGCAAAATAAACCGATCGTGAACCAATCCGGCCGCACCGAGCTGATCAAAAACGTGATCAATCAATATATCAGCAACGTATAAGCTTGACCTAATACGATAAAGCCGAAGAAGCCCGCTCTTCTCCCATGTGGAGGAAGCGGGCTTCTCTCTGTTGCATTGTGATTGCTAACGCAGCTTAAAGCTTAGCTTGACGCCCGCGTTCTCGAACGCAACGCTGCGAATCGCCGCCAGCCGCGGCAAGTAGTCGTTCAAGTTCGCCTGCAGCGGCTCCAGGTGAAACCAGGACCCCGGAATCCCAACTTGTTTCACGAACGTTCCCGTGTGCACGGCAATTAAATAAGGCTCCTTCCAGTCCAGATCGAAGCGAAGCGTTGCCGCCGCTTCGATCCGGCGCTTGATTCGCACGTTGACGTCGGCGGTCAGCTGATCGCCTTGCAGATCGAATCGCGCGCCCGTCACCGTAACGTCTGGCCGCACGTCAGGACGGGCGGCCAGCGCTTTCTTGAGCAGCTCGTTTACCTCGGACTCCGTCAACGTTATTTCCGGCTTTCGGTTCACCAGCATGCCCGCCAGCTTATCCCGCAGCGGCAGCTCCGAATAGGCCAAATCGAGCTTCTGCTCCGGCTTCACGTAAGCAATGGCCAAAAAGGAGGCTATCATTCCGATCATGAACAAACTTATGATTATTTTAAGTACGGAGCCCATCGTTTACACATCACTCCCGCCTGCAAGCCGAGCCGGGCGCTCCTTCTTCCTCGCCGTTCGCTTCGTGATGGTTCCCGATTCGCAGCGTGCGGTCGGCTAAGGCCGCGGCTTTTCCGATTGGTTTTGCTTTTCCTTCAGCCAGCGCGGCGCGCCTTTATTTTTTCGGTCGCGTTCGCGGTTTGCTTTCCGCTTGTCGGCTGCCGGCGGCACGATAGCGGCTTTCGGCTGCCGGGCGGCGCTGCTGACGGTAACTTTTCTGTCTTTGTCCGCAGCCAGCTTCGGAGCGCTCGAAGCTTGCGGCTTCACTTCAGCCCGAGGGACGGAACGAACCTCCCGTTCGGACGTTACCGCCGCTTCGCCTTCCCGCGTTTTCGCACGCGCCGTCGTTTTTCTCGCCTCCAGACGAATCGCCTGCTCCCGCTCGGGGTCGATGATACGGCCGTGAAACAGGTCTCTTCGTTCCAACGCGATGCCCAGCGTCTTCGTGAATTTGTCGATAATGAACTGCTCCTTCGGCGTAATGATCGATACGGCTACTCCTTGCCGGCCCATCCTTCCGGTGCGTCCGACGCGATGCACGTAATGATCCGCGTCCACCGGCGGATCCAGGTTGAACACATGCGTCACCTGCGGCAAATCGAGCCCGCGCGCCGCTACATCTGTTGAGAGCAGCAGTTGGAACCGGCCTGCGCGAAACATTTGCATCGCCCTTGCCCGCTCCTGCTTGAATGAATCCCCGTACAGCCCCTCGACGGACAACCCGGCATACTTGAGCTTGGCCACCGCCTCGCCGATATCGTCGGTTGCATTAATGAATACCATCGCCGCTTTCGGGTTGTAATGCCGCACCAGCCTGCGCAACGTATCGATCTTGTCCCGTTCCTGGCATACGAAGTAAACATGCTCCAACGTCTCCGAGGTACGCTGCGCCGGATTGACCCGAACGAAATGCGGATCGCGCATCCAGCGGTCGATGACCTCCTGAATCGGCGCCGGCAGCGTCGCCGAGAAGAAGAGCAGCTGCTTCTCGCACTGCATTCCTTTGAACAGCGCCTCCACATCCTGCATGGAGCCGAGCTCGAATACTTGGTCGACTTCGTCGACGACGACCGTGCGAATGCCGTGCAGCTTCAGCTTGCGCAGCTTGACCAACTCCTGTATCCGGCCCGGCGTACCGACGACAATCTGAGGTTTCAGCTTCAGCTTGTCGATTTGCCGCTCGATGGAAGCGCCCCCGATCAACTGCTGCACGCGGGTGCCCGTTTCCTTGGTCAATTGCTCCAGCGTCTGCGCGATCTGCATGCCAAGTTCGCGCGTCGGCACTAGAACCAACGCTTGTACTTCGCGCGTAGCTTCTTCTATTTTATGCAGCAGGGGAAGCGCATAAGCCAACGTTTTACCGGTACCCGTCTGCGACTGGGCAACCACATCCTTGCCTTCCAGAATCGGTGGAATCGCCTCTCGCTGAATCGGAGACGGTTCCGTAATGTCCTGTTCCTGCAGCCGTTTCAAATAAACCGGATCAATATGTAAAGAAGCAAAGCCGCTCATAACATCATCCTTTCTACACTTACATGGGTTGCGTTTCCCTAGTATAACAGAATGGTTCCGCGAATTCTCGGGCAATTTGACGAGCAGGCAGCCGAAAATTATGAAGACCGGGTACGCCCCAGCTTACTGCGAATCCAGGCAAATACGGCATCCAGCGCCCGCTCGTCCTGTTCCTTCGGAAAACGGTGCGGCAGCCCGTCGTACAGCTCCATCGTATAGTCCCTGCCGGCCGCTTCGAGCGCTTGTCCCAGCTTACGGGCTTGTTCTACGCTGACTTGGGTGTCTCCGGTTCCGTGTACGATCATGACGGGAACGCGAATCGCTTCGATCCAATACACAGGCGAACGCTGCTCATACGCTCCCGGCTGCTTGCGCGGATGGCCGACGACCCGTTTCAGCATGCGCCGCATATCGACGCGTTCTTCATACGTGTCGAACAGGTCGCTGACGCCGCCCCAGATGACGACCGGACCGGCCTGCTCGCATTCCTTGGCGGCGAGCATCGCCATGATGGCGCCGCGGGAAAATCCGATTAACGGCACCGGACCGGGCTGTACTTCAGGCAGCGATTGAACCATCGGAATGGCGTGACATACATCGTACCGGTCGTCGCCGCCAAATTCATCCCGCCCTTCCCCGCCTTCGTTTCCTCTGTAAAAAGGCGCAAACACAACAAATCCGCGGCGCGCCATCGCGAACAGCCGGCGTTTGCGCACCATGCCGACTTTCCGTATGCCGCCGCGGCAATAGATGACGCCCGGCGCGGGGAGCGGCACATCTTTCGGGACGACCAGGTAGCCCTTGACCTTGAAGGTCTGACTTGAATAAGTAACAAGGTATAACGAAATGCCTTTGGCGTGGCAGCGGACCGGCACTTTTTCAAGCAAAGCCCCTTCCTGCCCCCCATCGCTGCATTCGCTAGCCGCCGATCGATGCTCATCAGGTATCGTTACGTCCATAGCTCACACTCCATTTTTTGACACCAACGTTCACCGGGGTTACACTAAAGCTTATTATACCTGAAAGGTGGATTTTTAAGTGAATTCCGGGTTTTCTGTTGAATTTGAAGCGCTGGTTGAAAAGTTTTCCGAGCTGCTGACCGGGGAGTCCACCCCTGAAATGGTCGAAAAGATTAAAATATGGGCGATTTACAACCATATTCATAAAACAATGCCGGCGCTGGCCAGCCACTGGAACCAGTCGCATCCGGAAGGTAAAGCCGAAATCCGCAAGCTGTTTGAGGAAGTGCGCGATTTGAACCTGAAGCTGAAAGCAAAAAATCAAAGCATCGGGCAGCAAGGCGAAGGCAAGGGCGAATCCGTTTCGCCGGATGGAAACTAGTTTGAAACGAAGAATTTAACGCTTATAGCAGGAAAGTTTACGTTGAAATGCCGCCTATCGTTGCAATATAATAGTTCATATACGAACTGTTCCGAACGGGACTATTATTGTATTCGGAGGTGTTTCGATGGATTATCAAGATCCGATCGTAAAGCAGTCGGCAGCCGTGCTGCAGTCCCTGTGGGCGATCAACAAAATAACGACGAGGCTTTCACAGCAGAACGCTTCCGGCCTTGGATTATCTTTGCAGCAGATGGCGGTTCTGAATACGCTGTTCTCCTCCCCCGGCATCACATTGAAAGAAGTGACGGAGAAACTCGATTCTGCCAAAAGCACCATTAGCGTCAGTGTGGACGGACTTGTCCGGTTAGGCTTAGTCGAACGACTCCCTTCCGCTGGGGACCGCCGGGAAGTGCAGCTGCGTCTGACGGCCGAAGGGATCGAATTATCCAAGAAATCAAGTCAAAATGCTTATTCGTACCGTGCCATGGTTTCCGCGCTCTCCTCCATGTCCAAAGAAGACATCGATACGCTGCTTCGCATTCATCAAGAGCTGCAGGCGCGCCTGGAACAATTTCGGATCGAGTCCGATTAGCCGTACGGTTCGCTGAATATGGAAAAGACTTGGCGCCACTTCAAAGTGCACCGCCAAGTCTTTTTTCGTATGCGTATGCCTGCTCGCATTGCGCAAGCGTGAGACGGGCGTGCCGCGCAAAGCGGAGCGGATTGCCCCGTGTCAATCCATTCCGCTAATGCCTTTTGCAGCAGCTTGCAGAACATAGCTGGATCGGTCCATCCGTCAATGTGCTTTCCATCTCTCACCTTACTGCCGGCTCGGCGGGGCCGCGGCGAAGCCTTTGACAATCGCCGGCCATTTGCCGATCCATAACGCCATCGCCTGCATCAGCCGGCTCCATAGAAAACTGCCTTGCGGCGCCGACGGTTTCAACGGCAGCGGCAGCCGGTCGTACAAAATACCGACCGCTTCCTCCAGCAGCTTCGCGCCCATATCGTCCGTCTCTTCTTTGCGGATTTCACGCAGCCGCGGCAAATATTGCAAGCGGATCGGTTCTGCGAGCCGAAGCGGCGCAAAATCGCCCGATTGCAGGATGCGCAGCAGCTCGCTTTCGATTTCGCGGTCCTCCCCGGACGCAAATACATGCGGGAGGTCGTACAGCTCCAAAGCCAACACGGCTACGTATAGTTCCTGCAGCAGCGTGTCCTCAAGCTCCCGCGTCAATACGGCATCGGTCGTAAAGGCCGCAAATACCGGCTGCAATACGCCCCATTGCTTATCGATCGAAGTCATCGTCAGCTTCAGCATGGCCGCCGCAGCCGCTTCGGGCTGCAGCTTGTTGTTCTCTTGCATCATCCGTCCCTCTACTTTCATGGAATATTATACAATCATCTTCGCGAGTTTCCCCGTTATTGCCGTAATCTGCGTATTTTGCCGGTTCAAGACGCGCCTCACTTCTTGTTCAGCAGTTTATAAGCGATCCGGTCGAACAGACGGGGAAACAGCTGGTACAGCTTCACGCCGGACGCCGCCATGAGCGGTGTATTGACTTCAGGGATGCGGCGCTCGATAGCGGCTAGCACTTGCGCGGCCACGCGCTCCGGCTTCAGCATGAACCATTTGACATTTTTCACGTAGTTGCCTGACGGATCCGCTTTATCGAAAAACGGCGTATCGATCGGTCCGGGATTGACGGCCGACAGATGCACCCCCGTGCCGACCAGTTCCTGCCGCAAGCAGTTCGTCATCCCGAGCACCGCATGCTTGGTCGCCGAATAACCGCTCGACTTGGCGGAGCCGATCTTGCCCGCCATCGACGCAATGTTGACGATATGCCCGCTGCCCCGCTTCAGCATGTGCGGCAGCACCGCTTTCGTGCAGCGGACCGTACCCATGTAGTTCACGTCCATCATCTGCTCGAATTCATCCAATGACGCCGTTACGAACGGCTCGAACACCCCGTATCCGGCGTTGTTGATCAGGATGTCGATTCGCCCGTGTCCGGCGATCACTTTCTCCATCGTTTGCGCCACCTGATCCGCCGAGGTGACATCGAGCACGTATACGTCATGCGTCCCTTTTATCGTTCCGGCAACCTCCGCCAGCTTGCGCTCCGACCTCGCCATCAAAATCGGTATCGCGCCGCGTGCCGCTAGCATCTGCGCCATAAGCGCGCCGATCCCGCTGGAAGCCCCGGTAATCACTGCGATTTTCCCTTCAAAAGACATGGAATAGCCCCCTATTTGCCGTATCGTCTCATGTCCGATATTCGTCATGCCCGTCCTGCCGGCATGAATCCAACGCAAAAAAGCGACGGCTCCCGGACATGGAGGTCCGGAACCCTTCGCTTTCAGATTACACGTTATCGATTCCCCATTTCAACTATGCAATTAGAACTTGAATATCAAGCTCACCGATCCCGTCCATAATCAGCGGAATCGTTAGCGCTTTCTTCACGGCGAATCCGTCGAATAGTTCCGAGTGCATCAGCTTCGGCGGCGTGATGTCCACGTGTACGCCCTGATTGTACAGCATCGTACTTGCATTTCCGCTGATCATATTGCCAAGCTCGGAAATCGCACTCTTGCTCATTTCGTCCATTTGCGTGATGGCATATCCCCCCATCATGGCGGACACCATTCGCAGCGCCACTTCCTCGTGCAGCCCGAAGACGATATCGCCTTGCATTTGTCCCGTCATACCGATCATGATCCACAAGTATCTTTCCGAAAACTTCACATCTTTAATGCCCAATTGGCCGGTACTCGGTCTGACATTGGCGACTTGCTCGATAACAACTCTAGCAGACTCGAGAAACGGATTGATTAACTCAGCCTTCATAGGGTGGTCTCCTTTTTCGACATACGCGATCCTTTATAGGACTTGTTGGTTCCCTCATTATACCTAAAAATACCAAACAAGTATAGAACCTTTGTCACAATATCCAGAAAAAAGTTAGAAAACCTTACATCCGCAGCACTGTCATGTTTCCCGAGCTATAGCGCCGCAGACCTCTATGGAAGAACCACAATCCCCCTGCCGTAAGCAGCAGTGTCATGCCGAGCGCCGCCAACAGAAACGCCACATCCGTCTCCCGGAGCAGTCCGATCGGCAGGTAGCTGACGAATCCGGCGGGCAGCACGGTAAACAAAATAAGCCGCCCCCAGCCTTTAAATATGCTCGTCGGATAAGTCGAGAAGGTCAAAACCGCATTGAACAGCTGCTGGCCGATCCCCTCCGCGTTGCCCATGTAAAACGCAAGCGACTGCGCCCCTACGGCAAAGAAGAGAAAGATCAGCATCGTGATGAGCAGCGCCAGTCCGAACTTGATTAGGCCGATCGCCGTCAAATTGCCGAACAGGCCGTACAGCACCAGCGCGAACAGTACGTCGCCTATCGCCGAAACCGACATTCGGCTGATCAGCAGGTGCAGCAAAACCGGCTTCGGCTGCGATAAATATACGTCGAGCTGTCCCCCGGCAACAAGCGAGGCAAGCCGATAGGCGTTGCCGAACAATACGGCCGACAAGCCGAAACCGCCGGCGCTTACGGCCCACATCATCATGACATCGTGCAGCGTCCAGCCGTTCACCACCTGGAATCGCTGAAAATAAATGCCCCAAAACAAAATCCATACCATATTGTTGACCATCATCATGCCGGCCGTCATCAGGAAGCTGAGCCGGAACTCCATCGCCCCCGCGACATTCAGCTTCCAACACGTCCATATGAACTGAAGCAGCCTTGTGCTTTTTCGTGCGGCATGCGTCAATGTGACCATCGCTTCCATCTCCCCTTGCTATGAGCTATGATTGCCTCCATGCTCCCGTATATCATCACCGGCTTAGCCCCCGTTGACATTGAGCTTGCGGACGCCGCGCCGGTACACCCAGGCGACAACCAGCACAAGACCAGTCACCCAAGCCCACTGCACAGCAAGCATCGAAACGAGGTCCACGTCCTCCCACCGGACGGCCGTTTTGGCCGAAAAGTAAAGCACAGCCTGAAACGGCAGCCACTTGCATACTTGCTGCAGCGCTTCGGGGAAAAGCTCCAGCGGCATCAGCATCCCTCCAACGGTGAATAGCAGTTTGTTGTACACGAATTCGAGCCCTCGCGTTTCCTCCACCCAGAAGGCGCAAAGCGCAAGCGTCATCCCGAGAAGGAAGTTGACCGTGATCGATCCGAAGCTCATGATGAAAAATCCAGCCCAGCCCATACCGAAGGAAGGAAACCCGAATACCGCTATGCCGAGCGTGCAGCCGACCGTAAAATTCACCGCCAAGCGTACATATACTTCGCTCACGTAGGATACGTAATGATAGCCGATATAACTGAACGGTTTCATCAGCTTGTAGCCGACATCGCCGCTCTTGACTTCCTCCTCGATCCGAATCGCCAGGCTGGGGAACGCCATCGTTAGCGACTCCGCAAACAAGATATACCAGATGATTTGGCGAAAACTGTAGCCTTCGATCAGCGGTTTGCCTTCCCCTTGAAATGTAGTTTGCCAGAGCTGAATAAAGATGTACATCACGACGACCAGAAAAATCGAGCGAACGAGAAAGTCGTAGACGTAGGCAAAATGATTACGCAAGCTGATGCGGCCGACCGCCGTATACTTGAGCGCCTTCGTTCTCATGAAGCACCGCCTTCTTCCTTCGCGTAAATATGCGTAATGATCCGCTCCATCGGCGGGTCCTCAATCGTAATGTCGGATACGCGGTAGTGCTGGACGAGGTGCGCGAGCACTTCCTCCATCGAGGCGCAACGCGTCTCCACCGACAGGTGAAGCCCGCGATCCGTCTGACTCAGCACCCGCGTGCCGCCGAAGTGAAACGGCATGCCCGGCTCAAGCAGCTGCAGCCGGATCGTTTTGTCTGTAAGCAGCTCGCGTTTCATCGCCTCGACGGTGTCGTCAAAGATCGCCTGCCCGTAGTTGATCACGACGGCCCGGCGGCACAACTGCTCGATATCGCCCGCATCATGCGACGTGAGGAACACGGTCGTTCCTTCCTCCCGGTTCATGTGAAGGATGAGTTCGCGAATCTTCTGCTTCACCACCACGTCGAGCCCGATCGTCGGCTCGTCGAGAAACAAAATTTGCGGCCGGTGCAGCATCGCCGCCGCCACCTCGCAGCGCATCCGCTCGCCGAGCGACAGCTTGCGAACCGGCGTATGCAGGTACGGCTCCAGCTCGAAGCGCTGGACCAGCTCATCCCGCCGGGCGTAGTAGTCGCTTCGCTTGAGCTCGTATATGCGGCTCATCAGCTCGAAAGAATCGATCGGCGGCAAGTGGTACCACAGCTGCGATTTTTGGCCGAAGACGGAGCCGATCCGGTAAGCGAGACGGCCGCGCTCTTTCCACGGGCAAAGCCCGAGCACCTCTGCGCTTCCTTCGGTCGGATGCAGGATGCCGGTCAGCATCTTGATCGTCGTCGACTTGCCCGCTCCGTTCGGTCCGAGAAAAGCAAGCGTCTCTCCCCGCTCCACCTCCAGATCGATCCCTTGTACCGCCGCCTTTTCGGCATATTGCGGCCGGAACAAAGAACGCATACTGCCGAGCAGTCCTTCTTCTTTTCGCTTGACCGCAAACCGCTTCGTCAATCCCCGCACGCCTATCGCTTTCATTTCCCCATGCTCCTTTCTTCTGCTAAAGCAGAAAAGACCTCGCACTGTCCTCACCGTGATTAACGGCGGAACTTGCACGAGGTCTTCTATACCTTGTTGACAGCCGACCTCGTATTGATCGAGGTGCGGCTGCAACGTCGCTGTAGCGCTTCTATCGAACTGCGCCCGGCTTCGCTCGGTTCGCCCGGTCGCCCGTCGGATCCCTAGAAGCCCTTCCACTAATTATTTGAATATATTAGCATGTGATGTCAGGCATGACAAGAACATTTTTTCCATTTTTTTCATTCATCCAACGAACAGCCTTTCGCTCCCCCACGCTCGATTCAGGAGACCGGATCGCGGACGGTGCCGAGAAACAGCAAGCTGCCGGTTTCCCGGTCCTGTATCGCCATAACGAAGGGGCGGTTCACCGTCATCCTGAACTTGTCTTTGGGAGGCGCGGAGCCTGCCATCCCGACGGATGTGACGGCAGCAGCCTCTGTTCCCTTCTCATTCACGTCCACATACGTCTTATGTATAACCTCGTTGATCGCAAACCGCGGAGGTACCGGCGCCATTCCGGAAAAATCGGCTTTGAGCGGATCGAACGGCTCGCTCATGCCAAGCGATTTCAGCGTATCGTTCAGCCGCTCGCCGTACTCCATCTTAAATCGCGGCAGCTCCAGCACGCCCTGCTGCTGCGGAAACGGCCGGTTCCATAGCTCCGTTTCGTTCCACAACTTCGACTGCAGGCTGTCCAGCCCCGCCCCTTCCTCCGGCAAAAAGAGCAGCATGGCCATATTCTCTTCTTTCCCGTAAGGCAGCCGAACGGCTTGAAAGCCGGCTTCCTGCATATATTCGAAGCTGCCGGACTGCACCATCATCGGCACTTGCCGGGATGCGCCGGGCGATGTGAAGAAGCTGCCCGGAACCGTCGCCGATTCATGGAACGGCCGCGTCCATTGTCCTTTAAACCAAACGGCGTTCACCAGCATGAGCATCGTCTGCTCATCCGGCTTATCGTCCACGATCCGCTCGATTTTGCCGTTCGTATGCTTCTTCACCCAACTGTTGATCGTCCCCGCCGCGCGCGAACTTGCAAAATCGATCGGGATGACCTCCGCTCCGTAATACTCGCGGTTTTTTTGCAAAAATCCTTCCAGGAGCGGCTTTCCCTTCCGCGTCCAGAGAGAATTCGCAATCGAAAGCTGTACGCCCGCCCCCTGGTGTTCCAGCAAGTCTTTCCATACTCGCTCGGCCCGGTTTATATCGTCGATCGGCAGCCCCTGCAGCTGCAGCGCCTTTGCCATCGCTTCCCGCGTCGAATCGCCAGCCCCGTTGTAAGCCATCGTCAATGCCATCGATACGCTGGCCGGCGATAAAAATACATTGGCGTCCGGCTTCGCCTTCACCGCCGCCTGATGCAGCCGCAAACCGAAGGCGTTGCTCGCCTGAACGATACGGGAATCCAGCTCTGACGGCTTATAGCTTCGCTCGGCCAGCATGGACCGGGCAGCCGGCTCGCTGCAGCCGGAACAAAGGACGAGGACAGCCGCCATAACGGGCAAAAACCAATTTTTCAGCATAACGCATATGATCCCTTCCTTTTTTTAGAAATGGACGCATTTACAGGCAAATAAGTTGCGCCGGCACCGAAATTAATTGTTCTCCCGCTCCTAGGCGGTCAGGCAAAAAAAATCTCCTGTACTTCGGCACCGAAATGCCGGCAAGCATACAGGAGACGGGTCCATTATCAGATGACAAAATCGAGCACCTGCTCGTAAGGGTAATAATTTTTTACTCCGCTCAGCGCCGGAGCGTACAAATGAAACGAAACCGCCCGGCCGAACCCGACGTTGCGAAGCTGATGAATTTGACCTTTGGGCGAAGAATAGAAGCTGCCCGGCTCCAGAATCGTCTCTCCCGCATACACCGGATAACCATAGGCGTCGACCCGGAAAATCCGGTTGGCGATCGTTCCTTCCAGCACCTTGGCGCAGCCGATCGAAAAGCCGTGATCGTGAATATACGTTTCACGGCCTTGCGGCAAGTGAACAAGAACGGCTTCCGTATCGGGGGTGTGGTACAACAAGGTGCGCCCGTACGGCAGACTGCCCGGATTCGCAATCGCGCCGGATACTTTCTCCACCGATATGTTGAGCGCTTCAATCGCTGACTTGAGCTGCTGTACGGACGGCCACACCGCCTCCTGCAGCGCTTTTTCCATCGATAATTTCCAATCCATCGAATAATCCTCCCTGCCGCAGCCCGTTACATCGGACTTCCTTTGACGGCATCATTTTTTTTTAACAGTTTCATAAGAAATACTTATATATTGAACATTCAGCGAGATAATAATCTAATTCTTGTGTATTCCTCGTGCTGCCGATGGGTGTCTGTACAATGGTCATTCCTGATGAAAAAACGCAGACCCGAGGCTTCACCCGATCAATCGCCGATCCTCTCCCCGAAGCGATAGCGAATCTACCTCCTTTCATGTAACTATTGTATGAGGATTTGCGTTCATTGTTTGTATGCCAATCTATGAAAATGGATTTTTTACGAGGAAAGAAATGTTGCAAGGGGCGTTTTAAGAATGTTTTAAGATTTGCGGTATTCATCCGTTAAGATATTGGGGCTATACTAAGCACAGTAACGCAATTGTCAACCAACATCGAGAGTGATATTCTGTTGATTTACAGATTGGATTCGCAAGAAGGAGGGGCGTCGATGGCCGAGCAAACGGTGCTTTTGGTCGATGACGAAAAAGAGATTATCGATCTTCTGGAAATTTACTTAAAAAATGAAGGCTATCGCCTGCTGCGTGCCAGCAACGGGCTTGAAGCGTTAAGCGTGCTGCAAAAAGAAAACGTCGATCTGATCGTGCTTGATATTATGATGCCGAAAATGGACGGAATCGAGGCGTGCATGAAAATCCGCGAGCAAAAAAATATGCCCATCATTATGCTGTCGGCAAAAAGCCAGGATATGGATAAAATTCTCGGGCTCAGCTCCGGCGCGGACGATTACGTGAGCAAACCGTTCAATCCGCTAGAGCTGATTGCGCGAATCAAGTCGCAGCTGCGGCGGTATACAAGGCTCAACGTTCCGCAGCCGAACAAGGAAAATGAAATCGAAATCGACGAGCTGACGATCAACACGGCGACGCACGAAGTCAAAGTAGACGGACGCGACGTAAAGCTGACACCGCGGGAATTCGCCATTCTGGAGCTGCTCGCCCGAAATCGCGGCATGGTATGGAGTATAGAGAAAATATACGAGACGGTGTGGAAAGAAGCTTACTTCGATGCCGATAACACCGTGATGGTGCACATCCGCAAAATCCGCGAAAAAATCGAAGAACATCCGCGCAAACCGAAGTTTATCAAAACCGTCTGGGGAGTGGGATATAAAGTTGAGTAAAAAGGTGAAAGTGCCCAAAGTGCGCAAGCCGATTTTGGAACGTTTTCCATTCACATGGTTTCCTTTTAATTTGCTGCGCAGCCTCCTGCTGTTCATCCAAGATTTATATTATATGGCTCGCGCGCAAGTGGAACGCAGCATCCGCCTGCAGCTGATGATCACGTTTGCCTTATGTCTGCTCGTGTCCATGTTTTTCTACGGGATCAGCTCCTCTTTGTTCGGCCAAATCAATAAAGAAACGGTCATCGATTATACGCACGGTGTGAACCGCATCGATAACGAAGCCCGCAATTTGGTCGAAATTCTCGATCCGGACAACCAGCGTTATGAGATCGATGAGCCGGAAGCCCAAGAACAAAGCGAAATGCAAAGCGGATTGCCTTTCGTCCAGCAGCAAACGAGATCAACCTCGGCAGCGGCCGCCAGACCGGCATCGACGGAACCGAAGGCCGGCGAAGCAGGGCAAGGCGATGGCTCCGTACCGTGGCAAGCCAACGCGGGGACGCCGGGACAACCGAGCAGCGGAACGCAGCAGACCGTACCGGGTACCGGTGGTGCCGCAGTTGCGCCGAAAGCACCGCAAAGCGGCAGCTCCAACTCCGAGGCCGAGCAGCGCAAGCGACAGCAGCAGGAAGAGCGCAAGCGGGACTTTCTAAATTTGGTGAAACGGCTGTCGACGAACGAAAAGTACAAAATCGTCATTACCGACCTGGAGGGCCGGGTCATTTTCCGCAGCGACAATGCGCCGGAAACCTACGTGGACGTGCATAACGTGATCCGCAACGCCATGGAATCGCGCGACCTTAGCTCGCGAACCGAGTTTTCCAGCTTTTACCCCGTTACTTATAATAATCAGAAATCATACTTAATCGTATCGGGCATTCCGCAACCGGATATCAGCTATACGAAAGGAGAAAGCCCGCTATCGTATTTGAGCGCGCTGGCCGTCTTTATTTTCTTGTTCTATTATTTGACGCAAAAGAAGATGCGTTACGTCGAAGAGCTAGCCTCCAGCCTGCGCATCATCGCCACGGGCAATCTCGATTACCGGGTCGTGGAACGTTCGCAGGACGAACTCGGCTCGCTGGCCAAAAACATGAATATGATGGTCGAAGATTTGCAGCATAAAATCGAGGAAGAACGACGGGCGGAACGCGTCAAGAACGAACTGATCACTAACGTTTCACACGATTTGCGCACGCCGCTCACATTGATTATGGGATATTTAAGGCTGCTGCACGACAAAAATTACGAAACGCCGGAGCAGGCTGCTTCCTATGCAAGCGTAGCCTACAATAAATCGGAAAAGCTCAAACTGCTCATTGACGATTTGTTCGAATATACGAAGCTGTCGAATCACGACGTGCCGATGTACAAACGCGGCGTCGTCATCAATGAGGTGCTGGAACAGCTGTTGGAAGAATACGTAACGATCGGCGAAGAACAGCAGTTGACGATTATTCGCAGCATCCCGCACGAACGGTACACGGTTCTTATCGATGTGGACAAGATGATTCGCGTCTTCGAGAATTTGCTGAGCAACGCCGTCAAATACAGTCCCAAACCCGGCACCATTTCCGTCGGCATGGCGAGGGATCGCGGACATGTCGTCATCCGGATCAGCAACAAAGCGGACGCTTTGACGCGCGAGGAGCTTGAGCAGCTGTTCGACCGGTTTTACCGCGTGGACACCGCGCGCACCTCGGAAACCGGAGGCTCCGGGCTCGGCTTGGCGATTGCCAGAAGCATCATGGAGTCGCATGAAGGTACGATTTGGGCGGAATCGGAGAACGGTGAAATTCATCTATACGTGAAGTTGAAGCTGGTATCTTAGGATGCCGGCTTTTTTTCATGCGACTGATTCGATGAGAATTGGTAAAATGGAAGAAAACGGGGAGGGGATGACGATCGGAATCGGAAAAATGCGGACGCTTTTCGCCTTCTCCACAATAAGCGTCTGTCTTATGATTGCCGCATGGTACATGGATGCGGATCGCAAAATTACGGTGCGGGAAAGCGGTTCAACCGCTTGGGTAATTCCTTACGCCCACGCAGAGGATCTCATTCATGAGCCCGCCGTGCATCTGATCGTCAAAGCAACCGTTACGTCCCATACGCTTCCCCGCATTTATGAAGCGGATGCGAGAATCGGAATCGTACGCCGGGTCATGTTTACGGATATCCATGTCGATCAGGTGCTTAAATCCGATGCAAAGATCGCTGCGCCCACAACAATTACGATTGTCGAGCCAACTTATATTGAAGATAACGGCTTCAAACCGGGTAAAACTGAATACCCTTCGGGCAGCTACCGCAAAGCCGAGGCCGGGTTAAAATATATTTTTTTCCTCGCCTGGTCGGACAAGCTGCAAAGCTATGAAGTGTACGCACGGCATCAAGGCAAGTTTAACTTGGGCGGCACCGACCTTAGAGAACGCGAGCTTGAAGCGATGCTGGAAAACTACCGCAGCTTAAAAGCGGAAGTTCTTCAGTCGTTCCGATGAAGCGGAATTTCTGCGCTGTCTCACGCTTTCGCCTGGTGCCTGTTGATCCTTTCATTCGTTGTCCCGAATAGACCGCTTGGCGATTCGCAAACGTTTGTTGTACAGTAGGATGGGACATGTCCTTATTGTCCGTCGCTTAGAGTCAGGGACTGAACATTATGCAGAGATATCCAGAAAAGCGGCTTGCCCGATTGGTTTCATTTCATCCGTTTCATCGATTGCTCCAACATTGCGCATTTGGGAGGATAACATATGCCTGGTTTTTTGCTTGATTTGGACGGGACGCTGTATTCCGGGGACCGGCCGATCCCGTACGCCGCGGACTTTATCGACTGGCTCCGCCGGGAGCGCTACCCATTTCTGTTTCTTACCAACAATTCCTCGCGGACGCCGGAACAAGTGGCGGCGCATTTGGAAAAGACGGGAATTCCCGCATCGCCAAGCGAAGTATTCACCTCTTCGCAGGCGGCGGCGCTGTACATGACGGACGAGGGTTTGTCCGGGCAACGAATATTTTGCATCGGGGAAGGCGGATTGCGGCAGGCGCTGCAGGAAGCCGGCTTCGTTCTGCTCGCCGACGACGCGCCGCCGGATGCGCAAGCCGCCGCAGTCGTGCAGGGCATCGACCGCTCGTTCAGCTACGGCAAGCTGATGACGGCCGTACGCTTCATTCGGCGCGGCGCCCGCTTTGTGCTGACGAACCCGGATCATCTGCTGCCGTGGAACGGCGAGCTGACGCCCGGCGCCGGTTCGATCGCTTCCTCGATTGAGCGCGCGGCCGAGACGGCCCCTGTCGTCATCGGCAAGCCTTCGCCGATCATTATGCGATACGCCGTCGCCAAGCTCGGATTGCCGTTGGAGCACATATGGGCGGTCGGGGATAACCTGAATACCGACATCCGCGGCGGCGTGGACGCCGGATGTCGGTCGGCCCTCGTATTGACCGGGCTCGCCGATGAAAGCAACTACGAAACGCAAATCGCCAGCACCGGCGTCACGCCGATGCTGGTGTGCAAACATCTGATGGAGCTTGCCGGTCATATCGGCAGCCCACGGTGACGGCTGTACGAATCGCATATGGTGTCCCGCCACATAGGGCACAGTGGTATAGCGATAGTGTAGCGTGGCCGCAGGTGACACGGCTGGTTCCGTGCACTATGCTCCGTTGACTTTGCAGCATGGTGTGAAGCTTATTGCCATTCCCGGCGGGCGTTTCGTCTCCGAAAATCGGACCTTACGTATTGCCCTTGCCCGCCATCAAGCAAAACGAACGCCCTGCGAAAGGGCGTTTCGCTTTATTTGATGGCGCTGGGCCACAGAACGAATTTCGCTTGATCCGCTTCCGCGCCCAGCTTCAAAAACAGTTCCGCGACAGCCGAATCCCGCACCGGCTCTCCGTTCCATGTCTCCACGACGAGCTTTCTTACGCCGGGCTGGCGGAGATAAGCCCGTGCCACCGTCCTCAGCGTCTCCAGCCAATCCTCGGCAGACAGCCATTCTTCTTGATAGCCCGACAGCTCATGCAACGTGAACATCCGCTTGCCGGCGCCCTCGATCCAAAGCAGCCACCGCCCTTCCTTCAGCACCAGATCGTTGCCCGCTTTCCGGGCAAAAGACATCCCGCTGTCCGGCAAGGACGGCCATTTCGCCGAGAAACCGAAAGGGTTGGCCGGATCGGTGGACGGCAGCAGCCGCGCAGCGGCGGCCGAACCGCCTTCCCAGCCTTGACCGCGCAGACGACGGACGAGCTCCGGAGTGGAAAACTGCATCGTCGGCACTTCCTGCACCCATAAGCCCCGCGTGAGCATACCCCACTGCTCCAGCCGTTTCAGCGTATCGTACGCATCGTCCCAGGACCAGGGCAAATGCGCCGCGGCAATGTCCCTGGTCAGGAAGCCAAAAGCGCCGAGCAGATGATGTACCCATGCGGCAAGCGATGCATTCGCGTCGAAAGACGCGTCCGCGAGCGAGGACACCGCATACCAGCGGCCCAAGCCCGATTGGAAGCTTCCCGCTCCCGAGGTTCGCCCGCGGCCTGCCCGGCCCGCGGCAGTGCTTTTCCCCGCGCCTTTGCCGGAAGACGCAGAAGCTCCGTTAAGCCGCAGCGGGGCGAACTGATCGTTGGAGACGAGGCCTTCCCAGGCAAGGCCGATCAATTCCGCCGTCAGCTCTGAAGGAACTTTGTCCGTCTCACGGCTGAGCGCAGACAAGAAGCTCGCGCCCTTTCGCTCCAACAGATCGAGCAGCGGCGATTCCGCTTGCTGCTGACGGAGCTGCTCCGCCTTTTGCACAAGCGGCGCATACAGCTCCTTCGATTCCGTCAGGAAAAAAGCGACGCGCCCTTCCTTCTCCTCGGGCTCCTTCCTGCCGAACCAGATAACTTCCCCTCCGGCGCAGAGCAAGTCGAGCGTCTCCTTGCGATAATCCGGCAGACGCAGCGGAAAGACCGAGCTTTCCCACTGGGACAAAGGGAGAAAAAGTCCTTGCAGCTTGCCGATCATTTGGCGAAGCCCCTCCTCGCCGCTGAGCCGGTCTTCCCCCTCGACGTGCTGCAGCTTCAGTACCGCGCTGCAATAACGAACCGGATCGACCGGTGCCGCCTCGCTCCGAAGCGCTTCCACGCGGCTGCGAATGCGCCGGGAAGCGGCTTGTCTGCTGATCCAGGCCGGTTCGCCAAGCTCTCTCGGGGACGGCTCGATCCGCCCCTCGTCTTCCCATGCTTTGAGCAGCGATTCGACCTTCGCCCGCTCTAAGCCAAATCGGCCTCCAAGCTGCGACGCCGTAAAATCGAGTCCCCGTTCGATATACCGGGTGAGCACAAATCGTTCCGCAAGCGGATCGCCGGGAAAAGCGGCATACGTCTCCGCCTCGTCGCTGACGATCCACCGTTGTTCCCCTGCCAGTTGCACGCTGCGAATTTTACCTTCCCGAGAAAGCATCGTCATCCATTCCGCCGATGCTGCGGCATTGCCTGAAGCTTGGACGGCTTCTTCCGACGTCATGTCCCCATGTCGCTTCAATAACCGCAGCAGCTCATCGGCCGTCACCGGCGAGTCCGCGTCGGAAAGCGTGCCCGCTTGCTCCGCCTCTTCATCGCCCAGCAGCTCCTGAATCGCCTGCTCTCCGAACAGACGGCCGGCAAGCGACCGGTCAACGCCGAGCAAATGCGCCTGCAAATCCCGGCTGACGGCGTCGGACTCATACATCTGCACGTTGATGAAATCGGCGGTGAAGATCGCCGCCATCGGCGAAGGAAATCCGCTCTGCCGCACGACGACTTCGAGCTCGCCCGATTCGAGCTGAGCGAGCGCCACCTTCACCCGACCCATGTCCAGATCCTCCTGCAAGCACAGCCGCATCGCTTCGCCGATAAAGGGAAACTGTTCCGCATACGGGAGTGATTCCCGAAGCAGCTCCTCGCTGCGCAGCCGCTTCTTCCATCCCGGCATGCGCGTGAAGCTGCGGGACAGCAGCAGCGATGTCTCCGCCAGCCGCCGAAACGCTGCGCCGAACAGCGGAGAAGCGGGCACCGCCTGACGCAGCAGCGCTTCCAGCCGCTCCGACGTCACCTCGCGCAGCAGCGGAAGCATGCGGGCTGCGCCCTCCGCTCCGCCTTCGCTCAGCATGAACTCGATGCCGTTGTCTTTCGCGGTCGCATACAGCCGAAACGGCAAACGGCTTTCCATGTGAAGCTGGATCGCCAGCTGCCACGTCCGGTTGAACGTTCGGCCGAACAGACTATGGATGACGAGATGCTGCCGTTTCATATCGTCCTGAAATTGTTCGATCACGATGCGCCGGTGCGTTGGAACGGCGGAGACGGCTTTCTGGGCATGGATGAGGGTCACTAGCTCTTCCGCAGCATGCGCATCAAGGCAATGTTCCGCCATGAGCCATTCCTGCGTGGCGTACTTATCCTCCGAGTCCGTTCTTACTTCCAGCTCCGCCATGAATCGCCCGATTTGCAGCGAGAAGCTCACCGTTCGACCTTGTCCTTCCCCGCGCCAAAACGGGATTTCGCTGAACGTATTGCCCGCTTCCACGACGTACACCCGGTCGCTGCGAACCGATTGAATTTTCCAAGAGCTGGTGCCGAGCTGGAATACGTCTCCTACGCGGCTCTCATGGATGTATTCCTCGTCCAACTCTCCGAGATGGATACGGCTTTCCGCGTGATGAACCGGATAGGCGCTGCCCTGCGGAATCGTCCCGGCGCCCATGATCGCCGCCATCGCCGTTGCGCTTCGCCGGTACAATCGTCCGGTTTCGCGATCCCATTCGATAAGCGGCCGCACGAACGGGTAGTAACCGGACAGCACCTGCAGTACCGCCTCAAACCGTTCCCGCGGAAAGCCGTTATAGCCGTAGCTGCGCGCAAGTACGGCGTGCAGCCGTGCGATGTCCCAATCTTCCGCCGCAACCATGGCGACGGTCTGCTGGCAAAGCACGTCGAGGGAGTAACGCGGAATAACGATCTCCTCGATATTTCGAGCGGCGATATCGCGCGCCAACACAGCGCATTCCGCGAGCTGCCCGCGGCTGCGTGCAATGATGACGCCGCGGCTCTCGCCGCCGACGGCATGTCCGGCTCTCCCGATGCGCTGGATGCCCGCGGCGGCGCTCTTCGGCGAATCGATCTGCAGCACGAGATCGATGTAGCCGACATCGATGCCGAGTTCCAGCGACGACGTCGCAACGAGGCAGTGCAGCTCCCCTTCCTTGAGTGCGCGCTCCACCTCGAGCCGCTGCTCGCGCGACACGCTTCCGTGATGAGAACGGGCCATCTCGTAGCCGACATGCTCGTTGAGCCGCAGCGTAAGACGCTCGCACAGCCTGCGGTTGTTGACGAAAATAAGCGCCGAGCGGCTGTCTTCAAGCAGCTTGAAGATTTTGTCGGTCAACGGTCCCCACACCGCTTCCTGCTTGTCTTTGGCGATCAGCGTCTGCTCCGGCATCGTCACGTACAAGCGAATGCTCTTCTCCATCCGGCTCTCGATAATTTCAACATGCCGCCGCTCGCTTGCCCCAGCCGTTCCCGCCGCATGCTCGAATCCCCCAAGAAATGAGGCAACGCGCTCAATCGGCTTCTGCGTCGCCGATACGCCGATCCGCTGCGGCGTTCGCCCGCATAGCTCCGTCAGCCGTTCCAGGGTGACGGACAAATGCAGTCCACGCCGGTCCGCAGCCAAATCGTGAATTTCATCGACGATGGCAAACTGCACTGTGCGCAGCATCTCCCGGCCTTTCATCGACGTCAGCATAATATATAGCGATTCCGGCGTCGTCACGAGCACGTCCGGAGGCTGTCTTACCATCGAGGCGCGCGCGCTCTGGGTCGTGTCCCCCGTACGGACGCCGGACGACAATCCCGGCCATACGGCACCCTCCGCTTCCGCTTTCTCCATCAACTGGCGAATAAATTCGACCGCATGATGATGAATATCATTATTGAGTGCCTTCAGCGGCGTAATATACAAAAGCTTTACCCCGCGAAGCGGCTCCCCTGCCGCAAGCTTCGCCTCCGCGATCGCATTCAGGCAGGGCAGCAGCGCCGCAAGCGTCTTCCCGGAGCCGGTCGGAGCGGCGATAAGGGTATGATCGCCCGCGCCGATCGCCTTCCACGATCGGACCTGAACGTCCGTCGGCCGGCCGAACGCCTCCTCGAACCATGACGCCATCAGCGGGTGAAACGCCGTCAGCGCCTTCTCCGGTTCGGTCATAAGCCATCTCTCCCTTTCCACCAAATGTATGTTCGCTGATTCTATTGCCATCATCATACCATTTTCCTGGAAACGGTTCAAAGCGTCCCTGGCCGTCGCAGCATCGCTTGTTTGCCCTCTCTTCTCAATTGTCATATAATGAAATAATACGAAAAAATGAATGCCGGTGCGCGATTGAGATGCCGCCGCCATGTTTAAAACACCATGAATTCGGCTGCAGTCACTGCAGTCCTGATCGTCTTGACAGAACTCGATAATAAGTTTCGTTTTTTCTTACAGCGTGAACCGGCAGCCTGCGGGCATGGACACAATGTTTGGGGAGAGGGGGGAACGTATGTGAATTTGAATCAACTGGAAACGTTGATCACGATCTCGAAAACGATGAGTTTCCGCAAAGCCGGCGAGCTCCTGAATCTTACGCAACCCGCCGTATCGGCACAAATTAAAAGCCTTGAGGATGAATTCAAAACCGTCCTGATCGACCGCAATCAGCCGGTAACGCTGACGGACAGCGGACGCATATTCCTCGAACATGCGGAGTCCATTTTGCAAACGGTTGAAGATTTGAAGCAGCGGCTCGCGGATTTGAACCAAACCCCGCAAGGGCATATCCATCTGGGAACGACGACTTCCATCGCGATTCAAATCTTGCCGCGTGTGCTATCCTATTTTCAAAATCAGTTCCCTCTAATCAAAACGACGATTCATTCCATGACGACTTCGCAAATTATGCTGAACGTGGAAAACGGATCGATCGATATCGGTATCACTTATTTGTTCGACAAACATCCCGCGCTCGAAAGCTCCGTGCTATATTACGACACATTCGAACTCGTCGTTGCGCCGGAACATCCGCTTTCCAAATACGGGCATATCCCGATTGAGAAACTGCATGATTTGCCGCTTATTATGCTGTCGCCGGAAACCGCCGGGCGCCGGTTTGTGGATCAAATATTACGGCAGCTGTTCATTACGCCTCAGGTCGTTATGGAGCTTTCCAGCAGTGAAGAGGTAAAGCGAATGGTCGAGCTCAATCTCGGCGCCGCTATCATATCCAAGCTGTCGATTCAAAACGAGCTGCGGCTCGGCTCTCTAAAGATGATCAAAGTGAACGAACTGGCCATCAGCCATCCGGTCGGCGTCGTCTACAAGTCCGGGCGCTACTTGAGCTCGGCATTACATCAGTTTTTGCAAGATTTGAAGGGCATGCAGGAAATTCAATTCATAGGTTCGGAGTGAGAAAACAATGAAATTCGATCTACATACCCATCATGAACGATGCGGGCACGCGGTAGGAACCATTCGCGATTATATTGAAGCAGGCATCCGGCATGGGCTGGGCGTCATCGGCATCTCGGACCATTCGCCTTATTTTGCGAGCGATTTGGATCGCGAACAACCAGGAATTGCGATGGCCAAAAGCGAGTTTAACCGTTACATTGAAGAGGTGCTGAAGCTGAAGGAAGAGTACAGCGGCCGCATCGAGGTGCTGCTTGGCGTGGAATCGGATTTTTTTCCCGAGCATGCGGATTTGTACCGTCAAATGTACGAGCAGTACCCTTTCGACTATATCATCGGCTCCGTTCATTTATCGGGCGGCGTCAGTATTTTCAACAAGAAGCGCTGGAACGGATTGACCGATAAGCAAAAGATCGAGCAAAAAGAAATTTATTATGATTTGATCGAACAATCGGCGCGCAGCGGGATGTTCCAAATTCTTGGCCATATCGACGCGATGCGCGGCTTCTACCCCGCCTTCTCGGACATTCAGACGGATGCCGTCGACCGGACGCTCCAGGCGATAGCGGCGCACGGCATTGCCATCGAAATCAACACTTCCGGCAAAACGAAAGATTGCGGCGGCTGGTATCCGATCGACGCCGTTCTCGAGCGCGCGCATCATTACGGCGTGAAAGTGACGTTCGGTTCGGACGCCCACAAGCCGGAACGCGTGGGAGACGATTGGGAAGAAGTCGCGAAGCGGCTTAAAGCGATCGGCTTTACGGAATGGGTGTATTACAAACAAAAAAAACTTTATTCGGTGCCGCTTTAGGAAGCTCGGACTTGCCGGCGAAGGTTAAGGACAAACCAAAAAAATCCGGAAGGGCTTTAGGAGCCTGCACCGGATTTTTTGCTATACATGCGAATTACAGCAGCGGCCGGTACCCGAGCCGGCTCATTTGCTCCGCGATGACGCGGTAACCTTGCTTGTTCGGATGAAGGCCGTCGACGGAAAGAAGCTCTTTTTCCCGTCCGACAAAGGGACTGTAGACCGAAGCGATTTTGAAATTGCCGCATTGCAGGCTGTCGATATGCCGGTTGAAGCGCTTCACCCAAAGCGCCGCCTCCGGCACGGCCGGATACGGATTGTACAAATCGGCTGCGCGAATAATATAGCGGCTCCCACGGCTTGCTTTCAAGGCGCGGATCGTATTGACTAGCTCGGCGTAATGCTCCCGGCATTCGCGAAGCGCCTCCGGGAAGACGAGCGGGTCTTGCTTGCGCGCATATTGCTTGGCCGCGCGGATCAAATCATTCCCTCCGGCCGTTAATGTGATGATGTCGGCGCGGGCGAGTATAAACCGCAGCCTGGGATTGAACTTGACCAGACGGAGTATGTCACCGGTCGTCGCGCCGGACATCCCGAAACTCATGCTCTCCACATATGCATTCGCAGCTCTGGACGCGAGCGCGCGATACTGCGGGACCAAACCGGCCCCCGGCCACGCACCTACGCCTACGGTCAGCGAGTCCCCCACCGCTGCATATACGAGCACTGCCGTCCCCTCCTTTCGCAGGCATGATTGAATTAGCGCTTTGGTTTGCGGCGCATTGACCGGTTCCCGGAACCGGATTTCACGCTTGCCGTTTTCACCTGGGCGCCTCCCAGCAAGCTCCCCATTCCGCCGAAGCCGCCCATCAGTTTAAAGATAGGCCCCATTTGCTGGAAGAGCGTATACATTTTTTGGACTTTGCTCATGGTCGATATAATACCGTCAAGCCCGCCAACCTTTTTGAAGAGGGAAAAGAAATCGCCGCCCGCGGCTGCGCCGCCGGTCGCAGCAGCTCCTCCTCCTCCGCCGCCGCCGAATGCACTGAACAATCCTTGAACCTCCACATTGTTTAAATCGTACCGCGGCTTGGCGATTCTCGGTTTACGCGTCATACCGCCGTTCCGTTTGCCCTTGGTCGAAGCGGCCGCTGCTTCTCGGCCTTTATTTGCCGGCGGGTAATACACTTTGCTCCTCCCCCGGTTCATAGCATCGCTCGGAGTGAACGCTCCCGGTTTCGACTGCTTTATTTTGCTCATCGTTATCCCTGCCTTTTAAATACTTGTCGTTCCGACAACATGTTCCAACTTGTCTATTCCTTTTATCGTATGTTATGCGGCAAAAAAAGGCTTGGGTCGTTGAACCGCACGCGCTAAAATGGGTGAGCGGCTCCGCTCGCCCGGTTTAACGGAATCCAGAGGGTACGGAGGCGCACGACCCTCAGCCGTTGCCGCACTTTATATATTGTGACACGGCAGCGTTTGTCCAGTTCGGGGAAGGACCGGCTGTTGATTATAACGATTCTTTCCGTTGACGCTCATTCACCCCAATGATAAATTTGACGATGTAGTGATTTTCAAGTAGAGGATGGTTACGTTATGCCAAACGCAGCGCATCATATCGTGCTAGATCAACTGCATAGCATAGAAAGCGTAGCCAGCCGTTTCAGGAAACGATCGTGAGATGATTTTACGGAATCATGCGCGCGCCGGTTACGCTATTGTAATCGTGCGCCTTTTATATAGCTTGTGTCCTGTTCGGATGAACGGGTGCAACGGGCGGGCTCTGCTTCAGCGGAGCGGAAGGCATGTCGCTTGCGGGCGGATGCCTTTTTATTTTTTCTAAGGCTTGTTTGACGGTTGTTAAGGAAGGGGATCTCCTATGTTCATTGTGTTAAAAAAGCTGCGCTGGTTTTTTGCCGCGCATTGGAAAAGATACGCCTCGGCGATCGTGCTGCTCGCTATTGCCGGCATCATTGACGTCATTCCGCCGAAGCTGATCGGGTACTCCATCGACGGCATCCATACGGGCACCTTATCCGGCGCAGAACTGTACCGCCTGCTGGCCTGGTGGATCGCACTTACCGTCATCGGCTACTCGATCAACTATGTATGGATGTACCAGTTGTTCGGCGGCGCTTTCGTCCTGGAGCGAACGCTTCGCACCGGCTTCATGAAGCATCTGCTGCGGATGACGCCAACCTTTTACGAGCGGAACCGGACCGGCGATCTGATGGCGCGGGCTACCAACGACTTGCGGGCCGTGTCCGTCACCGCGGGATTCGGCATTCTAACCTTGATCGATTCCAGCTTGTTCATGCTGACGATCCTGGTCACGATGGCCGCGCTCATCTCATGGAAGCTGACGCTCGCTTCGCTGCTGCCGCTGCCGCTGATGGCCTGGCTGATGCAAAAGTTCGGCAGACGCATTCATGAGCGGTATACCCGCGCGCAGGACGCCTTCGGCCGGATGAACGATCAAGTGCTGGAGACGATCGGGGGCGTTCGCGTCATTCGCGCTTTCGTGCAGGAGGCGTCCAGCCAAAATCAATTCAAGCAAATGACCGATGAAGTGTACGAGAAAAACCGGGCCGTCGCCCAAATCGACGCATTGTTCGATCCGGTCGTCAAAGTGCTTGTAGGCGTCAGTTATTTGATCGGACTTTGCTATGGGGCTTACCTCGTATTCCATAACGATATTACGCTCGGCGAGCTCGTTTCGTTCAACGTCTTTCTCGGTATGCTGATTTGGCCGATGCTTGCGATCGGCGAGCTGATCAATATTATGCAGCGGGGCAATGCTTCGCTCGACCGCGTGAACGAGACGCTAGCTTACACGCCTGACGTGGAAAGCGCGGATCATCCGGCCGCCGTCGGCGTGCCGCATGACATCGAGTTTGACAACGTCACGTTTCGCTACCCTGCCTCGCCGACAAATAATTTGAGCGGCATATCCATCCGTCTTGCCCGCGGCCAGACGCTAGGAATCGTCGGCCGCACCGGCAGCGGCAAAACAACGCTGCTGAAGCAGCTGCTTCGCGAATATCCGGCTGGAAGCGGAACGCTCGCCATTGCCGGCGTCGCCGCAGATCGCATCGCTCTCCCGCAGCTGCATGGCTGGATCGGCTACGTCCCGCAGCAGCCTGTGCTGTTCTCCAGGTCGATTCGGGACAATATTTTATTCGGCCGGGAGGGCGCAGGCGAACAAGAGCTGCAGCAGGCGCTGGAGCTTGCTTCCTTCGCCAAAGACGTGCAATTCCTGCCTGACGGTCTGGATACACTGGTCGGCGAAAAAGGCGTGGCGCTCTCCGGCGGGCAGAAACAGCGGGTTTCCATCGCCCGAGCGCTGATCGCCGATCCGGAAATATTGCTGCTTGACGACGCGCTCTCGGCCGTCGATGCGAAGACCGAGACGGAGATTGTGTCCGGCATTCGCCGCGAAAGAGCCGGCAAGACGACGCTCATTACGACCCACCGGCTTTCCGCGGTGCAGCATGCCGACTGGATCGTCGTCCTTGACGAGGGACGCATCGTAGAGGAAGGGAAGCATGAACAGCTGCTTCAGGCGGGCGGCTGGTACAAAGACCAGTACGATCGCCAGCAGCTCGAAGGATCGACCGAAACGGAAACAGGAAAAAGGTGAAACAAGATATGATAAAAACAAAACGCACCGGGGCCAGACTGTTTCAATATGCATGGGGCTTCAAGAGACCGATCCTCATCGCTCTCGCCCTGCTGACGCTGGCCGTCTGTGCCGAGCTGGCCGGTCCGCTAATCGCCAAACGGATGATTGACCGGCACATTCTCGGCATCGAATACGCGTGGTACGAAGCTTCGCCGAGCGATAAGGCCGCGGTCCCATACGACGGCAAACGGTACAAACGAAGCGATCATTGGGCCGAAGGCGAAACGAAGGGACCGGAGGTCCGCGTGCTGCAAGTGGGCCGCAGCTACTACTTTATAGCGGAACCGCTCGCCTTCGACGGCAAACGCAGCGTGGAAGGCGGACGGCTAACCGTCAGCACGGACGGACGGGAAGCGGCGTACGCCGCGAAGCAGCTGACCTCTGCGGAGCTGTTCGGCTTTTACCGCCCGGAATTATCGGTCCTGCTTGTGCTCGCCTTATGCTACTTCGGCCTGCTCGTCCTGAGCGCGCTGTTCACGTACGGGCAGCGGTACTTGCTGCAAACGTCAGCCAATCGGATTATTGCCCGGATGCGTACGGATGTGTTTGCCCATGTGCAGCGGCTGCCCGTGCCGTATTTCGATAACTTGCCTGCCGGCAAGGTCGTTTCGCGCATTACAAACGATACCGAATCCGTGCGCGAGCTGTACGTCAACGTGCTGGCCAATTTTTTCTCGGGCATCATCTATATGGGAGCGATTCTCGGGGCGCTGTTCCTGCTGAACCCGACGCTTGCGCTGATCGCGCTGCCGATGCTGCCGATCACGTACGTCTGGATACTCGTTTACCGCCGGTTCGCCGCAGCATATAACCGCGTCATTCGGTCCCGTCTCAGCGATATTAACGGCATCATCAACGAGTCGATCCAAGGCATGCCGATCATCCGCGTGTTCCGGCGGCAGGATCATACGATGAAGGATTTCGAACGGTTGAACGGGGAATATTTCACATATCAGAACAAGATGCTGAATCTGAATTCCATTACTTCGCATAATCTGGTCAACGTATTTCGGAATATCATTTTCCTTATCGTCATTTGGATGTTCGGCGGAAAATGGCTCGGCCCCTTGGTCACCGTCGGCGTGCTGTATGCTTTCGTAGACTATATGAACCGGATGTTTCAACCGATTGTCGGCATCGTGAATCAGCTCAGCAACCTGGAGACGGCGCTCGTCTCCGCCGAGCGGGTGTTCGAGCTGCTCGACGAGGAAGGGACGGACGTCGCTTCCGGCAAGCTGGAACGATACCGCGGCGACGTTTCGTTCGAAGATGTCCACTTCGCCTACAAGAACGACGAGATGGTACTGCAGAATATTTCGTTCGAAGCGAAGCAGGGGGAAACGGTGGCGCTCATCGGCCATACCGGCTCCGGCAAAAGCTCGATTCTGAACCTGCTGTTCCGTTTCTACGATCCGCAGCGGGGCACGATCCGCATCGACGGCCGCGACATCGGCGGCATTCCGCGTCAATTGCTGCGCCAGCATATGGGCATCGTGCTGCAGGATCCGTTCCTGTTCACCGGCACGATTGCCTCCAACGTCAGCTTGAACGATCCGGCCGTCACGCGGGACCAAGTAGAGCAGGCGCTGCGCGACGTGGGGGCCTACGACATGTTCGCGGCGCTGCCGGGAGGCATCGACGAGCCGGTAATCGAGAAAGGCAGCACACTGTCCGCAGGGCAGCGGCAGTTGATCTCGTTTGCCCGGGCGCTTGCCTTCGATCCGGCAATCCTCATCCTCGATGAGGCCACCGCCAGCATCGATACCGAGACGGAAGCGGTCATTCAGGGAGCGCTGGACGTGCTCAAGAAGGGCCGTACGACGTTCGTCATCGCCCACCGGCTGTCCACGATCCGCAGCGCGGACCGGATTCTGGTCCTTGATCACGGGCGTATCGTGGAACGCGGCAATCATGAGGAGCTGATGCGGCAGCGCGGCAAATATTATCAGATGTACCGGCTTCAGTCCGGCGAAGCGTCCGCCGATTCGGCTGGCGATGCCGGGCTCCGCATTGCTCCGGCACGATAAACGGCGCTTATTGCCCAGGATCGCTCATACGCAGGAGAACCTCCATTCTCCACTTTCAAAGTGGAAATTGGAGGTTCTTTTTACATTAGAACATTCGACCCGTAGCGAAGCGTCCAAAAATCAATAATTCCTTATTTGGGACAGCCGGGTGCAGCTCGCGCACGCACGGCAAACAGTGTTGCCGCATCCGAGGGGACGGCGTGTTAAGATGCGAGTATAAGGCGTTCGGCAGACGGCGGCTTCTCGAATTACTTATATGTCCAGGTCCGTGACGGCTCCTTTGGACGCCGGCGATACAAGCCGGGCGTATTTATGCAGCACGCCGGACGAAAACTTCAGCGGCGGTTTTATCCATCGCCCAGCCCGGGCTTCCAGCTCCGCCGCAGATACTTCAACATGAATTTCCTGCGTCTCGCTGTCAATTGTGATCGAGTCGCCATCCTGTAGCAAAGCGATCGGGCCGCCGACCTGCGCTTCCGGCGCCACGTGACCGACTACGAAACCGTGCGAGCCGCCGGAAAACCGGCCGTCGGTCAGCAGCGCAACCTCCCCGCCTAGCCCTTTGCCCACGAGCATCGCCGTGACGGACAGCATTTCCGGCATGCCCGGCCCGCCTTGCGGTCCTGCATAGCGGATGACCACGACATCGCCCTTGCGGATGTTATCGTTCATGATCGCTTGCGTCGCTTCATCTTCGCTGTCGAATACGCGAGCGGGGCCGGTAAAGCGCGACTTTTTCAGCCCTGACATTTTGGCCACTGCGCCTTCCGGAGCCAGATTCCCTTTCAGCACAACCAGGGGTCCGCTTGGTTTTAACGGATTGTCAATCGGTCGAATGATCCTTTGACCTTCCTTCAACGGCTGTGCCGAAGCAAGGTTTTCAGCCAATGTTTTTCCGGTTACCGTCAAACAATCGCCGTGCAAAAGTCCATGTTCTAGCAACAGCTTCATGACCCCTGGTACGCCGCCGACCTCATTGAGGTCCTGCATCGCGTATTGTCCGCTAGGCTTCAGGTCAGCAAGATGCGGCACTCTGCAACGGATGCGTTCGAAGTCGTCCAATGTCAGGTCAACTTGTACCGAATGGGCGATCGCCAGCAAGTGAAGAAAAGCATTCGTTGAGCCGCCAAGCGCCATTACGACCGCAATCGCGTTTTCGAACGCCCGCTTGGTCATAATGTCGCGGGGAACGATATTTTTACGCAGAAGCTCCAGTACCGCCTTCCCGGCCTCCTCGCATTCGTCGGACTTGCCTCTTGCAATGGCAGGCGTGGATGACGATCCGGGCAAGCTCATTCCGAGCGCCTCCGCTGCCGATGCCATCGTATTGGCTGTGTACATCCCCCCGCAAGCGCCGGCTCCGGGACATACCGTACATTCGATCCGGTGCAGCTGCGTCGCGTCCATGATGCCTTCATGGTATTGGCCGACCGCCTCGAAAGCCGTTACGATATCGACGCTCCGGCCGTCGAGTTGTCCCGGTTGAATCGTGCCGCCATAAACGTATACGGCAGGAATATTCATTCGGCCGATCGCCATCAAACAGGCAGGCGTATTTTTATCGCAGCCGCCGATCGCGACCAACCCGTCGAACCGTTCCGCATTCGTGACGATTTCAATCGAATCGGCGATGATTTCGCGACTGGGCAAAGAAAACAGCATGCCCTCGTGCCCCATCGAAATGCCGTCGGACACGGTGATCGTATTGAAAATCAGCGGAGCGCCGCCGTTTTCCTGCAGCCCTTTTTTCGCGTGCCGGGCCAATTGATCGATATGAATATTGCAAGGCGTCACTTCACTCCACGTACTGGCAACGCCGATCATCGGCTTTTGAAAATCTTCATCCTGAAAGCCAACGGCTCGAAGCATAGCCCGATTCGGCGTGCGGTTGACGCCTTCGCTGATGACTTTGCTGCGAATGCGCAAATCTTCGTTGTCCGGCATACGAATCAATCCTTTCGATATAAAAATTAGATCAAAGCATACAACTCGTTCATCGGCCTTAGCAGGTTTTGTTTCATAACGGCCGCTGCAGCAGCGCGATCCCCTTGTTCCAAAGCTTGGATAATGTCGGCATGCTCTTGAACCGAAGCGTAGGTTGCGGCAACCGGCTGCTTTAGAAAAACGTACTTGAACCGGCGAATATGAATTTGCAGCGATGCGCTGAAGGACGATACATACGGGTTGTCCGCGATGTCGATGATGAGATTATGGAACTGTTCGTCGATCTCCATCGCCTGGAAAGGCTGCCCGAGTTCAATGGCCTGGGAGAACCTTGCGTTAAGCTCCTTAAGCTGCTCGATTTGTCCGGGTATGATGAGCGGTGCCGCCAGTTCGGCGGCTAAGCTGTGCAGTGCGGCAAGCGTAGGGTACATTTTCAAAACGTCGTCTTTTTCGATCGTCTTGACTCGCGTATCTTTCCCCGGGTGCATCTCGACCAGACTTTGCATTTCCAGCAGCTGCAAAGCTTCCCGGATCGGCGTTCTGCTGACCCCGAGCGCATCCGCCAGATCCGCGTCGATCAATTTTTCGCCGGGTTGAAGCGTTCCGTCTATAATCCAGCGCTGGATTTGCGATAAAGCCCGCTCTTTGGCCGACATACGGGCCGGCGTTGAGAAATTGCTAGGAATAGGCATCATCAATTCCCCCTCTTCTATATGCAATATATCGCATATAGATACAATATTCAATAACATTTAGTAAAAAACTTTGTATGGCTCCCCGTTCCGCCTTTCCATGAGTTAGCTAATCAAACGAAAAAAGACGCAATTGCTTGCGTCTTCCGTTCATAGGCGAGCCCGTGGTCATCCTCAAAGTTCATTTGTAATCCTACTTGCTTCTAATACCCTGTGCTGCGCAATCCGTCTTCGCCGAGGCGGTCTTTAAGCTGCTGCACATACAGACTGCGCGGCTCCACATGCTGTCCGTGCGAATCCCAAAAGCCGTCCGGTCCCCGGTTGCCGCCCGCATCCTTCTCCCCGATATGGCCGATCGCCCAGTTTTGGGCTGTCGGCGGCTGTTGGACGACGAGTGTCCCTTCCGTATTCCATGCGACGTAATTCGCGCCGGCCCAGCCGTGACCGGAGCCCATGTTCAGCCGGTTCATCAACGAAATCATATCATGTACGTTATCGTACAATCCCCCTACCGACCAGCGATGATGCGGTTCGCTCCATGTAAGCGGCTGTTCGCCGATACAGTCCAGAAATACGTTGGGTCCCGTCACCCGGGAACCGAGCGTAAAGCCATGACGGTTGTTCAAGGCAAAGCACCGCTGCACCAGCCCCGATTGGCCGATCAGATAAAAGCCGTAACGGCCAACATAAATGTTCGTCTCATAAAACGTGCGTCCGGTGGGGTCGTAGCCTTTGCCGTTATAATACTTTTTGTCAGCAATCAGATTCGAGGAATCCTGAATCGTAATCCACTTCGAGCCTCTTCCGGTCCGGAACGCGCCGTTCGTGCTGTTAAAGTGCTCTAGGGTCACATTTCGTACCCACCCGTTCTTGCAATAGTCCAGGTCGACGAATTCGTCGGCATGCCGCGTATCGTCTACACCGTCCTCGTTCGGCTGCCAAAACGCGATGGCCCTTACATTTTCGACGCCGACCTGACTTATACGGCCCGGGTCTTCGAATTTATATATTCGCCCGCCGCCCCACCGCTTTTCTACGGCATTCATCAGGGAAGAATCGACGGTGATCCGGTCCTGTTCGATGGCCGTGATGACATGCTCGAACTCCAGGTCGAACGGCGACCACTGCGTAATTTTACCGCCGTCGCCCCGCGGAGGAATACGGTCCATCCCGATCTCGCCGATCCAATCGGCATTCCCGCTCCGCTGCACGACAATCGTATCGCCGACCCGGAACCGCTCCGGGTGCTCTACGCGAAACGAATTAGCTCCGACCGGAACATAAGTGTCCAATATTTCACTGCTGTCCGATGTTCGTACGCGAACGGATTGCTCCGAGCCGTGAATCTTCAGCACCCGGCGCCGGTTATGGCCGGTCGCGATCAGGACGGTGGCTTCTGCTCCAACAAGCGCTTTCTGTAGCTGCTCCAGATCAAAGCGCCGGTCCGGATCGTACCACAGCTTACTGACATCGCCCTGTCCTTCGCCGCGCAGCACGACACCGCTCGCCTTTATTTCAATCGAACCGGTGATCTCATAGATCCCTTTCCGCAGCAGCACAGCCCCGCGAATCCCGTTGTCATCCAGCGGCAGCTCGGATACTTGATCGATCGCCTCTTGAATCCGGCTCGTATTGTCTCCCGGCGCAGGCTCCACCGTTACTTTGACCGGAACATCCGGAATCGCCACGCCGCCACCGCCATACCCGACTCCCGAAAAATCCGGTAGGCGATTTCCCCGGTAGTCCGGCAAGTATACCATTCGTCCCTGCCCGTTCGTATAAGCGGCTTTGCTGCAGTTCGGCGGAAGCTGCCGCTCATCGATAGAGGTGAAATAATAACTGTCCGTTTCCGGCGCGAGCCCGTCGAGCCGAAACTCCGCTTCGATGCGGCAGCCTCCCTTCTTACGAACGGTACCCGGAAAACGAATAACGGCTTCCTCTCCGGCTTGCAGCTGTTGCTCAGCAGCGGATGCGACGATCTCGCCGCTCTGCTCATGAATCACTTTCACTTCGACCGCCCCTGCCCGCCCACTCGTCACCGCCAGGCGCGGGTATGCGTCGCCCGGCACAAGAACGGCCGGATATCCGATCCGCACTTCCATCGTCTCATGCTGCAGTTCTACTGCGATCCATTCATGCACTGTAGGTTGTTTCGTTTGCATTGTCGATCCCTCCGATTCAAACTCGATCATAGCTGTCCATAAAATAAATCTTCCATCGATCATAACTCGACCACGCTCTTGGTATAAATAGCCAAAATTCAGCTTTTTTTGTACAATGCTAACGAATCACTTCGAACGGGAGGAACCGACTTGAGCAATCAGCACCGCATTTTATGGTTCGACCGGCAGGTACGTCTGCGCAAATATCCGAACAGCGTGCTCCTTGCCCGGCAATTCGAAATCTCGGCCAGACAGGCGCAAAGGGATATCGAATACATGACCGAATCGATGGGAGCCCCGCTGCAATATGTTGCCAAGCAACGGGGTTATGCTTATACGGACGAAGCGTATGTGCTGCCGAATATGTACATGACCGAGCAGGAACGGCAAATATTGCTGTTTTTATCGTATCGTTTCGAGCAAGCGAACAAAGTGACCGGGGGAACGTTCCACAACGCCAACCGGCTGTCTCATTTATTCAAGCAAATGAGCGGCGCGCGGGACGATGACAGCGAGTTCCAGCTTCCCGCCTTCGAATACGACGCGCAGCTGCTGCACAAAATCAGCACGTTGAACGCTGCCGTAAAAGAAAAGCGTCCGGTGCAGCTTTGGCTTCCGTCTGACAACGGTGAACGGATCGTCGGCGGTATCCCGCAGCAGCTTCTGTACCGGTACGGGGAAGATTACGTTATCGTCCGCACCGCAGGTGCAGATGCGCCGAAGGAGGAATATGTCGCGTTGCAGCGGATCCGGAAGATCGTCGTCGAGAAAGAATCTTCCATAAAGCAAGAGCCGGGGGCGACTATCAACGACGGGTTGAGTATTCCGCCTTTATCCGGCTCCTCGCCCCAAACGGCTAATCCCGGTCTTACGGGAGGTATCCCCAAAAATCCGAAACCGTTCTGCGCCCGAATTCGCCTGCGCGAACCATTGAACGGCTCCCGTTGGAGAGGTTATCCTGCCGCTGCGACCGATGCGGAGCAGGTGTATGCAATTGAGTTTTTTGATCCCGATATGTTTGTGGCAATGCTCATGGAAGAGGAATGGGAAACCGTGGAGTCGCCGGGATGGCTGAAGGACAAGCTCTATCGCCGTTGTCAACAAATTATGGAAAAAACCAAGCCGCCGTCTAACTGACACGACATTTTATGTCGTATCATCTATATTATGATAACACTACGCAGCGAAGGAAAGGAGGAACCGCATGAAAAGGACCGTTACCGGCTTGACATGGACAAGAGAATCCAAAACATTCGTCGACTGCCTTCATGCCGTCCTTGTCGCCGCAGGTCTCTCGAATGAGCCTAAATATATGCTTTCCGGCAAAACGGGAATGGCGTTCAAGTTTTGCGTCCATAAGGAGCTGCTTCCTTTGTCGGTTACCGCATACGGCGAATGGATAGAGGAGCATCAGCCCGCTGCTGAAAATATCGGAATTGCATCGGCGATATATTGTGGACATACGCGCCATCACACGTTTCCATTGTACCGCGAGGCCTTCATCCGGGAGATGAAAGCTTCGATCGAACGGGGCGTCGGGGTCATTTTCTGGGAGCCGGAGTTTTGCGTCATACATGGGTATGACGACGATGATGAGGTGTTCTTTTATTCCGACGGACGCTCCCATGAAGAAAAGATCAAGCTGTACGACAATTTCGGATTGAATTTTACGCCGTATTGGTATGCGCACCTCATCCTCGGCCAAGTGGAGCGTGATCCGCTAGATGTCGTGCTGCAATCGCTGCGCACCGCGGTCCGGGAATGGGAGACGCCCTACAAGACGCCGCCCAATATCGATATCGGTTCGGGCCAGCTCGCTTACCGCTATTGGATCGCAGCACTTGAGAAAGGCGGTTTCCATCCGTTTGGTGCATCGTACATCCTTTCCTCTGCTGCGTATTCGAGACGGGAACTCCATGCCTATTTCCGAGAAATCGCTCCGCTCATCCCGGGGCTAACCGATGTTATCCCGTTGTACAACGAATTGGATGCCCTTTACCAAGACGGGCTTACGCGCCATTCCAACAATGCTTTTAAACTGGCGGCAATGTTGAAGGAAGCGGCGGCCATGGAGGAACGAACGGTTCAATGCATTCGAGCGATCATAGACGGATACCCGGCCGCCGACCGGCCAATGCCGAGGTGGGGATCCGCTCCCCCCAGATGAAAGGATTGTCGTGATGAAACGTTGTTTACACTATACGGATGCCCTGCACGCTGCTTTGACCGCGTCCGGTTACTTTCACGGGTCCAAAGCGCTGCTGAGCGGAATAACGGCGAATGCATTCCGTTTCCAGACGCATTGCAGACTGACGGCGGACGCTATCCACGCTTACAACTGGAAAGCCGAGCACTGGCTGTCGGCCGATTTTCTCGGGATTCACAACACGGTTTGGTGCGGATTCACTGATAGTCCGACATTTCCGTTGTACCAGAAAGCCGCCTGGGACGCTGTCGCGAATGCGCACCGGCATGGCCGTCCGTCCATCCTATGGACGGGGAAGTTTACCGTGACCGATCCCCGCCACGACGCGCCGGGCGGAGCCGATTTGCTGTACGGTTGTCCTCCATTCTGGTTTTGCCAAACGTTCGGAGACAAGCTGGAAGTTCGCATGGAAGAGCTGTACCGCGAATCTCTCGTGCAGGCCGTCTATTTGTGGGAAAGGCACGACAGCGTGCTCCCACCGGAACAATACGGCTGCGGGGAACGCGCCTACGGCTTTATGCTCCAAGCTTTCCGGACCGGTGACTTTGACCGGACGGGCGCTGCGGCGGTCATACGATGGCTGCTGGAGCTGAAGCAAAACGTCCTTGCTTATCTGCAAGAAATCGAATCCCATTTGCCGGGATTGGGGCCGGTGATCGAACGATACGATCAGCTGACGGCGCTTTTTCGGCAAATGGAGGAACTGTTGCGCACGGCAATCGCCGAAGAAAAACCGAATCATCGGAAGGCCTTTCAAATGCTGGCTGACGCCACTTCCGAAGCGAGGCGGATCGAGTCGGATGCCATCATCCGCTTGAAAGAAATGTTTCGCGAAGTCATCGGCAGCCGGTATCGGAATATCGGTCTTCGATAAAAGGAGCGTGCATATGGATGAATTATACGGTTCGGCCATTTCGTGAGGAACATTTGGAACAGCTTCAAGCAATAGACGCAGGCACGTGGGGTCACTTCAAGTGGGACCGAACGATCGATCCGCTCAGTATGTTCGGCGCAACGGACGAGCGGGATCGGCTAGTCGGCGCAGGGGCGTTAATGAACAAGGATGCGAATTTATTAATGCGGACCGTACATTCTCCCTCGCTGCCTCAAGCCGAAGTGCAGCGCTTGAAAGCGCAGCTAGCCGATGCGTTGGTGAACCGGTTCCTTGAACGGCACTGCGAAAAAGCCGGCGTCATCCCCCGCTTGCTTGCCAGAATCCGAAATGAGGAGGATCGCAATTTGTATGAAGGGAGAGGGTTTCTTCCCACCGGGGACATCATTCAGCTGTATTTGAGAGATATTTCAGCGTCTTTCCCGGCCGTGCCGCAGCTTCCTACCGGAATCGAGATCAGGCCGTGGCCGATGCGTTCGTCCGCGGAAAAGGAAGTTTACCTTCGAGCGGATCAGTCCATCTTCCCGAACGATTACTCGATGGAAATGCTGAACTATATGCAGGGCGGTCCGGTCTGGTTCGTGATGGCTGCATTCCACGGAGACAAATTGATCGGAAGCTCCATGAGCTGGGGAACGGAGGTCGGGATCACGGAACGTCTATTCACCCTCCCCGGCTGGCGGAGAAAAGGCATCGCCAAAGGGCTGCTTGCCGCAAGCTTGCAGCAGCATCGCGAACTCGGCAGAACGCATGTATCGGCAGCGGTGTCCGGCTCAAATGTTGCCGGGGAAGCACTGCTTCGGTCGGCCGGTTTCGAACGGGAAGCGAAACAGATTCGAATTTATGAATATCGCTTGTACCAAGCATGAAAGTCGAGCGAAAAGGAGAATGTACCCATGTCCAAAACCAATCGAGGAAAAGCGCTGTGGAAAATGCCTTCGCACGGAAGAGGCACTTGCCCCGTATGCAAAACGATTCGTATCAAATTGTTGTATACCCGCAATAAATCGGACGGCAAGCAGCTCAAGGTGTGCAAGCGATGCATCAACGCCTCGCAAGCCCGCGTCGACGACGCGCAGAAGGTAGTGTAAAAACAATACGACCGCGCCCTATCGGTCCTGTGGGACCATTTGGGGAAGCGGTCTTTTGCTTCATGATCGCTTTGCGCGCAATCATACACAGAGAACGTAACGGAATCGTAGGAGTGCAACGAAGGAGATCAATCACCGAACATCCGAAAACGTCGGTGCTCGAAGCTGCTGGACTGGAGCACAAGCGCTTCGACAAACTAAGGTGACATCGCGTTCGCGGTCACCTTAACGGTCACTTGCGCCGAATCGACCGCAATGCCCAATCCTTTCAACTCGATCCGTGCCCCACCGCGTTGGCGCTCGTGCGATATCTTTTATCGCATGAATCGCAGCTTTTCATCCGCCAAAACACGCTCAGCATTCCGGCGCTGAAAAGAGCGGCCGAATGGCAGGGGGAGGAGGCCGTCGCTCACCCTTCGCGCTTTCACATGTACCGGGAAACGATCCCTACGTTCATGTTGTACACGGAACTGAACGTATCGGCCGAGGAGCTGCTGCGCATTCGGCAGGAGCTGAAGCTGTACTGGTCGCAAATCGATGATCTGGAAACGGTGTGCCGCAGGCTGGAGGAAACTGTCCCTCCGCCGTCGAATACAGTATGATTAATAAAGGGAGGGAATGCAGCGTTGACGACCGTATACGCATTTTTCAGCAAAGCCGCAAGTGATCCGTTATTGGCGAACCGCCTGAAAGCTTTGGATACCGTAGAAGCCGTCGTTCAGCTCGGAAGCCGGGTTCGCTTTTACCGCGGAACAGTTCGTGCATGCGCTTCGTCAAGCTTCCCGCGAAGCAGCGACGGAACTTGACGATGACGCATTGGCATCGGTTACCGGCGGGCGTGTTTCCTTAAGCGATCAATTCGGCGGCATACCTTTCGGCAGCCTTATCGGCAAACCATTACAGTAAACGGCTGCTGCGAATAACGATGCCATCGCGGCAATGAACGTAAATAAGCATGATGCATAGCACTGTCGTTCTACTGGTCGCTTGCTATGCTTGACTTGATTCCGGGCCGCTGCCAGCGGCTCTCTTGCGTTTACCTCTTCTTGCACTTTTTCGCACAGGCAGGTGTAGATGAAATGAAACGCGGACGTTTCGCACCGACCCCGTCCGGACCGATGCATCTGGGCAACGCCCTGTCAGCCTTGATTGCATGGCTGCACATCCGGAAGGACCACGGACAGTTCATTCTTCGAATCGAAGATATCGACACGCAGCGCTCCAAGCCGGAATATGCGCGGCAGCTGCTGGAAGATTTGCGCTGGCTCGGGATCGATTGGGATGAAGGCCCCGACGTCGGAGGGCCGTATGCTCCTTACGTGCAGAACAAACGCCTCGACCGCTACGAGTCGGCGCTGCATGCTTTGGAAGCTGCGGGGCGGCTATACCCGTGCTACTGCAGCCGTGCCGATCTCGCCGCCATCGCCCGCGCGCCGCATGGACTGGCCTCCGAGGGGCCGGCCTATGCCGGAACGTGCCGGAGGCTGACTGCGGCCGAACGCAGCACGAAGTCCGCGGCGAAAACGCCTTCGCTGCGGTTTGCCTTGCCGGATGCCCCGCTCCGATTCGTCGACGAAATCCAAGGGCCGCAGCAAGTGCCGGCCGGGAGCGGCGGCGATTTTGTCGTGAAGCGCGCCGACGGCATGTTCGGCTACCAGCTCGCCGTCGTCGTCGACGATGCGGCCATGGGCGTGACGCATGTCGTCCGCGGCGGCGACCTGCTCGACTCGACGCCCCGTCAGCTGTGGCTCTACGAAGCGCTAGGCTTGCCCGCTCCCGCGTTTGCGCATGTCCCGCTGCTGCTCGGCGAGGACGGCCGCAAGCTGTCGAAGCGCCACGGCGCCGTCGCGCTGCGCGAGCTTCAGGCTGCGGGTGCCGCTCCCGAGCAGGTCGTCGGCTGGCTCGCCCATGTATGCGGCCTGCGCGATCGGCTCGAGCCTGTGAAGGCGTCCGAGCTTTTAGGGGACTTCCGCCTTGAGAACGTCGGAAAGCAGCCGATCGTCGTAAACGGGCAAATGCTTAGGCAGATTGGTGAAGTGAGCATTAAAAATAGTGCAACGTGAATAAAGGAGCGCTCTACACACCCGAATCCCGGTGTGAAGCGCTCCTGTTCTTTTCCCGAATAGGGTTGTTGCTTGATCGAACTCCTTCGCGATTCCCTTTTGCGATCTGAACGATTCCCCTGTGAACGCGTAGGCAGCCGTTCGCCGCCTTTCCAGGTTTTTAAGACTTGACGGCTTCCGCCGAACGCAGCCCCGCAAGCCGCTCGGCTCGCTGCTTCTCCGTCAGCCGCGGGCACGTATAACAGTAAACGCCGCTGCCGGTACGGTAATGCATGCAGCAGGAGGACTTGAGCGCAATGTTCTGCGCCTTGTCTTTGATGCTTTCTACATACCTGAGTTTGACGTCGAAGGGGCTTTTCACTCTGTTCAGCAAAACAGGATCGAGCCCATCCTTGAGAAACAGGACATCCGCCGCAATTCTTGAGCGGACGTCTTCCCCTGCTATGGATGTACGCCACTGCTCCGTCTGGTTCGCCATCCGGCTCGGGAGCTGGCCCCACAGCTGGCCGACATCACAACCCGCCGCAGCGGCGACCGCCTCAAAGAGCGGCCGCACCGTATCTCTGTAGAAAGCGGTCAAGATCGTGCTGCGCCACTCGGAACGTGCGTGATCCCCCTCGGGCGCCTCGAGCACCGTTCCGTCCTGCAGCCGGAAGCACAGAGCGCACCTGTTTTCCTTATGTATCATTTGAATCGTCAAAGCGGCGAGCGAGGCATGAAGCGATACGTTGCATACGGATACCGCATATTGCATCGCGTGGGCGACGCCGCTGAACCATCCGCCAAAATATGCCGCAGCAGCAGCCGGTTCAAGCGCTCCAATCGCTTCGCCGTACCTATCAACAAACGACTTTGCCCGTTCAGGCTGCAGCAGCTCCGCCGCAGGAATGGAGCAAATGGCGTCCGTTTGGCCGGATAAGCTGACGTAAAACCGCTCCTCCACAAGCTTCCAATCCAATTTGATCACGCTGTATACTCCCCCGTATTTTCACAATCAACATTCGGTTCATTAGCGACTTTCCATACCGCTCCTAGAAAGCAACTGTCGTTTTCTTTTCACAAAATGAAATCGATTCTCAGGATCACCTATTCATCTCAAATGATAATGGTTATCATTATCATTTGTCAATGGCAACAATCATTATTTATGAAACAAAAAAACTGCCTCCGGTTATCATGAGCGGAGGCAGCGGGTCATTATCTTTTTCTTCTGGAGCGTTTTTTTGACGATATCGTGCACATGACATCTTTTTCCGAATAAGCCACTGTGTGATGATACACCGGCACGCAATGATGCTGTTTTATGACTTCAATCGGATGAATCACTTGAACGATTTGCGGATGATAATAGTTTTGGTACTGCTGTACAGGCGGATCGAACACTGTTTTTGTCGGGCATGTCGGACAAAAAGCCATTAAGCTCACTCCCTTGTGGTTTATAAAATAATATACACATATCATGACCCGATGGACTGTGTCCTTGCCCTACAGCATACAAGCGGAGCTAACTTTTTTGTCCGGACGCTCGTCTACCGCGTTAAAAGAAGCCAAGAACCATAAGGTTACTTGACTTCTCTGCATGTACGCCTTTATCTCGGTTTCAACCGCAACCTTATGTAGGTCCGATCGTCGAAAGAAGCGTTTCCTTTCACCAGCCCTTTGGCCAGCTTGTATTCCCGGAAACAAAGCGGATCGCACTCCTGTATATCCCGAAGGGCGTCTTCCGACTGCTGCAGCGTCGGCCGGATGGTTGGGTAGCCGTCCGATGCGAGCGCAAGCGATGTTGCATCCGGTTTGACGCACACCGTCTTGATTTGACCCAGGTCGAATGGAAAGCCGGTGACGGCAATATAGCCGTACTGGTTGGGTTCCTGCAAATTTTGCATATAATATTGCATTTGGATGAACGGACGCACCGCTTCGAAGCCGGTATCCTTCTCCAGAAGCTCCTCGACCGTCTTTCCTTTCCGAATTTCCGCTTCGAGGAATAGCGATCTCGTATTCGCGATGATGTCATCGACGATTTTCGGATTCGTATGCGCTTCTTCGTCGATCATGCACTGGCAATCGCCCACCATCCATACGGTATGCCGGCTTCGGCTGTATAGGATCATCGCTGCGGTAGGACGGGTGTACGGCGACTCCGTGACCGAATCGTACATCTCTTGCGCCTTATAATAACGGATCAACGTTTCATTGATGATATCGATGATTTCTCTGATGTCCGCATCTGCCGGCAGCATAGGGATCGTCTCGGCAATGACCCCTGAGATCACTTGCCCGGATGTACGCCCGTTGTACCGTTTGCCCGACACGTCGGTCGCCCCGTCGATCACACAAGCATAATCCTCCGTTACGCAGTATCGGTCCTCACACGTTTGCGGATCGCCGGTCTTCGAAAGAACACTCGCTTCGATGACTTCCATAGAATCTCCCTACTTTACTATACTATTTGATCATTTCGTCTATTTTTTTGTTCACCGCTTCTTCGTTTTCCCTGAGTGCGGTATTCACGTCTTTCCCTTGCGTTACAATGCTTTTCAAGGCCGCGGCGAGCCCGTTAATGGACGCCGTATCGTAGAGGGTCGCTTCATAATTAGCCATCTGCGTCTTGAATATAGCCTGAATGTTTTTCCCTTTCATGAAGGCCAAATCCTGCGCGAACGCCCCCTGAATTTTCGGGTCCTTCATGATGCTCGTTCGCCCGTTTTTGGACATATCCATCTGCACCTCGTCGGAGAGCACGACGGACAGCAGGCGTACGGCATCGTCTTTGTGCTTGCTTACTTTGGACAATACCATTATTTGTTCGTCGGGACTCATCCCGATTTTCGGAGCTTCCGGCCATACCGGAATCGTGACCATATCCCAAAACTCGGGGGACGTCTCCAGCCCGTATCCGAACAAGATGTTGCCTTCGGGAAGCATCGCCAGCAGCCTTTTCTTGCTGAGCAGCTCGGCGCCCGCGCTTTTGACCGTGATGCTGCCGTTGCCCGGAATTTGATAAATGCTCGCCATTTGACCGACGACTTTCCTCCATGGGTCCGTATTGATCAGCGTGCGGTTCGTTTTAGAGTCGACTAACGGCATTGACAGCTGGGCTCCGAGCCGCTCCGCCACATTCGGATCGAGCCCGCGATACTGAACCCCGTTATCGAGCCGGGTTACTTTTTTGGCAAGCTCCGTCGCTTGTTCCCACGTCATGCCGTCCTTCGGATAAGGCACGCCGAACTTGTCGAATATTTCTTTGTTGTAATACAAAACAGCAAAGCTTCGCGAGTAAGGCAGCGCCACAATATCCTGCCGTTTGGCACCCATCTTGATCGCGTCGATCGTCCCTCCCTCAAAGCGGTTCAGGTCGATTCCGTGCTTTTGGATGAGCGAATCCATCGAATCGAGCAAATCGAGCTGGGCGAGCTGCGGGAATCCGTTAATATTGTTTGAGACGATCAAATCCGGCGTTTCGCCCGACGCCACGATTTTTTCAAGATTGCCCGTCGTGTAGATCACGCGCTCCGCCGTAATCCACGGAAACTTTTTCTTGACGGGTTCGGTAATATACCGGTTGAACTCCTCTTCGGTTAAGTAACCCGTAGCTTTGATCCCCACCTTGATCGTCACGGGGTCGTGCTTCTCCTCTACCTTCGCGTTCGATTCGGGCCCCGGAGATTTGCTGCATCCGGCGAACAACAGCGCACTCGCGGTGAAAAGACATAACCCGGCAACCCATCGGCCTTGCAAAAAAGAAACAGGGCTCTTACCATTCGATGGAATCATTTGTATTCTCCTTCTATATGGGATTATTCATGATTTGCGTTCAAACAAACGATTTCTCCATAAAGTTCGTCTTAGGAGTCGATACATTACCGATTTAACGGCCCCATGCCGACAAGAGCGCGGCTCCCGCTTCGTTGAGGACGTCTCTCGCCCCGGCTGTAATGTGCTGCTGCATGGAAGCTTGATTCAAATGCTGAATGTAATCTTGTACAAATTTGGCTGCCTGATCTTGCGAGCCTTTGCCGAACTGGTGTTCCGCCTGTTTGATTTTAGCGGACAACTGAGTTGCCAGCGGACCGGTCAATTGTCCCGAAGCGATGTAATCCTCCGTAAGCCGTCTCACGACAGACGCGTTAATCAGCGTTTTCACCATTATGCTGCCGCTCGGCTGAGACGTACGGCCCTGTGCATCTACGGCTTTTACGTAAAACTCGTACTCCGCTCTCGGCATTAGTCCCGATGCGGTATAGACACTGCCGGTCACGGTTTGGTACAAGCTGCCGTTCCGATAAATATCGTAACGAATCGGATTTCCGCCGGGATCGCTGACCGGGTCCCATTGCAGCGTCACGCTCGTATCCGTCACACTTGCCGCCTTCAGATTCGCAGGAGCGGCGATCGCTTGCCCGGTAGAGAAACTCCACAGCTCGGATTTCAACTGGCGGCCGTGACGGTCTTCGGCACGAACATACCAATGCGCCGTCTGATTGGTGTTCAAGCCGTTCCACTTCATCTCCGCATTTTGCCCGTTCGGTACGTTCGTGACGGAACCGATCGCTTCGCCGGTGTATACTTTCGCTTCGAAGTAATCCGTCGCCACCCGTTTCACCTGCGGCTCCAGGTTGAGCGACATCGTCAGCTCCTCCTGCCATCCGGCTTGCGGCGGATCGTAAAAGTTGTAATCGTTCTTGTACGGTGAATACGAATTGACGATGACTTGACCGTTGTCCGCATCGAAGTGAAGCAACTTCAAATAGCCGGATCCGCCTTCGCGCAGCCCCTGGTAGTCGTTGAGCAGCTGATACACCGTGCGGTCGGCCACGCCGTCCGCGTTATCGTCCAGCGTGTCGATTTTCACCGAGCTGCCGGTGTAGTGCCCGCTCAGTACGCCGACGACATTCGCATTCGGAACGACGACGTTTCGGTAGATGGCGTTGCCGGTTTCCGAGCGGACGCCGTCAGGGTTGAGATAATCATGCACGGCGATGAATGCAGTTCGTTCCGGGTGTGACGCCAAAGCGTCGTTCATCCAGGCCATCTCCTCATCTCCGATGTCCCAGCCCATATAAAGGAACATATAATCTTTGCCGCCGGCGGAGACGAGATCGTAATGGCCCCGGTTGTCTTGGTAAGACTTCCCGTAGTGAGGCTGGTTACTGAATCGGTTTTCCCCGAAATAACGGGCGTAGTTCGTATAATTCACCGTGCCGTTGTCATCGACGTCATGGTTGCCGGCCAGCACGCCGTACGGGATGCCGGCTTGCTCCAGAACGCGCATCGAACGATCCGCTGTCTGCCATTCGAAATCCTGGTTGACCTCGTTGACTATATCGCCCGTATGAATGACGTATCGAATATTCATTTCGTCCTTGCGATCCCGAATCCAGTTCACCTGGGAGCTATAGATGTCGGGATACATCTCGGTATAAAACTGCGTATCCGAAAGCCAGACCATCGTATAATCGTACTGCTCTCTCGTTGGAATTTGGTCCTGAACCAAAACGTTCACCGTATGATTACGGACATATTGCGGTACGTCGACCGTTCCCCGCAACGTGAAATCCGCCTCCGTCTCCGGAATGGACGAATCGACTGCATCCCAGCGGCTTAGCCCGTAATCCCAAGCGTACATCGTCACTTTTCGTCCGGGAAGCGATTTGCCTCCCCACACAAGTTCTACCGTATCCCGAGTATCGACGGTTTCGTCCAGCTTCACTTCAAAGCGCACATATGGAAAATGCTCCGTCGAGTCCTGAATCAAGTAACGCCCGTCTTGGGCTGAGACGTCATCCGCCTCATCTTTGCTCAGCGCGTGCTCGCCGTCCGGCACGTTTGTTTGCGGAGGCTCAACGGGATAGTGATTCGTATACGCTTTAACATTCGCTGAACTCGCAGTGGTGTACTTGTTTCCTTTAAAGAATGTGATATCCATGTTCTCATAGACCGACGAAGTTACGTTAACCTTTAACAAAGGCTGCGTGCCGGCATCGGACTCGCCGTCGACCGGCGAAATAAGCCGGATCGCTGCGCTCAAAGGTTCCGCCGTTGAAAAACGGACCGTTTTCTCGGCCGCATTGCCCGCTTGATCCGTGGCCGTGACGTGGAAGGTGTGACTTCCGGGCGTCAGCAGATCCGATGACGTACGGTAGGGCAACTCAATCGGTTTAAGATCCAGCGTGGCTTTGACGGACGGAAGTCCCGATCCTTGATCGGAAACGGCCGCATCGACAACAAAGGCGCCTACGTACTGTCTTCCTTCGGATAATGTCGATTCGATGACCGGCTTGGTATTATCAACCACCACCCGAACGACTGCCTCCTTGTTATTAGGGGCTGCCACCTTAAGCCAATGCTCGCCGTCGCGTATGCCGGTTGTATCCCAGTTGAGCGCGAGCGAAGTCATGCGATCCGCCGAAAGTTGGAATGTAAAGTCTACCGCAGGCAAATACCGTCCTCCGTCGCCCATGTCAAAAACGAGCTTCGGATCGCTGTACTTGGGGTCTCGCAAGACGGTTCCGTCCGCCATGATCAGCCTGACGTTGCGAACGTTGAAATCGTCCAGATTGACGCCGGGCGTCGTCTCGAACGGAGTCTTCTTGGACCCGGCGCGAAGCGTAATCGTGTTGCTGCCCTCGGCCAATCGTTCCGGTCCGATCGGCACGGCGACCGTCGTATACCCGGCGATGGCATAATCGAGCAGGTGGACAACGTCGTTACCCATCGTCACTGCATTTTGAAACGTCGCATCGATACCTTCCGCTTCGAATACGAAGAAGCTTGGCTGCTCCAGCTTGCGGTACGTATGACCGACGACCGTGCCGTCGAGATATAGAGCTAAGTTACTCGGAGCGGTGCCGTTCATCGTCGCCTGGACGAGGCGCGTGCCGGATACGGCTTCTCCGTCTTTTAAATTCAGCCTGGGATTGTTGTCGGTTCTGATGATGGGGATGGTGTAAGTCTCGCTGGTTGTCTGATGCGTTCCATCGGAGGCTGTAAAATAATAGTGCAGTGCTTCGCTGTCGATCGTGTTCATGAAATCGACGGCATGTTTGAAAAACCCGTCGCTGCGGTCCCTTCCCAGACTTACCTGTGTGAATTCGGATTGCTCGGCATTTTTGTAATACAGCGTCATCGTGACGACCCGTACGTCATCCCGGGCGTCGGCTACGATCTCGATACTTTCAAGCGGCCGTGCCGAGGTTGTGCGGGTAACATTCGTAATCGCAGGCGCCGATGCATCGCCCAAGTGAAGCAGCCGTTCCGGAACTTGACCGGGCTCGACGGTACCGGGCGAAGCCGGTTTGGTCCGTGCGCTCGTTTTCACCATACGATTCGAACCGTCCTCAGGGTATTTGAACAAAACTCCTTTATTGGACGCCACGTCAAAGGAACCGTCATTGTATGCGGCAACGGCGATTTCTTCCCCGGCGTTCGTCACGACGAGAAGTTCCCGCATTCTTTCGTTGACGAGCCCATTGGTCATTACTTTCACCAAGCTGACGTTGTCCGTCAGACTGCTACCGAAATTCGCATTAAAATCGGCCGCCGTTTTGCTCTGGTTGGCCTCGTTGCCAAGCCACACGACGAGCGTCCCGCCCGGTGCGATCGGCAAATGCCGCTGCGCCGGCTTCCATACCACGTCTCTTTGCGGGCCGCTCGGGTACCGGTACACAAGCGCATAATCCGCAAAATCAATTGCTTGGTCCGTCGCATTGTATACTTCGACAAATTCGTATCCGTCCGAGCTGCCGACGTTGGTCGTGTCGGGGACGACCTCCGTAATGAGCAGCGGGGGTACGGTTACGGCGGCGGCCGAAGGGGCTCTATTGTCCTCCGCAGCCAAGGCAGGAGCTTGCATTTGCATTACGGTGGTCGTCCATACGCAAAGCAGGGTTAACCAACATATGACTTTCTTCATAACATCCCTATCTTTCTTCTTGGATTCGATTGGGTGGATATCATGTCCGCTGAAAGTTTTGTTGTTCTCGCCTAAGCTTGGTAGTTAGCGGGACGGCTTACCATTGCTTTACGTTGCGCAATTCCGCGATGCGTACTTAATTCGTGCTTATAAATGATGCACCATGCCGTCATAGGCCACAAGCACCCCATGGGGCGAAAACTCTTTCTCCAAGTCCTCATGGAGCAGCCCGCAGTTGTGGGAAAAATGAGTAGCGATGATCCGGCCGTTTTCCCGCAGCATCCGCTTTTGCCGGAACAGCTCGTTTATCTCGAGCACCGCTTCGATATTCATATGATTGCGCCGGCCCGGCAGCGGACCTTTCGTACAATCGAGGATCGCCGCATCGAACGATTTTTGCTCCAGCCAAGTCCACGTTTCGTCGGGAAACCATCCCGAGTCGTTGCCGTACAGCAGTGCCTTCCCTTTGCGTTCAATGAAATACAGCAGGCAAGTTTGTTTGCGGTCATGGTCTGCGAGCAGCGGCGTCACCTGCGTTTCATCATCGAGCTGCACGGTACGGAACGGCTGCACGAGATGAAGCTCGTACAGCTTGCTTTTCAAATCGAGCTCCCGGGCGCAGTGGTGAAGCGCAAGATCGTGCCCGTAAATATGTAACGGGTGCTCAACCCCTTTGGCGCATACCGGCATCCGCTTTTCCAAATCGGCGGCAAACAAATGATCCGTGTGCGTATGCGTAATGAACAAATGCTCGACGGCCGCCATGTCGATTTGATCCCGCAGCATGTGGTAATACGTGTCCGGAGGGAAATCGACCTTGATCGTTTCGTCGATTAGTACCGACGAGCGGGTTCGAATGTTTTTCCCGCCCAATTGCTTCGCTTTCTGACAAAATTCGCACCGGCAAAATAGCCCCGGCCATCCTTCCGCTGCGGCCGTGCCTAGAAAATGTAGTTTCATTGCATAACCCCCCACGGTTAATATAATTTTTCGGAAACGGCCTTCGCCGTCCGTTCGCGGAACTTGTGCGCCGCCTCCTGCAGACGCAGCGACACGCCGGCAAGCAATATATCAATGACCGTCAGCTGTGAAATTTTGGCCGACAGCGAGCTCCCTTGAAACGGATTCTCTTTAGCCGCCATCAACAGATCGACATCGGACAACTTGGTGATCGGCGAGCGGGCATTGTGCGTAATGCATATAACGCGGGCCCCGCCTTCCTTCGCAAGACGCAAGTTCTCTATCGTATCCTTCGTGCTTCCGGAAATGGAAATTCCGACAGCGACGTCGTTCCCCGTAAGCAGCGACGCAGACATCGCTTGAAAGTGCGTATCCTGCTTCGCATCGCTCTTCTTCCCGATCCTGGAAAACGAATGAGCCGCCTGCAGCGCCGTCAAGCCGGAAGAACCTACCCCGTAAAAATGGATCGTATCCGCCTGTGCAAGCAGTTCGATCGCCTCACCGAGCTTCCCTGCGTCGAGCAGCTTCCCGGTGTCTTCCAGAATGCGGCTGTGGGAATTGACGATCTTCTGCCGCAGCGTCCCCGGGTCGTCGCCTGCTTTCACTTCTTCGGGCGTATGCCCTGCGGGCTGGACGAGGTCCTGGGCGAGAAGCAGTTTAAAATCTTGAAATCCCCGGTAACCCAGCTTGCGGCAAAACCGCAGCACCGTCGTTTCGCCGACGCCGGCTTTCTCCGCCACATCCGTCACGGACAAGTAAATAACATCCTCCGGGTGCTCCAATACGTACTGTGCGACGACCGCCTCCGTTTTGGTCAAAGCGTTGAGCTGGCTCCGAATCGCAAGCAGCGTATTTCCCGCTTCATGTACCGTTTTCAATCGGTAACCCCCTATTCGTGTCGTATTTAGAGGTGATATTCTCCTTTTATAATATCTTTGGTGGAGTTTTTTTTCAATTACTATTTTTATATTTGTTTTGTAAACGACAAAAAACCCTTTCGGTCCAGAAAGGATTGCTCCAAACTGTTACACGAAAGGGACGCTGCTGGGGCCATATCATGAAAGCTATAGCTTTTTTACATGGTAGATCGTTTTCGTCGGTCGTTTCGTAAAGTAGCTGTTCGTTTCGACGTAATGCGCAAAGCATTCTTCCTTCGTCACGACGAGGACCTTCTCATCGCGAATATTCGCGAAGTATTCGATCGAATCGCTAAGCACAATTACGTTTTTGTTCATTTTGATAAATAGGCCGACTTGCCGAAGCGTGTACTCTTTCCCAACAACAAGTTCCGTTGGGACTTCTTCCTTATACAGCATGATTCATTGGCCCCCCCTTGCTGATCTTCTATCCATAGATACATTTTGTATCAAGTAACAAGGATTGTCAATGTACAATAAAAAAATCACCGTCGTCATTCCTATGACTCGCAACAATAAAAAAAACGGAGACCCATGTAATTAGGTCTCCTTTAGTGCTTAAGGGGTGCTTTCTTTCCCAATTCTTCGCGAAGAAAATGAATAAACCGCGTCGCCTCTACTTTTGTCAACCGTTTCCCCTCCAGGGTGAAGCGAAACCTTTCTAAAATCTCCTTCTCCTCCAGATGCAGCATATCGATCAACTTCGTTATTTCTTTATCCATCATAGGTTCCCTCCGCGCTCGCACCCGTTTTATTGAAGCTTCTCCATCTCATTATATCGCCGCTCCCGCAAACGGAAAGTGAATTGCGTCACAAAAAAAGAAAGGAATTGCTCTAAGACAACCTCATAGAGAGCATTTCCTTTCTTTGCGAAATCGGTGATGAACCGATTCCGATCGTTTGCCGCGTACGGCGTTTCCCGGATCGATGATTATATTTCAATATCGAGCACGATGCTGTCGACTCTTCCCGAATCGCGGATGAAGGCTGCGACCGCCTGATGATCCGGATTCGGTCCGTACGCCTCAAGCGCCGAGCGGTTTTCAAAACGGACCGACAGCAGCACCTGGTAGCCCTGGCTTTTCTCCGAAAAGTTAATACCCGCCTGGATGTCGACAATGCCCGCAATGCGATCTTTTAGCGCTTTATAACGAGCGCATACCTCCGCTAACTGTTCATTGGTCGTCGTTTCGCTAAATTTGATGATGACGATATGATCGATCATGACTTGTCCTCTTTTCTGTTAGTATAACGATACGATATCATTATACCAGCCGATGCGAATCCGACAACGGCCAACTTTCATTTTCACTTCGGCTACCTGGGTCGAGTATCTGAGTCATGGACATCGCATCGCTTGTGAAAATAAGGTTATATAACGGCTCGATTAACCGCCTCGATGACGCGCTCCGGTTGAAACGGCTTCACGATAAAATCGCGCGCGCCGCACTGGATGGCCTCCAATACTTTGTGCTGCTGCCCCATGGCCGAACACATAATGACGTTCGCGAGCGGAAACTGGCCGCGAATGATCTTCAAAGCTTCAATGCCCTCCATCTCCGGCATCGTGATGTCCATCGTGACCAAGTCCGGCTTGAGCTGTTTGTACTTATCCACGGCTTGCATCCCGTTTCCTGCTTCGCCTACGATCTCGTGACCTTCTTTGGACAAAATTTCCTTCAGCATCATTCTCATAAAAATCGTATCGTCCACAACAAGTATTTTTGCCATATCGAGCGCCACCTCACCAAAACGTGATTGCATTCCTTCGTCTTGTCCATTGTAACCGGCGGCATCTAAACATTTTCTAAACAACGATCCTCGCAAAGACCCGGTTATATCACTCTATGGCCATATCGATTCCGAGTTCGCTCTGAAACCTCTGCTTCATCAGTTCCATCAAAGATTGCAAAGCAACGCTGTCCCCGGCTTCTTTCAAATCGCGAATCAGCAGGCGGTAGTACGCTTCCGCATAGGGTTCTACCTGGATCATTTTTCGCAGTACCGCTTCCCGCTCCACGCGTCCGATCCGCAGCTGCCGCTGCTCCAACGCCCGCAAATAGGCGGTCCGCAGTTCGGAACGCCGCGATTCCGCCCAAGCATAATCATCGGACTCCAAATAATCTCCGCGGTAAATCGCCGTCAGCTCAGCCACATCGGCCTGAGCCTCGTTCGGCCGGCCCATGAGCAGGATCAGGCGTTCCACATCGCTGACGGTTTGGTCCGTGCGCATCCAGTACCGTTCATCCCCGTACATGACCATATTCGGGAAGCCGACCTGTTTGAGCGTATTGCGCAAATGGTACAGCGTCGTATGAAACAGCGCTTGCGATCGGTCGAACGTCACTTCCGGCCACAAATCGTCTAATATCCGGTGCCGCTGCACCGGCGTTCCGTTATGGTGCCATAAATAAGCAAACATTTCCTTGGCCTTCTTCGTCCGCCAAGTCACCAGATTGTTATTGCTATCGTACAGCTCCATACTGCCGAGCATATTCAACCGGAAGCGAGGCTCAGCCGGAGACGGCCCTGGACCCGCGATGTCACTGGGCGAAGCCGAAGGCGCCTCCCCTTGCTCGGACTTCCCCTCCATGCGGCGCCGGAACCGGTCCAACGTCTTGGCCAGCCGCTCCTTGGAAACGGGCTTCAGCAAATAGCCGAATGCGTTCACCTCGAACGCCTCCAAAGCATATTCCTGGTAAGCCGTGACGAAAATAATTTGTATATCCGGCCACCGGAGCGACAGCCGCTCCGCCACAGTGAGCCCGTTCATGCCCGGCATTTCAATATCGAGAAAAATTAAATCGACCTTCGTCTCGGACATATACGCGATCGCATCGTCCACATGAAGAAACTTGCGTTCGACGGAGACGCCGCCTACTTCCTGGAGCACGATTTCCAGCACATCCAGCGCAATTTCTTCGTCATCGATTAACACGGCTTTGAGCATCGGGTTCCTCCGCTATAAAAAATTTAATTGTCGTTCCTCGGCCTGGCTCGCTGTCAATTTCGAGCTTTTGGGCGTACAGCATCTTCAATCGGCGGTTCACGTTCAAAGTGCCGACGCCGCTGCCCTGATCCGAATTTAGCTTGGCCAACACTTCTTCTCCCATCCCGATCCCGTCATCCTCCACCGTAAATTCCCCTCCGCCGGCCACACGGCGGGCGCGAATGAGCACCGTGCCTCCGGAAGGTTTCGGCCCGATCCCGTGACGCACCGCATTCTCGACCAGCGGCTGCAAAGTCAGCGGCGGCATCATGCAGTGAAAATCAGGTTCGATTTCGTACCGAACCTGCAATCGGCTGCCGAAGCGAAGCTGCTCGATCGCAAGATAAGCTTCCACAAGCTCCATCTCCCGGTCAAACGACACAAGCTGGCTTTGGAACGTAAACGTAAATTTCCCTCTTAAATAAGTCGTCAGGTGATGGATCGTTTCTCTCAGCTTATCCGTATTCTTATAGCTCAGTCCGACAAGAGCGTTCAAACTGTTATACAAGAAATGCGGCGTAATTTGCGCCTGCAAAAAGTCCATTTCCCTGCGTACGGCGTGCTCCGAGGACCGCTTCATGGACAGCAGCGACTGCACTCTGGCCTTGAGTTCCGCCAGCTCGAACGGCTTCTGCAATATGTCGTTCGCTCCGGCCGCGAATGCGGCGATCGTATCGCCGGTTTGCCCCGAAGCCGTAAGCATCAATACGGGAAGCTCAGCCAGTCCATGCGTTTTGCGGATTTCCCTGCACACATCGAGTCCCGAGACGCCCGGCATCATCAAATCGAGCAGCACCAAGTCCGGTTTCGGAAAATCTCGCATCGCCTCGATCGCTTCTTTCCCGCCATGAACCGCGGTATAACCGTAATGGAGCGAGGAAATGACATCGATCAATATTTTCACGTTGAAAGGCTCATCATCGACAATGAGAATTTTCATTTCATCCTGTCCACCAAGCGACGAAAGACCGGTCATTGCCGTAGGCTCGGCGGTGGGCGGCACGTAATTTTTTTTGCCCACGAACGCTTTCCTTTCCGCCACAGGCAAATTGAAGGTGAAGCAAGTGCCTTGTCCGACCTCCGACGTCACTTCCAGCGTGCCGTCCTGGAGCTCTACCAGCTGCTTCGTAATGCTGAGCCCGAGACCGATGCCGCTCGGCGAATGGGCCCCCGTCTCCACATATTGCTCGAACGGCCGAAAAATGCGGCCCATCTGCTCTTCTGGGATGCCCCGGCCGGTATCGATTACGGATACGACGACGTCGGTTCCCTTGTGTTCCGCCGTAATCCGTACCGTGCCACTTTCCGTAAACTTGAGCCCGTTCTCGAGCAAATTGTATAAAATTTGCTTCAGCCGGTTTTCGTCGGCATAAACGAGCGGCAAATCGCCGGGCACATCGTTGACGATCATCACCAGCTTGTTCGTCGGCGTGATTGAAAGCATCTCAAGCACAAAGCCTACGGTCATCCGCAGATCCACCGCGGTTTTATGAATGCGCAGCTGCCCATGCTTCATCAGCGACATGTCCAATATATCGTGGACGAGTCCGGCCAGACGCCGGCCGACCAAATTCATGAGCCGCACGTTTTCCTTATGCCGCTGCGGAAGCTCAGTGTTTCGGTCTTCCAGCATCGACTGGGACAAATTAATAAGACCATGAAGAGGCGTTCGCAGCTCATGCGAAGTTTTGGCCAGAAATTCGTCCTTTTGCCGGTCGTATGCAAGCAATTGCTCGGATAATTTCTCGTTCTTATGAAACTCCTGCTGGATCCGGTTTGACATCAGAAACGCTTGGGAAAATACAAGCAGCAGCGGCGAGATGATCATATAGTACGGATTGTCCAGCGCAAGCTCGTAACGAAATTGAGCAAATCCCCAGCTGGTGATCAGGAAAAATACCCCCAGCGACAAATACCCTGTCCCCGGTACGCCCTTCATGCGGCCGCGAATCAGCACATAAAAAATGTTCGCGAACGTTGCCGCTTGTAAAGAGAGATTGAGCACCAGGGTATTGGCCAAATTGTCGTTAGGGAGAATAATAAATATGAAATACACATACATGACCCTGCGGGTCCATGTAAATACGAAATTATCCGGCTGTCCCAAATACCGGAATATGTAGGAGGCAAACCATAAAAAAGATAAATACACGGAGACGAATACCGTTTTTTGCAGCAATACAAATGAAATATTCGGGAATACGTTCGTCATTAATATTTCGTTGTCCAAACTGAAAAAAACGCCTGTAGCGAGACAAAACAGACTGAAATACATCAAATGGCGTTCCTTGCGCCACTGTCTGAACATGCCGCCATAATAAAGCGCGAACAGCAGCATCGTCGAAATTTGCACCATATCCGCAAGCCGGGAATTATCCACCCGCTCCAGCACCTCGGAATACATCCCGAATTCCGGCGCTTGTACCAGACCGCCGGCCAAAAAATTGAGGCTTGCCACCTGAATAACGATTTCCACCGTACCGGCATCCGCTTTCTCGACCCCGAGAAACGGCAAATTGCTCGCGACAAATTCACGCTTGTCCAGCGCCGTCGTTCCGTTTCCTCCCAGGTCGGTGCCGTTCATATAAACATGACTGGACATCCGTATTTTTTTCGCTCGAAGGGCATACATATCCGTCTTATCGACTTGAACGAGCAGACGATACGTGCCTGCCCCGTAGCCGTCTTTTCCGTCCGTCGCAAGCACGCCCTTCCAACTGCCAGGCACTTTCAGCATTCGCCGTTCCGATGCAAGCTCGGGATGGTTTTCGAAATCTTCCGGTTTTAGCAGCTTGCCTTCATAAAACTCCCATTCCCCCTGAAGCGGAATAATCCCTTGCTTGGCAAAATTCCAGCCCCGGGCATCCAGCATTCCATTATGAGCCGCAGGGTAACTGACGGTAGGGTGAAGCCACTGATACATAAAGAACAGCAGTATGACAAAAAAAGCGCCAATCATGCACAGCATCGTTACAACCGGTTTGCTCATTCGGTTTGCCTTTAAGCGGAACAATGGACCGAATCTTGCACTAACGTCATCGTTCGTTTTCCAGATCATAGCAGATCATTGCCAACCTCTCGTTTTGCTATTCTTGATCGCACAATAATCCTGCTCCTTCATCTTAATCGGTATGCTCTAAACAATTTCTGAAACCAGCCCTCTGTTGAAAAACAAGGAAGCGAAAGATTATAATGGCAGTGGTTCATATTCGTTCGTAAAGGAGAACACGTATCGTGTTAGTCGCCACCCATATGCTGGCCGCCTCGGCTATCTACAAATTATGTTCCGTCGATCATCTGCCTGCAAGCAAAAAAGCGATCGCGCTGCCGATCGTCCTCGCGCTATCCTTTGGTTCGCATTTCGCCTTGGATGCGATCCCGCACGATGAGCTGCAGATGGGCGGCAACGTCGCTATCGGCATGGCGGTGATCCTGTATCTGCTCTACATTGCTTGGCGGGATAAACAACTTTTCATCCTTGCAGCCGGGTTTTTGGGCGCCCTCCCGGATATTATGTGGGTGCTTAAAATCAGCCCCAAGTACGACGCCCTGCATTCATCGTTGCATTTTTCCGGCGCTCACGTATCGCCCGTCTTGATGCTGTTTGAAATCATCGGCATGCTGCTGCTGACTTTCCTCATTTATACAAAAAAAGCGTAGCCGGTTCTTGCTTTGGCAACGGGCTGCGCTTTTTTATTCGTTGAATGCTTGGAACGGCGGATAACCGCTATGTATTCGTGTTCGAAAGCTTGAAAGGGACCGGAAAATCAAGTCAAAACTGGTCGTTTTCGCGGGTTGAGGCCGGACAGCCGAGAAGGCTGCGATAGTCGGCTGTACGAAAATTTGTTAGTCATTTCCATGACTTATAAAGCCGTTTAGCGCTAACCGCACCTTATGCTGCCGTGCAGCCGTTATTCGACACGTTGCACCGACGCCTGCTGACGAACCGCCTCGCCACCCGTCCTATGCAACTGATTGAGAAATTCGATTTGAAAACTGCCGGGGTTATCATTTCCTGTCACTTCCACAGCCTTCTCTGCGGCGACCCCGTAATAAGCAAGCGCGGAGACGGCGGCCGAGATGGCATCTTTCTCAACAGCCAAGAACGCCCCAATCACTGCGCTCAGCAAGCACCCCGTACCGGTCACTTTCGTAAGCAAAGGCGTGCCGTTGCTTACTTTGTACGTGACCTTACCGTCGCTGACATAGTCGTCCTTGCCGGTGATCGCCGTCACGGACCCAAGCGATTGCGCTGCTTTCCGGGCGAGCGCCGCAACGTCGCTTTCCGAACCGACAGCCGCATCGACCCCTTTAATGCTCCAGTCTTCCCCTATGACATTGGCAATTTCGGCGGCATTTCCGCGAATCACTGTAATCGGCAGCTCTTTCATGAGGGAACGGGCCGTTTCCGTCCGATAAGGCGTTGCCCCGGCACCAACCGGATCGAACACCATCGGCACCTGATGCGCTGCCGCGGATTTTCCCGCAATGAGCATCGACTGCACGACCTGCTCATCCAGCGTCCCCATATTCAAGACCAGCGATCCCGCAATCCGCGCCATATCCGCGACTTCTTCTTTGGCGTAGGCCATTACAGGGGAAGCGCCTAGCGCAAGCAGGCCGTTGGCCGTAAAGTTCGTCACCACGAGGTTCGTAATATTATGAATTAAAGGATTGCTGCTGCGTACATTTGCCAATACTTCCGCCGCTCGTTGATTATCCAATTTTTGCGCCTTCTCTCCTGAAAAATTCGCAACACATCTATTTTCAATACTACTATAGCATGATGCGTCATTCTCTCCAAGGTGCTGAATCTTTGGCATATTCAGGAATGGCGGGGAATTATGAATCGGTATTCGCGGGGAGCGAATTTTCATATGATCCGTGCTCGGGATGTATTCTTTGGGAGGAAGAATGGAAAAGTAATACAGGTTTGTAGATAAGCACTGCCAGTATGGCATGCAAAGAAAGGAAGGTGACTAATCCAGTGGATGAAATTCAAAAATATGCAGCGGAACAGCAGACAAAGCCGGAGCAAATGACCGGTGGCGAGCCTAAACCAAAAGCCAACAACAGCGTTCAGGCGTCCGGAGGCACCAGGTCCAGCATTTCTAATGGCAGCGGCGAGAGGAAGTAATGCAAATAACGCACTGTACAGGGCGACTTCGCACTGTCGGTGCGTTTTTAATATGCGCGGTGATGCCGGTTATCGTGTGCGACACTTTCGATCACGACGAAACGCGGACCGAGATCTTGTCTCTAGTACATCGGCTCCACGCGAAACAGCCCCTCTTCCGCCCGGACGCGATACAATACGTCAAAGCCTTCGCTGAATTCTGGTGGCTGAAGTTTGTTCAGCGTACTCCGGATGCCGATTCCCGGCACCTTACTTTTCCCCGTGCGCCGGTCATTTCGGATAACCGACTGTTCGTAATGCGGCTCAAAGTAATACCCAATCACGCGGAATCGATGTTCCTTGGCAAGCTCAATATATTTTTTTCTTTCCTGGGCGGTAGGATTGGTGTTGTCGATGACAAAAGGCTGCTTTGCTTGTAATGAGGCGGTTAAAAAGATGTGTTCCCTTTGCCTCGTTTTCAGCATATCCAAATTGATTCTTACGTGCGTATTAAAAAAAGCTTCTTTATAGAACGTGGACTTACCGGATGCCTGAATGCCGATAAAAAGAATACATTCCATCGCTATTCATCCTTATGGGATTTATGGTTGTCTGCTTCTGCTTCCAAATTATACGCCGTTGTGGATATATTTGCGAGTTATATAGAAATGACTAAGCGGCTGAGTTCATTCCGTTGCTGCTCAACCGCATGTTAGTCGAAAAATGTTAATAACAACGCGCTTCCCATCACCGAAAAGGGCATCTCACGTGAAAAGCGGACCATCTTTCATTCGATCACATCCCTTTGATTTTAAATAGCAAATTGATTAATCCGACGATCAATGCGCTTGCGACCGTCCGCCACAGCCATTTCTGATTATCTTCCAGACTGTCCAGCCGTTTATGCGCCGACTTGCCCAACTGCTGAGCCTCATTTGCAATATCCCTGGCACTGACCATCATATCCATTCTCGTTTCAACCCGGGTAAGCCGCTGTAATATTTCCTGCTGCGTTTTACTCGTTTCCGACATAAAAATCTCTCCTCTCTTTTTGTAATTCTTAAGCAGATAATGACTTGTATTTCCGACGTCTATGATACACTTCACTCTTTTTCTTCCAAAAATATGGCCAGCTTATATGTGCTTTTTTATAACCGTTTGACTGCTTGTCTGCTGTACCCAAAATGTATAGTATTCACGACAATTTGTAAAAGATAAAATTGGGCCGTTTTCGCTCGAATTTATATTTAAACACATTATTTCCTAATTATTACTTATTACAATCTAATTTTACTTGTATTTCCGTCACATACCACACTTGTATACCCGACATCTCCCGTGTATAATGGAACCAACCGTCGGATATACCGACATTCGAAGGGTTGGCGTTAACATGTCGATAGGTGAACGAATCAAATTTTTTCGCAAGCAACAAACGATGACGCAAGTACAGCTCGCCGAACGGGCGAGTCTCTCCAGATCGTATCTCGCCGATGTAGAAGGAAATCGCTATAACCCCAGTGTCGATACGTTAAAATCGATAGCAAAAGCACTTCACATAGAAGTCCATCAGCTGCTCGATGAGCAATGGAATCAAGGTAACGCGGAGCCCCGGCCCATTACTTCCAAAGAAGAACGGGATATCGCCAAAGACCTTGAACGCATTATGTCCGATCTTGAGAGCGGCGAAGCCCTCGCATTCCACGGAGAACCTATCGATGAAGAGAGCAAAGAACTTCTGAGAATATCCCTCGAAAATTCGATGCGTCTGGCCAAGCAGATGGCCAAACAGAAGTTCACCCCGAAGAAGTACCGTAAAGAATAAAACAATTAGGGGGCTGACGGATGCGGTTACCTAAGCAATCTGTCTTGAAATTGCTCAAAATATATAAAACCAACAACCCTTTCACTATCGCATCCAGAAAAGGCATCACGGTATTGTACGAACAGCTTGGCGATATTTTGGGCTACTATAGCACATACAAACGAATGAAATTCATTCACCTTAACCGAGACAACGGCGAATCCGAGCAGCGCTTCGTCATTGCACATGAACTCGGCCATGTCGTTTTGCATCCGAACCTTAACACGCCATTTTTGCGTAAAAATACGCTGTTATCCGTCGACCGGATCGAACGGGAAGCCAACGAGTTTGCGGTGGAGCTGCTGATCTCGGACAAGCTGCTGCTGGAGGGCGTATCCATTTATGACGCGGCGGCAGCCTGCGGGGTTCCGGAAGAAGTGGCTCATTTGAAAAGCAAGCCCGACGGAATGAAAAAGTCCGTTCAGCGGTTTTTGACGAAGGAAGATTCGTATTTTTCGCTATGAACGTAAAATCGCCCACACCTTGCCACCAAGATGTGGGCTTTCCTATGCTTTCTTCCGCCGTAGATCATGTGGCTAACGATTTGTTGGCTATGGATTTTTTGATTCGCGCACGGTGTTTGATTACGCATTAGGACTTGGCTTTATCATAGATCCGGTATTTGTTGAAATTCAATTTTTTTATAATAATGAAGTGGCTTCTCGGGCCGTCTTTGTTATTTTTCATTGCCATGACGACCTTCGTTAACCAATAAGAACAGTATGCAACGGCCAAATCAATCAGAAACAAATGAAAATAGTTCATCCCTTTGCGAACCTGCAAGATACCAACGGAACTCGATACTACGGCAAATCCGTATGCAAACAGACCACTTAGCAGCACAGAATAAAGGTAGAAGTTTTTATTATGATTTAAGCAATACTGGTACAAAAGAAGGAAGGAGACGGGCAAGAGCGAAGCGGTTACGCTCAATCCGAACGGTAAAAACGGAGCAAGCATATACGTGTGCACAAAATAATTGTTGAGCTCCAATGTCATGTCTACATAAGTCCAAAGCAAATGGACGGTATACCCGTAAAACAAAACCTCAAGTATTCTTTTGCGGTCGAGTGTAAAATAAAGCACTACCAGCGGGAGCACTAACATAGCCGCTACGATCCAAAATTGCCATGTTCCCATGTGGGAATAATGGTGCCAATACGAACGCAGTAATGCGCTGACTTCTTCCTTTCTTTCGTAAACCCGGTTCCAATACTCCTGCTTATTCATAAAAATCCTCCAAGAAAGAAACTTTTTCCGTATTATTCCTTCAGGCGGATGGATTTATTCCTCGACGCTCTGAACATAGAGGCCTTCGTATTTCAATATTTCATAAATAAAAAAAGAGACTCGCCAACGGGGCGAGCCTAAAGGTGTATATATTAAAAAGGGGGTCTTGGCTATTATTTTACACCCCTAATATGTTAAAACGGTAACAGAAATATTTCATTTGTGTAACAAATGTGAAGGCGCTGCCATACAGTTACAATGCAATTTGTCCCATCCGATCTATTCGTCCGAATTAATTGATAAAGCTTCTCAAATCAGTGATAATCCCTCTCAAATGCCTGAAAATCGCTCTCAATTAAACTATTTGCCAAAATTCCGGCCTTGACGTATAATCCGTTAAAGAGAGAAACATCCATAAGGTCAGGTGAGAACCATGTACGATTACCACCATTTACATCACGTCAAAGAACAGACCAAATCCAAAAAGGCATTGTGGGTTACGCTGATTCTGACTGCTTTTTTTACCGTTGTTGAAATCATCGGCGGCATCCTCTCCAATTCGCTTGCGCTGCTGTCCGATTCGGCGCATATGATATCCGACGTGATCGCGCTCGGTTTGAGCATGATCGCCATCTATTTGGCGACGCACCCGCCGAACGCCAAATTTACGTTCGGATACTTGCGGTTTGAAATTATCGCTTCGTTCTTAAACGGCCTTGCCCTCGCGATCATTGCCGTCGGCATATTCATTGAAGGTGTTCGCCGCTTTATTCATCCGGAGCCAATCGATTTCAAGCTGATGCTCATCATTGCTTCGATCGGCTTCATAGTGAATCTGGTGCTCACGCTCGTGCTCAGCCGCAGCATCAAGGAAGAAGAAAACTTGAACGTCCAAAGCGCCTTATGGCATTTCATCGGGGACTTGCTGAGCTCGGCCGGCGTCATTGTTTCGGCGATCATCATTTACTACACCGCCTATCAATGGGTCGATCCGCTGATCAGTATGGTGATCGGCGGCATCATCTTTGTCGGCGGCTCCAAAATCATTAAAGAATCGTATTTGATCTTGATGGAATCCGTGCCGGAGCGGTTCAATCTCGATGAAATCCGCGCAGACATCGGAAAAGTGGAAGGCGTCGAAGACGTCCACGAAATGCACCTTTGGGCCATCTCAAGCGACCATTATTCGCTAACGGCGCACGTATTCATCGACGATAAAATTCAGCCGTTCTGCATTATATTGGCGATTAACGAAACGCTGAAAGAAAAATACGGCATCGAGCATAGCACGATCCAGATGGAACACGCAGGCATTCATCCGCACGGCGAGTACGGTAAAGAGTTCTTGCGCCATCGCGAAGAAGACAAAGCGCACTAAGCGATTTCGCCACCCACCGGCAATAGCATACGCAATAAAACAAACCTCCTGTCTCCGAACGCATGATGCGTCGAGTCCAGGAGGTTTATGTTTTTACTTGCGCTCGTACCAGTAGCCCGGGATGCCCCGTTCCAGGCGAAGCAGCGCTTCAAGGTAATAATAATCGCCCCAGATCATGTAATCATCCGGCGCATTGTTGCCTCTGACGCTATAGGAACCGTGTTCCAGCAGCCCTTCCGCGTCCGACTGTCCGATCGTGGAGTAGTTCTCAACGAGCGATGTCATCGTGCGATGCAGGCCGTCTTCCAGGAATGCACGATCCGCATCATCCGGCTCAAGATGTGACAGCAGTTCAAGCACGCCGGCCGCCGTAATCGCGGATGCGGAGCTGTCCCGCTTCGTCTCGGCTTTCACCGGCGCATTGAAATCCCAGTACACAACGTCGTCTTCCGGCAGACGCTCCAGGAAATAGCGCGCCATCCGCCGGGATGTTTCCAGGTAAAGCGGATTGCGCGTATAGCGGTACGACAATGCAAATCCGTAGATCCCCCACGCTTGGCCGCGTGTCCAAGTGGACCCGTCCATGTAGCCTTGATGCGTACCGCCACGCAGCGCTTCACCGTTCTCCTGGTTGAAATAGAACGTGTGGTAGGAAGAATCGTCGCCGCGCACCAGGAAACGGCGGGACAAGTCGGCATGAATGACGGCTGCGTCGCGGTAAGATTCATTCCCGGTATGCTCGTACGCCCAGTACAGGAGCGGCAAGTTCATCATGCAGTCGATAATGATCCGTCCGCCGTTGTGCTCGTCCCCTTCTTTGCCCCAAGCCTGAATATACTGCCCTTTCGGTCTCCAGCGCTTCATCAGGACGTCAGCCGCTTGCAGCGTAAGCTGTTTGGCCGCTTCATCCTTCTCGATAATCCATTGCGCTTTCGAGGAAAGCGAATACAAGAAACCGATATCGTGATGATCCAAATGCCGGTGTTGATTCAGACGATGGCGGAAACTCTCGACCGTGCGGACAGCCGCCTTTTTAAACGTTTCATCCTGCGTGTACTCGTAGCACAGCCACAAGATGCCGGACCAGAACCCGTCCGTCCAATCGGTATTGTCGTTCAGCAAATAACTTCCGTTTTTGCTCACATGCGGGAACAAGTCCCCGTACCGCTCGATGTTCGCTTTCGTTTTTCGTACCGCGTCTTCAATCGCCTTTTGCCATAAACTCATGAGGACCAACTCCTTCGGATGGGTGGTTGACAACGGAGATCGCCGTAAATCTGCAAATGGATTTCCCCGCGTCAACTTGTGGAATATTCGTTTACCGCATCGCTGCTCATGCCCGCAATCCCTTTATCGTCCAAGCGTGGACATACGGGGAATAAGCTGCAGCGGGATGCGTATCTCCTGTTCATTCGTGGAAAAACCGGACGGAATGTCCCCATCCACCTGTTTCAGCCGTTCCGTCTCGCCCAGCTCCAGCAGCATCAAGCGGATCGCAAGCCGCACTTGCTCTTGATACGGAATATCGATCGTTGTCAGCGACGGATAAGCCAGCTTCGAGACCGGATCGTTGTTGATGCCGACAATGAGGTAATCGTCAGGCACCCGGTACCCCCGATGAAAGACCGCGGACATAATCGCGAGCGCGTCATTGTCGTCAAAGGCCAATATGCCGACAGGACGTCTTTCATCGGACTTCGCCTCAGCAACCACTTCGTCCATTAATTGATCCATGGATTTCGAATCACGAAACTCCACGATCTCGGACGCTACAGCTTCGGGCAATCGTCGGACCCCTTCGGCGAAACCGATGCGCCGCTGCCGGTCCGTGGCATGGGCCGCCGCCTTGCCGAAATAATAAAGCTTGCGGCTGCCACGATCATACAGATGGCGGACCGCATCGATACAGCCTCCGGCAAAGTCCAGGTTGACCGCGCAGACAGCGATATCGCTTGGCCATCCCCAGCCGTTGAACAATACGAGCGGCGTTCCTTCGCCTACGATTTTGCGCGTCGTTTCGTGCGACATCGCGAGGCCGTGGCAGAACAGCCCGTCCACCCGTCGCTGAAGCAGCACTTCGAGATGCCTCTGCTCGATCTCCGGATCGAAGCCGGCGGCGGAGAAGACGGACAAGTGGTACCCGTACAAATGCGCTTTGCGCTGCATTTCTTCCGCAAACCGGCCATAGTAACCTCCGAAGCCCGGCACAAGCATCCCGAGCTCATACGTCTTGCGTCGGCTCAGATTGGCCGCCATTACGTTACGCCGGTAGCCGAGCCGTTCCGCGACCTCCTCCACCTTCCGGATCGTGTCTTCCGACATCGGCACATTGCGGCGGTTCAACACATTGGAGACCGTAGCAATCGATACGCCGGCCGCCTCCGCAATATCTACGATCGTTACTTGCCGTTTGCTGCTCATGCGATGAAGGCAGCCCCCTTTTCACCAAAATCTATAATTTAAACGTTTAAACTCATTCTATACCTAAATAAATCCCCAGTCAACGCCTAAACAAAAAAACTCCCTTGCCCCGCCATTCGGCAGAACAAGAGAGTTATTGCACACAGGATTACATGCCGAGCCATTTTTTGAACAAGTGCTTGGTCGTATCCAGGTTCATTGCCGCAATGGACGTTGTCAGCGGAATGCCTTTCGGACAAGAGCGCACGCAGTTCTGCGAGTTGCCGCAGCCCTCGATGCCGCCTTCGGACATCAGTGCGTCCAGACGTTCTTCCTTGTTCATTTCGCCTGTCGGATGCGTATTGAACAAGCGCACCTGCGAAATCGCAGCCGGACCGATGAAGTCGGTTTTGTCGTTCACGTTCGGACAGGATTCGAGGCAAACGCCGCATGTCATGCATTTGGACAATTCATACGCCCATTGGCGTTTGGACTCCGCAAGACGAGGCCCCGGGCCAAGATCGTACGTACCGTCGATCGGAATCCATGCTTTGACCTTCTTCAGCGCGGAGAACATCCGTTCGCGGTTGATGACGAGGTCGCGCACGACCGGGAAGGTCGACATCGGCGCAATCCGGATCGGCTGCTCCAGCTTGTCGACAAGCGCGGAACAAGCTTGGCGCGGCTTGCCGTTGATCACCATCGAGCAAGCGCCGCATACTTCCTCCAGACAGTTCGATTCCCAGCATACCGGCGTCGTTTTCTTCCCAGCCGCATTCGTCGGGTTACGCTGAATTTCCATCAGCGCGCTGATCACGTTCATATTCGGACGGTAAGGAACTTCAAACTCCTCCGTATACGGACCGCTTTCCGGCGAATCTTGGCGAGTGACGATAAACTTCACTTTTTTGGTTGCAGTTGCGGTTGCTTCGGCCATGATCAATGACCTCCCTTCTTATCGGTTGTATAGTCGCGTTTACGAGGCTGAATCAAGGATACGTCGACTTCTTCCCACTCGATTTGCGGGCCGTCCGGCGTCCATTTTGCTTTCGTCGTTTTGAGGAACTCCTCATCGTTGCGCTCTGGGAATTCCGGCTTGTAGTGCGCGCCGCGGCTTTCATTGCGAAGCAAGGCGCCGAGTGTCATGGCATGCGCCAGCTCAAGCATGTTCCACAACTGACGGGTATAAGCGACGCCTGGATTGTTATACCGGGCGGAGTCGTTCACATTGATGTTTTTCCAGCGCTGCTTCAACTCGTTGATCTTATCGATCGTTTGCTCCAAGTTTTTATTGAAACGAACGACGGTCATATTATTGTTCATCCAGTCGCCGAGCTCTTTGCCGAGCACATAAGCGTTCTCGGTGCCGTCCAGCTTCAGGATGCTTTCATAACGATCCGTATGCTGCTGCTTGTATCGCTCGAATACCGAGGAGGAAATATCGTCGGTATGCTTGCCCAAACCTTTGATATATTCGATCGCCTTCGGTCCGGCCACCATCCCGCCGTAAATCGCGGACAGCAGCGAGTTCGCGCCCAACCGGTTCGCGCCGTGATATTGATATTCGCATTCGCCGGCGGCGAACAGCCCCGGAATGTTCGTCATTTGGTTGTAATCTACCCACATGCCGCCCATCGAGTAGTGAACGGCCGGGAAAATTTTCATCGGAATTTTACGCGGGTCGTCGCCCATGAACTTCTCGTAAATCTCGATGATACCGCCGAGCTTGACGTCAAGCTCCTTCGGATCTTTGTGGGACAAGTCGAGATATACCATGTTCTCGCCGTTGATGCCAAGCTTCTGGTCTACGCACACGGAGAAAATTTCACGGGTCGCGATATCCCGCGGAACCAGGTTACCGTAAGCCGGATATTTCTCTTCAAGGAAGTACCATGGTTTGCCGTCCTTGTAAGTCCAGATCCGTCCGCCTTCGCCGCGTGCCGATTCGGACATGAGACGCAGCTTGTCGTCGCCTGGAATCGCCGTCGGGTGAATTTGGATAAACTCGCCGTTGGCATAATATACACCCTGCTGATATACGGCGCTCGCAGCCGTACCGGTGTTGATAACCGAGTTCGTTGTTTTGCCGAACACGATCCCCGGTCCGCCGGTAGCCAAAATAACCGCATCCGCAGAGAACGTATTCACTTCCATGCTGCGCAAATCTTGACCGGCAATTCCGCGGCAGACGCCGTCGTCGTCAATCACAGCGCCGAGGAATTCCCAATGCTCGTACTTCTTCACGAGCCCGGCCGTTTCCCAGCGGCGCACTTGCTCATCCAGCGCGTACAACAGCTGTTGTCCTGTGGTCGCACCGGCAAATGCCGTACGGTGATACTGCGTTCCCCCGAAACGGCGGAAGTCTAGCAAGCCTTCCGGCGTACGGCTGAACATAACGCCCATCCGGTCCATCAAGTGGATGATGCCCGGCGCGGCTTCGCACATCGCCTTAACGAGCGGCTGGTTCGCGAGGAAGTCGCCCCCGTATACGGTATCGTCAAAATGTTCCCACGGAGAGTCGCCTTCCCCTTTTGTATTTACAGCTCCGTTGATGCCGCCTTGCGCGCATACGGAGTGGGATCGCTTCACAGGCACCAAGGAGAACAGGTCTACGTGAACTCCGGCTTCTGCTGCCTTCACGGTGGCCATTAAGCCTGCGAGACCTCCGCCGACTACGATGATTTTAGAATTCGCCATGTTCGCTTTCTCCCCCTTAACCTTTCGCTACTTTCGGCATCTCTTGGAACTGCGGATCCACGAAAGCCGACAAAGACATAATGAACATAATCGACATGACTACGAACACGCCCATCCAGACGTACGTGGACACGCGCTGCGCACGCGGGCCGACCGTTATGCCCCAGCTAACGAGGAAAGACCACATGCCGTTGCTGAAGTGGAACACGGCGGAAACGATCCCGATGCAGTACAGCACAAAATAAACGGGATTGCTTGCAATCTCGTTCATACGCATACCGATATGTTCCTGAGGCAGGCCGAGCGTAATTTGAAACCGTGTTTGGAAAAAATGCCATGCAACGAACAGGAACGTGAGTACCCCGGTAACCCGCTGCAGAAAAAACATTTGGTTGCGGAAGTAACCGTAGTTGTTTACGTTGTTTTTAGCCGTGTACGCTACATACAAGCCGTAAATCGCATGATACGCCAGCGGAATCCAGATGCCGACAATTTCCAAAAGCAGTACTAACGGCAATCCGTGAAGCCATTCGACGTGTTCCAGGAAGCCCTCATGACCGCCCTTGACCGCCGAATAGTTTGTCAGCAGGTGTTCGATCAAAAAGAACCCGACCGGAATGACCCCCAACAATGAATGCAGCTTTCGTGAATAATACGAGTTTTTGAACATTGAATTTCATTCCCCCCTTAAATTAAGGCTTGTCACCGCATCGTCAAAACCATCTACCATTGTACTCCCGCATGTTGGGAGCGTCAACCAAAAACGCTACGACTATTTTCCATGAATCGACATTCTTTTATGCAGGAATCGGCAAAACTTGTGAACAAAGAGTGACATATACATACTACTCCTGTTTCGCTTATAATGGAAGTGCTTATTATTTATAATAGCTTATAACTTACGTGCATATAGAGACATAGAGGATGTGTTTGTAATGGAACTGATCGATGTGTTCGCGACCGTCGTGGAACAGCAAAGCCTGAATAAAGCTTCCCTGCTGCTGAACATTTCCCAACCGGCGCTGTCTCGCAAAATCATGCGGCTTGAGGAAGAGCTCGGCGTACAATTGTTCAAGCGCAAAGGCAAACGGCTGGAACTTACCCGAGCGGGAGAAATATGCTACGAGCATGCCCTGGAGCAAAAACGGCTGGAGCGCAAGCTTCATCAGGCGCTTCAAGGCTTCAAGGCGAACACGGCACCGGCCAGCATCGTGATCGGCGCAAGCTTGACGACCCTGCAATCCACTCTTCCCGATTTGATTACCATTTATACGCGCGAATACCCGCTAACCGATATTAAGGCGGTGACCGGCAAGACCCACGAGATCGTTCCGCTGGTCAAGGAGAAGAAGGTGAACATCGGCCTCGTTGCCTCCAGCATCAGCGAGCCGGGACTTACCTGCGTGCCGCTGTTCAACGATCATCTCTGCCTCGTGCTGCCGGTCAAGCATCCGTTCGCCGACAAAAGCACGCTTACAATACAAGACTTGCATGAGCTGCCGATGATCTTGTTTTCGCGCGGAACATGGTACCGGGTGCTGATGGACGAAATGTTCCACCGCTGCGCGGTGCATCCTGACGTCAAGATGGAGATCGACTCGTTCGAGGCAATTACGCGGCTCGTAACGACCTGCGAAGCGGCGACGCTGCTGCCCGAGTCTTACTTGCGGCATACGTTAACGGAAAATAACCAGTTGACGGTCCGGTTTATTGCGGAGCTGGAACAAACAAAAAGGACGACCTCCCTGCTGTTCACAGAAGAAGCCGTCCACGAGCCGTCTATCCGGCAGTTTATCGACAAAGCGGTGCATCATTACCAAGCCGATTTTCGCGTGGATTAGTTCGTTCGCGGCCGGGCCGCGGGTTTGCGTTCCTCGAGCCCAAGCCTGCGGGCGACCGCGGCGGTCGTCCCGGCTTGAAGCAATATCGTGAGCAGCACCGCGAGGAACGTAACGGAGGCGATCACATCGGCGTATTTGACGCCGAGCCCTGCGACCATGCCGGACAAAGCCGCCGGAATGACGCCGGTTTCCCTCACCCAGAACATGAACACGATCTCGTTCCACTTCCAGTCCGCCTTTCGGTCGGGCAGCGCCGAAGCCAGTACGGTGAGCGGCCGGGCAATGAACATGAATACGGCAATGACGCCGAGACTTGGCCACAGATGATCGAGAATGACCGTGAAGTTCACCTGGCTGCCGAGCAAAATAAAGATCAGCATGCGCATCAATACGGTCGTATTTTCCGTGAAGTGCGCCATCTCATGCAGCTTGTCATTCAAGTCGAGCTTGAACAAATCGACATTGCCCCAGATCAGTCCCGCGGCGAAGGTCGCCATAAAGCCGCTCACATGCAGAGCATCTCCCAGCCAATACGTTCCCAGCGCCGTTACCACCAGGGCGATCGTCGCATAATCCCGCAAGTAGCCGAGTTTCAAATGCGCCGTGGCAAACGCAAGGATCGAACCGGCGATGACTCCCACCGCTATTCCCCCAAGCGCGGTCTTCAAGAATTCGATGATTCCCGACGAGACAGAGAATGCTTGTCCTCCCATAACGATGGCCAGCACCGAGAACGTCAAGATCGACCCGGTCGCATCGTTAAAGGCGGACTCGCTTTCCACCGTTTCGCGCACTTTGTCGCGAATCTTCACCTGCTTGAACACCGGAATCAACGTAGCCGGGTCCGTAGAGGAAATGATCGCGCCCAGCAGCACCGCGTAAATCATCGGCAAGCCGAGCAGGAAATGCGCCGCAACCGACACGGCCGCGCATGTGATCAGCACCCCCGGCACGCTCAGCAGCGATACGGTAATCCATACTTTGCGCAGGCCGGACAAACGGATGTTGCGCCCGCCGTCGAACAAAATGAGCGTCGACCCGACGGTAAGTATGAACTGGTTCGTAAAAGAAGCGCTGGACTCGCTTACCAGATGAAAGCCCGGGCCGATCAGCATGCCCGCGACCAAAAAAAGAGCGACGTCCGGCAATTTCAGCCAGCCCGCCACTTTCCCGAATAACATGCCCATCGTAAGTATAATAACGATCAAAAACAGAACATGATCCAGTTGCGCTCCGTTTTCCATGAGCTAGTCCTCCAATTAAGAAGCATCCGTCGAATAGTTAGTTAGTAACCCGAGGAATCAGTCATCTGGGATCGCTTTTGAATAGCCCGTTTATCATTACAGACTAACGGTTCACTTCATGCTCGAACGATTCGATTTGATCATTCGTCCCGATAATGACCATCACATCTTTTTCTTCCACAATATCACTGGCGGTCGGAGCAATTATAACCCCGCTCTTCTTATTAATGGCTACAACGCTGCAGCCGTACCGCGCCCTCGGATTCAAATCTTCGAGCGACCGGCCGGACAGCCGCTTCGGAACGGATATCTCAGCGATGGAATATTCGTTCGAAAGCTCGATATAATCAAGCAGGTTGGGCGATACCAACTGATGCGCTACGCGAATCCCCATATCCCGCTCCGGATAAATCACGCGGTCAACCCCCACCTTCGTCAGCACTTTGCCGTGCAGCTCCGATAGCGCCTTCGCCACAACCGTTTTGACGCCGATATCTTTCAGCAAGATGGCCGTCAAAATGCTAGCCTGCATATCGTCGCCGATGGCGACAACGGCGCAATCGAAATTGCGGATGCCGAGTGAGCGGATTACCTCTTCATCGGTGGCATCGGCCACGACCGCATGCGTGAGCTGATCGCTCATCTCATCAACGGATTCTTCGTCCCGATCGATGCCAAGCACCTCATACCCCAGATCGACGAGCTCCTTCGCCAAACTCGAGCCGAATCTTCCTAATCCGATGACCGCGTACTGACCACGTTTCATAATTTCTCTTTTCCCCTATCCAATCGTAATTTTTCCTTCGGGATACCTGTATAATTCTTTCTCCACCTTCGGACCGAGCGCATAAGCAAGCGTCAGCGGACCAAGACGACCGGCAAACATCGTTAGGGCAATCAATACTCTGCCGAAATCGCTTAAGTCCGGCGTCAGCCCGAGCGACAAACCGACGGTGCCGAAAGCGGAAGTGACCTCAAACAAGATGACCAGAAACGAATGATCCTCCGTCGTCGACAACAGCATCGTTACCGTAATGACGAGGAACAGCGCGATCATCGTAAGCGTAATCGCCTTCAAGATGCGGTCTTTGCCAAAGCGATAATGGAAAAATACGATGTCTTCCTTGCCGCGGATCATCGCGATCATCGCGCCGATCAGCACCGAGAAGGTCGTTGTCTTGATTCCGCCCCCGGTAGAACCCGGCGAAGCGCCGATGAACATCAGGATAATGATGAAGAACTGCGTCGCCTGCCGCAAGCTGGCGAGGTCAACCGTGTTGACCCCCGCCGTACGCGGAGAAACCGATTGCGTAAACGATGCGAGCAGCTTTCCGTACCAGTTGAGCGAGCCGACCGTCTTCGTGTTGGAAAATTCAAAGACGAAGATGACTATAGCCCCGACGAGAATCAAAATGCCCGTTGCGCTCAGCACAACTTTGGAATGGAGCGAAAGCCGTTTGTTCCGCTTGAACTCCAGCAAATCCGAGATGACGACAAAACCGATGCCGCCCAACACGATCAATGCCATCGCTACGAAGTTAACGATAAAATCATCGGCGTAATACGTCAGGCTGCTGAAAGGGCCGGTAACAGAGCCGAATAAGTCAAACCCGGCGTTGTTGAAAAAAGAAATGGCGTGAAATATGCCGAAGTAGATACCCTTGGCGGGACCAAGATCGATCGACCATCGAATCGAGAAGACGACGGCGGCGATAAATTCAATGGTCAATGAATAGCGGATGACTTTCCGGATTAACCGGACGATGCCTTCCATGCTTCCCTGGTTCATCGCTTCCTGCAAGATGAGCCGTTCCTTGAGCGAAATTCGTTTCTTCAGCATGAAAGCGAACAGCGTCGACATGGTCATGAATCCAAGACCGCCTACTTGGATCAATAAAATAATGACGACCTGCCCGAACTTGGAGAAAAACGTTCCTGTATCCACAACCACCAGACCGGTCACACAAGTCGCCGACGTCGCCGTGAAGAGCGCATCCAGAAAACGCAGCGGCGTTCCGCTTGCCGATGCGATGGGGAGCGACAGCAGCACCGCCCCCGTCAGGATGATCGCCGCAAAACCGATGACTAGGATTTGCGGGGGCGTCAGCTCAAATTTTTTTGCCGGAGCGTTCATGTTGCACCTCGACTCTGATTTTCGGGCAATAAAAAAGACACTGGAAACCCAATGTCGTCTTTTCAGGTTCCTGTAAAAGTTGCAACGGCATCGGCGTGCACACCTCGCCAATTGCAACGTAAGCCTACGAGGTTAGCTGACGGATTCGGATGTACAGTCACCCTATCAGCGGCCTGAAGCGGCTTCGCTGAATTCACCCCTAAACTCATGGTTCCCCCGTTTTCGTTAAGAAATTCGGCTTTATTCAATTGATATGAATTATAATCGTGTTTAGCGAGAAGTACAAAGTCGTAAATGAGTGAAATGTACAGGATTAAAGGAATATTAACGAAATGTAAGCGCTCCATTAGATACGGCGCTTCGCTTTGCTTCGATTATCCTCGTCACACTCGCGAATTCATTGGAATTCCGCGGCGCATGTATGCTACGTTTAATGAATATAATGAAATAATTCAATAAAAATGGAGAAGGAGCCCCCCATGCAGAGAAAACGGTCCGAACCCTCGCTGCTGCTGCTCGCTGTCCTCGGTTTGATCATGTACTTGGGCGTTATATTCATATCCCCTTTCATGGAGGGCGCCGACCGGCTCGACGAGAATAACATTGACAAGCCGTCCGTGACGAAGCAGCAGGCAGCCGACGCCGCATTGAAGTTTGCGGAAAGCCGGTTCCGGCTTTCGAGCGACGTCGAGACAAGCACGCTGTATCAATCGTACACGACGCGGAGCGGTTATTTGCAGAAAGAGCATTTGTACGACGATTACTTAAAAAAATACGGCAAACGCTTCCCGCTCGACTACTATGAAGTCGAAATTAACGATCGCGCGTCCGGCATGAACTATTTTATTGCGGTAAACTACAACACGCTAGCCGTGATCGGCTTTGAGCGGAACAAGCCCGCGGCGGCGAAAACCAACAGCGTGAGCCCGTCCGAGACGAACTTGACCAAGCTGCTGGAACAAACGATAGCCGAGATGGGCTATAACCCGGCGGCTTTTGTGGTGGAACAAGACAGTTCCGCTAACGGTTCATTTATGTTCAAGAGCAAATCGGAATCCATCGGGGATGCAAAGCTGGCACTCGTGATGAAGGTCGAAAGCGGCCAGACGACAGCATTTCGTCCCGCCTTTTCGATTCCCGGCTCGTACGGCGAATGGAAAAATGCCCAAGACGACAAGTCTGCGCTCATGACCCGCATCAGCATGCTCGTATCGCTCATGATGACGATAGTGGCGATTTGGATCGTCATTCGCTACCGCAAAGAAATCGGATTTTCCAAAGGCCTTATATTAACTCTTCTCTTTCTCGCCGTGTACATCGTCAACAATTTCAACATGATGCCTGCATTCCGGACAACCCACGGCAGCGGACCGACGGAAGCGGGCGCCATATTCTACTTGTGGTTTGTCAACATATTCGTGTTCTTGATGGGGTTATCGACGTATTTCACGCTTTCCGCGGGCCGGCATATGTGGCTGGACCATGGATGGAGCGCATGGCCCGTATGGAAGGATCAAATATTCGGAGATCATGTGCGAACGGCCATGATTCGCGGCTATATGCTTTGTTTATTTCTGCTCGGATTGCAGCAGGTGATGCTTTTTACCGCCGGGGAAGCATTCGATGTATGGGCTGTCAGCGACCCGGCCGATTCCGTGTACAACATGGTATATCCCGCCTTATTCCCGCTGATGGCGTGGGCCGCGGCGATCTCGGAAGAAGCGGTTTACAGGCTGTTCGGCATCGCGCTGTTCCTGAAACTGACACGCAACCGGTTTCTGGCGGTACTGCTGCCGAGCGTCATCTGGGCCGCAAGTCATACGCAATATCCGATATATCCGGTATATACCCGGCTCGTGGAAGTAACCGTGATCGGCTTAATATTCGGATGGGCTTTCCTCCGCTACGGCTTCCTCACCGTTATTTTCGCCCATGCCGCCATGGACAGCATTTTGATGGGGCTGTCGCTCATGTACATGGGCGAGCCGCTGCAGGTGCTGACCGGCATAGTTTACTTGGCCGTTCCGGCGCTCATCGGCTGGCTGCTATCTTGGCTGCACCGCACTTATTCAGGCGGCCGTTACCGGCCGGTGCCGCGGTAACCAAATGCACGACAAAAAGGCAGACGTATTACACGTCTGCCTCTAACGTTTCCACGGCTTCTCCGTCCGAAACCGTATCGTTTTCCGTTTGATCCGCTGCACCTTCCGGCTGATCCGGATTCGGAGACGTTAAAGCCTGCAATATTTGCGAAGCCAGCTTTTCTCCGATGCCAAGAGGCTTAAAGTCTTCGACTGCAGCCTCTTTTATTTTTTTCAGCGAGCCGAAATGCTTAAGCAGCGCCTTGCGGCGTTTCTCTCCGATGCCCGGAATGGAATCGAGCAAGGAAATTGTCATTGATTTGCCGCGCGTCTCCCGATGAAACGTGATGGCGAAGCGGTGAACCTCTTCCTGAATGCGCTGCAGCAAATAAAATTCCTGGCTGTCCCGCCGAATCGGCACGACTTCCGCCGGATCTCCGATCATCAGCTGCGCCGTCTTATGCTTCGCGTCTTTCACCAAGCCGCAAACGGGAATATACAGGCCAAGCTCGTTCTCCAGCACGTCGACCGCTGCGGAAATTTGTCCCCGGCCTCCGTCGATGACGACAAGATCGGGCATCGGCAGCCCTTCCTTCAAGACGCGCTCGTACCTTCGGCGTACAACCTCGCGCATCGTCTCATAGTCGTCCGGCCCTTTTACGGTACGAATCTTGTATTTGCGGTATTCCTTCCGGTCCGGCTTGCCGTCCGTAAATACGACCATGGCCGAGACCGGGGACGAGCCTTGAATGTTGGAGTTATCGAACGCCTCGATCCGATGAACGGTGCCGATCCCGAGCCATTCGCCCAAGTTTTCTACGGCGTTGATCGTCCGTTCCTCATCCCGCTCAATGAGGCGGAATTTCTCCTCCAACGCCACCCGCGCATTGTCGCAGGCCATCCCTACCATATTTTTTTTCAAACCTCGTCGCGGGAAATGCACTTTCACCTTCAGCCAGCTCTCTAGCGCTTCTTTGACATCCGCTTTCGCCTCGGACGGCTTGCCGGCATCGTCTTCTGCTACCGCTTCCGACAAAATGTCCGCTTGCATTTCCAACGTATCGCTCACCGTGTTCTGCTCCGCGGCAATATCCGTCCCGCTGCCTGCCTTGCGTCCATCATCCGCCGCATCCATGCGTTCTACCTTGCCCTCACCCGCCGCGATCTCCCCCAAGCCGCTCGCTTGATCTCCCGTGAAATCAGCAGTGGTCGCAGCCGTGTCCTGTTCGCCCGCAGGCATGAAGATTTCTTTCGGCAGTGCCGGGTTATCGCTATAATATTGCGTGACGAACGTCAGGAAATCTTCGTACGCCTCGCCGTAATACGGGAACATCGTTGCTTTGCGTTCGATCAGCTTGCCTTGGCGCATGTACAATATTTGCACGCACATCCACCCTTTTTCCACGGCAAAGCCGAAAACGTCGCGATCGACGATGTCCGACGTATTGATTTTTTGCTTCTCCATCACGGCGTCGATATGGACAATCTGATCGCGGAACTCTTTGGCGCGCTCGAAGTTCAGTTCTTCCGCGGCCTCTTGCATTTTACGCGTCAGGTCCTGCTTGATCTCATCGTGTCCGCCGTTCAGAAACCGGCTGATCTCCTGCACCATTTTATCGTACGTCTCCCGCTCCACTTCATACTCGCAAGGAGCGACGCATTGGCCCAAATGATAGTACAAGCATACGCGGTCCGGCAGCGTCTTGCATTTTCGGAGCGGGTACAGCCGGTCGAGCAGCTTCTTCGTTTGCTGCGCGGCGAAAGCGTTCGGGTAAGGACCGAAATATTTCGCCTTATCTTTAAACACCCTGCGGGTCACTTCCAACCGGGGGTGCGTTTCATTCGTAATTTTAATGTACGGGAACGACTTGTCGTCTTTCAGCAGCACGTTATAGCGCGGATGATGCTTTTTGATCAAATTGCATTCCAAAATAAGCGCCTCGACGTTGCTGGCTGTAACGATATATTCAAAGTCGACGATCTCGCTAACGAGATGCTGCGTCTTGGCCGTATGGCTTCCGGTAAAATAAGACCGGAGCCGGTTGCGCAGCACTTTGGCTTTACCGACATAAATGATGGTTCCCTCGCGGTTTTTCATCAAATAGCAGCCGGGCTGCTCCGGCACAAGCGACAGCTTCGTCTTGATCGCTTCCAGCCGTTTCTTCCGTTCGTTATCCCCTTCGAAAATAGACATGCGGCTTCTCCCCTCCCCTTCCGCGACAAAAAAGCTCTTTTTCCAGAATACCAGAAAAAGAGCTTTTTCTCATCTGCCATTTGCAGCCGTTGCAACGGAGGAACAATGTTGCCGGTTGTCAAACAAATTTGCAACCGTTGCAACGAAGGAACGACGTTGCCGGTTGTCAACAAATTTGCAACTCTTGCAATGTACGATTAGCATTGCCGGTTGTCAACATTTTGCAACCGTTGCAACGTAACGTTGGCAGTTGCCACGCCACATTACTGATGGCGGCCGATTACGTTTTTGAGCGCGTCTTTGGACTGGAAGCCCACCACTTTGTCCACCGGCTGGCCGTCTTTGAACACGATCAGCGTCGGAATGCTCATTACGCCGAAACGGGAAGCGGACTCCGGATTGTCGTCCACGTTCACTTTCGCGATTTTCAAATTGTCGCCTACTTCTTTATCAAGCTCTTCCAGCACCGGAGCGATCATTTTGCAAGGACCGCACCAAGGTGCCCAGAAATCTACAAGAACCGTACCGGAGCCTTCCACTTCATTCGTGAAGGATTGGTCAGTTACGTTTACGATAGCCATGATTCATATCTCCTTTTTTGACGAATAATAAGAGTCAACATGTAAAGTATACCACAATGAGGTCCTTTTTCAACCGCGCCAAAGTTTGCACAATTGTCACTTTTCCCGTCCTTTACAATTGTTCGGGAAGTTGGGTATACTAATCATAATAAGATGAACTGGCACGCATTAAGGAGGAACGATTCCGATGACCGATTCCAAACATCCGGAGCTTCACGTATATGAGGAACAACGCGACGACTTAATGGACGTTGCAATGGGCTTTGGCGTCTTTTTTGCAGTTTTGTTCGTGATCGCCATCGTGGCCACGATCATTACGATTGCAATGAGATGATGAGAAACAAGAAGAGCCTTATCCGCCGATGATGCGGGTAAGGCTTTTTTTACGTTGTCGCTCAACGAAATGGCCGATACACAATGACGCATCCGAAAAATCGTGCGCCGGCACTCGCTCATAAATAAAAGAACCGTCCGGTGCCATGTCCGTCGACGGTTCTACCTATCGTATCCGCATGCAACCACAACGTCTATCGTCCCCGCTTATTATGACCGTTCACCGACACCGTCTCGACAAAAGGCCGGATCCGGTCCATGATGCGCCGTCCTTTGTAATCCTCGTCTCCGTCCTTGCTCGTAAAGCTGAAATGCTTCTCCAGCGCGTCAAGATCATGGTTGGAAGTAAAAAACGTCGGCTTCCGGTTCATCCGGTAGTTGAGGATCGCCCCCATCACATGATCGCGCAGCCACGGGCTCAAATTCTCAGCTCCGATATCGTCGAATACGAGAAGATCCGTCTCTTTCAGCACATCGATCGTTTCCTTCAGCTTCAGCGGCTCGTCGAACATCGATTTCAAATCTTCGACAAAATCGGGCATGTACACGATCGCCCCGGTGTATCCGTCCTTCGCAAGCTCGTACAGCATGTAGCACATCAAGAACGTTTTGCCGGTTCCGAATTGGCCTGCCAAATAAAGTCCGTTCTTCTGCAGGCCGTCTTCCCGCATTTTGAAAATGTAATCGATCACTTGCCCGACCGCTTCCTCCCGTTCCGGGTCCTTGTCCAATATTTCAAGGGACGAATACCCTTGCGAAAGCGCCCGCTCGTCGACGTAGAAGCTGCGAATCCGGCTGCGCACCGCATCCTGCGTCGCTTTGGCCAAATACTTTTTGCACGCGACCTTCTGGTCGAACACCCGGGTCCGGTCTTCCCCCGGCTCAACCGAAAGAAGCGTATAATGACCTTCCAAATCGTTCGGGCAGCGGTCGAGTCCGGGGCAGTGGGTGCAGTTATTGAACTCCGTCACGTACTGATGCAGTTTGTTCAAATTCAGTTTCATCGTCTCGTTGTCAAGCTCCGGGTGCTTTGCGCGGAGCTTTGCAATCAACGGATTGGAAGCGACCTCGTGCAGTTTATCCTCGGCCTGCTTCAGCAGCTTCCGTCCTTGCATTCCGCCGCGCAGCAGCGCTCCTAACGATTCCATAACCGAACCTCCCTTAGCTCATGATGTGCAGACGGTCCGTGCCGCTATATTTTGCCGTCGAGCTGCTGTGCTTTTTTCCGCAGTGCTTCCCGTTCCGCCGCCGTTCGCTGCCTTGCGGACGGCGCATCCTGCACGATCGGGATCACGGGCTTCTGCCGCCCGCGCACGCCTCCGCGGCTCCCCGCCTTGCCGTAACCCGCCGCGCTCTGCTGCGTGCCGCGGGAAGATTTCTTTTCCTGGTACATCATCTGCTCGCGAATATACGTGACGGCCTGCTCGAACGAACTGACTTGCTTGCCGAGCATATCCGTCACGCTGAATTCGATCGACGTTTTGGACCATGACCGTTTGTTCGTATAAATAAAATGAATCAGGACATTAATGACTTCTTCCTTCAAGCCGTAATTCAAATCGACCTTCGCCAGCGTATCCAGCAAACCGTCGGGAACCGAGCCTTTGGAAAAAATTTTTTCCAGCAAATACGTATACGGCTCATTCCGCAAAATGTAGTTGTATTGGTGCTGATTGCATTCTCCTTGGAACAAATCCGGCACCTCGAGGTAAAACTCCATCTCGACAACCTTATCCTTCAAGGCGGACGAAGCGGATTCGTCGCTCACGACGCCCTGCTCGGCAAGCTTGGCCAACAGCCGGGTGCGATCGTCGGTGCGTTTTTTGTCCTGACGGAATACCTGGTTCGCCTTATGCTGCAGCAATTCCAGCACGATTCTACCCTCTTCGTTGAATACGCCATCCTCGTCAAGTAGCCGGCAAACGTCGGTAAGATATAAATTGTATTTTTTGGCCACAAAATTGATCGTCGCCAGCTGCTCCGATTCGTATTTCAACCGTTCGACATATTCGCGGTTCAGCGACTCTCTCGGGAAATGCATAATGATGTCGGCATACTGAAAACCCTTATTCGTCACGTCCGGTTTCGATTCCCCCTCAGGCTTCGTAACGGCCGATTCAAAAAACGCCCGTTCCAATTCATAATCGATCACCTGCGTGTTGAGCCGGAACAGCTCGTAGAACGGCACCGACAAATTTTCGGAATTCGCGTCCTTCAGCTCTTCCGCCGGGTTCTGCACCAGCTCGTCGCGAAGCGCGAAGACGGCATACTTACCGACCTTATCCCGCAGCAGTAGCGTCAGGTGCTGGTTTTTGAAAAATTCAACAGGCATCAGCGGTGCAAACAGCGTATATTCGTATACGTAATCTTCCGACGCTTCGGCAAACCGGCGCATCGTCTTTAGCAAACCGACCGCTTCCAGCCGCGACGTCTGCTCGATGAACAGCTTCCGTCCGCGCTCTCCGGATTCGAGCTCGAGCGCCAAGAACAGCTTGCGCTGCTGCTCGACGGCGGAGAATCCGACCTTGTCCGCCGGAAGCTGTTGAAACAGCGTATGGTATATCCCGATTGCATACGCGCCGATCATTGGCTGGTACACGCTGCTGAGCATTTTGTAGTCCATCGTACTAAGCGCAAAATCCCGTCCGACATAAAAGCGGTGATATTCGGAAAAGTGGAGCATATTCGTAATCCGCATTCGTGCAAAACTCCATCCGTGATTCGAGTGTTTCTCCATTTTACCACATTAATCGATAGGGCGGGAGAAGAAAAAGCTTGCTGTAAAATAAATAACAGGCCCGGCCGAATTCGGCTGAGCCCTCGACTTGCAGCGTTTAGTTAAAACATCCTGAAGCCTTTTTGGCGAAGCGAACGGATCGTCGATCCGCTTAAGATTGCTCCGATCAGTCCGCCCACGGCGGGCACGTAATCAAAGACCGAATACTCAGCCAAGTTGGAGGCGAGAGACCCTGTCCCCCAACCCCAATAAATGACAAGGCCGATCACCAAGGCAATATAACCGTATATGGGAAACCAGGTTGTTTTCATCAGCATGTTCAAAATAAAACCGAGCCCGAAAAACAGCACGAACAACAGCACGGTAACGATAATCAACTGCAGCAAAACGAACCGCTCCTTTCAAAAGTAGACGAACGTGCAAAAGCTTTATCTTATCTATATTATAATAAAATCGAGCCTTTGGTAAAGTGAACGGTTATTGAACGGAATGATGCGTTAAGGCGCAAGTTTCTTCTATAATCGGACTCTATCATTTGCCCTTTGCACCCGATTTCGCTACAATGAAGAAAACTTCCGCAAAGCGTAATAAAAGGAGATGGAATGCCATGAGTGAAGCTGTACATACATTGGAAGGCTGGTATTGCCTGCATGATTTCCGCGCAATCGATTGGAATATTTGGAAAAGCTTGACGGCTCAGGAACGAAACCGAGCGGAGGACGAGCTGTACTCCTTGCTGGGCAAGTACCAACAAACCGAAGACCAAAAGCAAGGCAGCACGGCGTTCTATTCGATCGTCGGACAAAAAGCCGACTTCGTGTTCATGCACCTGCGCGAAACGTTGGAAGAGCTGAATGAGCTCGAAACCGAGTTCAACAAGTCGCTCTTCGCCCAAGTAACGGTGCCAACGTATTCCTACGTGTCCATCGTCGAGCTCGGCGGTTATATGGCGAAACCGGGCGTAGATCCGATGGAAGACCCCGAGATTGTCGCGCGTCTCAAGCCGGCTTTGCCGAAAGCGAGACATCTGTGCTTCTATCCGATGAACAAGCGTCGTGAAGGCAATGATAACTGGTATATGCTCTCCGTGGAAGAGCGCCGCAACTTCATGCGCAGCCACGGGATGATCGGCCGCAATTATGCCGGCAAGATCAAGCAGATCATCACCGGGTCCATCGGTCTGGACGACTGGGAATGGGGCGTTACGCTGTTCGCGGAAGATGCGCTTCAATTCAAGAAGATCGTTCATGAAATGCGTTTCGATGAAACGAGCGCCCGTTTCGGTGACTTCGGCGACTTCTATGTAGGTAACCTGCTCGATAAACAAAAGATGGAAGCGATGCTTCGTCTGTAAAAATGTACATTTAAAAAGGATAAAGCGGTCAGCACACCATGCGCCGTTTTATCCTTTTTTTATTCGCGCGATGGATGCGGTTGATTCGTATTTTCCGCTATAGTAATATAAATATTACAAATAAATGCCATTACTTCGATTACTTCAATCAAGGAGACGGTTTGTATGCTTACTACCGGTTATTGGTTCTGGGATTTTCTCTGCATCGGCATTTATCTATCTTTGTTTCTTATCGCTTGGGGCTGCGGCATCGTTCGCTTCACAATCGGCAAGTAACGATTCCGCGCACAGCCTTTTTATTTGTTCGCAATTCGCTTGAACGCCTCCGTCACCAATACGAAAAAAAAGACGTACAGCAAAGTAACAGCCTCTGCCATACGCCCTTATTCCCGATGATTTAATCTTCGTCTTCATCGTCCATGTCCGAAAACCCGGCTTCTTTTTGCCGCAAATACAACTCGGTGTCCCGGTCGCGCTGACGAGACTTTTCTTTCAGACGCTCGATGGCGGGTAAAATCAACGTGTCGATTTCTTTTTGCACAGTATACACTAGGTCGTATCGGTTCTGCGTTTCCAGATAATGCCCGACGTCCATAAGCGCGTTGTAACGGTCGAGCTCTTCTCTGGTCAACAGTCCGCGGACTTGAACGCTGCAATGTCTCATCGTTAGAATCGGCCTTTCTTCAGCACAAGCGGAATTCCGCCGATAATGTAGAGATAGCGAAGATCGATAATTTTTTTCATCACCGAGGCGACGCCGCCCTTGATCTTTCGGGAGCCGACGATACCGATCGCTTCGCCGCGTCCTAGGGAAGCCACCGTTCCTTTCGGTTTAAACTCGAATTTCTTCAGTTCGGAACCGCGAATCTGGGATACGAGGTTATGTGAGCACACTTCCGCTTGCTGCATCGAAATTTGCGCGGTTGGCGGATACGGACGGCCTTCCGGACTCATGACGATGGAACAGTCGCCAAGTACGTAAATGTTGTCGTGACCCGGTGCACGGAGATAGTCGTCCACCTTGATTCGTCCGCGCATCGTTTCAAAGCCCGCTTCCTCCAGCATATGGTTTCCGCGTATACCGCCGGTCCAGATGACTGTAGCAGATTTGATTTCCTCACCCGTAGCCAGTACAACGCCTTCCGGTGTACATTCTTTGATCGCCGTTGCAATTTTAAATGTGACGCCTTTATTTTTAAGCACGTTCATCGCGTACTCGACCAATTCCGGATCAAAGCCCGGCAATGCGGTCGGAGCGGCTTCAATATTATATATTTTTACGAGGGAAGGATCGACGTCGAACTCTTTGCACAGCTCCGGGATCCGGTCCGCCAGCTCGCCGACGAACTCAATTCCGGTAAACCCGGCTCCGCCGACAATGAAAGTCAGAAGATCCGTACAGGAAGGCTCTCGCTTATACTTCGCAAACTGGTACTCGATATGTTCGCGAATATAGCGTACGCTGTTGATGGAGCGAATATTCAGCGCGTATTCCTTGAGCCCCGGAATGCCGAACGTTTCGGGCTCTCCGCCAAGTCCTACGACCAGGTAATCGTAAGAGAGCGTCCCTTCTTCCAGCACGATTTTCTTATCCTCCGTACGAATTTGAACGGCAGTAGATTTAACGAAGTCAATCTTAAATTCGTCAATCAGCTTCGTGATGTTCACACGCGCATTGTCCGGTTTATCCGTTCCGGCCGCGGGCATGTGAAGATGAGTCGTAATGTAATGGTAGTCATGCTTGTTGACCAGCGTTACATCCGCTTCATTGTAATTCAGCTGTTTTTGCAGACGGAGAGCCGTGACAATGCCTCCATACCCTGCTCCCAAAATGACGATTCTTGGAATTCGACTCATGGTTGTATCCCTTCCATCCCGTAAATTATTTATCCCATGGACTCAAACAGCAGTATGTGAAAAAATACACAAACTTTGCCAAGAATCGTTTGAATCCTTCATTTTCTCTCTGGCTAATACTAATATAAGCACATTCAATGCCAAACGTGTTTCATTATCGACACAGTTTTATCCAATTTAAAAGAATGATATAATGATACGCCTTAAAAGGCAAGCGTTATTTTGCATTAATGGAAGGAAAAATTTGCAGCGCAGCGAGACTTGCTTGACAACGCGTTTACCTGGCTCTTCTCATACAAAAACTTTATCGGCATCATCAATTAAATTGCTCGCATGAAAATGTAATTTTTATTTTCATAAACAGTCGGTACGATTATAATATAGTGGATAAACAAGTCACGGAGGTGTCCTTTACTTACATGAGTATGGAAATGGTTGATATTATTATCGTCGGCGGCGGTCCTGCGGGAATGTTCGCCGCGTTTTACGGCGGGATGCGCCAGGCGTCGGTCAAACTAATCGAGAGCATGCCGCAGCTCGGCGGACAACTCGCAGCCCTGTACCCGGAAAAGTATATTTATGACGTAGCCGGCTTTCCAAAAGTAACGGCGCAAGAGCTCGTCAACAATCTGGATCAGCAGATGAAACATTTTCCGATCGACATTCGCTTGGAAGAAAAAGTATTGAAAGTGGAAAAGAAAGACGAACGGCTATTCCAGGTGACGACGGATAAAGGAACTCACCTGTCCAAAGCGGTCATCATTACGGGCGGGGTCGGCGCCTTCGAGCCGCGGAAGCTGGAGCTTCCGGAAGCGGCTAAATATGAGAAGAAAAATTTGCATTACTTCGTAAGCGATCTGCAGATTTTCAAAGGGCAAAAAGTATTGATCAGCGGCGGCGGCGACTCTGCGGTTGACTGGGCATTAATGCTGGAGCCGATCGCGGAGAAAGTAACTCTGATTCATCGCCGCGACAAGTTCCGCGCTCATGAGCACAGCGTAGAAAACTTGATGAACTCCAAGGTAGAAGTATTGACGCCGAAGGAAATTACGGCTTTGCACGGGGAATCTTTCATTGAAAAAGCGACGCTGAAGGACTGCAAAAGCGGAGAAGAAGCAGTGATCGACGTCGATGCCGTCATCGTTAATTTCGGTTTCGTTTCCTCGCTCGGTCCGATCGCCGAATGGGGTCTGGAAATCGACAACGGTTCGCTGATCGTCGACTCCCGTATGGAAACGAATGTAGCGGGGATTTTCGCAGCCGGCGACATTACGACTTATCCGGGCAAGCTCAAACTGATCGCAGTCGGCTTCGGCGAAGCGCCTACGGCTATCAACAACGCGAAGGTATACATTGATCCTACGGCTAAGCTATCCCCAGGACATAGCAGCAACATGAAGCTGTAACCGGGCACATATGCACAAGATGTGCATAATTCCGCAAATTTTCTGAATAAATCGGCATTTCATCCGGGCATTTCTCTTTCCACTGTTGACAACTTGGCGGCATAACCGCAAACGTTGCAGCGATTGTGGATGGTTGAATGCCTGGTTTCTTTTTATCCACATGATGCCGGAACAAAAAAAAGGCCCGGTCAGCTGACCTGGGCTCCGCCATTTTTGTAATAATCCAAGTTGATTTGCCGGCGTCTGATTTCTTCCAGCAATAATTCGACAAAATCCTGCTCCAATTTCAAGCTGACGGCTTTGAGATAAGAATCCACTAACATTTCATTACTTATAAATTTCATTCAGGGACCACCTTGTCCTGTAATTTAAAATTATATTAACATGGCGTCATGAATAGAACAAGCGTTCCGTTATCCACAAAACAATGTGTATAACCTGTTAGCAGTTTGTTGATAACTGTAGAATTATGGATGTTTATGCGGTGGGTTATGTGGACAAAGTTATACACAGTCATTCACATGCAAAATTTGATAAAAAAGAGTAATCAAAATATGGAAATCGATCATGAATTGAAAAGCATTTTTTTTCGGCTTAACTGCTGCTGCTCACCCGTTTCGTCCGCAGCTTGAGGATGAGTAAATCAATGATCGCTCCGATCAGCACGAAAGACATCAAATGAAGCATATACGCAGGGAAGCGAACCCCGATGCTTGCACTGTTCTCCGGGTGCGGCACATTTCCATAATCGAAAATCCAGTGCCGCATCGGTTCGGTATAAGCAATGGCATTCAAGACAGGGTTCAAGCCGACCAAAAGGATGTTGCTGTCGTCATTTCCCCCATATTTGTTCAGACATATGCACAGACTTGCCGCTGCGAACCAAAATGTAAATCTGCGCAAAAAGATCATCCTTTCTCCCCCCGCTAGACATGATCGTCTTTCTCCTGCGCCAACCTTATCGCGCCCCCTTACCTCAATAGAGCAAATGATTCGGCTATCGCCTGCACTTCCCTCTCCGGCAAATTCCTCATATCCTCCAGCACGATATAGCATGAGTCGATTTGAAATCGAAACAGTCGATTTTTCGGCAAGCCGGCTTTGTCACCTATCCATTCCCCATGGATGCCGCCTGCCAACTCAACCTTTTTCACGGTCGCTTCCTTCACTTCCTCGAACGTCTTGACGCTTTGGATCACCGTCATATATTTATATTGCAGCTCCAGAGCTCTGTTGCTTAGCACTTTCATATCCAATAGAGGGTTATCTTCTACGGCTGTCTTCTTCGGGATATACACTTTTGCAAGACCCGCTTCTTTCGATTTCGCGGCGATCAAGTTAATCTGCTGCTCCCGAGTAGTCGATGGGACGAAGGGGCGTTCCTTTCGTTTCCGTATTTGTCTGCGGGAGCAGCGCCCGATCGGGCCGTTCAGCTAGCTTCTCAGGGGCGCTGCCGCTGCAGCCGCTTGAAGTAGCGACGCAAACGATGAGCACGATGCATATGCTGTATATTTTCATCGGGATCATCCTTCATGATTTTACAAAAATAGACGCAGCGGAGGCTTATAAAGTTACATAGCCAAAACAAAAACCTCCCGAGCGGAACTTCCGCCAGGAGGTCGTTATTCTGAACCCTACATTCAATCTAGAGTCTTTACTTCATTTATACGCTTAATCCTCGCAAGGCTGAGCTTGCGCCGCGTCTTCTTCTTTCGTACGGAAGCTGGAGCCGCACCCGCAAGTAGCTACGGCGTTAGGATTGTGAATGGTGAAGCCGCCGCCCATGCCGGAATCGGTGTAGTCGATCTCGACGCCGTACAAATATTTCGAGCTGTCGTTGTCCACAACCACTTTCAGCCCATGAATTTCAAACGATTTATCATCTTGCGTCTCGTTATCGTCAAAGCCCATTCCATAAGAATATCCGCTGCAGCCGCCGGATTTCACGCCGATCCGCAGAAACAAGTTCGGCATTTGTTCTGCCGCGAGCATTTCTTTGATTTTATCGCTAGCCGATTCGCTGATCGAAATCATGTGTAGGACCTCCCTATAGTTGAATATAAAAAAAAGAAGCACAGCTTAAGACAAAAGCTTCTGTCTTTAAGTATACTCCTTCTAACGCCGCTCCTCAAGAGTAGCCGCCTCTTTTACGCGCTGTTTAATCTCATAAAAACGCAGCAACAGGACGTCCAGATGCTGGCTGCACCGCTGTACTTCAGGATGCATCAATCCGAATTGATCACCGAGTCTTACCATTTGTTCGCGGACTCTTTCAATTTCGCCTGAAATGACAGAGTGCGAATCGGAGGATACCGAACCCAAGAACTTTGCACCGCCTGTTAACGAAGATTCAATGTAAAATTATACTAGATTGTACTGACAAAAGAAATAGGAATTCAGCAAAATTCAGCCGGAATCTGCAATATTTTTATACATCATGTTGTATCAACTTCTTTTTCCCGAGTTGAAAACGCTTTTGTTGCGCGATGTATTGCCCCCTCTTGATATGAGGTTTATAATAGGGTGTGTTGTGTTTTCGGACATACGCTTGTGCAAGCTTTCACAGCTTCAAAGCATGCTGCATACACCGAAGAAGGCGGTCGAGCTGCATAGTTGCTGCTGGGCTAGCTGGGCTAGGCGGTTTACACTCTATCATTATTATGTTTCGAAAGTATTACTGTATATGCGTCCCTGCCATACTCAAGGGCGCAATAATCGTTTATGGAGGTGGCTTTATGAGTATCGCAACGAATCCATCGGAACTTCGTATGGCCGAAATCGCGGAAAAAGTGGAACATGGCGAACGGTTGACTCTTGAGGATGGCGTGTTTTTATATGAATCGGATGATTTGCTCACCGTCGGCCAACTGGCGAACAAGGTCAATCTGCGTAAAAACGGCAAAAAAGTTTTTTTTGTCGACAACATGAGCCTTTATTTCACCAACGTGTGCGAGGAGCACTGTGCCTTCTGTCATTTCCGCCGCGATGAAGGCGAGGAAGGCGCCTATACGCTAACGCCCGAGGAAATGTTCGAATATATCGACCAGCACTACCATGCCGACCTGCGCGAGTTTCATATTTCCCAAGGTCATAACGCAAACGTGCCTTTCCAATATTATGTCGATAACATTCGCAGCTTGAAAGAACGCTACCCGAACGTCACGATCAAAGCGCACACTGCGGCGGAGATTGAGTTTTTTTCCAGACTTAGCGGGTTAAGCTATAGAGAGGTTCTGCAGACGCTGATGGATGCGGGACTGAGCACGCTGCCTGGAGGCGGAGCGGAAATCTTGTCCGACCGCTACCGCAAAAAAATGCGACTGAAAGACAAAGCGTCGACGGAACAATGGCTTGACGTGCACCGCACGGCGCACCAACTCGGCATGAAGACGCATGCGACCATGCTGTTCGGTGCGATCGAAACGCTGGAAGAACGGATCCAGCACATGATCCAATTGCGCGAATTGCAGGACGAAACAGGCGGGTTTATGGTATTCATCCCGAATTCATTGCAGCCGTCAAGCGTAGACGCCGGAATCAAACGGCGCGTATCGGCCTATGATAACTTAAAGACGATTGCTATCAGCCGCCTCATGCTCGACAACATTCAGCATGTGAAAGCTTACTTTATCAATCTGGGCGTACAGCTTACCCAAATGGCGCTTACATTCGGCGCATCCGATGCGCACGGTACGATTATTAAGGAACGGATCAGCCACGCCGCGGGTGCGCAATCGCCGGAAGGCATGACCCGGGACGAACTGGTATGGCTAATCAAAGGCGCAGGCCGGATTCCGGTGGAGCGCGATACCTTTTACAACGAAATCAAGGTTTATTAATTCCGCAGCATAGAAAGGGTTTGCCTTGTGATGAAGAAACTTGTAATTTTGGGCGGAGGGTATGGCGGCCTCACGGTTGCTAAAGAACTGCTGGACGGCGAGCTGCCTTCGGACACCGTGATGATTCTAATCGACAGGATGCCTTATCAAGGTCTGAAAACGGAATATTACGCGCTAGCCGCAGGAACGGTATCGGATCTTGACATTCGCGTGCAATTTCCCGTCGATCCCCGGCTCATCCTGAAATACGGCGAAGTAACAACCGTCGATCCCGAACGGAAACTGATTATGTTCGAGAACGACGATCCGCTTGCATACGATTGGCTCGTCATCGCTCTAGGCTGCGTGGACAAATATCACGGCATCGAGGGAGCGCAGCAATTTTCCCACAGCATTCAGACGCTGTCGTCTACGCGAAAAACGTATCAGGTCGTCAACGACATTATGCCTTACGGGCAGGTGACGATTGTCGGGGGCGGACTTAGCGGCGTTGAGGTAGCGGCGGAGCTTCGGGAAAGCCGTACGGATCTCAATATCCGCATCCTGGACCGGGGAGCCAGCGTGCTGTCTCCATTCCCGGAGAAGCTGCAGCGATTCGTCCGTGAATGGATGCTGGAGCATGATATCGAGCTGCGCTCGCATATATCGCTCTGCCGCCTCGAGCAAGGCGTGCTTCACAACGGGCAGGAGCTGATTGAAACGAACACGACCGTTTGGACCGCAGGCATTCAGCCAAGCCCGATCGTCCAAAATCTGAATCTGCCCAAAGACAATCAAGGGCGGCTGGTAATTAACGAATACCATCAGCTTCCGGATTACACGAATATATATGTGGTCGGCGATTGTGCGGCGCTCCCCTTCTCCCCGAGCGGACAAGCGGCTGAAGCCCAAGGCAAGCAAGTAGCGGAAGTGCTGCAGGCTGTCTGGAAAAACGAAACTCCCCGGCTTGGCAAAATCAAGCTGAAGGGAGTTCTTGGATCACTCGGTAAAAAATGCGGCTTCGGTATGATGGGCAAACGCACCGTCATGCTCGGCATGGTGCCGCGCGCACTGAAAAGCGGCGTACTTTGGATGTCGAAAAAGCATCTCGGATAAGAACGACTAATCTCCAAGGAGGTCGAGCATCGCTTCGATCTCTTTTATTTTCCGGTCGATCGCGCCCTCCAGCTCTTCCACGGTAGGCGCGGCTACGATCTCCCCGTTCACAAGCGCGTACGGCAAAATGAAGCACTCGCCACAATTGCCCAGACAGCCGTATTCGATCACGTCGTAATCCGGATTCTGCTCGAGCTTTTTGAACAATTGTTCCGTTCCGTGATGCATATTGTTCGTACAAAATTCGATAATCGGTCTCATCGCTCGCATGCCACCTTGCAAACCATTTTATTTTTAATTGTATTGTAATATAATAAGTTATAGAAGGGAGATGATGCAAATGAGTGAGAACACACAGCAAAGCACGATGTATGATGAGGTGCTTGAAGTTTTAGATAAGTTGCGCCCATTCCTGCAGCGCGATGGCGGAGACGTGGAACTCGTGGACGTCGAGGACGGCATCGTGAAGCTGAAATTGATGGGTGCATGCGGCAGCTGCCCAAGCTCGACCATTACGCTCAAAGCCGGCATCGAGCGCGCCCTGTTGGAAGAAGTGGAAGGCGTTCAAGAAGTTATGCAAGTATTTTAATACGGTGAAAAAAGCCCTGTACCCTTCTGCAATGTTTGCGAAGGTACGGGGCTTTTTTATCATTGAATTCGAACCGTGGTCGCACAATTGTCATACACTACGCTTATTTGTTTCCGATAATGGCACGGATCGGATCGAGACCGCCGGAGACGTCCATTATATTGCCGGTGATGAAATCGGACCGCTCTTCGCATAAGAAGGCGATGACCCTTGCAATGTCCTCTCCGGTGCCCGGACGGCCGCGCGGCGACTCATCATCGGTGAGATGCTCGGCCTCCACGATCGTTTTCTCCTTATTGGCGCCTTTAATATCTCCGGGGCAAATCATGTTGACGGTGATGCCGTTCGCCGCTTCTTCGACGGCGAGCGTTTTGGTGAAGGAAACAAGCCCGACCTTGGCTGCGGCGTAGACGGCGCGATGCGGCCATCCGCGAGATTCGGCCGCGTGCCCGAAGCCAAAATGAATAATTCTTCCCCATGCGCTCTTTCGCATAAAAGGAATGACCAATTGATCCAAATACATGACGCCTACCAAGTTGCCCTGCATAAGATACTGAATTTCATCCGGACGGTACTCGCTGAAAAGCCGGCGTTCCCGAACGAATGGTCCGGCGTTATTAATTAGAATGTCGATCGTCCCGAACGACTGAACCGCTACTTCGACAAGCCGCTTCATATCGTCGTAACTGGCCGCGTCGCCTTGAACGGCGATACACTGCACGCCTAGCTGCTGAATGCGCTCACATAACTCGCCGGCTTCCCGCTCACTATGGACGTAATTAATGACAATGTCGCAGCCTTGCTCCGCCAGCCGGATGGCGGTCATTTTGCCTAGCCCCTTAGCGCTTCCGGTAATAAGCGCCACCTTACGTCGTTGCTCCATCTGCTTCCTCCCGGTTCTCTCCCTGACTATACTTCAAAGTATAGTGCAAGCGTCAGACGGATTCAACTTTGCCGATGTGGCGGTTTAGCGCCGGCCGCGGCAGGGTTCTTCATCAGGTAGCGGAATACGATGGTGACTGCCCGCAGCGTCATCTCGCAGCCTTGCTCTAAATCGTCAAGATGACTGCCGATACTGTCCGTTTCTATCCTCACCCGCTCCCCGTACTTCGCCTCCGCTGCCTTCATCAGGTCGTCGAGCAAATCCGCATTGATCGTATGAATCTCCATATTGCGTTCGTTTCGCAGACGGGCGACCGCATCTTTATACTTCATTTTCTGCTCGAATAATTGCTGCTCAAGATCGGTGTAAAGCCGGTGCTCGTGCATTTTCCGCAGCACGGTGAAATAGGAGAAGCGGGACTTGATCCGCTCCGTTTGCAGCGCTAACCGCTCGTTCATAAAATACCCCAGCTTGTCCAATATAGCGAATAGTCGAATTAAGGCGTTCCTGTAAAAATAAAGATGGCGATGGTAATCGTCCTTTTCCTCTTGCGACATCTGGTCGACGTAGCGCTTCTTTACTTTTTGTCCGAAGCGTACGGCGGCATATTGGCTTTGCTCCATTTCATCGATTGCCCGAATGAGACTTTGGCTCAAAATAATGAAACGCCGCTCACACGGCGTCTGTTTGTCCGATGGGATCAAAGATAAACTGTTCATATATTTGTTGATCGCATGGAACGCGTCCTGCAGCGGGCCGGAAGCCCGCCTCGGCTGATCGCCGAAAAGAGCTCTTAACATAAACAGTCCTCCCCGATCGTCGGTTATTGTATGGTTAAGTATAACCGATTCCGGTTTTTTATAACAAACAAAGCCCCTCGAAAGGGGCGTATTATCCGCAGCTTATCCGCAGCGCATGTCGTACAAACATTAAGGCTTGTGCCCGCCGTCGCACCCGGTTTCCGTCATCGAACAGCCCTTCCGGACAGCACAGATGCGGCGAATAATGGTGCTCCCTTCAAAATAAAAAAGGCTTACGGCAGCCTTGGAGCCGCGTAAGCCTGAACATTGGATCGCTCCGCCGATTGCAGGGACGTGATCGATAAGTAACACAGCATGGCGAACAGACATGAAACAATCAAGGTGTGAAGCAAGCTTGCCAGCAGGTACACATCGTAACCGATGGCCAATGTTACAAAGCCGCCGCTCAAGATTTGCAGGACGACAAAGATCAAAGACAACCGCGTCGCCTGATAAAGACTGCTGTCCGAACGAGCCTGCGTCCGAATAACCAGGAAGAGCAGAAGAACCGTAATTCCGAGAATAGCGGCCGCGACCCGGTGAACGAATACGATCGCCGTCGCTCCGGTAAGTTCGGGAATTACTTGACCGTTGCAAAGCGGCCAGCCGATACACCCGCCGAGCGATTCCGTGTGACGCACGAAAGCGCCCAAATATACGACGACGTAACAGTATACCAGAACGCTCCATATTGCCACACGGACCCCTTTGGTCAATGTGGTTCCGTTGCTTCGCTGCATCGATTCTCCGAATCGCGTAAATACGAGAGCGAGCAGCAGCGTAAAGGCAAACGACAGCAATGAGAATCCGAAATGCAGAGCCATTACGAGCGACGACTGCGGCATAATGACCGCAAGCGCGCCGAGAACGGCCTGAAGCATCGTAAAGAACATCGCGCCGCTAATATACCACCTGGCGTCTTTGCGCTTGCTGTACATAAACACAAGAATCATCGTCGCAAGCAAGATTAAACTGACGATCCCCACCACGAAACGGTGGCTGTATTCGATCATCGATTCTATCGTATAGGCCGGAATGAATTTACCGTTGCAAAGAGGCCAATCGTCGCCGCAACCGGCGCCGGATTCGGTCTTGGTCACAAGAGCGCCCATCAGCAATATGAGAAACATCCCGATCATGCTGGCAAAGGAGAAACGTTTGAGCCAACGATGCATTGTCATGAAGCGTAGTCACCCGCTTTGTGTGCATTTGATCGACAAAGTAAGACAAGGCCGATCACTTTAGTAACATTATAACGATTAACGTCAGGCAAATCCATGCGGAAATGTTACAAAGCCATGAAAGAACAAAAACCCTGCCGAAATTGTGTCGGACAGGGGAATTTCCTTATTATACGCGATTCATTTTCGTTGCAATCAGCAGCGACGGATTGGATCTCTTCCTATTATTTGCTCAAGGCGTTTGCCACTTCGACGGCGCGGTTCAGAAATTCTTCGATTTCATCGCGGGTTTTGCGCAGCTTGCTGACAAAGCGGATCAGCTCCTGCCCTTCGCGGAAAACGATAAAGCTCGGAATGCCCAGAATATTCAGTTCGGAGCACAAGTCCGGCATGTCATCCCGGTCGATATGAATGAACTGGAGGCGATCTTGGTAAGCCTCCTCGATCTGCGGCATGAACGGCTCGATAAAATGGCAGTCTTTGCACCAGGTTGTTTTAAATACGGCAACGGTCGGCTTCGAGCCGCCGACGATTTCGCGGAAACGTTCTTCCGTAGTCACTTTCTCCATGGAAAAGCACCGTCCTTCTCGATTTGTATAAGGTTTGCGACTTATCCAACTTATAGCACTGCGCTCCCTTTCTGTCAATAAGCGGCAGCGTGGAGTTCGCGATGTATCAGATCAACGATGCAAATGGGCATTTATTACAGTTTACATTATTTTGAAAAAGTCATATCATAATTATATCGAAAAGATATTCAATCGATCTCATACTAAAGGAGCTGGTTCATGATGAAAGAAAGAAATGCATGGAAAGTTAACGGATACTTGGGTGTATTGCTTATCGCTGCCCTTTACGTTCTCGGTTTCATCCTGCTGCTCCCCGGCTCGGCCCCGATTCCAGGAGTGGCGCTGCTGATCATCGCATCTTTATTCATTTCCTCCGTCACTGTCGTGCAGCCGAATCAAGCGCAAGTCGTTACCTTCTTCGGAAGCTATGCCGGAACGATCCGCGAGAGCGGCTTATGGCTCACGGTTCCATTTTCTCTCCGCAAGAAGCTGTCTATGCGCGTACGCAACTTCAACAGCACCAAGCTGAAAGTCAATGATATTGAAGGCAACCCGATCGAAATTGCCGCTGTCGTCGTCTTCCGCGTCGTCGATTCGGCCAAAGCTTCTTTCGACGTTGACAACTATGAGCAATTCGTCGAAATTCAAAGCGAGACTGCCCTGCGCCACGTGGCCAATAAATACCCTTACGATTCTTTTGACGAAGCAGGCTATTCGCTGCGCGGCAATTCCGACGAAGTCGCTTTCGAGCTAAGCCGCGAGCTTCAGGACCGCTTGTCCGTCGCGGGCGTGGAAGTGCTCGAAGCCCGGCTGACGCACCTCGCCTACTCCACCGAAATTGCCAGCGCCATGCTGCAGCGCCAACAAGCCGCAGCCATTATTGCTGCGCGCGGCAAAATTGTGGAAGGCGCCGTCGGCATGGTACAGCTCGCCATCGCCCAATTGCAGCGCGAAGGGGTCATTGAGCTGGACGAGGAACGCAAAGCTGCCATGATCAACAATCTCCTTGTCGCCATCGTATCCGACCGTTCCGCCAATCCGGTCATTAATACGGGAAGTCTGTATTAAGCGGCGTCATGGCGGCGAAAAAAAATTTCCCGCTGCGGCTCGATCCGAAGCTGTACGAAGCGCTCGAACGATGGGCGACCGATGAATTTCGCAGCGTCAACAGCCATATCGAATATTTGCTGCGCGACGCTGCCGCTCGGGCGGGCAGACTATCTTCCGGGCGCGCCCCCGCCGCTTCCTCCAGCTCCGATCCGGAAAACCGCGAGACGCGGACTTCCGACGAATGAGCAGCAAAATAGAAAAAGCCTTCCTTTTGTTCCAGGCGGAGTCAAAAGGAAGGCTTTTTGTTTTGTACTAGATGCTGTATTTTCTAATGATTGCTTATATTTCAGCGCATACTAATCTCTGGTAATGCTAACCGTCTGCGTCTCCTGGTTCCATTTGACTTCTGCGCCCATGTTTTCCGTTACGAACCGTACCGGAATATAGGTCGTCCCGTCTACAAGAACGGCCGCTTTCTCCAGCGTTTGCGGCGTTCCGTTCACGGTCGCCGTGGTGCTGCCGATCGTAAGCGTAATGACGGTGCCCTTAAGCGGATCTGTCACTTTGACCAGATTGGTAGCAGCATCCCATTCAACGTCGGCGTCCAGGCGTTCAACGACAAAGCGTACCGGCACCATAACGGTTCCGTTGTCATTGTAAGGCTTCGTGCCGAAGAAACCGTAATCGTTGCCGTTGTCGTTCATCAGCATCGTAATTTCTTTTTTCGTAATTTGAAGATCGTTTTTCAGCAGCTTGTACAATTGGGAATTCGGTTCGAGCGAAGCGACGATCTTGCTAGGCGTAATCCGTCCGGTCGTGCCGTTCAGCTCGATGACGCCTGCCGAAGTGTCAACTTTGTCCGCTTTTACCGGCTTGTTGATGTTCCACATTTCCGCAGATGAAGTGACTTTCACGCTCTTGAGCCCGTCCGCTTTACCTTCAGGCGCAGTGATCATCAGCTCGGTTACCGATTTGCGGGTCATGCCGTCGCGATCGACATACAGGTCCACTTTCACATATTGTCCGCCCAGCCATGCTTTGGTAGCGGCGCCCTCTTCAGTGGCGAAATAAGCGGCAACGCTTGCGTCATACTTGCTAAGCGCTTGCTCCAGCTGCGTTTTCAAAAATGTAAATACAAATTCTACGGCCAATGTTTTGTTTTGCAGGTAAGGCATGATCATGTCCGTCATCGGGTCGTTCTCAAGCTCACCGGCTTCTTTTGCCATCGCCAGCAGGAACGGCGAATACACATCGTACAGCCCGCCGATAAACTCTTTCAAACCTTTTTCATCGGCCAGCACGTTGGTCAAAAATCCTTTGACCAAATCGATCAGCTCGCTGCCGCGCACTTCGGCATGCAGCTTCTGCAAGTTTACAGACTCCCCGTGGATCTTCTCCGATACGTTCTCTACCGAAATCGCATTCGGATTCGGGAAGCTCCGCGTCACGAACGACGCAAGGGAAGGTGCGGATTCGACCATTCTTTTGCTCAGTTTGTCTATCTCTTCCTGCAGTGCCTTGGAGAGCGGCGACGGCATTTCCGCAGAACCGAGCGCAGCGGCTCCGGTGCGAAGGACAAGCGGTTTCTTCGCTCCTTCGATCTGCAAAGTAAGTTGCTGATCGTCCATCGCTAGCTGGAATGGAATTTGCCCTTTGGCGTACTCCAGCGTGCCCTTCATCGATGCATGGAACCGGTCTTCCGTCTTCGCATCGGTCACCGTCAGTTTCATCTTACCGAACAAATCGAACATTTTTTGCGCTTGCGGCGACAACCCGGTATTGTCCGGCGTCAGTTCCAGCGTTATGGTCTGGTTGCTCTCCGCCGATTTCACGGAAAAGCTGTTCGTCAGCACTTTATTCACGTCCAGGCCGCCGACCGGCTGGCAGCCTGCCAGCACAAGCAGCACCAACACGAGCAAAGAGCTGAGCAACATAGTACGTCTTTTCTGTTTAAACAAATGAACACCCTCCAACCGAAAAAATTATGTACAACGCGGTAATGCACCGTACACAGATATCAGGAACTTCTAGCAATTGGCCGAAATACCTGTCATATACTAATTCGACACGTTTCAGTAAAATCCTTTTTGTTAATGGAGGGGGCGTCATTGCATCGCAACCCGCAGAAAAACCGTTGGAACGGCATCGACCTGCTCCACAAGCTGGCGGATCTGCCGCTTGAAGCTGTTCATTGGATGAAAGCGAAGGCGCAAACCGCCCTTTTGGAAAAAAAGCTGCTGGAGCCCGCCCATCCCATCCGTCTGCAGGGCGAGGCAAAGGCGATGCTCGCCAAGCGGCTGCAGCGATTGGATCAGCTCGCAGGTTGGAAAGATCTGTCCGGGAGCGGGACATGGAGCGACGCCGTGGCCGGTTTCGCGGGAGGGTTTGGTGGGAATCCGAGCGGTGCCGAGCTTGTGCTGCTCGAAACGATCCGCAAGGAGCGCGACCGGCATAATCGCAACAACGTCACCCGCACGGCGGCGTATTGGGAGATGTACCGGAAGCACCCGGAGCTGCATTGGGCGCTGCTCGCGCATATGGTATCGCGCAACGGCGGCTGGTTCATGACCGATTTGCAGGGCGAGCTGCTGCCCTTTCTACTAAATGAGGAGCAGCGCGAGCAAGTATTCCTCTTTCTGGAGCGATCCAATGCGCTCATCTTCCGGGACGCCTATCCGCAGCTGCTGCTCTACAGCGCCAGCCTTAAAGCTCGCACCCCCCTCTTCCACCTGCTTCCGCAGCTTGACGTTTCCCGGTTCATGCGGCCGGTATGGGACGGCTTCTGGGAGCGGCGCGATTCGGCCATGCTCACGATCGGCCTCATTGTGAATGAGCAGCACTTTATCGAATCGCGCGTCGTCCGGCATCCCGATTACCGTCACAAGGTGCTCGATACGTTGTTTTTTCAAACGCAGTCCCTTCTGCAGCTGAATCAGGTCGTATTTCCTTATGCGGACGGCGAGCAGACTCATCTGGCCGGACTGATTCTGGAAAATTTCAGCTCGCTGCAGGAACGAATCGAGGCCGGCAAAAAGCTGTACGCGATCCTTTTCGGCATCCCCGCCGTATCCGAGGGATCGCTTCGGTTCGCGGACAGCAGGCGGCACAGCGGATCGCGTGCCGACTATTGGCCGCACCTGTTCGCCGCAGTGCGGAAGCAGCCGCCTGTTTCACGCGGACAATTGCAAGAGCGGCTCGACGGCTGCAAACTTCGCCCCGGCGCAGCGCAGCTGTACAGCCCGCAACTCGCCGACAGCTGGAAAGACCGCAGCGTCGCGCCCGCCGAGCCTGGCGATTGGTACGAAAGCGCGAAGGCGCTGGATTATTTCACGGACATCCGCGCCCCCTTTTCGTTCGATATGACGGGCGAGTTTTGTTTTGGGCTGAAGAAAATTGAAATGGCGGTGCTGGCGGGAGACTTGCTGGTTTGAAGGTTAAAGCGAAGCGACGACAAAGAAGCCCCGAACGTGCCGGAGATCGAACGCAATCGTCCTCCTGGTGTTCGGGGCTGTTCCGCCTAAATCTATACCTGTTCAGTTACTTCGCAACTCACTCTAGCAGGCAAACTATGTACCCCTGCTTCACATAGCCTGTTACGGCGTTTGTCGCTGTTTGCGGCCCAGCTTTGCGAGAATCGGCTTCGCCAGCTTGCGCAGCGGACCCGGCAAATGCTGCAAATCGTTCAGCGTCATGACGCGCGTCAGGAACAGCATGATTGGGTAAGCTGCGCCGATAACTGCGCAGAGCAGAATCGACTGCACCATATCGTCCCAACGTACGCTGCCGAAAGGCTGGATGTAGGCACGGCAAAAGGCATCCAGCCCGATGCCGACCGCACAGATGATGACCGTCGATGCTGCCAAAGAAATCCAACGGCGGCCGCCAAGCACCCGGAATCGCACTTCGCTGCGCAGCACCAGCAAATTGATCGCCGTCATCACGATGAAGCAGAGCGCGGTCGCCGCGATAATACCATAGATGCCGAAGTACGGGGCAAGCATGAAGCTGGCGGCGAGTTTCACAACAATGCCGATCACAACGCCAAGCACAAGCGGCTTCATCCGCCCCATCCCCATCAGTACGGCGCCGGACGTTTGCATGACGATCTGGAATATGGCGCTCGCGGTAAGCGCAATAATGACCGGCGCCGCATAGTCGGCGGCAATCTGCGACTCGCTCGGGTTACCGAAAATAAACCCGTTGATCGGACGCGCCGCGAGGCAAATGATCAATACCATCGGCAAGCCCGACAAAATGGACAACTGCAGCACTTTTCCGGTTTGGCCGGATACTTGCTGCATGTCTTTTTGCGAATAGGCCGACGAAATGATCGGCACGATCGACTGGCTGAGCGCAACCGCGAGAATGATCGGGATCCCGGCAAGCGATTGCGCCCGGCCGGTCAGGATCCCGAGAATTTCGCGCGACGGCTCCTCGCCCATGTCGTCTTTCAGCAGCAGCGTTACGATCGAGGAGTCGATCGTATAAATCAGCGTCACCGTCATAGAAAAGATGACAATTGGGACGGATAGCTTGAACAGCTGTGCGTAGATGGAGCGGAATGGCTGCACCGCCGTGGTACCCGCTTCCGGCTGCGGCTGAGCCTCGAGCTCGCGCCGGTCGCTGCTCCTCAGCCGCATCGCGTAATAGAGCATGACGGCCGCTGCCGCGATGCTGCCGATCACGCCGCCGAACGAAGCGCCGGCGACGGCGTATTCAATGCTGTGGCTGAGCAGCAAATAAGCGAGCGCCACCGAAGTGGCGACGCGAAAAATTTGCTCGATGATTTGCGAGACGCCGTTAGGCATCATCATGCGGCGGCCTTGGAAGTAGCCCCGCATGATGGCGATCAGCGGGAACAAGAGCAGCGCCGGGGCGATGGCGCGAATCGGCAGCGCCGCCTGCGGGTTGATGATGCTCTCGGCGAAGTAAGGCGCACCGATGTAGAGCAGCAGCGTCATCACGACGCCCGCCACCGCCGCGAACAGCAGCGCCGCTTTGTATATGCGGTCGGCCTCGGCATGCCGGCCGAGCGTGGTGCGCTCGGAGATCATTTTGCTGAGCGCGCTCGGGATGCCTGCCGTGGCGACGACGAGCAGCACGGAATATAAGTTAAAGGCGATGCCGTAAGCGGCCATGCCGATATCGCCAAGCAGATATACAAGCGGAATGCGCTGCACCACGCCAAGCGCCCTGGCTACGAGCGCAGCCAAGGTGAGGATCAGCGTTCCTTTGACTAACGAATCCTTGGACAATTGCGTTACCTTCTTCCTGGTCAACCTGACGGCCTAGATGGCGGCAATAAAGCGTTTGTGCCAACCGTTACGAGGCAATTTTTTCACGTGTATATTACATCCAACTAATATTTCACGACCCAAATAATAAACAGGATAATCATGAGCAGCTGCAGCGCAAACTTGACGACGAAACCGGAAAAAAAGCCGACCAACGCGCCGACGCCCGCACGCAGCGCCTGTCGCATATCCATTCCTGCGATCAATTCCCCCGCTACGGCACCTAGAAAAGGACCGGCAATCAATCCGGCGACGGGGATCACGAACGGCCCGATCAGCAATCCGATCGTGCTGCCGATGACCGAGGCGCGGGTGCCGCCGAACTTTTTCACGCCCAACGCGCTCACCGCATAGTCCGCAATCATCAGTACGACGACAATCGTTGTTTGTATAAGCCAAAACCAAAAGCCGAACGACTCAAAGCCGATCATCCACCCGTAGACGAAATAAGCGGCATAAATTGCAAGCGCCCCCGGCAGTACCGGATAGACCGCTCCGGCCATACCGACAGCGAATAATAAAACGATAATGATCCAGGCCGTGGTGATTAGCATATATCCACACTCCTCATTTGATCAGACGAGCGCATATTTGCGGATGGCGTGTGCTACTCCATGTTCTTCATTAGTCAATGTGACCGTATCCGCGAAACGTTTCACCGCTTCCTGCGCATTGCCCATCGCGATGCCGAGTCCGGCTTCCCGAATCATCGATTCGTCATTCAGGCTGTCCCCCATGGCGACGACCTGTGACATCTCGATGCCGAGCATCGTGCATACTGCGCGAACGCCGCTCGCTTTCGTGACTCCTCTCGGATTCACCTCGATATTGCACGGATGCGAATTCGTCAGCTCAAGCAGCCCCCATGAATTCAGTTCCTCGCGAATCGCCCCAAGGCTCTCCGCATTCTCCGTGTAGTACCCGAATTTTAACCACTGCCTTGCATCCGTCTCTTCGTCCGGCAACCAGCGTTCCTTATTGTACAGCTCGTTCACACTGTACCCCCAGAACCAGGTATCGTACTGCTTGGCCAACGTATGCATGCGGCGGACTAGTGCCGCATCCAGCGTATGCCGCACGTGCAGCTCGCCCGGCTGTTTCCATACCTCGCCTCCGTTGACCGTGACGATGGGAGAAGTCAACTGCAGCTCCTCGATATATTGCTGTACATTTTGCACTCCTCGCCCGGTTGAGAAAATGACGGATATGCCGGCATCCTGCGCTTCAAGCAGAGCTGCGCGGTTTTCCTCTGAAATCGTCTTCTCCTCCGTAAGCAGCGTTCCGTCCAAATCCAGTGCAATCAGCTTGTAGTTGCCCATCGTATTCCCCGCTTTCTTATTTGTACCGTTATCGTACTCTCTGCACGCTCGTTCGAAGACGCATGTGCGGCGTCATGCCGTTTGAGGCTCATACGCCTGTTTCTTCGCTGCAACGTACGCGTTCGAACCGTATCGTCCGAGAACGCACGGTGCCGACGCACCCTTAACCGACATACCATGCGCCGTTTTAAGGCTCCGTTACTAATATATTCTACATTAATGCGCGTGCGCCAACGACGGAGACGGCACCTCTTCCATATACGTTTGATGCCACAGCGCAAACATATAAAGCGTCCAAATGCGGCGGGCATAGTCGCCTTGCCCGTTCTGATGGCCGTTCATCATTTTGCGTACGGTGTCCATCCGAATATAGTCCTCAATGCCGCTCGCTTCGATCTGCTCCAGAATCGCTTTGCCCTGAGGTCCCTTCATCCATTCGCGCATCGGCACCGGAAACCCCAGCTTCGGCCGGTTGAGAATAAAATCGGGGATAATGCCTTCCATCGCTTTACGGAACACATATTTGGTCGTACCTTCCGCGATCCGGTATTTGGCCGGTATGCGCCGCGTCACCTCGTACAATTCCACATCAAGGAACGGTACGCGCAGCTCGAGCGAGTGGGCCATCGTCATTTTATCGGCCTTCATCAAAATGTCGCCCGGCATCCATAAATTCATATCGATATACTGCATGCGGGATACCGGATCAAGGTGTTTGCTCTTATCGTAAAACGCTTTGGCTACCTGCACCGGGTTTTTGTAGCTGCGCAGCATCTCCCTGTCCACCCGCACAATTTCCGCCTTCATGTCCTCGCTGAAAATTTTGGCGTTGCCGAGGAAGCGCTCCTCCAGCGGCGTCGTGCCGCGCAGAATATAATTGCGGCCGTACGTGCCTTCCGGCAGCAGGCGCGCAAGCGCGCGAAGCATCCGCTTTACGGCAAGCGGCAGACGCTCTACCGGCGCAAGCGAGCCCGGTTCGCAGTAAATCCGGTAGCCGCCGAACAGCTCGTCCGCTCCCTCGCCCGAAAGCACGACCGTGACATGCTCTCTTGCCAGCTGTGCGACATGGTACAGCGCAATCGCCGACGGATCGGCCACCGGCTCGTCCTGATGCCATACCGCTTTCGGCAGCGTGGCGAAATAATCGCTTTGCGTTATGATTTTATCATAGTGCTCCGTATCGAGCGCTGACGCGGTTTGCCTGGCGATGACCGTCTCGTTGTTGGCTCCTTCGAAGCCGACGGAGAACGTGCGGATCGGCTCGATGGACCGCATGTGAGCCGCAATCGCCGTCGAATCGATGCCGCTGGACAAGAAGCAGCCCCGCTCCACATCGCTTTGCATGTGGTGGACAACGGAGTCTTTGAGCGTCTCGCGAATTTGCTCCACGCACGAATCAAACGATTGCTCCTCCGGCGCAAGCATCGGATCCCAATACTGCCGGATCGTCATTTCCCCGTCATAGCTCAAAGAGACCGTATGCCCCGGCGGCAGTTTATGTATTCCGCGAAACATCGTGTCCGGCTCCGGCACATATTGAAACGTTAAGTAATTCAGCAAGCTTTCCGTATGAATCGTCCGTTCCATGCCGCCGGCCGCCAAAATGCTTTTCAACTCGGAGCCGAACAGAAATCTTTTTCCGTCCTTATAATAGTAGAAAGGCTTGATGCCAAAATGGTCCCGCGCACCGAACAGCTTCTTTTGCCGGCGGTCCCAGATGACGAATCCGAACATGCCGCGCAGCTGCTTCACGCAGTCTTCCCCGTACTCCTCATACAAATGAACGATCACTTCCGTATCGGAGTGGGTTTTGAACTGATGTCCCTTGGATTGCAGCGTATTGCGCAAATATTTATAGTTATAAATTTCGCCGTTGAACGCGATCCATACCGTTTCATCCTCGTTCGCAAGCGGCTGATGGCCTTCCTTCAAGTCGATGATGGACAACCGGCGAAATCCGAGACCGATGCGGTTGTCGCTCCAAAATCCAAAATCATCCGGACCCCGGTGTACGATACAATCGGTCATGCTCTTCAGCAATGACGGGGAAGGCTCTCTATCCTCAAAATACATGACGCCGGTGATCCCGCACATAGCAAGTAACTCCTCCTATATTGCAACTGTCATCGGGTGATTGTCGATGGCAGTTGTCAATCCATATTGCAACTGACAACGGTGATTGTCGATGGCAGTTGTCAATCCATATTGCAACTGTCAACGGGTGATTGTCGATGGCAGTTGTCAATCAACTATAATAGTCCGATATAACAGTATACCATATTCGTCCCGAATTGCGGAAATAGACTGGTATCTCGAAAGGCTCACACCATTTTCCGGACATTTTGGGAGTTCATACAAATCGGCTTACGCTTTTGTCGCTATTTTTGAGTAGACAGCCCCTACCCCATTGGATATGATGTGGTCAGCGTGACCATATTGGCGATGAGGAAAGGAGCATGATTCCGTGATAAAAGGGTTAACGAGAGCAGGACTGGGTCAAGTCGGATCGGTGGAACGATTCGCGACGCTCGCTTCGCGCTTCGGCTTTGGAGCGATTGACGCCGGGGGCAAGGAACTGGAAGACTGGATTGCGGCCGCCGGCTTGGACGGCGTAAAAAACGTCCTTCAAGAAACAAACGTGCAAATCGGTTCGATCGGCTTGCCGGTGGAATGGCGGCAGAGCGAGGAGAAGTTTCTCGAAGGCATCCCGCGTCTGGCCAAGGACGCCCAAATCGCCGCACAGCTTGGCGTGACCCGCTGCTGTACGTATGTGCTGCCTTCGACCGACTATAATGCCGCACATTTCATGGCCATTGCCACCAGACGCCTGCGAACCTGTGCCGAAATTCTCGGAGCTTACGGGATCCGTTTCGGATTGGAATTCGTCGGACCGCACCATTTGCGAACCCGCTGGGCGAACCCTTTTATATGGGATATCGGCAGTACGCTCGACTGGATCGACGCCATCGACAAAAGCAACGTCGGACTGCTCTTCGACGCCTACCATTGGCATACAAGCGAATCGACATACGAAGATATATTGAAGCTGAGCGCGGATCAAATCGTTCATGCGCATATTAACGATGCCCCGAATGTACCGGTCGCCCAAGTATTGGATAATGACCGCCTGTATCCGGGAGAAGGCGCAATCGATTTGGCTTCGTTCCTCAGGGGACTTCATGCCATTGGTTATACGGGTGTTGTATCACAGGAAATATTGACACCGCAGCCGCCGACCGCCCCGACCGAAGAGCTGTTTGCCAAATCGCAGCGCGCGTTCTCGAACGTATTTGCGTCGGCTGGACTGGAATAAAAACCTTAGCAAGCATGTACGTAGTCGGCGTAATCCGTCGCACTCACAAGTTCCGACTATCATCTAGTTCCACCCGGACTGCCACAACCGCTTATGCAAAAAGGCTGGCACCCAGTGGATCGAGAATATTGAAATAAGACTCCAGATTGGAGTCTTTTTTTTCGTTTCGGCCGCTTTTGCACGGGAAAAACCGTTTTCCCTATTGAAAACATCCTTTCATTTCAGGGACGGCGATTCTATTGAACGAAGGTTCAACAACCGGATCGTTTGCATATAACCGGTTTTTACATAGACTTGAGGGGAAAGAACCTGTAAAATCAATATGTTATCGCCATTTTGGAAAGAGGTGGGAAATTTGTCTTTTGTAGTCCGGCTGCAATGGTTTTTTAAAAGAAGATGGGGCAGCTATTTGCTGGCGATCAGCCTCATGGCTTGCGTTAGCTTGCTTACGACGATACCGCCCAAAATGATCGGAAATACGATCGATTTGATGCGGAAAGGAACGTTGACCTCGACCGGCTTAAGCCAAACCGTATTGCTTCTCGTCAGCCTGTCCTTGCTCTTATATGTGATGGTGTACGTCTGGATTACGACGTTGTTCGGGAATTCGGCGCTCATTGAGAAGCTGCTCCGCGGGCGACTGCTCGCGCATTTGACGAAAATGACTCCGGCTTTTTTCCAGCGAAACAGTACGGGTCAACTGATGGCGCTGGCGACCAACGATATTCTCGCCATCGGACAAACGTCCGGCTATGGCGTTATGACGCTGGTCAATACGCTTGTCGGGGCGTCCGTCGTCATCGTAACGATGATTTCTTTTATCAGCTTTAAATTAATGCTTGCGGCGCTTATCCCGCTGCCCTTTCTCGTTTTGGTTATCAGCAAGCTGGGCAAAAAAGTAAGGGCTCGATTTCTCGAAGCGCAAGCTTCCTTTGGCAAAATGAACGATCACGCACTGGAGTCAATTTCCGGCATTCGCGTTATTCGCTCCTATGTGCAGGAATATCACGACTTGACCGCCTTCGATAAAGTAACGACCGACGTGATGAATAAGAACAAGCGCGTAGCAATCATGAACGCTCTGTTTCAGCCGCTCATTTCGCTTATTGTCGGGGTGAGCTACTCGATCGGAATCGGCTACGGCTCCTACCTTGTGTTTGACGATCAAATTACGCTCGGGCAGTTGATCTCGTTCAACATCTATTTGGGCATGCTGATCTGGCCGATGATTTCATTCGGTGAGTTTATCAATGTGCTGCAGCGCGGAAGCGCTTCGGCCGACCGGCTGGAAACCGCGCTCACGCAGCAAGCCGACGTCCAGGATGCGGAAGCGCCCGTTGCCGTCAGCGTGCCGACAAGCATCGAGATGAAACGGTTGTCGTTTACGTATCCGACTTCGAGCCGTCCGAGTCTCGAACAAATCTCTTTTGTCTTGGAGCGCGGCCAAACTTTTGGCATCGTCGGCAAAACCGGAAGCGGAAAAAGCACGCTCTTGAAGCAGCTGCTGCGTCAATATCCGGTCGATCCGGAGAAGCTGCTGTTCTCCGGCATTCCCGTAGAACAAATCGCGATCGACCAAGTAAAGCGCTGGATCGCTTATGTGCCGCAGGAACATCTGCTGCTGTCCAAATCGATTCGCGACAATATCGCGCTCGGCAAGCCGGATGCGAAACCGGAAGAGATCGCCCGAGCCGTCGAGATGGCCTCTTTCACCCAGGATATCGAGCAAATGCCAGAAGGCTTGGAGACGATTGTCGGCGAGAACGGCGTCATGCTGTCCGGCGGACAAAAGCAGCGACTTGCGATCGCGCGGGCGCTGCTGATCGATTCGGAAATATTGCTGCTCGACGATGCGCTGTCGGCGGTCGATGCGCGGACGGAGAGCCGCATTCTTCAGCATATTCGCCAGGAACGCGCAGGCAAGACAACCCTGATCACGACGCACCGCCTGTCGGCAGTAAGCCATGCGAATTGGATCGTGGTGCTGGACGACGGACGGATTGTCGAGGAAGGCACGCACGAAGATTTGATGCTGTATGGCGGCTGGTATAAGGAACAGTGGGACCGCCAACAGATGCAGGCCAGCCTGGAGGAATGAAATGGCACATAAACCCCAATGCGTTCCCGAAATCCGCGCGCGTAGTACCCCAATCGATCATGCCGATCATTTGGGACAGCACCGCTACATTTTACGTGAAGGAGGCCGACCCGAATGCCGCAGCAATCCACGGCGAGAAGATTGTTCGCTTACGCTTTAGTTTATAAATTCAGAATCATCGGCGCGCTGCTCATCCTCTGCTGTGCGGTTGGGGCCGAGCTTGCCGGCCCTTATATAACGAAAACGATTATCGACAAACATTTGTCCGCAGGCACCCGCGAACTGCTCCCAGTGCTCGGGCTGCTCGCCTTGTATATGGGGCTGTTGTTAACCGCCAGCATAGGCAACTTCGTTCAAGCGTACATTCTGCAATCGACAGCATTGCAAATTATTAAAAACATGCGCATGGATTTGATGCGCCACATTCAGCGCATCTCCCTGCGCTATTTTGACAACACGCCCATCGGGCAGGTCGTCTCGAGAATCGCTAACGACACGGAAGCGGTCCGCGACTTGTTCATGAGCTTTATGGCAACATTCGTCGTGAGCCTGGTACAATTGACCGGTATTTTTACCGCCCTACTTATATTGGACGTACGGCTCGCGCTGTTCTGTCTGCTGCTGCCCCCTTTATTCGCGATCATTATGATCATCCATCTGAAATATTCCAAGGTATTCATCAGCATTATGCGCGCGCGGCTTAGCGATATGAACGCGATGATCAACGAATCGATCGTCGTTATGCAGATCATTCAAGCGTTCCGCCGGGAAAAGGTGACGCTGGACGAATTCGAGACGCTGAACCAGGACCGTTACGCCAATCAGCTCAAACAGTTCAAGGTGTTTTCCCTATCCTCCCGCAACATCGTAGGCACGATCGGCAGCTTAGTGACCGCAATGGTCGTCTGGTACTTCGGCCGGGAATCACTGCAAACGGTGATTTCGTTTGGGGTGTTCTACGCTTTTATCGATTATTTGGGCCGCATTTTCCAGCCGATTATCGGGATCTTCGACCAACTGACGAATGCGCAGCGAGCGTTCGTGTCCGCAGAGAAAGTGTTTGCGATTCTCGATATGGACGGAACGGAGGTCGAGAAAACCGATCAAGTCCGCCGCCCGGAGGGTGCCGTCAAGTTCGACAACGTCACCTTCGGCTATAAAGCGGGAGAGCCGGTGCTGAAGAACATTTCGTTTGAAGCCGGCAAAGGGGAAACGGTCGCGCTCGTCGGGCACACCGGATCGGGCAAAAGCTCGATCATGAATCTGCTGCTCGGCTTCTATGAACCGAATGATGGGAACATCACCATTGATGGACGCAACATCGCCTCCTTCTCCAAGCAGGAGCTGCGCAAACATATGGGCATTGTTTTGCAGGACCCGTTCCTGTTTGCCGGCGATATTAAATTCAATGTGAGCTTGTACAACGAAAACATCTCGCTGGACCGTGTCAAAAGTGCCTTGAAAGACGTGGGTGCGGCATCGTTCGTCGAACAGCTGCCAAACGGTTATGACGAACCGGTTGTGGAGCGGGGAAGCACGTTGTCCGCAGGCCAGAAGCAGCTCATTTCGTTTGCGCGAGCGCTCGCTTTCGATCCTTCCATTCTCATTCTAGACGAAGCGACGGCCAGCATTGACAGCGAGACCGAAGGGTTGATTCAGCAAGCGCTCAAAGTCGTTAGTGAGGGCCGGACTACTTTGGTGATCGCACACAGGTTGTCCACAATTCGCGAAGCCGATCAAATTCTGGTGCTGCACCGGGGAGAAATCGTCGAGCGGGGAAACCACGACGAGCTTATGGCGCTAGAGGGCAGATACTATAAAATGTATCAGCTGCAAAAAGGAGAACAGGCATCGCCGGTCATATCAAGCGGATAAGGATGTGGTTTCGGTGAGCAACGCACACCGCCTCGCATGGATGGACGCGCAAATTCGGGAGCGGCGTTACCCGAACTGCCGTATGCTTGCGGAACGATTCTCCATCTCGCTGCGGCAAGCGGCCCGCGATATCGAATATTTGCGCGATTCGATGGGCGCTCCGCTCGAATACTGCCGCTTGAAGCGAGGTTATTTCTACACCGAATCGTCTTATGTACACGGGCATGTGGTCATTACGGAAGAACAGCGCCAAAGCTTATCGTACTTAGCCGACCGCTATGCCAGGCTGGAGTCGGATCATGCCAGGCATTTGGCGCGGTTGTTCCGGCGGCTTATCGATCAGTCGAACGATCCCGCAGCTGAGCTGGTCTTGCCTTTATTTCCTGCCGACCCGGGCGAGCTGGCGATGTTCGATACGCTTTCCTGCGCCATTCGCTCCTTTACGAAGGTAGACGTAACCGTTGTGTCTGCGGACGACGGCGTATTACAAACGATTCGGTTGTCGCCTTATCATGTGTACGCGCATCAGCTCGACAACTACGTCGTCGGATACTGCGAACCGGAAGGACGAATCCGCTTTTTCGCGGTAAGCCGCCTGCAAAAGGCGGAACGGACAGAAGTCCCGTTCGACCTGGCGCCGCTTTTGAAAGATGCGAGCATCGTCCCAGAGCTTTTATCCGAGCCGGATTTTTGCTTATGTACACTTTGATGCGGAGTCGTACGCGCGGACTCTGCCTTTTCGCGCCGAACGCGTCGCTCCGCATTTATTTCGCATCGCTTATTACGATCCCGACAGGCTTCTTGCAGCATTGTTTACTTGCGTGACCGGCTGCTCCGTTCGCTCGCCTGGCTGGCTTCGCAACCGTTTTTTATCTCTGCTGGAAAATAAATTGCGCCATCAGCTTGAGCATGACATTATACGTCCGGGTCCCCCGGTTATGATGGAATGGAGTCAGACAAAGTCTGAACCATCTATTTTATCGAGGGAGTTGTGAGGCTTGAAGAAGATCGACAACTTGCATTGGCGCCCGTTTTGGAATTCGCAGCTCGGAGCGCTCAAAAGCTGCGCGGAGGCGCTCGGATCGGATATCACGGATGCATGGCTGTTCGGGGGAACCGGCGCCGCGTTCGTCCTTCATATGGATCCGGAAGGCTTCGGGGCAAACGGCCCATGGCAGGGCGGGCCCATGATGAATTTATGCCATAATCTTGGCCTGATGATCCAAGGGGTGTACGGGTTTAAAACAGACCCCGACTTTGCACAAAAGCAAATCATGGCTTGGGAGAACACCCGGCTCGCCATCGACCGCGGATTCCCCTGTTACGGGTATAATCTCGGCATTCCCGAGTATTACGTTGTAAACGGCTATGACGAAAACGGCTACTGGTTTCGCGGAATCGGAACGGAGCCAAGCCCGGACGACTCCGATAGCAATTTGTTTGATATTCCAGAGTACATGCAGATACTGCTGGAGCCGCTAGGCGACAAGACGTATGTCAAGCTTGACCATTACCCTGAACTCATCGATGCCATCAATCGAATCATTGCACCGCGAGGCATGGCTTTGGCCGGAAACGTTCGGATCATCCATAACGGCGGTATCCGCGAAGTGCTCTCGACCGAAGGCCACTCCGTGCTGCTGCGCGGCAACGGATTCACTCCGTGGACGAAGCCGGGAACCGTCCATATCGGTTTATTGGAAATGTATTGGGTCGAGCCGTGCCGCCAATCGGATGATCGCACCACCGTGCGCGAAGCGCTGGAATTTGCACTGCAGTTCGCAAAAGCGCCTCGCAAATGGGTAAGCGATCCGTATACGGCGGGAATCCCCGCATATGAGCAATGGATTCGCGCGTTGGAAAGCGAACAGCCCAACGCATTTGCCCTCGCCTACAGCGGACAATGCTGGGCGGAATGCCGCCGGATGGGTGAACAATTTTTGTCCGAAGCCGCAGCGAGGATCGACGGCGAAGCCGGTGTCGTTCTCCGCGATGCGTGGGGCGTATACCGCGAAGTAGCCGAACAATTGGAGGCATCCGCCGCACTGCTGCCCTTCGGCGCACAAAGAAGCTGGACAAGGGAAATGGCCGGATACGCCGCCCCTTATATCCGTCGTGCCATGAAGGCGGAGGAAAGCGGATCGGCGTTGTTGGCGAAGGCGGCGGCGCTTCTGTAGATTTCCCCGAGCACAACGGGTAACTGCTCATTCTTTAAATCAGGCTGACTTTGCACGGCTCCCCTGAACAGCAGAATTAGCGATTTTTTACAGCTGCGATTCAATACGCAAGAGGCCGCTTATACGGCCTCCTATTTTTGTAGATTTGTGATGACTTCCAGTTACCAAAGCATACAGTCGGTCAGATTTTTCTTTAATAGCAGCAAAATCAGCCCGTATTTGATACGGTAAGCGCTTATTGTTTCTAAAAATAACAAAATTTTCCGGATACTCCTACGCTCTAGTCAAGCCCGCTACGCATTGCTTTTTAAAAATGCCGCCACTTCCTCCGCATCCGGGATGGAGCTCTGCGCTCCGGCCCGAGATACGGCGATGGCCGACGCCGCGCTTGCCCACCGCAAGCACGACTCCGTCCGCAGCCCCTTCTGTCTTGCGGCAAGAAACGAGCCGATAAATGTATCACCCGCAGCGGTGGTATCCTCGACGTTTACCTTAAAAGCGGGCGTATGGATGACCTCTTCACGCTCATTCATGTAAAACGATCCTTTGGCGCCAAGCGTCAATATGACTTCCTTCACTCCGGAGCGGATGAGCGAGCTTGCCGCTTGCCGTACGGCGGATTCATCGTGCTCCACCTTTACGCCCGTCACCCATGCGGCTTCCGTTTCGTTTAGCACCATAATGTCGATAAGAGGGAGCAGGTGCGGCGGTATCGTTAAAGCAGGAGCGGGGTTTAAACATACGGAAACTCCGCGGCGGTAGGCGGTTTCGATCACATATTGCGTGCAATCCCAAGGGATTTCGTTCTGCAGCAGCACGACGGATGACGGTTCGAACAGCGACGGCAGACACTCCAAGTCTTGCACGGTCAAAAGTGCGTTAGCCCCTCCATTTAGTACGATGCTGTTCTGCCCCGACTCGTCTACCGTAATAAACGCCGTACCGATGGTTCCCTTTTTGAGCACAATAGAGCTTGTATCGACACCGTATCCCCGCAAACCGGCCAGCACGTCTTCGCTATACGGGTCTTTCCCGAGTGCCCCGACCATCGTCACGTTGGCTCCGGAAAGCTTGGCGGCAACCGCCTGATTAGCGCCTTTCCCTCCTGATTTCGTCTCCGTTCTAACGCTGTGCACCGTCTCGCCCGGCAGCGGGTGGCTGCGCACGTAATATACGAAATCCATATTCATGCTTCCGACTGTAATGATGTTTCCCATCCACGGCACCTCCCGTCTTATTCTTTCGAGCCGGTATTGGCAATGCCGTTGACAAAATAACGCTGAAGCGGCAGCAGCACAATGACCGGAATGATAACCGCGATGACGGCTCCTGCGAACATCTCATTCCAATAGGTGGCGAACTCGGTGACGAAGTCGCTCAGCGCGACTTGAATCACTTTATAATCTTTCGACCGGGTCGCAATCAGCGGCCACATGAACGATTCCCATTGATGGATGAAAATGAGCAGTCCGGCGCTAACCGTTACCGGCTTGCATAGCGGCATAATGATCCCCGCGTAAATTTTGAACCAAGAAGCGCCGTCGATCCGCGCTGACTCGATGAGCGCCTTGGGCAAGTCGAGGAAAAACTGACGGTACAAAAAGATGACCAAGCCGTTTGCGATGCCGGGAATAATAATGCCGGAATACGTATCGATCCAGCCCAGCTTATCGACCAAGCTGTACAGCGGAATCGCGATGACCTCGAATGGAATCATAAACGTCAGCAGCACAAGCAAAAACAAAAACGATTGGCCGCGGAATGAAAAATAGACAAAACCGAAAGCAGCCATCGACGCTACAATCAAGCCGACCACTACATTAACCGCAGACACGTAGAACGTATTGAAAAAGATTCTCCCGAAGCCTCTTTCCGTGAATAAGGAAACATAGGCGTCAAACGTAATATGGGTGGGAATAAACGTCCTCCACGAAACGGGCGACATATAACGGAAAATTTCATCCAAAGGCCGCAAAGAGGAGACAAGGGCAAAAGCGAGCGGAAGCAGCACAATCAGTGCAAGAATGATATGAATCGCATACTGCAGCGGGACGGAGCCTTTTCTTTTTTGCATGAAGCCCACCTCCTAATGTTTGGCCTTGAAAAATTTAAACTGCATCGCTACGACGCTTAGTGTGATCAACAACAGCACAATGACGATCGCCGACGATCTGCCCATATCCGAATACATAAATGCGCTGTTATAACTTTCCAGCATCAGCACGTTGGTGCTGTGCTCCGGCCCGCCGTGCGTCATAATGTACATCGGCGAGAACAGCAGGAAATTGGAAACGGTAACCGAAACGGCGACAAACGTCAGCGAACGGCTCATCATCGGAAATGTCACCTGCTTGAACTGCTCCCAGCGGGAAGCGCCATCCATAGCGGATGCCTCGTACAGTGATGCCGGAACTTCCTGCAAACCGGCCAGCAGAAAGATCGCCCAATAGCCGACGCCTTTCCAGCTGGCGATGCCGATGATAGAAGCCAGTGCCTGGCTGCTGCTGGACAAAAACGGCTGCGGCTCCAGGCCGAGACCTACGAGAACCGAGTTGACTACGCCCTGCTCCGGGCTTAGCATTATGTTCCATAAAATACACGCTGTCGGAATAGATACGGCCACAGGCACAAAGTGAATGCCTCTGAACCAGCTGATACGCTTTAACTTGCCGTTGAGCAGAAGCGCAAGCCCGAATGCGAGTGCAACCTGAATCGGATTAATAAACACGTTGAACAGCAGCGTTATTTTGAGCGAGCTCCAGAATACGGGATCGGTAAATAGAGAAACATAGTTTTGCAGGCCGACGAACGCCTTCCCCGCATTTAAAAACTCCGGTCCGTAAAGGCTAAGCTGCAAGCCGTTCAACACCGGGTACAGCTTGAATATGAGAAGGCCCAGCATGGCGGGAAACAAAAACAGGTACGGCGTGAGCTTTTCCACTTTCATCCGTTTCTCACCCTCAGTCTTTTAGCTTAGTAGATTTTTAGTTAAGAATGAAGAAGGGAAGGGATCGCTCCCTCCCCCAAACGTTACTTCACGACGGATTGATATTTTCTGAGCTGGCTGTCAATCAGCGTGGCCGCGTCGTCCAGCGCCTTTTTCGGGTCTGTGCCATTCTTTATATCTTCAAATGCTTTGTTTACGTTGTTTTCCCATTCCAGATAGCCTGGCGTTTTCGGTCGAAGCGCCGCCGTTTGCCTTGCTTCGCCGGCAGCCAGCTTCATGATCGTGTTCGGAAATTCGTTGTACTTGGCATCTTTATCGATGTGATCCAGCAGTTCCAGCGTAGCCGGCAGCGCGCCGTTCTCCTCGAACCAAATTTGCGAACCTTTACCCAGCGTCAAATATTTGACGAACTTGGCGGCCGCTTCTTTTTTCGTGGAATATTTGGAGATCCCGACGTGCCAGCTTCCTGTCGGCGTCGCCACTTTACCTCCTTCAAAATACGGATGCGGGGCGATGCCGAAATTCATTTTCGCATCTTTGATTCTCGGCAAGTTTTGCGTGGAAGCAAGGAACATTCCTACTTTGCCGGAGATGAAGTAATCCAGCGCTTCCTCGCGCTTGATTTTCGGACTGATCTTATATTTGTTGAACATATCGGAGTAAAACTGGAATGCGCTGACCATCTCCGGCGAGTTCGTAAATCCTTTGGCGGTAAGCCCGTTGTCGCTGAGCGCCTGGGCTTTTTTGCTTTGACCGAGCGCGAGCAGCTGATAAGCTTTGCCTACCTGGTCGAAGCTGAAGCCGAATACATCGTTCTGGTTGTCGCCGTTCGTATCTTTGGACAGCTTTTTAGCCGTCTCCACCAGCGATTCCCACGTCATCCGGTCTTTGATCTGCTCGGAAGGGAAAGGTACGCCCGCCTGTTGAAGCAAGTCTTTGTTGTAGAACAGCACGACGCTGGACGTATTCATGGGCGCGGACATCAGCTGTCCGTTATACGATCCGGCATCCACGGCGGAAGCTACCCACTTCTGCTTGGCGTCGGCGCCGAGCAGGTTATCGAGCGGTTCCAGGTAGCCTTTGAGCGAATATCCCATAGTGAGCGGTACATCGACCGATACGACGTCCAGGTCTTGCGCCTTCGAAGCCAGCTTGATTTCGATCGTTTCCGTCAGCTTTGTCGTCGGGCTGAGCTGCAAGTTGACTTTAATGTTCGGATTTTCTTTTTCGAATTCATCGATGACTTTCTTGATCGGCTTCTCCCAGATCGAGTTGGCCAAATACGAGATTTCCGTTACGCCGCCCGATTGCGCTTGTTTGTCGGACGAGGCTTCCGGCTTGGCAGCATTCGAGCAGCCTGCGGCAAGCGCAAGAACAAGCGATCCGATGAGGCCTGTCTTCATCATGTTCATCGTAAGCAATCCCCCTCTAAGTTGGTTCGTATAAATGAGATCGGCTTAGCTGAATACTCTTTGCTGCAGCAAACGCAGGAAGGATTCGCGGTCGACCTCCAGGCAAACTTCGACGTTGCCGTTCTCGTTCAGCTCCCCGACGGTCATTCCGGTCGGATGGCGATGGTCGTAGTCGACGCGGATGTCCATCTGTCTCGTCTTGACGAGCTTGCGGTTAATGAGCAGCGCGACGGCCAATGGGTCATGCATAAAAGTAAAATCTCTTTGGCGGTAATCCATATACCCAGTAATTTGCGCAGTAAGCGTCTGCGCCAGCGGAGTACCCGAGGCTGCCAGCTCGTCTTTATCGGCCCGCGTAATCGATACTTGTCTTGTCACGTCCAGTCCGACCATCAATATTTTCGCTCCGCTGGAAAACACAAGCGAAGCCGCTTCCGGATCGCATTTTACGTTATGCTCTATGGCCGGCAGCTCGACCCCGGTGCTTCCCAGACGCGTAACGCCGCCCATCATGACGATTTCCTTCACGGCTTTAACAATGCGCGGTTCACGAATGATCGCCGCCGCGATATTGGTGAGCGGGCCGATGGTCACAAGCGTAATTTCACCCGGATTGCCCATAATCGTTTCGATGATATAATCGACCGCATGCTTCGTTCCTTCCTCACGGTCATCCGCGATATCGAGCCCTTCGCCCTCGATGCCCGCCCAAAATACATCACGGTTATGCAAAAGCGGCTTTACGATGCCGGCATAGACCGGCGCTTCGCCGGCGCTGCACAGCGCCATAATTTTTTGCGCGATTTTCGATCGAACGATCACGTTGCCGTAAACCGTTGTCACGCCTTCGACGGTTATTTCCGGAGACCTCATCGCCAGCGCAAGCGCGACGGCATCGTCCGAATCCGTTCCAATATCCGTATCCAATATCATGCGACTCATGAAGACGCCCCCCAGTGTAAAAATGTCTTTTCACTCTCACACTTGTAATTATAAAAGGGAATCGGGAGGCGTCCTACGGATGATATTTTAAGAAAATAGATGACAATTTAAAGCTTTTCTATGTTTCAGACAGAGGCTTTGCGATATTCTTGCGGGGATGCGCCGTAATAGCTTTTGAACAGCTTCGTGAAATAAGGAGTGTACTGATACCCGATCTGGGCGGCGATTTCATAAATTTTCGCATTCGTGTTCCGCAGCAAATAAGCCGCCTTGTCCATGCGAAAGCGGTAAATGTACTCGCTTAAATTTTCGCCGGTTTCCTGTTTGTACATCGCCGATATGTATGTTGGGTGGAGCCTCACATGCTCGCTGATCGCCTGCAGCGTCACATCCTCGGACAAATGCTGCTCGATGTATTGGTGAATCTGCTTGACGAAGGCGCCGTGATGCTCACGTTCTCCATCCCGTGTTCGCTCCCTAATCTTTTGCAGCAGGTCGATCGCCCATTCGTGCAGCTGTCTGACGGAACGGAACGTGGTTGCATTGACCGACCGTCCGTACTGATCTTCGAGCACATCTGCCAGCTGCAGCCCGCTTGCATGCACCATGTAAGTAAAAGCATTGGACAAATAGTAAAACAGCTCCGACATGTTTTCAGCGGTATCCATTCCGCTGACGGCCAATTCGTCCATCATCGATCCGAGCCTCGCCTCCGCATCGCTCCATCTACCGGCTTCCATCAGCTGCAGCACGGTAGGAGGCTCGTACAGACGCTGAAGCGACCGCAGAGGCGTCGCCGGCGGCTGATCCCATAACCGGAGCAAGTAACTTTGTTCGCTTCCGGGCAATTTTCGGAGTAGAGCAAGCAATTTGAGATACTGCTTGGACATCGACTCGGGAAAAGACTCGAAATCGCTCATTGCGGCCGAAATATGGCCCTGCAAATATTGCGTCACGCTGCTCTGCAGCTCGCGGATTTTGTGATCAAGCAGCTTCCTTGCATAGTTCTCCTCCTCCGTCTCTTGCCGCGGCTGAGCGAGCAGCGTTAAATATTGATTGTCGTCCTTGCACGCCCACAGGTGGAATTGCTCCCCGATCAGTTCTTCCGCGATATTGACGATAGCGAACTCGAACAAGGAAATGCTGCGCTCATCATATTCCAAAAAGCGGTTTTCGATTCGGAGCATGATGACCACCGCCGGCTGTCCGATGACGAAGGGGATATCCAGCTTGCCCATTTCTTCGACGAGCTGAGGCGCCGAAGCTGTTCTTCCACTCAGCAGGTCGCGCAGCAGCGCAGCCTGCAGTTGCAGCAGATGCGTACGGAGCGTCTGCTGCGCCTTCCTGCCCGCCACCTCCGCCTCCCGCTTCTGCTGCAGCGCATCGGCCGCCTGCCGCACCGTAAGCAGCAGCTCATCCTTTTTTACGGGCTTCAGCAAATAAGCGGCCGCCTTTGTTTTTAACGCTTGCTGCGCATATTCGAACTCCGCGTAACCGGACAACAAAATGCACAGCGTGCCCGTTCCCGACTGGTCTACGTACTCGCACAGCTCGATCCCCGACATTCCCGGCATTCGGATGTCCGTCACGACGATATCGATCGGATGCCGATTCAGCAGCTCCATCGCCTCCTGTCCCGAAACGGCCGTATATAAATGCTCGACCTCGGGAATCTGATGAAAAAATTGAGCCAAATCTTCCAGTATGACCGGTTCATCGTCTACCAGCAGCAGTTGAATCATTGGCGCAGCTCTCCTCTCCAGTGCATCGTTACTTTGAGTCCCCCTAACGCGCCCGACCGCTCCAGCGACAATCCCGCCGTTTCGCCGAACCCGTATTTCAATCGCTGGTGCACGTTCCATAAGCCGGTCCCAGTCGATTCATCCATCGGGCGGCGAAGCTGCTCCTTTAGTTGCTCCAGCCGTTCCTCGGACATGCCGATGCCGCTGTCTTCCACCGTAATCTGCACCCGTTCGCCGCTTTTTCTCCCGCTGATCACGATCGCGCCCCCTCCCGGCTTCGGTTCCAAGCCGTGCACGATGGCGTTTTCGACGATCGGCTGGATGAGCAGTTTCGGCAGCCGAATCTCCAGCATGTCTTCCGGGATGTCGATTTCGTATCGAATCCTTTGCAATCGGAGCAAATGGATTTCCAAGTAGTTTTTGACGAGATTCATCTCGTCTTTCAATCGCGTGCCCGCGTCGTCCAGCCTTGTAATATAGCGGTAATAATCGCTCAGGTTATACGCCATCGCGATGACCGAGTCGTTGCGTCCGAGATTGGCCGAGCTGATGACAAAGCTTAAGCAGTTGTACAAAAAATGCGGATTGATCTGCGCTTGCAGTTGCTTTAAGGTAGCCAGCCGGGAACGGTTCCTCTCCTCAAGCACGTTCTCGATCAAATATTGAATTTGCCCGGCCATATCATTGAATCGGACGACGACGGTGTCAAACTCGTTGCGAAAGTATTGGTTCAGCCGGACGCTGAAATCGCCGTTCTGAAATCGTTTCAACACGCCGATCAGCGCCTGCAGCGGAACTTGGACGTTCTTGTACAGAAGAAAGGAAGAGACGAGGCCGACCGCCAGCAGCAAGGCGATGCAGCCGTAAAACCAGTTGCGGATCGTTGTAATCGGCATCAAAATTTGCTGCATTTGCGTGTAATCGACCAAATAATATCCGAGCGGCTGCGAATACACATAATTGACCAGATACGTTTGACCGCCAATGTCCTTCGTAAAGCTCCCGTGATCCTGCTCCGGCTCAAGGAACAGCGCTTCCGACACCGCGCGGGTATGTTCCTTATCGGACGTCCGGTTGAAAGCGATATGCCGCTGCTTGCTCACCATGAACGGGTCGCCTTTACCGCCCGTTTTCAGTTGATCGAGTAAAGACGTAATGTTTTGCTCGTAAAACGCTAATTCCACGATGACGTTGCTGTCTTCGATTTTTCCCGATTCGTTGATCGGACCTCCTGCATAGTAGACGAAGGAAGACAAGTCCGGCCGATACGTCCAACTGTTGCGCCTTACCTGCTGTTCCAGCTGCTTCTCGTCATAGGCGGGCGCCGATCGATAGGCGGTGGTCATCGTTTTTTTCACGGACGGAAAATAGAGCGTAATATCGTTGTACCAGCTGCTTGCGGAGCTTTGCAAAGTCAGTTTCTCCTGCACGCTCGTTTCGATTTGGCTGAGCGCCCGTTCCCCACCGATCAGCGACGTGCGTTCGATTCCAAGCACGGTCGGATCGCGCGTCAAAGTGACGGCGTTCATCGCCAGGCTCAATGCCATGGAATCGAGCTGCTTGCGGACAAAGTCCAGCTGATTGCCGGTTTCCTTTTGCAGAAGCGATTCCACCACGCGCACGCTGACTTGATGCGATATGCCGTATAACAGCAGGATCGAAATTAGAAAAAAGAAAATAACGGCGTTCATTTTCGAAAAAATCGTATTTTTGAATTTCATGATGACCCTCCCTTTGCTTTCGCACCTCATTGTACCAGAAAAGCAGGAAGCGAAGGATTCGTTAGTGCGCCGCGGAACTTGGATGCTCTTATTATTGCAATTTTAGCCATTATGACTCTGACCATGCTTATCCATACGTTTGCGCAAGGGAGGAATGGTTATGGGATTCCAGCCGCTACGTTATTCCACCCATGCCCATTTCCTCTTTGACCTACCTTCTGCTTATTTCTATAATCCGGCTGCTCGGTCTTCGGGTGTCGTTTTCCCGCATTCCCTCTCTCTACAAGTTGGAAAAACCGTTGTCTGAAGCTGCCTTCCTCGGTCTGAACATTTATATTTTCTTACTATTCCAAAAAAAATGACCGCCATATCGACGGTCATCTTCGGTCTAACGCTTATTTCATGCAGTAAAGCATTAGTTTCGTTAAGGTTTCGTTTACAGCGCCGCCTGCTTTTGTCTCATTTTGCGCCATACGACGCCGTGCGAAGGAGAAAGCAGCAACGCTACGATGAACAGGACGCCGGCCACCGTTATCATGCATCCGGCAATCGATGCGTCAAGCACCACCGACAAGTAATACCCTCCCGTCGAGCTCAACAAACCGATGATCATGCTGTACGCGATCATGCGGCTCAGTTTTTCCGTCAGCAAATATGCGGTAGCCGCAGGTACGACGAGCATACCGACGACGAGAATCGCGCCGACGCTTTCGAACGAAGCGACGGTGGTCACGGAGACGAGTCCCATGAGCACGTAGTGGAACAACGCCACCGGTATGCCGACGGCCGCCGCCATGGCCGGGTCAAAGGCGCAAATTTTAAACTGCTTATAAAACAAAGCAATGACGGTGCCGCTAAGCAGCAGCACGAGGCCGAGCGCCCATACCGCCTTCGGTCCGATGTCCATACCTGCGAATGTGATCGTATCCCACGGGACATGAATGATTTCACCGTACAATACGCAATCCAAATCAAGGTCCACCTGCCGCGTATAAATGCTGACGAGTACGACGCCGATGGAGAACAAAGCCGTAAACACCACGCCGATCGCCGCGTCGGACTGTACGCCGCTCTGGTGAAACATCTGGATTAGAAACACGGTGATCAGCCCGATCACCGATGCGCCCAGCATCATGAACAACGAATCGCGCGAGCCGCTGAGCAGGAAGGCGATCACGATGCCCGGCAGCACGGAGTGGCTGATCGCGTCGCCGATCATCGCCATGCGCCGCAGCACCAGGAAGCAGCCGAGCAAGCTGCAGGAGCAGGCGACGAGCGCCGCCGTGAGCAAAATCCAAAAGTCGTTCATGCCTGCCCCTCCTTTTTCTGTATCGGTTGCGCGTGTACCGCGATGCGCGGCCGATCCTGCAGCTCCGCAAGCACTTCGCGCTTCACGGCCAGACGCTGGAGCAGCTTCGGCAGCAGTCCGCGCTTCGGCGCGAACAGCACGGAAACGACGAACAACAGCGTCGCGGCGAGCACGCTGAACGGCCCCGTCGGCAAGTTGTTCGCAGTCGTGCTGATCATCGTGCCGATCAGCCCGCTGACGGCGCCGAAAACGCCCGACAGCGCGACCATAACGCCGAGCCGCTCCGTCCAGTAGCGCGCGGATACCGCAGGTGTAATGAGCAGCGCCGACATTAGCACGACGCCGACCGCCTGGATGCCGACGACAACGGCCACGACGATCAGGAACATCATGAATTGGTCGAGAAAAGCAACGGGATAGCCGAGTCCCTTGGCAAAACCGGCGTCAAAGCTGAGCAGCTTGAATTCTTTGAACAGCAGTGCGCATACCGCTACGAGCAGCAAAGCGACCACGGCCATCGTGATGACGTCCGACAGCACCATGGATGCCGCCTGGCCGAATAAGAACTTGTCAAGCCCGCTCTGATTGCCGCTGCCGCTGTGCTGAATTTGCGTCAGCAGCACGATGCCGAGCCCGAAAAAGACCGATAGCACAATGCCGAGCGCCGTATCCTGCTTGATTCGCGTATTGCGGGTAACATAGCCGATGCCGAATGTGGCCGCGAGCCCGGCGATAACGGCACCGATCAGAAAGAAGAAGATCGACTTGGAGCCGGTCAGCATAAACGCGATGCATACGCCCGGCAAAGCTGCATGCGCGAGCGCATCGCCCATCAGGCTCTGCTTCCGCAAATAGGCGAAGCTTCCAAGCACGCCGCTGCTCAATCCGAGCAGCACACTGCCAAGCAAAATCCATTGCGTGTTCGGATCGAGGAATAAATCCATGAATGCGCTAAACATAACCGATCACCTCGAACCGACGATGATCGCATCATCGTCCCTGTTTAATAGCGTTAACCTTCCGCCGTACGTCGTTTGCAGTTGTTCCTTCGTAAACACTTGATCCGTCGGTCCGATCCCCATCAACTGTACGTTGAGCAGCATAACCCAGTCGAAATATTCTTTCACCGTAGATAGGTCATGATGGACGACAAGTACCGTTTTCCCCTGGTTCTTCAATTCACCCAGCAGCGTAATGATCGCTTTCTCCGTCGCCGCGTCAACGCCTACGAAAGGTTCATCCATAAAATACAGCCGCGCATCCTGGGCGAGCGCCCTTGCTAGAAATATACGCTGCTGCTGTCCGCCCGAAAGCTGGCTGATTTGCCGGTCGGCGAAATCGGCCATGCCTACTTTACCTAGGCAATCCATTGCCAGCTTCCGTTCCGCCGCGCCCGGGCGTTTGAACCATCCGAGATGGCCGTACCGCCCCATCATTACCACGTCCAGCGCGCTCGTCGGGAAATCCCAATCGACCGATTCCCGCTGCGGCACATAGCCGATCAGCTTCCGCTGCTCGCGGTAAGGGCGCCCGTAGATCGATACTTCTCCGCTGACACGGGGGATTAACCCGAGAGCCGCTTTGATCAGCGTAGATTTGCCTGCGCCGTTCGGTCCGACAATGCCGACCAGCTTCCCTTCCGGAATATCGAACGTAATGTCGGTTAGCACAGGCTTTTTTTGATAAGCAACCGTCATGCCGCGCACGGACAACGGCGATTTACTTTGCATCTCCATCATAGGTATCACTCCCCGCTTCGTTTATTTCAATGCCTTCACAATCGTATCCACGTTATGCCGCACCATGCCGATGTACGTTCCTTCCGGCGTCCCTTCTTTGCCCATCGCGTCGGAGTATAACTCGCCGCCGATTGATATCGTGTGACCTTGCTTCTTCGCGCCTTGAATGACGGCCTCGATCGATTTCTTCGGCACGCTCGATTCCACGAACACCGCTTTGATTTTATTTTGCACGAGGAAATCTCTCAGGTCGCTCACGTCTTTGGAGCCGTACTCCGATGCGGTGCTGATGCCCTGCAGCCCCATCACTTTAATGCCGTACGCATCTCCGAAATAGCCGAACGCATCATGCGCGGTGACGAGCACGCGTTGGTTTTCCGGGATCGAAGCAATTTGCTCCCTTGCGTACCGGTCCAACTCCTCAAGCTGCTTCGTATAACCGGCAGCGTTGTTCTTGTAGTCTTCCGCATGCGCCGCATCCAGCTTGCTAAGCTCCTCCCGCACCACTTCGGTCGCGCTGATCCAATGCTTCACATCAAACCATATATGAGGATCATGGGAGGCTTCGCCGCCGTCCCAGCCGCGCAGTTTCGATTCCGGAATGTTTCTAGACACTGCCACGGTCGGCTTCGTCTTGCTCATCTTCTCGAACATATCCACCATCTTGCCTTCGAGATGCAATCCGTTATAGAAAATAATGTCCGCATGCTCCAGCTTCTTCACATCGCCTTGCGATGCTTTGTATAAGTGCGGGTCGACGCCGGATTTCATCAATCCGGTCACTTGCACATGTTCTCCGCCAACCTGTGCGACAATATCGCTGATCATGCCGATGGTGGCCGTTACTTTCACTTTGCCGTCCGCCCCGGCTTCTTGCGAATTGCCGCAAGCCGCCGACACGACCGCCAGCGTCAAAAATAGAAGTGTCATTATCAATCGTTTGAACGAGGACGGTACCGATTTGTTCTTCAGCATCATTTACACCCCAAACCTTTCTTATCATATGATCCATCTATATAACTTCGAATGTTGTCTTATACCTTCTTTTTTAGCCAAGACAACATTTGTTTACTTCCTGACTATATTTTAATTATATACAAATATGTTTCCTTTGTGCAACATTTATTTTATAAAAAAAAGAGATCCCCTTTATATCAGGAGATTTCTTTGCACTGCCGTTTACGGTTTTTTCGAATCAGTCCCCGTCGGATTCCCTTTCGGAACGCCGTCCAGTCCGACAAATTGATCATATGCATCGAAAATTTTGCGCGCGATCGGCGCTGCGCCCCAGGAACCGAACCCGCCTTCCGGCACGACGACCGCTACCGCCAGCTTCGGTTTATCCGCCGGAGCAAACGCAATGAATACCGCATTATCGACTTCCTTGCCGCCGCCGACGCGCTGCGTGGACGTTCCCGTCTTTCTGGCGATTTCGTACGGGAATCCGTCGAAGCCTTGAATGCCGACCTGCTTCATGCCGGTAATGACCGCATCCCAATACGGCTTCGGAAACGTCGTCTCGTCGAGCACTTCCGCGTCGTCGAATTTCTTCACCAATTCGCCTTCATACGTTTCAATCTTGTCCACAAACTGCGGCTTCAGCCGTTTGCCGCGCGTCGCCAGCGTCGTTACATACTGCGCGAGCTGCAAAGTCGTGTATTTTTCATTTTGTCCCCACGAGGCGAACACCATCCGGGACTGTGGGGTTTCTTTCGTATTCGTCTTGAACTCGCTAAGTCCCGCGTACTCTCTCGGAAGCCCGCTTCCGGTCGATACGCCTAAGCCGAATTTGCCGAGATACGTCTCCCAAAGATCGACTGCTTTATTGCCGTTGCGCATATACAGCGCATTGCCGATCATCGCTGACATGAACGTATTGGAAGAACGGCGAATCGCCTCCGTCGCGTTAATGTTTCCCCACGCGGCGCTATCGGAATTCGAAAGTCTGGCGTTGTTGTCTTTTCCATAGTAAAACACGCCGGTATCATTATATTTCGTCGCGGTCGTGAACAACCCTTCGTTTAAGCCGATCAGCACGGACAGCGGCTTTACGACCGATCCCATATAAACGATCGAGGTCGGATGTTTCGCAAGTTCGGCGTCCGGATAATCCGGATATGCGGTCGTGATCGTCCCGTTATTAATAAACGGTTTGATTCGCTCGTACTCCGCCTGCGGGATGCCGCCGAACCAGACGGTCGGATCGTAATCCGGCATGCTGGCCATCGCGACCACTTTCCCCGTGTCCACTTCCATCGCCACGGCGTAGCCGGCCACCGCGTTTCTCCCTTTGTTCGCATACGGGTTGTTGCGCGCCTCGGGCCCCTTGAGCCATTTGAGATGATCGATGATCGCCTGCTCGGTAGTAAGCTGCACGTTTTTGTTGATCGTCAAAAACAAATTGTTGCCCTTGATCGGCTTCGTAATTTCGACTTTGCCGATAATTTTTTGCGAAGCGTTCACCGGATATGTCTTATATCCGTTCTTGCCGCGCAGCTCCTCCTGGTACATTAACTCGATGCCGTCATAGCCGACGTCCTCGGTGTCCAAATATCCTTCCGATTTCTTGTCCTTGTAGAAAGGCAAGCCGTACTTCGGCTCCCTTGCCGCCGAGAACGGACGCATATAGCCGATAAGCTGCACGGCCGGCGTAGTATCCGTATCGTAGGTACGGATGCTTTCTTCCGTGATCTCCAGCCATTTCAGCTCATCGCGGTGCTCGTAAATATACGCCATCTCTTTCTCGGACAAACCGGATTTAAGACGCCGCGGCACGGCAAAATAGCTTGGGGCCGTCGTTTTGTTTTGCTCCAGATCATAGCCGACGTCCATTGCCTTAATAATATCGGCGGCCGTGAGCGGCTTTGGTGTAGGTTCGCCGTAATCTGCGAAAATCTTAGCCAGCTTGTTGGCAAGCGTAATGACTTCCTCCTTAGGCTGCTCCTGCTCGATCCGAAAATAAAGCGACTGCGTCGAGGTCGTGTAGGCAATCGGAGCTCCTCCCCGGTCGTATATATTGCCGCGGATCGGAGGAATCGGCGTATCCGCTTTATTTCGGGCAGCTTTCTCCGCCTTCATCTCGTGGCCTTCCACGAACTGAAGCATCGCCAGCCTCACTATAAGAACGGAAAACAGAAAAAACGTAAAGAAAAAGAACAGGTTGATTCGAAACGTAAACTGCCGGCGCTTATTATGCTCTTGCTTCTGCGGGTCGTCCATGACTATCGGCTTCTTCACGAGACTGCGACTCCTTTACTACGCTTTGGAATTACATTGCGAACAATTCGCGCAGGGAATGAATGCCCTCCCCGGTATGATAATCATATCTTTTGATTTTGACGGCATCGATGCCGACTTGTGCCGGCGCCCAAATGTCGTTGCGGTCGTGATCACCGACATACAGCACGTCCTTCGCTTCCAGTCCCGAGCGCTCTAGCGCCAGGCTGAAAATGGCCGGATCCGGCTTCTCCAGCCCGACTTCGGTCGATACGATGACAGGATCGAAATAATGCAAAATGCCTTTATGGTCCAAAATCGATGAAAGCGTTGGAGCGAAATTGGAAATAATGCCAAGCCTGTATCCCTGTCTGCTTAAACGCTCGATGCATTCCTTCACATCTTCAAACAGCGCATACTGCTCAGGTGCGGTAAACAAATGGTACAACTCGTGGCAGCATTCGTGCACTTGCTCTTCCGTCCACTGTTCTTCGTCGACTCCCAATTTCTGAAGAATATAGTGATACAATTTGACCCAGAATGCTCTATCGGATTCGGGCGTGCATACCTCGAACGGGTCAAGCTGCTTGCCGTAATAAAATAGACGGAACGCTTCGGTAAAAAGTTCACCGATCTGTTCCTCTCCCCGGTGCATAGCCCGGCTTGCCAAATATTGCTGCATAATGACGCGCGCGGCAGGTATTGTAATTAATGTATCGCCTACATCAAAAAAGATCGCTTTATATTCTCTGAGTGTCTTGACCATCGATGTTTCACCTCGTATCGGGCCGAAATATCGGCCTTGCTCATAACTTTTAGTTTACCATAACTTCCTCATGTGCAAAAGAAAAGCCGGAGCTGTCATCCTTTCGACCCTTCCGGCTTGCGACTATAAAGAATAGCAATCATTGCTTCGGTTTACGTTTCTTTTATGTGCGTCTCTTGAAAGTTCGGAGGATTGAACCAGTTGCCCCCGCTCGCCACCCAAGTGGAATCCAGCGGCACCCACTGTTCTTTCTCCGACAAATACACTTCGTTCCAGGCATGCGGGCCGTACCCTCCCCGGCCGTCATACCCGAGTCCCGTTACTACCTTGACGTCTAAACCGGTCGATCTTGCCATGACCGCATATAGCCTGGAAAAGTCAATGCATACGCCCTTCTTCGTGTTGAACGTCTCTTCCGGCGTTTGCTCTTTCCAGATACGCTGCTCTTCATACAGCTTGACCTTGTTCCAATCGTATTTGACGCGCGTACCAACCCACCGGTACAGCAGCTTCGCCTTCTCTTCGTCCGTCTTGCCGTCCGCCGTTACTTCCTTCGCCGCCAGCGCGATATCCGGCGGTATTTTGGCGTCAAGCACTTCGTATTTCCGCTGCAAAATGTTGGCGAATTCCTGCTCCACCGCCCGGGTAAACACCGGCAATCGGTTTGCGATGAACTCGCCTGCGGCCGGCTCGATCACTTCCTTGGCTCCTTTTTGATAAAGCGAGGAGGCCTGGATATAGTTTGCTGCCGGCGTTTGCGGAAACAGCGTCGTGACGACAAACAACACGGCGATCATGACCATGCCCCGGCCAAAGCCGGTCACAGCGCCGAGCACGCCGCCGATCAAACTGCTGACCAAAGACGGCGTTCCTTTACCCGGCTTCAGCTGGTCGTCTCGCCCCGCCTCCCAACGATCGACCAGCGGATCGACGATCCGGTAGACGACTTGCTTGATCAGGCCGTAACCCAGCACGAACAATATGCTGAAGCGCAGCAGCGAAAAATCGCGAATCGCCGTCAGCAAGGTATAGTATAATTGTCTCCAGAAACCAAGCTCCTCCGATGGAATGACGATGCCGAGCCCCGTCAGAAAGGCCTGCAGCTTCGGCGACAGCCAGTTACTTAACTCCCAAGCAAGAAAAAGGCTCAGCAGCGTTACGGCTCCCTCGATTACCATCAGCAGCAATCGTTTCGCGGAGGAGGATGCGCCGCGGACCAGCCCTTGAACAATCGATGCAATTACGACAACGCTGATCATAACCGTAATCCAATTCAACTGCTGCAGCTGCAACTGCAGTTGCTGCCAGACGTTCATCGGCTCCCCCCTCCTCTATACGGTACACCTTGATACAACGAATCCATCTTTACGTTGATGTCTCTCTCTTACAATCCCGCGTTTTTCTTCGCCTGTTCTATGAACGTCTTTACCATCTCGTCTACCTTCACGTTGAACGTCTGATTCATGAACGTCACCTGAACTTCCCCGGCGCCCGGTTTTCCGTCGACCTTTACGCTCTTGGTCGTTATCGTAAACGAGCCGTCGGCATTTTGCGTATATTTCGCTTCCTTAACTTCGGCGCTGATCGCATTCATCGCCTGCGTCTTCGCTTCCGCCGCCACCTTTGCACCTACCGTCGTGCCGAGCTCAAGCAGTTGATCCTTGTAGCTCGCGCCGTAGAAAAACAGCCCGGCCACGATCGCAAGCACGATGACCCACTTGATCACCGTCTTCACGATTTTGACAACCAAAAATAAAACAATGAGCGCAGCTAAAATAATGTACCAACGCTCCGCCAAAAAGGCTGTGAGAAAATCCAACGCTATCTCTCCCTTAATAAACATCTTTCTTATTCGTTATTCATCATACAATATTTTCCTTCTAATCTTCATCTCTTTTTTTCCGCAATTCCGCCAGCTTCCGCTGAATTTCATCACCCCGGTCCTGCTGCGACGACCTGCGGAATGTCCGCCTCAAACGAAGCAGCGCGATGAGTGCGATGACGATCAGGACCGCCGTCACAAGCGTATCCATTGGCTCCCCCTTCAAAAAACTTGTACTATTCGTCCCCCCACTGGCGTAAACGTAGTAAAGATAGGCAACGGACAACCATCAATTATGTGTGAGGTGATTTGGGTGAAAACCGCAGTATGGCTGTATCTGTTTATGTTCGTAGCCTTTTTCGACCTGCATGCGCAGTATCCGATTCTTTCTCCATTTGCGATATCCCTGGGGGCGGCGCCGTCCTTCATCGGGCTCATTTTGGGCGTGTACTCGATTACCCATTTGCCCGGCAATTTGATTGCAGGCTACGGCGTCGATAAATACGGCAGCAAAGCTTTTATTGTATTCAGCCTGATTGTAGCAGGAATCGTCCTTCTAATTCAATCCCGCGTCACCGATCCGTGGGACCTGCTTATCATCCGTTCGATCAGCGGATTCGTGCTCGCGTTTTTATCGCCTGCCTGCCTTACGCTGCTTGCAAAGATCGCCAAAGATCATGTTCAGCAAGGCAAGCTGATGGCCGGCAACGGAATGGTGCATACGATCGCTTCCGTGCTTAGTCCTGCCGCCGGCGCTTTTTTGGTTGCGCAGTTCGGTTTTGCCGCATCCTTTACTTTTCTGGGATGGATCCTTATCATTACCGGAATCTTCGCCTGGTTCGGCGTTAACGAGCAGCAGTACAAGCAGACGGCTGCGGAGTTGTTTCCTCCCCACGGCACGGTTGCGGCTCTGCCGGACGGCGGCCTTGAGCACAACGAAAAATCAAACCGGATTCCATGGCTTTTTTACGCCGTTCCGCTCGGTATTTCGTGTTCGCAAGGCATTTTGTTTTTCGAACTACCGTTAATGAAAGAAACACACGGCTCCATTGTCACATCCGGCGTTTTTTTCTCGCTTATCAGTCTCGGATCGCTCGTAACGCTAAGCATGTTGTTCCTCAGCCGCGTATCGCCGATTTTGCGAACGTCATTCGGCAGTTTGGCGCTTGCGCTCGTCTTTTTCGGCATGTCGGTGCACTGGCCGCTCCCGATCTCCGCGTCGCTTTTCTTGATCGGCATGGCTAAGGGGGTTATTTTCCCGGCGATTGCTTCGTTCCTCGCCAGCGTGACCAGCTCGAACAAATACGGGCGCGTCTTCTCGGTTTTGTCTATTTCCTACTCCATCGGCGCCTTTATAGGCCCCATTGTTGCCGGACAAGTGCGCACGCATACGTCGCCTTATTTTATCGCTTTTGTATTCTTGATGCTCTCGCTTTGCCTGCTCCCTATTAATCGTATCAGCCGAACAGCCCGCGCTTAACGCCGGATCTATAAAAATCGACAAATCTCGTAAATTTTTGGGATTGCACCGAGTCCATTGTCCGCCCCTTCCGCATTGCGGTCGGGGCTTTCTTTTGACCCAATTTCAAAAACAATCGTAGTTCTCGGGTATGATGTTCTTAGTACTTTAGTACAAAAAATAAAAATGACCGCAACCTTTATAAAACTATCCGCGTTTCACTCTGTCGAGATGTTTGGCAGCGGACAGTCCCGGGTTGGTCATATAATGTCTAACGAGATTGTTTAGTAATTTTTACCAACATGGACAGAAACTACTTGTCCGCTTCGAACAATCTATATGGAACGTCGATAGAAGGAGGTGAAATGCATTTGTCGAGGGAGCCTGTAAATCGCAATTCGAAATTATTTGTCCAAAGAGATAGGAGTGAATCCTGCATGAAGCCAGCTGTTTTTAAAAAGACAGCGCAAGTGACCGTGGTGATGTTTATCATCTCGATCCTGCTTCCGGTACTCGCTTTCGCCGCATCCGGGTTCAAGGATGTGAAGTACGAGAACGGCACGGTAACCGGTACGGTCTATTCCGACGTTTATAGCGTCAATTCGCAAGTTTATTTGTACAGCCCAAGCGGCACCCAGCTCAAAGTAACTGATGTAACCTACAGCGTGTACGACGGGGTTTACAACTATAAGTTTTCCACGTCCGGGCTAGGCACTTATGATTACATTAATTTGTACGGCCCTGTAGGTACGTCCGTCTACGGAGAGAGCATCTCCGATTCGGTATATAAAGCTGTATACCGGACTACCTCGCCTTCAACCGGCGGCGGCGGCGGCGGTGGTGGCGGTGGCGGTGGTATTGCCACTGGTTCCGAGAGCATCGTCGTATACGCTGACGGTACCGTTAACGCCGACCGGCTGAAAGACTCTCTGGAGAAGTACGACACCGTAACCTTGACGCTAAACGGCGATTTTGTTCTGATTCCGGCCAAAGCGCTCGTAAACTTTGTCACGAATCCGAAGAAAATGCTGAAGATCGTGAATAACAACGGTACGTATAACCTTCCGTTGAACGTATTGAAGCTGGACGATCTGGCAGCCAAGCTGAACGTAACCGTTGATGAGCTGATCATCAAAGCATCCATCAGCAAAGCGGATGATGCGACGGCCGCTGCAGTGAACGCCGCTGCTAGCGCAGTAGGCGGCACGGTTGCCAGCACGATCGTAGACTTCAGTATTACAGGCCTTGGCAAAGAAGACAATAAAGTCGCAGTCGACTTTGGCAGCAATTACATCAGTCGAGTGCTTCCGATGTCGAAGGCTGTAAATCCGGGTCAAGCGACAGCCGTTCTGTTTGATCCGACGACGAAAAAATTAAGCTTTGTTCCGGCGCTGTTCTCCGATAAAGAAGCGGTTATCAAGCGCAACGGCAGCAGCATCTACGCTGTCATCGAAACAAGCAAAACGTTCGGCGACATTAAAGGTCACTGGGCTCAAAACTACATCACGCTGCTCGCAAACAAACTGGTTGTAGATGGCGTGACGGACACTACGTTTGAACCTGAGCGCAACATTACACGTGCGGAATTCGCTGCACTGGTCGTACGTTCGCTCGGCTTGAACACTAACGTATCCAATGCAACATACGCACAATTCAAAGATGTCGCTTCCGATCAATGGTATGCAAGCGTTGTAGGCGCAGCGGCTAACGCTAAGCTGATTGACGGCTATGAGGATGGTACGTTCAAGCCGAACGCTACGATCAACCGTGAAGAACTTGCAGCCATGGTCGTACGCGCCCTGAATTATGCGGGTGCGAAACCGGCTGTAACGTCGGAAGAACAAGCTCAACTGCTTGCGAAATTCAAAGATTCGAACAGCATCGTCTGGGCGAAAGAAGAAGTCGCAACAGCCATTAAAGCAGGCATTGTCGACGGCATGACGGACGATACGCTTGGCGCTCGCAGTACGGCGACTCGCGCGCAATCCGCAACGATGCTGAAGCGTCTGCTGACAACCGCCAACTTCATCAACTAAGAGCATTACGACCACTCTCCTTTTAGAAACGGTCCGGCATATTGCCGGGCCGTTTTTTATGTACCTTCTCCTAACACGGAATTTGAACAAGCGCGGAAGAACGGTTTCTTATTCGTTTCACAACGTAAAACATACATTAATTTCGACATTTCCTGGGAAATACAAACATAAAAGTATTGGATGGGACAACAAAAGGGGATATACTACAAAAAGATCGTCCATACTCGTTGAAACGGAGGATTGCAATGTCAATCGCCATCATCGTAGAAGGAAAAAACGACAAAAGCAGGCTTCGCCGCCTGCTCACGGATGAAATCGTGATTTACTGCACCTTCGGTTCCTTGAATACCGAGAGGCTTGAGAGTTTGAAAAAAAAGATCGGTACGCGCGAGGTATTTCTTTTTACAGACAACGATTCATCCGGCAAAAAAATACGCGGCATCTTGCGGGACACATTCCCCGATGCCGAGCAAATTTATACGCGCCGCGGCTATGCAGGAGTGGAAGGAACGCCGGACGAGTACTTGATTCAGCAACTGGAAAAGGCCGGGTTGGAGGAATTTATCGTTTACCCTCCGGTGCACCCGACCATCGAAAAATTTTAGCGTAATGGCTCAGCCTATGAATTTCAACAAATAAATGACTAGCGTCACAGTGAAGATGCTAAAGATCGTGGAGGAAAACACGGCTTGCGATGAAAATTCCGGCTCATTATCATACTCCACGGCGATGAGCACGCTGCTGAGCGAAGTCGGTACGGCACAGGACAGCACAAGCGCCTGGGCCATTACGCCGTCGATGCCGAGCAGTAGAACGACGCCGAAACCGACGGCCGGTCCCACCAGCAATCGCAGCACGTTGGACAAAATAACATCGGATAACTGGAATTTCCACTTCATACTTCCCAATTGTACGCCTAAAGTCAGCAGAGCGGTCGCGATAAAAGCGTTCGATACATAATTGATCGGTGTATAGATCGGCGCAGGAATCGGAACATGCAGCCCGTTCATCAGAAACGCGATCGGGATAATATAGATGACCGGCAGCGTCATAATCGTCCGCATTGTTTTGCGGATATCGCCTTTTTTTTGCGCGTTGACGGAATAAATCCCGTACGTGTTCGGCAGCAGGCTTTGCATCATCATAATAATAATTTGTATCGACATCGTGAAAGCGTCGCCCACAAATACAAGCTGGTTGAGCGGAATGGCGTAATTGGCGCTGTTATAAAAAATAACGCTGTTCCGCACGGCCGGCACCATGCCGCCTTTATAGCCGCGAATGCGGATGACAATCTCCACCAATATGTACATCGCGGCGAAAAAAATAAAGAAAAAGAGCAGCGTTTGCCCCAATACGCTAAGCGAAAGCGTCGACTCGTACAGCATCTTGAAGACGACCGAAGGCGAGAACAAATAAAAGTTCAGCTTGGATAACGTTTTAATATCCAGTTTAAAGGCTCTGTACAAAACAACGCCAATTGCGATCATAATCGTTAGCGGTATTACGTTGCTGAGCAAAATATGCGTAAAGTACCCCATCCTTGCAACAAAGCCCCCGATCGGTACGATTATTCTTTGCTGATCTTGACCAGATCGGCGACGACTTTATCCACATCGAGATCTTCGTCGTTTCCGCTGTAATATGTCCGCAAATCGCCTTTCCCGTCAACCAACAGGAACAAGTTGCTGTGGGTATACGTTTCGGTTTTCGGGTCTTTTACAACAAGCACGCCGAATTTTTTAGCCAGATCAATGACCGACGCCTCTTCTCCCCGCAGGAAGTACCATCCTTTATAATCGGCGTGGAAGCGCTGCGAAAACTCTTTCAGCTGCGTGGTCGTATCTTTCGTCGGATCGAACGTTATGGACATTAGAGCCGTTTTCGTTCCAAATACGCCCTTCTCGACCAGCTTGTCTTGGATTTTCGACAACGTAAAGGTCGTTGGCTGGCATACATCGGGACAGGTGGAATAGAAAAAATAAATCAGTTTGGCTTTCCCCGCCGTGTCGCCGAGCGATACTTGCTTCCCATCCAGGTTTTCCAGCTTGAAATCCGGTGCCTTTTGCAGCACACCGATTTTTTGATCCGGTCCTTTCATTAACATGTAACCAAACGTTCCGATTAACCCGACAAGCAGTACCATGACAATGATTTTAAAGCCATTTTTTTGCATCCCCGCCACCCTTTCGTTCTCGCAATTAAACAATCATATGCGTAACCCAGCGACCCGCCTGCAAAAAATAAATCCCAGGCGTACGGGACGCCGTGGGATTATTCTTTGACTGGATCAACGCGCCGTGTTACACGGTGTTCACAACCATAATAATGAAGAGCAAAGTCAAATAGTTAATGGAGAAAATAAACATCTTCTTCGACCACTGCACCTCATCCTCCGCCTTGAAACCTTTAATGCTGAGGAATGCCCAGTACAGCCCCATAACTGCAGCGGCAGCGAGATAAATCTCACCGACGTAACCAAATACATACAGCAGCAGCGATACGGGAACAAGCAGCACAATGTAGCGGACCATGCTCAGCTTCGTTACATACGTGCCCCGAACGACGGGAAGCAGCGGGAAGCCGGCTGCGCGGTATTCTTCCATACGCCGGATGCCAAGCGCCCAGAAGTGCGGCGGCTGCCAAAGAAACATAATCCCGAACAAGATCAGCGCGCCCGCGTCGATCTCCGGAACAACGGCACAGTAGCCAATGACCGGCGGCACCGCTCCGGAAAAGCTGCCGACAAACGTGCTCCAAACCGAGGTGCGCTTAAACCAAGCGGTATACACCCAGACGTAAAGGAACAATCCGATCAGCCCTAAAAGTGCGGATAACGGGTTTGTGCCGAACCAAAGCACTGCGAGTCCGATAATTCCAAGTATAATCCCGTACAGCAGCACCGTTTGCGGTGCAATCTTCCCTACGGCGAGCGCCCTCTTCTGCGTACGGGCCATCTTCGTATCCATGTCGCGGTCCAAATAATTGTTCAATACGCAGCCCGATGCCATCACAAGCGCTGTACCGAGAAGTGCATATATCATCAACAACCAGTCGATATTCCACTTGGACGCTACCCAGAAACCGCCGAACGCCGTGATCGAATTGGAGAACAAAATACCGGGCTTTGCCAGTTGGACAAAATCTCTCCAGCTCACCGGCAAGTTCTGCGTCGTTTCATCCGCAGCAGCCACCGCCTCGACTCCAAGCTCCAAACTTGCTTGTTCTTTCAATGTTACAACCCCCTTATGTGAAGGATCCGTTCCGTAGCCATTAATCAGTATAGCTTATACATCCCCTTTATAATAGCAACCTGCCGATCATTTGACAACAAACACATCCCGGTGTTCAAAATATTGTCGATATGTGCGTTCGAAGTTGTGACAAATTGAAAATGAGAAATGCAAAAAAAATGAAAATGAAAAAACGTTCGGCTTTGACCGAACGGTAAACTACTGGCGCTGACTGCTGCTTTGAGCGCTGGGGGATGGGTATGGGGTTCCAACCGCTGTTAAAATCGCATGATTGGAATATACTTAGCGGTATCCATGCGATTTTAAAGGCGGACGCTGCCGCTTTTCCACCCCATACCCATTCCCTTATGGGCTGACTTCGAGTTATCTTCTACGTTTTAAAAACTCTCCTCAGCTGTCTCAATTCCGAGCGCTCTCCGCTATTTTTTTCTGACCATGTTTCGATTCATTTGCTGCTTTTTTCAAACCTTGCACATTCACTGATTTGAGATATTTCCCACCATTCCTCCTTCTCTATTCCATCGAGTGTTCGATTTTATGGCTGAATCTTCGAACCGGTACTATATATTATAGAAGGAATACGTTTCTCTCCAACCATATCTCGCAAGTAGAAATGAGTAACTCTGACAGCCTGTGCTTCCTACCTGGACTCGGGCAAAACTCGATACCTCTTGGCAGAACCAAAGCGGCTGCGCCGCTACTTCGGTACGGAAAGCGGCGGCTTTTGAAAGGACGCGGATCGGATGATACCCCAAGCGGTTTCCAGCAAATCGGCGATCTCGTATACGCGGCGGCCTAGCACCGAGACGGCGAGTCCGTACTTGTACGTAAGGCTGATGCCGAAATACAAGCTGCCGCCCGGCGGGAATTTCCGCTCCAGTTTGTCGCGCAGCTTCTCGACAAGGGCGGCGTCGGCAACGGTTGAAAACATATACAAAGAACCCAGATGCGTGTAACCATCCCAACGTCCTGCTCCAAGCGGAGCGTGCTTGCCTGGCTCTGTCAGCTGCTTTGCCGTAAAAATCAATTCGTCGTCATACCACACGGACAGGCGCGACCGGTAAAGCTCGTATTGGAACTGCTCCCCCCGATGCGTTCGCCCCGGGCACACGATCTCGCTAAAAATCAGCGTCGAATCGCGTTCCATCCGAATGTCCGTCTCGCTAAGGAAATATGCCTGATTGTAGAGCATCAGCGGCTCAGGCATATATTCGACATAGGCGCCGGAAGCAAGATGCAGCGTTTGCCGCTGCCGGGTCGGGGTTGCCGGGTCATTATCGCTTTTTCGGGCCGGATGCACCTTTGTATACGATTGATTCGTAATAAATACGTCCGTCCCCTTTCCGAAGCGCCATTGCTGCTCATAGAGGTCCCCCGCCATCATGCCGGGGGACGCATCCATGACATAAACACCTAGCTGTCGGCCTTCAAACCGGAACGTTTTGGCGATTTTGAGCGGGTACGATTGCTGGTGGCGCAGCAGCTGCGTTTCTCCTCCGCTTGAGGAAAATTCAGCATTGATCGCCCCTGTCACCTCAGGCATGGCTGTACTCGTGTTCCACCCAATGAACGATATCGTCCAGCCCCTGGCCGCCGAACAAGTTCGAGAACACGAACGGCTTGTCGCCGCGCATCCGGATCGTGTCTTCCTCCATGACTTTCAGGCTGGCGCCCACGTGTGGGGCGAGGTCGATTTTGTTAATGATCAGCATGTCGGAGCGCATAATGCCCGGGCCGCCTTTGCGCGGAATTTTCTCCCCTTGCGCCACGTCGATAATATAGATGAAGCGATCCACCAGCTCAGGGCTGAATGCCGCGGCCAAATTATCGCCGCCGCTCTCGATGAAGATGATATCGAGATCGGCAAAGCGCTGCTCCAGCTCCTCTACCGCTTCAAAGTTCATGGAGGCGTCTTCGCGGATCGCCGTATGCGGGCAGCCGCCGGTTTCTACGCCGATGATGCGCTCCGCAGGCAGCGCCTCGGAACGGATCAAAATGTTCGCATCTTCCTTCGTATAAATATCGTTGGTGATGACGGCAATACTATATTTGTCGGTTAATTTGCGCGCAAGCCTTTCGACTAGTGCCGTTTTGCCCGAGCCGACCGGGCCTCCGATTCCGATTCGCATCGGACGTCCCAAATGGACGTAATCCGGTTTTTCCCATTCATGATGATGATGCGCTCCTCCTTGACACATACGCGTCAGCCTCCTTCAAATTATAGATGAGTACATATATTAATGAAGCGAAATAAATCATTCAGGACATAAACAACCGGGAATACAGCCCTTCGTGCCGCATCATCGCGATCTCCGCGTACGGGACGCTCCCGTAGCCATCCGCGAGCGGATCCAGCGATTCGGTCTGCTGCGCTGCTTCCGCAATGGAAGGCAGCAGCGAGGCAAGCAGCCGCTGTCCGTCCGTTTGGCCGAGCGACATGAGGCGCAGCCCGCTGTTGATGCACGTCATCGTGCAAGTGTACAAATACCCTTCCACCGCGACCGCAAGCGGCGCTTGCAGCTCATGGCTGACCCAACCGTGAATGAGCGGATGCGTACCGATGCACTCCTTCGACTGCAGCGCTCCTGTCAGCGGTTCCCACTCCAGGTTCGGGTACATTGCCCGCGTAAGCTGGTACAGCCGCCGGCCCATCTTGGCGACACCGTCGCGGGTTTCCGCCGCGACCCGCTGTACATGCTGTTCGCGGTCGATGCGCCAAAGCTCGGCATAGCGCTTATCAGGAGCCAACCGATAGACGGCTTTGACAGCCAAAGCGTCAACCGGCCCCCAGCTGTGAAACAGCATCGCTTCTATATAATGCTTCAGTTGCTCCGCACGCTCGATCCGGCCGCTCTGTACCATCGTTTCCAAACCGAACGAATGCGAGAACCCGCCGATCGGCAATGCGGAATCGAGCAATTGCGTATAGGCAAGCCAAGAAAAGGATGTATCGTTGTGCATGCTCCGGTGGCCGCCTCCTTGCCTATTATTCATGTACGATTAAAAGAGAAAGTACCGCTGCGCCATCGGCAGGACGCTGACCGGCTCGCATGTGACGGCTTCGCCATCCACCTTCACCTCGTACGTTTCCGGATTCACTTCGATTTTCGGCGTTTCCCCGTTATGGATCATATGTTTTTTCGTAACGGAGCGGCAGTTTTTGACCGTCTCGATGCGCTTCTGCAGCCCGAGCTCGCGGTGTACGCCGGCATCATAGGCCGCTTGCGAGACGAACGTGATGCAATGGTCCAGCGCCCGGCCGAACGCGCCGAACATCGGACGCCCGAATACCGGCTGAGGCGTCGGAATCGAAGCATTCGGATCGCCCATTTGCGCGAAGGCGATGATGCCGCCTTTGACCACCATGTCGGGCTTGACGCCGAAGAAGGCAGGGCTCCAGACGACGAGGTCGGCAAGCTTGCCTACCTCTACCGAGCCGACGAGATGCGAGATGCCGTGCGTGATGGCAGGATTGATCGTATATTTGGCGATATACCGCTTAATGCGGAAGTTATCGTTCCTGCTTTCGCTGTCATCGCCGGAATCGGCTTCAACAGCAGCAGCGCCCGGTTCATGCAGCAGGCCGCGCTGTTTCTTCATCTTATCCGCAGTCTGCCATGTGCGGATGATCACCTCACCGACGCGTCCCATCGCCTGGGAGTCGGAGCTGATCATGCTGAATACGCCGAGATCATGCAAAATATCTTCCGCCGCAATCGTTTCCGGGCGAATCCGCGAATCGGCGAAGGCGACATCCTCCGGGATGCGGCTGTCGAGATGGTGACATACCATTAACATATCGAGATGCTCCTCGACCGTATTAATCGTATACGGGCGGGTCGGGTTCGTAGAGGAAGGCAGCACATTCAGCTCGGAAGCGATCCGGATAATATCCGGCGCATGCCCTCCCCCTGCGCCTTCCGTATGGTACGTGTGGATCGTGCGCCCGCCGATGGCGCGGATCGTGTCTTCGACAAAGCCGGACTCGTTGAGCGTGTCCGTATGAATGGCCACCTGCACGTCGTACCGGTCGGCTACGGCGAGACAAGCATCAATCGCGGCCGGCGTCGTGCCCCAGTCTTCGTGCAGCTTCAGCCCGATCGCGCCGGCTTCGACCTGCTCGGCGAGCGGTTCCGGAAAAGCGGCGTTGCCTTTGCCGGTGAACCCGAGGTTCATCGGGAACGCCTCCGCCGCCTCCAGCATCCGGTGCATATGCCATGCACCGGGCGTGCATGTCGTGGCGCTCGTACCCGCCGCGGGTCCCGTGCCACCGCCGATCATCGTCGTCACGCCGGAGGCGAGCGCCGTTTCAATCTGCTGCGGGCATATATAATGGATATGCGTGTCGATGCCGCCGGCCGTAACGATTTTGCCTTCGCCCGCAATCACTTCCGTAGATGCCCCGACGATCATCTGCAGATCGACGCCGTCCATAATGTCCGGATTGCCGGCTTTGCCGATGCCGACGATCAAGCCGTCCTTGATCCCGATATCCGCCTTCACAATGCCCGAATAGTCAATGATCAGCGCATTGGTAATCAGCGTATCGAGCACGCCTTGATCCCGCGTATGCCGGCTGGACTGCCCCATCCCGTCGCGGATCACTTTACCGCCGCCGAATTTGCATTCGTCCCCGTAGCGGGTATAATCGCGCTCGACTTCCGCCCATAAGTCGGTGTCCGCCAAGCGGACGGCGTCTCCAACGGTCGGACCGAACATGAGCGCATACGATTTGCGGTCCATCTGTGCCATCTAAACGCCCTCCTCCCATTCATTCCATCGGGCGCGAACCGGTTCCGGCAGCACGCCGCGGCGCGCCTCTCCCTTCGACAGCCCGTTCAGGCCGTAACTCAATCGGTCGCCCCCAAGCTCCGTCAGCGTGACCGGCTTCTCTTCGCCCGGTTCAAAACGGACGGCCGTTCCGGCCGGTATATCCAGACGCATGCCGAACGCCGATGCGCGGTCAAACTTCAACGCCCGATTCACTTCGAAAAAATGATAATGCGAGCCGACCTGCACGGGCCGGTCTCCCATATTAATAACAACAAGCGCCACTTTTGCTTTTCCGGCGTTCAGCTCCACGATTCCTTCCCGAACGCGATATTCCCCCGGCTTCATGGGTTACTCCTCCTCTAAAGCTTGATTTCAGCTGCAGCTTTTTCTTAACCCGATATCCGGCTGTACACTTCTTCTTATCGTCGAATCGGCTGATGCACTGTGACCAGCTTTGTGCCGTCCGGAAACGTAGCCTCTACTTGCACTTCATGGATCATGTCAGGCACCCCGGGCATCACCTGCTCCGCGCGCAGCACTGTCGTCCCGAGCTCCATCAGCTGCGCCACCGTCACCCCGTCCCGCGCGCCTTCCATAATCTCCGAAGTAATGAGCGCAACGCTCTCGGGATAATTAAGCTTCACCCCGCGAGCAAGCCTGCGCCTGGCCAAATCGGCTGCCACCGTAATAAGCAGCTTCTCCTTCTCCCTATCTGTCAGGTTCATGTTAGATCCTCCTAAACGAAACACGAATATTGCAGTGCCAATAACTTTATTATATTCGCGTTTTGCTCTTCTGTAAATCCATTAATGTTATTTAAAATCACATTAAAACACCATATCGTCAAGATTGAGGGCGTATTTTCAATATATATTCCAAAATCACGAAATAAACGGCATAATTCAATGCGTAAAATTTTTTTAGAAATAAATTTATGTAATGTATATTGACATGTAAATCACATTTGAATAAGATATGGCATGTAAGCCATACTGACACACTGAAGTGATTGACCGAAAAAATTAGGGGAGTGGATCAAACATGTTATTCAAAAGAAAAAGGCTTACCGCCCTGATGGCCGTCTCACTGACGCTGTCCGCCTTCCTGGCCGGATGCTCCGGCACAGCGAAGCCAGCCGCAACCGGCACCGACACCAAAACGGAAGCACCTGCCGGAGACAACACGGTTCCCATCGGGATCGTTCACTCCTTGACCGGCACAATGTCCATCAGCGAAGTATCCGTTAAGGATGCGGAGATGATGGCGATCGATGAGATCAACAAAGCCGGCGGCGTTCTGGGCAAACAACTGAAGCCGATTGTCGAAGACGGCGCATCCGACTGGCCTACTTTTGCGGAAAAAACAAAAAAACTGCTGCAAAAAGACAAAGCGGTCGTCATCTTCGGCGGATGGACTTCCGCCAGCCGCAAAGCGGTGCTTCCGGTAGTGGAACAAAACAAAGGCCTTTTCTTCTATCCTGTCCAATATGAAGGCTTGGAATCATCGCCGAACATCTTTTACACCGGCGCAACCACGAATCAGCAAATCGTCCCGGCCGTATCGTGGCTCCTGCAAAATAAAGGGAAAAAGTTTTTCCTGCTCGGCTCCGATTACGTGTTCCCGAGAACGGCCAACAAAATCATTAAAGAGCAGCTGAAAGCGGAGGGCGGCACGCTGATCGCCGAAGAATATACGCCGCTCGGACATACCGATTACAACACGATCATCAGCAAAATCAAAAAAGAAAAACCGGACGTCGTCTTCAATACATTGAACGGAGACAGTAATGTAGCCTTCTTCAAACAACTGAAAGATGCGGGCATCGGTTCCAAAGACTTGACCACCTTATCCGTCAGCATCGCCGAAGAAGAAATTCGCGGCATCGGCGCTTCCATCCTGGAAGGCCACTATACGGCTTGGAACTACTACCAAACGACCGATACGCCGGAAAACAAAAAATTCGTGGAAGCCTACAAAGCGAAGTACGGCAAAGACCGCGTGACGGACGATCCGATCGAAGCGGCTTACACCGGTGTCTATCTGTGGGCGGAAGCAGTTAAGAAAGCCGGCTCCTTTGAAGTCGAGAAAGTGAAAGCGGCGGCGAAGGGCATTGAATGGAACGCTCCGGAAGGCAAAGTCAAAGTCGACGGCGACAACCAGCACATCTATAAGACCGTACGGATCGGCCAAATTCAGTCCGACGGCATGATTAAAGAAGTGTGGAACTCCGGCCAGCCGGTGAAACCGGATCCGTACCTCAAAACGTATCCGTGGGGCGCTGCGGTAACAAAGTAGTCTTAAAGAGAGAGAACCGGTGAAACGGGGACTGCCTCAAGGCAGTCCCTCTGTTTTCCGACAGATGAGGAGGTACTACCGTTATGAGCCTGATCTTGCTTCAATTGTTTAACGGCGTGTCGCTCAGTTCCATTCTGCTGCTCATCGCGCTCGGGCTGGCCATCACCTTCGGGCTGATGAACGTCATCAACATGGCCCACGGCGAATTCATTATGATCGGCGCCTATATGGCTTATACGATTCAGCAACTGTTCCAGAAGATGCTGCCCGCCTCAAGCTTCGGCTTTTACTTCCCGGTCGCGCTGCTTGTCGCCTTCGCCGTCGCGTTCGTCATGGGCTGGCTGCTCGAGGCGTTGCTGATCCGCTTCTTGTACGGACGGCCGCTCGACAGCCTGCTTGCCACCTGGGGCGTCAGCCTCGTGCTGCAGCAGCTCGCCCGCTCGATCTTCGGCGCGCCGAACGTCGCCGTGACAGCCCCCTCTTGGCTGGAAGGCGCGATTACGATCGGCGGCGATTTGACGCTGCCGTACAAGCGGCTGTTCATCATCGCGCTAGTTATCGTTTGCTTGTCGATCATTTACTGGTATTTGTACCATACGCGGGGCGGGCGCAACATGCAGGCCGTCATGCAAAACCGCAACATGGCCTCGTGCCTCGGCATCTCTACCCGGCGCGTCGATGCGCAGGCGTTCGCTTTCGGCTCCGGCATGGCCGGTATCGCAGGCTGTGCGTTGACGCTGGTCGGCCCGATCGGACCGACGATCGGCACCTACTACATTGTCGATGCGTTCATGGTTGTTGTGCTCGGCGGAATCGGCAAGCTCATCGGTACAGTGGCCGGCGCGCTCGGCATCGGCGTGCTGAACACGGCCTTCGAGTATACGACCAGCGCCACGCTCGGCAAAGTGATCGTGTTTACGCTCATCATCGCCTTCCTACAATGGAAGCCGTCCGGCCTTGTCACCATGAAATCGCGGGCGCTTGATTAAACGCACTGCGCGGTGACCGTTAATGAAAGGGGTTTTTGCCATGACCACTCTGCTTAGCAATACCAAAGTGAAAATCGCGCTTAGCGTACTGCTCTTCGTTCTGATGCTGCTAGCGCCGGCGTTTTTATCCGAGTTCCGGTTGTCGCTGCTCGGCAAATTTCTCGCGTACGCCATTCTCGCCATGGGTCTCGATCTCATCTGGGGCTACACCGGCATTCTGAGTCTGGGACACGGCGTTTACTTCGGACTCGGCGCCTACTGCATGGCGATGCATTTGAAGCTCGTGGCCTCGAACGGACAGCTTCCCGACTTTATGTCATGGAGCGGCGTGGAGAAGCTGCCGTCGTTCTGGCTGCCGTTCCAGTCGGCAGGCACGGCGATGCTGCTCGCCCTGCTCGTGCCGGTAGCCGCCGCTTTTGTGCTAGGCTATCTGACATTCCGCAACCGGATCCGCGGTACGTTTTTCTCCATTTTATCGCAGGCGCTCGTCATCATTACCGTCACTTTATTCGTCGGGCAGCAAGGCTACACCGGCGGGACGAACGGACTCACCAATTTCGATACGTTCCTTGGCCTCAAACTGGGAGAACCGTCGACCAAGCTCATCTTGTACTACATTACCGTCGTTGTCGTCGGCCTCGTGCTGCTGCTCTGCTTGTGGCTCGCCTCCAGCCGTCTCGGTAAAATCCTTGTTGCGATCCGCGACGCGGAAAACCGGGTCCGATTCATCGGCTACAATCCGGTTGCTTACAAAGTATTCATCTACTGCGTGTCCGCAGCGCTTGCCGGACTGGCCGGCATTTTGTTCGTCCTGCAGGAGGGCATTATCTCCCCCGCCCAGATGGGCATCGTCCCGTCGATCGAGATGGTGCTGTGGGTCGCCATCGGCGGTCGGGGCACGATTATCGGCGCGTTGATCGGGGCGGTCCTGACGAACTCGGCCAAGACGATGTTCAGCGAAGCGTACCCCGAATGGTGGCCGATATTGATGGGCGCGATGTTCATCGTCGTCACGCTGTTCCTGCCCAAAGGCTTTATCGGCACGTTAAAAGATTGGGCCGCCGGCAAAGGGGAACGAAAGAGCGCGGACGCTGCTCCCGCCGCATTAAAACCTTCCTCGGCGCCGCCGCTCGGATTTGCCGAGCTTGAAAAAACACAACAAGGAGGCTAGTCGCGATGAATGCTATGAATGCTTCGCTTCGGGAAGATCCATCCGCCCCCCTTCTCCACGTCGAACAGCTGGAGGTTGATTTTGACGGATTCAAAGCGATTCGCGGGCTCAATTTTCAGCTTACGCCCGGGGAGCTCCGTTTTCTCATCGGACCGAACGGCGCCGGAAAAACGACGCTGCTTGATGTGCTTTGCGGCAAGGTCAAACCGTCCAAAGGCCGGGTGCTGTTCAAAAATTACGATATTTCGCGGAACCAGGAGCATCAGCTCTCCCAGCTCGGCATCGGCCGCAAATTTCAGGCCCCTTCGATTTTTACGACGCTGACGGTACAGGAAAACCTGCTGCTGTCCATGCGTCAGAAGCGCGGTCTGCTCAGCACGCTCGTTGCCGCCACAAAGCCGGAACAGCGGGAACGCATCCGCCACCATTTGGATTTGATCGGCCTGACGGACAAAGCGAAAGAGAAAGCCGGCGGCTTATCGCACGGAGAAAAGCAGTGGCTCGAAATCGGAATGCTGCTCATTCAAGAGCCGGAGCTGCTGCTGCTCGACGAGCCGGCGGCCGGCATGACCGACAGCGAAACGGAAAAAACCGGCGAGCTGCTGCACGCGATCTGCGACCGGCAAACCGTCGTCGTCGTCGAGCACGACATGGATTTCGTCCGCAAGTTCGCCAGAACGGTCACTGTCATGCACGAAGGCTCGGTTCTCCGTGAAGGAACGATGCAGGATATTCAAAACGACGAAAAAGTAGCGGAAGTGTATTTGGGAAGAAGAGGTGAACGGCATGACTAATGCGGGAAACATGTTAACGATCGAAAAACTCGCGTCCGGCTACGGGGAAAGCTTGGTGCTCCGCGAGATTACGATGAAAATAAAGCCAGGTCAAGTCGTTTGCCTGATGGGCCGCAACGGCGTCGGCAAGACGACGCTGATGAAAACGATTATGGGCCTGATCAAACCGAAGAACGGCACCGTTCGATACGGAGAGCACGAGCTGACCGACGCGCCTCCGTACCGTCATGCCAAGGCCGGCATCGGTTACGTGCCGCAAGGACGCGACATTTTCTCCCAACTGACCGTGGAGGAAAATTTGCAAATCGGGCTGGAGGCAGCGGGCGGCAGCTTACGCAAAGCGGGTATCCCGAACTCCATCTACGAGAAGTTCCCTGTGCTGGGGCAAATGCTGAAGCGCAAAGGCGGAGACCTCAGCGGCGGCCAACAGCAGCAGCTCGCCATCGCCCGCGCGCTTGTGGCGGAACCGAAGCTGCTGCTGCTCGATGAGCCGATGGAAGGCATTCAGCCGTCCATTGTGATGGAAATCGAACGCGTTATCGAATCGATCAAAGCGAACCAGTCGATGTCGGTGCTGCTCGTCGAGCAAAGCCTGACGTTCGCGACCAGTATCGCCGACTACTACTATGTGCTTGATAAGGGCACGATCGTCGCCGAAGGCAGCCCCGCCACGCTGAGCGAGGATCAGGTTCGCAAGCATTTGGCGGTATGAAAAAGCGGCGCGGCTGGCCGAAACAAAAACATCGTTATTCCGAAAGTGCGGGTGCGCATATCCCATCGGAACGACGATGTTTTTATTTGACCGCTCCATTCGCCCGATTTGCTTTCATGGGAAAACAAAGTTTATCATAGAGTTGTCAGCCGTTGAATCCACACCGACAATACATAATCAAGAGGAGGAATTACTGCATGTCCACCATTTCGCAAATGAACGACACGACAACGTTAAACAACGGGGTCCGCATGCCTTGGCTCGGCCTCGGCGTCTGGAAAACCCAGGAAGGCGACGAAGTTATCAATGCAGTAAAATATGCCGTAAAAGCCGGCTACCGCTCCATCGATACGGCTGCCGTATACGGCAATGAAGCCGGCGTCGGGCAGGCGATCCGGGAATGCGGCGTCTCCCGCGATCAACTGTTTATTACAACCAAAGTATGGAACGCGGATCAAGGTTACGATCAGACGCTGCGCGCTTTCGACGAAAGCCGCCGCAAACTCGGTCTCGACGTGATCGACTTGTACCTCGTGCATTGGCCTGTGAAAGGCAAATATAAAGAAACGTGGAAGGCGCTCGGAAAGCTGTACAAGGACGGCCATGTCCGGGCAATCGGCGTGAGCAACTTCCAAGTTCATCACCTGAAAGACATCATCGAGGACAGCGGCGTCGTTCCGGCCGTCAACCAGGTGGAATTTCACCCGCTGCTGAATCAAGCCGAGCTTCGAAGCTTCTGCAAGCAGCAAAGCATCCAGATGGAAGCGTGGAGCCCGCTTATGCAAGGCAATCTGGATCACCCGACGCTTGCGAAGCTCGCCGCCAAATACGGAAAAACGCCGGCGCAAATTATATTGCGCTGGGACCTGCAGCATGGCGTCGTCACCATCCCGAAATCGGTTAACGAGCAGCGAATTATCGATAATGCGAAGATTTTCGATTTTGCGTTAAGTGCAGATGACATGGCGCTCGTCGACGGAATGAACCAGAATAAACGATTCGGAGCGGACCCTGACAATTTCAATTTCTAATTGAATATGAACAAGCAAGACTCAACGGCAGCTGCGCAGCTGCCGTTCTTTTTTTTCGCAAAAGATCCGTCACCAAACATCCGCCTATGCCATAGTATAAATTGTGTGCTAAAGCCTACTGAGCGGCGAAAGCTGCAAGTTATTTTTTTGGAGGAGGATTTTAAACCATGTATAATCCGAACAAACCGGGGATGAGTCCCTACGGCGGTTACCCCACGACAGGCGTACAGCCGGTAGGCCAAGGCCAGTTTCCGCCGATGATTCCAAGCGGATCGACGATTTCGCCGCAAGGATATCCCGTGCCGACGCCAACTGCGCCGAGCATGCCGGGACAGCTGCCGCTGGAGCAATCTTTCATCGAGAACATACTGCGCCTCAATCTGGGCAAAATCGCAACCATTTACATGACATTCGAAAACAACTCGGAATGGAATGCGAAAGTGTTCAAGGGCAGACTGGAAGCCGCCGGCCGTGACCATATTATTATTAGCGACCCTCAGACCGGCATGCGGTATTTGCTCCTGATGGTAAATCTGGATTACATCACGTTTGACGAGCCGCTTCAATACACATATCCGTACGGCTCTCCTTCGGGCCGTTAATCATCGATTTCGATGTTGAAGCCCATTAGAACCAGCCTCTGATTGTACAACAAATGAAGTCCGGGAGCCTGATCATCGAAAAGGTTCCCGGACTTTTTTAATTTTCCTGCGCACTGCATGACTTTTACCAATTCGGTCATACTACGGTTACATTTCCAATATCGTCAACAGGACGGATGAATCATGTATACCTATACAACGACAGCTTTTTCCCGGAACTACTTGCTTCAATTTCTGATCGCGGCATATGCCGTCTACTGGATCGCCTTGGCGTTTCACCCGACGAACCGCGGGCAATGGCTGATGGAAAACTTGATTCCGATAGCGACGATCGCCTTTCTTGGCTGGACTTACCGCAAATTCCAGTTATCCAACCTTTCGTACGTTTTGCTGTTCATTTTTTTATGCCTCCATACGTACGCCGCCCATTTTACATATCAAAACACTCCCGTCGACATGTGGCTGAAATCCGCTATACATACGAAGCGCAGCTACTTTGATCGGGTCGTGCACTTCGCATTCGGACTTCTTCTCGCTTATCCGCTTCGGGAAGCGATGATCCGCATTGCAGGAATTCGCGGCAAGTGGACGTATATTATTTCCGCTGCCGTCATTTTAACGTTCAGCGCCATCTTTGAGATCATTGAAGCCATTGTGGCCATACTCGCCGGATCGTTCGGCGCGCAGTATATCGGGCTGCAGGGGGACATGTTCGATTCGGAAAAAGATATGGTCATGGGCTTCGCGGGAGCGATCATAGCCATGGGGTTCCTTGCCTTCCTACATAAACGCCAAAAAAAAGCGTGAGCGGACCGTTTGCCGGGCTCGCGGACATGACTTCAAGAACAATGCCGACCGCACCGGGTGAAGCTCATCCGGGGCCCCCGGCCGTTTTTGCTAAAACGATGTGAATAACGATCAAAAAGACGTTAGGATTCGATATCGCGCTTGCGTCGCCCTCTTTTTATAATAAATGTTAATGTCATAAATAGATATAGGGGGTAGTACCATTGATATTGAAAACAGGAAAAGGTCTTCTCACAGCCGCATTGGCCGTAACTATGCTGACCGCATGCAGCAAGGCCGGAAATGGAAGCGTTTCCGGAACAACTGAATCCGTCAAGATGGATCTCACTTCGCCGGTTACGTTGACCGTAGCCTCCGGACTCGGCATGAGCGTCGAAGATTTCAACAAAAGCTACGGTGACAAAATCAAGGCCAAATTCCCGAACGTCACGCTTAATTTTATCGCGCGCAGCCAAGGCACGACCATTCCCGAATTGGTCACGGCCGGCATATATCCCGATATCGTATTCGGCATTATTTCGGACATCGACAATTACCTGATCAATCTCAATCTGCACGCGGATATGGCTCCGTTGATCAAAAAACATAACTACGATTTAAACCGCTTTGAGCCCATTCTCATCGACGCGATCAAGACTACGAACCCTGAAGGCAACATAATCGGTCTCCCTATGCCTTACGGCGGTATGCAGGTCATGTTCTACAACAAGTCGATTTTTGACAAGTTCGGCGTGCCTTATCCAAAAGACGGAATGACTTGGGATCAAACGTATGAGCTTGCCAAACAAATGACCCGCGTCGACGGCGGGGACGTGTACCGCGGCTTCGGTTCGTTCTATGGCGCGCTGCTGAGGGATAATCAGCTGTCCGTTCCTTACCTTGATCCGAAAGCGGACAAAATGTACGATCCTGAAAAGTGGAAGGTTCTCTTCAATAACTTCTCCCGCTTTTACCAAATTCAAAACAACAAACGAGCGGACGGAACGTCGCAAACTTCCGAGGCCGAAGCGTTCGAGAAATCGCAAAAAGTCGCGCTGAACGCGAACCAATTCGGACGCTATGCCGGGTTCCCGGCGGAAATGAATTGGGATATGGTGACGATGCCCACCTTCAAGGAAGCGCCGAATACGACAGGCATGATCGTCGGCTCCAGCGGCTACTGGTATATTACGAAAACGAATAAAAACCAGGATATTTCCTTCAAAATTATCGAGTTCCTCCTTTCCGATGAAATGCAGATCGAGGAAGCGAAGACGAAAGCGAACATGCCTTCCGTGCGGACCATTAAAGATCTTGACAAAATTGTCGGCTCGGAGCTGCCGGCCCTGAAAGGAAAAAATATCGGTGCGCTTACGAAGATGAAGCCCGCTGCGGTTCCGCCTGCCCGGGCGCAAGGTCTTGTCGGCGCCAACTTGAATGAGTTAAAGAAAATCGTTGAAACGACCATGAACAAAATCATCATCAACAATGTGGACATAAACACCGCTCTTCGCGAAGCCGAGGAGGCTATGGCCAAGCAAGTGGAGGCCAAAAAAGCCCAGTAATGAGATCGAACAAAACCGCCGAGATATGAAAAAATCGGCGGTTTTTTTGCGTCAACAGAACTAATTATCAATAATATTTAACTTTTTTTGGGTATTTTGAACTATTTCTTTCTTGTCGTTTATTGTCGAAAATTAAAGTATAAACTCAAATGATACGACATAAGAGGAGTGGGGCTTACTTGAAGCTATATTTACTTAAGAAATTGAACCCAGGCTCAGTAAAAACGAGACTGATCGCAACATTTTTGGCCGTACTTCTGATTCCCGCCCTTTCCACAGGCATCTTCTCCTATCATAGTTCACAAAAAGAACTAAGCAGCCATATGTCCTCCTCTACCCAAGAGACGGTCGATTTGGCAAGCGAAATCATCGGACAATACATCCGCCCCGTGATGAGCGAAGCGGATTTCCTGGCAGATCAATTGTCCGCCTCGGGTGTAGAACGAAACGACCCGGCGATCCGAAAATTGATCGATCTGTTCATGAGCAAGCATAGCGAATTGGAGCTAGTAACGTTAGGCAACGAGAACGGAGCCTGGATGAAAGCGCCCGACCCCGGCGCGCAGGATTACGATCCGCGCAAAAGAGACTGGTACATCGAAACGTTAAAAAATCCGGGCAAAGTCGTTCTATCCGCACCCTACATTTCCGCCACCACAAAAAATATGGTGGTCACGATTTCCAAGACTTTTCCCGACGGCAAAGGCGTCATCGGGTTAAACCTCGATTTGGCGAAGCTAAGCAGCGTACTGCAGCAAGTGAAAATCGGGGATAAAGGATACGTCTACGTTCTGGATCAAGGAAGCAAGTATTTGTCCCATCCTACAGTCAAGCCGGGGGAACAGGCTTCAGGCAGTCAAGTTGACGCTATGCAGCAAAACAGCAGCGGCATCGTAAACTATGTAAAAGAAGGCGTAGAAAAAGAAGCGCATTTCGTCACAAATGAGATTACGGGCTGGAAAATCGCCGGGACGATCGAGATGGACGAATACTCGGATGCGGCCAAGCCTATTCTGTACCAGACCGTAATCGTCATCATCGCCGCTTTGATTGTCGCCGGCATTCTGATCTACCTCATTATGCGCGCGATCATTGTTCCGCTCAATGCCCTGAGGGTAGGAACCGGCAGCATTCAATCCGGCGATCTTACCTGTCGGGTCAACATCCTCCGGAATGATGAATTCGGCGGATTAGCGAACGATTTTAACGCGATGGCCGACTCCCTCCATTCGCTTGTACGAGAAATAAACGATACGTCGCTGCAGTTGGCCGCTTCCTCTCAGGAAATGAAAGCCGTTACAGAACAAACAACGCAGACCGTTGGGCATGTAACCCAGTCGATACAGCATGTCGCCGCAGCCGAGGAAATGCAGTCGCAAACGACCGGCGAAACGGCAAGAGCGATGGAAGAGATGGCTGTAGGGGTCGGGCGGATCGCCGAATCCGCCGGAACGATTGTCCAATCCGCGATGCAAACGGAAGCGGAGGTAGAGAACGGGAACAGCACGGTTGAACAGGTCACTCGGCAAATGGAGGAAATTCTCGGGTCCGTCAGCGAATCTTCCGAAATGATTCGGAAACTCTCCGAGCTCTCGACGCAGATCCGGGACATGAATACCGCGATTGCCGAAATTGCAGGGCAAACCAATTTGCTGTCGCTCAATGCGGCGATCGAAGCGGCGCGCGCCGGTGAGAACGGCAGAGGCTTCGCGGTCGTAGCCGGAGAAATTCGCAAGCTGGCCGAGCAGTCCAAGACAACGGCCGATCATATTCACGGCGTTATTTCGCAAATGCTGCATATGATCGAAAGCATCGCCGATGTCATGAACCATCGCGTGAACGCCGAAGTCGACAAAGGAATTCATATTACGGAGAAAGCGAGAGCCGCTTTTGTCCAAATTCAAAGCTCAACGAAACATATTGTGCACCAAATTCATGATATCTCCGCCGTTGCGGAGCAAATGTCCGCCAGCTCGGAAGAAGTCGCTGCTGCAGTTGAAGAAATGGCCGTCTCTTCAAAAAGTTCCGTGCAATACACGCAAAATGTACTCTCCTCATCCCAGGAACAACTGGCATCCATGGAGGAAATTACATCGACGGCCGAGTCGTTGACCGTTTTGGCCGAGCAGCTGCAGAAGGCTGTCGAACGATTCAAAGTGTAGGCAAATACGTATCGGTATAACTTGCAGCAAAACTCGTCCCTCCTTTCCGGAGCGGGCGAGTTTTATTATTTTAATCGTACCGTTCCACTACAGAGAAAAAGAACCCCTTGCGGAGTTCTTTTAACGGTGAATTGAATGTTGGTAACAGCTTTTGAACCAGTCGAATCTCGGGTACCTTTTTGACCAATGCAGTTAAACTACATTAACGTCTCTTGGGCACAACCCCTCGCTTCTCATTGGATTCAATAACAGTATCCTCGGTATTGATCGTTAGAAAGCCCAACGGAACCACACCTCTCTTTTCACCGTCGCTCTTATGATACCCGGTTCTCCCCCAATTATTCATCCGCGTGATCCATTTTTGACGGTTGTCATCTTATTTGAAAATTGTCTTTCGTTACGATCCGCTAGACAACTGCACGAAATCACGAAACATGTGCATATCTTTCGTACAAAGAGCCGGTTACGATGAACCGGAAAGCTTCGAAAACAAAGGGGGAACAGGCATGAGCCATATCGACGAACCCGAAACGCCGCAAGCGGCGAACCAGACGCCGGACCGCAAAGAACCGGCGATTAGCCGCAGAGGCGTGATCATGGCATTAGGCGCGGCCGGGATTACCTTAGCCGCGCATGCGCTGCTCAACGGAAAGGCTTCATACGCCGACGGCGGTACCGTTACCGATTCGGTATACGACCACGACAAGAAGCCAAAGCATTCCGCACATCTGGATTGGCTCAGCGTAAAGGATTACGGAGCAAAAGGCGATGGCGCCGCGGACGACACCAAAGCATTTCAGGATGTGCTCGATCAAGCGCTAACGGGTGCGAGCCCGGCCGTCTACGTACCGAAAGGGGTGTATAGGCTGACGAAAATGCTGCGAATTTACCGCAATACGAAGTTGATGCTACACCATGACGCGGTGATGCTGCGCTGCCACAACGACAGCTTCCTGCTGAACGGAGCGTCCGGAGCCGCTTACGACGCATACGGCGGACACGGCAACATTACGATCGAAGGAGGGATCTGGGACGGCAACATCATCCAGTATCCCGACGCTTACGTAGGCTTCAACTTCGGCCATGCGGCCAACATCGCGATTCGCGATTTGACCATTAAGGACGTCGTATGGGCGCATGCGATCGAAATTAATGCAAGCCGCGACGTTTCGGTGGAACATTGCCGCTTCCTCGGTTATAAAAATGCGGACGACGGCTCCCGATTTTTTTCCGAAGCGATCCAGATCGACGTCCCGACGAAGCTCAGCTTTGCCGGATTCGGCAAATATGACGGTACGCCGTGCCGCAACATTACGGTTCGCGACTGCTATTTCGGCGCAAGCGGTACAGCGGGAACGACCGCCTGGGCTTGCGGCGTCGGCACGCATGGAGCAATCCATGACGTATGGTCGAGCAACATCAAGATTCTAGGCAATACGTTCGAAAATTTGACGTATTGGGCGATTCGCTTGTTCAAATGGAACGATTGCCTGGTGGAAGGCAATACGATGCTCCAATGCGGCGGCGGCGTTCTGGTCAGCACCCCGTCACCGAATAGTGAATCGACGAAAGATAAGGACGGCAATCAGCGTACCACCCCACAAGCGGGAAAAGGGATTCGCATCGTCGATAACGTCATCACCGGAGCGTCCGTCTATGGCGGCATCGGCAGCTATGGGGACAAAGCGGCACCGGTCGCCGATTTGTACATTACCGGCAACATCGTATACGAGACCGGTACGGAAAAGCATGCCATCACGGCGTCGTGGTGCCGATCGGCCGTCATCGAACGAAATATCGTGTACAGCGCAAGGCGCGGCGTTCATCTGGAGAATACGTCAGATTCCCAAGTATCGGGCAACCGGTTGGAGAGCATTGTCGTCAACGGCATCGAGTCGTCCAAGTGTACGGGCGTCACCATCGATAGCAACGTTGTACGGAATAGCGGGTTTTACGGCATTCTGGTCAGCGAGACGACCGGGTTCTCCGTTCATCGCAACATCATCGACTCCGCCAGCCAGAGCGAGCACAACCGGTATGACGGCATTATCGTCAGCACCCGAAACAGCCGCGGCTCCATTCACAGCAACACAGTGCGGAAAGCGGCAGCCGGCAAGCAAAACCGGTACGGCCTGCAAATTTCCGCCAGCAGCGAGCACATCGACACGTCTCAAAACATCCTGGAAGGCGTGTCCGGCGCTTACTTGAACGCATCGGCGACATCAAGCGACCGGCTGCTGCTGTACAGTGCAGGAGGGTCCAGCTACCAACTGACCGTCGACGAAACAGGGCAAATCATCACCACAAAAATATAACGTTAAATGGGGGCTTCAAGATCAATGAGAAAATCAATGATAGCGTTACTATCGGGTGTAATAACCATGACGCTGCTGTCAGGCTGCGGTTCCAGCGGCAGCGGCGCAACCGGCGGCTCCGCCAATGATCCGAAAACGGTAAAAGACGACAAAGACAGCGCGCCAGCCACCGTATCGATCGGCATCCGTGCCGTCGGCTATTTGACCGAGGACGAAATTCAGCGGTACATCGTGGAACCGGTAAAGAAAAAACATCCTAACATAACAATCAAACGCATCGTACTGGACGATAAAAACAATTCTTTCGAAAATTTGCTGGCCATTAACGAGCTTCCGGATATTATTTTCCATACGTCCCTGCTGCTTCCGGATTTGAAAAGGCTGGGCATCGATCAGGATCTGGATCCGTGGATTAAAAGCAATAAAATGGATTTGAACAAATTCAATCCGACTGCGCTGGACGCCGTCAAAATTACGAGCGAAAACAGTTTTTTGATGGGCATTCCGTATACGATGCATTTCAACGCGCTGTACTATAACAAAGACATTTTCGACCGCTTCGGCGTCGCTTATCCGAAAGACGGGATGACATGGCAGGAGACGACCGAACTGGCCAAAAAGCTCACAAGACTGGATAGCGGCACCCAATACCGCGGGTTCGAGCCGGATTCCGTCTACCGTGCCGGTTCCCAGCAGGAGCTGCCGCTTGTCGATCCGAAAAGCTTCAAATCGCTAGGCAATACCGATCAATGGAAAAAGACGGTGGAAATGGTTCGCGATATATATGAAATACCGGGCAACTCGACCATTCAAACGTTCAGCTCCGGCGTCAACGCCTTCGTCAAGGACCGGAAGCTCGCGATGCTTGCCGGCCTGAACTGGCTGCCGAACCTTGCCGAGGTGAAAGATCAATTCTCTAACTGGGACATCGCCTCTTATCCCGTTTGGCCGGAAAAGCCGGGCATCGGAACCCAGATCGATCTGCACGTCATGATCGTGCCGAAGACGAGCAAGAACAAGGATGCGGCGTTCAAAGTCGTAAATACGATCGTCTCCGACGAAGTGCAGCTGGATATGGCCCGCAACGGCCGCGTGTCCGTGCTCGGCGATAAGAAATACCAGACGGAATTCGGCAAAAACATGGATATATTGAAAGGGAAAAACGTTTCGGCCATTTTCAAAACCGCTCCGGCCAAGCCGTTCCCTTCCACCCTGTTTGCCAACAAGGCATTTAACGAAATTACGAAGGTCATGACGCAGGTGGTGAAAAACAAAGTGGACGTCAACACCGCGCTGCGCAGCTATGACGAGTTAATGGACAAATTCATTCGCGAGAATAAGCCGAATTAATCGCTTATCGGCCGCACCAGCACCTATTCCATCGTCTGTGGGCGGTTGATATAATAAGTAGAAGGATTTTCAAAAGAGATCGATGATAGCGAAGCGGGGGCTCCGGAATGAAGGGTTACAAATGGCTGCTGTCGGCGGCGGCGGCACTGATCGTCGGCAGCACACTTGCCTTGTACTACAATCAACAATCGAAGCATTCGGCAGCTCGGCCGGAGGATCCCCCGCTTCTGCTTTCCGAAGGGCTGCCGATCTTGAACAAGCCGGTAGAACTTACGTTTCTAACCGGCAAATCCGCAACGAGCGGCTCCAATTGGGATGAGATTTTACTATGGAAGCATTACGCCGAAATGACAAACATGAAAGTCCATTTCCGGCTCGTCCCTTTCGAGAGCATGGGAGAAGAACGCAAATTGGCGCTGGCGACCGGCAGCTACCCGGACGGCTTCTATGCCGCCCGCCTAACCGCCGCCGAACTGATGAAATACGGAAAAGAAGGCGTCTTTCTCCGGTTGAACGATTGGATTCCGCGATATGCGCCGAACTTCCAAAAGCTGCTGGAGCGGTATCCGGAATTGCGCCAGTCGCTGACGATGCCCGACGGCGGCATTTATTCGATCCCTTCCTTTTATGACCCGGAATTTTTGTCGATGCTGATCGGAACACCGCTGTGGCTTAACGGAACATGGCTTGAGGCGCTCCGTTTGCCCGAGCCGCAAACGACCGACGAGCTGTACGCCTACATGAAAGCCGTCAAGGAACGCGACCCGAACGGCAACGGCATCGCCGATGAAATTCCTTTCGGGAGCCTCGGCATCAGCATGTTCATTCACCAGCTGAAAGGCGCGTGGGGGCTCGGTAACCGCGGACTCGCCCATCCTCTCGTCGATGTGGATGAATCAACCGGACAGCTGCGTTTCATTCCAGTCGATGCGAAATATAAAGAAGTGCTGGAATATGTACATAAGCTGTACGCCGAAGGGCTGATAGAGAAAGACATCTTCACGATCGGCAGCAGTGAATTTTACGTCAAAGGCGCGCAAAACGTGTACGGCTCGATGGTAACGCCAAGCCCATACACGCAAATGAAGCAGACCGGGTACATCGGCGCGCCCGCCCTTCAAGGCCCGCACGGCGACCGGCTCTACTCGCATGTCAAAGCGCCGCTCGTCCATATAGGCGCCTTTGCGATCACAAACAAAAATAAATATCCGGAAGCGACGCTGCGCTGGATCGATTACTTTTTCAGCGAGGAAGGCAGCAAGCTGTTTTTCATGGGCGTGAAAGGCGTAAGCTACGAGGAAGCGGCCGATGGGACGCTGCAGTATACGGAACGCATACGCAACCATAAAAACGGGCTTACGATCGAGCAGGCGCTGACTCCATACGTGACTTGGCTAGGAGGCAGCTACCCAGGGGTTGTCCGTCTGCCATTGTTCCAAGGATCGGAGAGCTACCCCGCGTCGATCGAAGCGGCCAGAAAAGTAAAGCCTTATGCGGTTAAAGAAATATGGCCCCCTTTTCCGTATTCTCCGGGGAGCCTGGGCACCGAAATCGCCTCCTACGCCAGCCAAATGCAGGCCAAATTCGTCACCGGCGAAGTACCTTTCGCGGACTGGGACAAGTATGTCGGCAATATGCGGATGATCGGTCTCGACAAATACATGAGCATGTACGAGCAAGCTTATGGAGCTTACTTGAAGAGCAAGCAAAGCGAATGAGGCGCCGGAAGCGGCCGGGCTAGCCTTCTCCCCTTGCTTCAAGCGCTCCCCGCTTGCGGTAGTCGCCGGGCGTCAGCCCGGTTATTTTTTTAAACATCCGGATAAACGAGGTCACGTTGCGATAACCGATCCGCTCGCCGATTTCTTGAACGCTGCGGTCGGATTGAAGCAGCAGTTCCTTCGCTTTACGAATGCGCACGTTGTTCAGATGATCGCTGAAATTCGTTCCTGTCTTTTCTTTTATATAAACCGATAAGTAGCTGCTGGACATATTCATCCGGTCGGCCACAGCATCCAGCGACAAGTCCTCGGAGTAATGCTCCTCCAAAAAAACGGCGAAAAAATCGACGACGGGGTCTTTTTCGTCCCGTTTCGCTTTGATCGATTGAGCCGCGCTAGACAGAAACCGCTCGAAGTACCGTTTGTACTCCTCAAGCGTACAGCATTCCTCCAGTTCATCCAGCATATCGTTCAACATCCCCCACTGCTTCGGCTCTACTTTGGCCCGCTCGGCGATTTTCAGCATTTTGACGGATACGTTTTGCGCGAAGGCGCGGAACTGCAAGCGGGACGCTTCCTTTCGAAACATGTTATCCAGCATTCTTCCAACGGACTGCTCGCACGTTGAGCCGTTTCCTTCCTGCATGTTCACGTACAGCTCTTGCTCCTGTTCGGCCGTAAATACGAAATGGCTCGCAGCAGGGGCGTCGTCCCAAATCAGTTGTGTCTCGTCCAGCAGCTTGGCCTGTTTCGCTCGTTCCAACACTTCGATATAAGCGCGGTTGAAATCGGAGCCGATCGGGTATAACGAACCGACCGCCGCCGAGACCAAATAATACGCCTTGTCCTGGTCAAAAATCGTTTTCAATCGCGACAGCGTTTGTTCCAGTTGATCTTGAGATTGCTCTCCGAACAAGACGGACAGCAGCTGGTTGCTCTCCATCTGGAGCGTACGCGGCTTGTCTAGCGTCCCGGATAAGACAAGATCGATGCATTCCCGCACCGCATACGTCAGCCGGTCCGGTTTCATTTGCGCAGCCAGCGGGGCGGCGCTGCGGAAATAGAGCTGGAACAGCACGATCCGGAACGGCCGGTTATGGACCATCGTATCTTTCCAATCGGCGGAACCGGACTTGATCATTTTCAGCCGGTTTATGTAATTATAATCGGTGAGCAGCGACTGGTTGCTTTGCAAATCGCTGTGGAATTCATTGCGCTCGCGGATAAGCTCGCGCGAAATATCGCCGATCAGCGCAAATTCGTGTATGCTGCTGCGAACGACCTCCGGGCTGCGGCGCCGAAGCGAGGCGATAATTTGCATGACGGGGTGATTCAGCTTGCGGCTGAATATAACGGATGCGGCCCCGGCAATAAGGACGGATACAACAAACAGGAAGAACAGCGTCCATTCCAGCCTTTGAATTTGCGCGGCAATGGCGGAATAAGGAACGACGGTCACATAAGTCAAATTCGTTTCATCGCTGCGGTGGTAAAAATAATAACGGTTATCGCTGACGATAAAATCGTTTCCTTCCATGAGCGGCAATGTTTCGGCGGTGTCCCTGTCCGAGGAATTGAAGATTGTGCTTCCGTTGTCATGAAGAATGAGCAGCTGCGGATTGTCCGCGCCGTGAAACGATTCGAACAGACGCTCCGCATCCAGCATCCCGATTATCATATGGTTGTAGGAAGGCAGCTTGACCGTCATCGGAATGAGCTCGCGGCTCTGCTGATCGGAGGAAACGATCGAGAACGAAGCGCCCGGATGAAGCGCGGTCGTATTCGGCGATTCGAATTGCTTCTGCCAATATTGGGCCGAATACGGCTCGCTTACATAAAACCGCGAAAACAACCGGGAAGCGTCCCCCGTGCCGTTCTTGTCCACCGTAAACGAAGCCGAACGGTATAAAATGATAACGTTATCAAGATATAGGAACGGATTGTTCACTTCGCTGCGAATACTCTTGATCATATCGGCCGGCTTCAAAAAATTGACTTGCGCCGGATCGCCTTCGGCAAGCTGTCTGCCGAAGGCGACAACATCTTCGTTCTGGTACAGCTTGAACAGCATGCTGCGAATAATCGCCAAATGCTTCTCGTACCGGTCTGCCGTGTTTTTGAGCGTCAGCCGGTTGTTGCGGATAATTTCCTGCTGGATGTTCGTTTTGAAAAACGTAAACGACAAAAAATTAAAAGAGGCGAGCAGCAAAATAATCGTTAAAAAGCTGACGATGCTTTTAAAAAATAACGAATTCGTATTGATTGGCAGCTTCAGCATTTACAATGGACCCCTTTTGCCTGTATCAAGCGCTTCTGTCCCCCATTGTACTCCATGAATAAACAATCGGAAACTTACGATTTTGTAAATAGTTGTCTTTCGTTGCGATTCGCGCCTGAGCGGACGCAAAAAAGGCTTAGCAGGGCCGCATCACGCGGCTCCTGTCTAAGCCCCATCGCTCATTTTATTCCGCCGCAGCCTGGATATTTTTGAACTGATTCGTAAACATCCGGTTGTAGGCACCCTTCTCGTTAATCAGTTGATCGTGGCTGCCCCGCTCTTCAATTTCGCCGCGGTCGATGACCATGATCGAATCCGCATCGCGGATCGTATTGAGCCGGTGTGCAATGATGAACGTCGTCCGGCCCTTCATGACCTGCAGCAGCGCATCCTGAATATGCAGCTCGGTACGGGTGTCGATGCTGCTTGTCGCCTCGTCGAGAATGAGGATGGACGGTTCGGCCAATATGACCCGCGCGATCGCCAGAAGCTGCCGTTGGCCTTGGCTAAGGTTGCCGCCGTTCTCCGTCAGCATCGTATCGTACCCGTTCGGGAGACGCCGAATAAAAACGTCCGCGTTAGCCATTTTCGCCGCGGCCACTACCTCACGGTCGGTGGCATCGGAACGACCGTATTTGATGTTCTCTTTGATCGTGCCGGAGAACAAATACGTATCCTGCAGCACGATTCCGAACGTCCGCCGCAAGCTGTCCCTTGTGTATTCTTTGATGTCTTTGCCGTCGATCAAGATGCGGCCCCCGGTCACATCGTAAAACCGCGTCAGCAAATTGACGATCGTCGTCTTCCCCGCGCCGGTCGGTCCGACCAGCGCCGTACTGCTTCCTTCCGTCGATTCGAAGCTAACATTTTTCAAAATCGGCACATCCGGCAAGTATCCGAACGAGACGTTCTCGAACACGACATGCCCTCGCGGATTTTCCAGAACGACGGCACCCGGAGCGTCCTTGTCCTCTTCCTTCTCATCCATCACTTCAAATACCCGCTCCGCGCCTGCGACGCCCGATTGCATAATGTTATAAATGTTGGCCATTTCGTTCAGCGGCCGGACGAATTGTCTCGAGTAGCTCAGGAAGCTGGCGATGACGCCGACGGTAATGTCCCCTTGTACCGCCAGAATGCCGCCTACGATCGCCACGGCGGCGAAGCCGATATTGTTGATGACGCCCATGATCGGCATGAGGAAGCCGGAGAAAATTTGTGCCTTGAGCCCAACTTCGTACAGCTTCGTATTGACGTCCTCGAACTCCTCAATCGCCTTCTTCTCATGATTGAACGCTTTGACGACAAGCAGTCCGGTTATCGTTTCCTCGGCGTGGCCGTTCAGCTTGCCGAGCTGCGCCTGCTGCTCCCGGAACAAGAGGCTCGTTCGCTTCGTAATCGTACGAGCCAGCAGCATCACGAGCGGAACGGTAATCAAGCTGGCGAGCGTAAGCAGCGGACTCAGCACAATCATCATCGTCAGCGAGCCGATGATCGCAATGGAGCCGGTCATCAGCTGCGCGGTCGATTGCGAGATCGTATTGCTCACGTTGTCGATATCGTTAGTCAGCCGGCTCATCACTTCTCCGTGCCGGCGCGTATCGAAAAACGATAACGGCAGCTTTTGCAGCTTTTCAAACAAGGCGCTGCGAAGATTCATCACGATGCGCTGCGACATTCCCGCCATCAGCCATCCCTGCAAAAACGTCAGAAAGGCGTCCGACACATAGGCCGTCGTTAGCGCAATGATGGCGATCTGGAGCAGATGAAAATCGACCCGCCCGCCTGATGCGGTCATCGAATCGACGGAAACCCCGATCCAATATGGCCCGGCCAGCGTAATCGCCGAATCGATCACAATAAGCAGAAAGATAAAGGAGAGCAGCTTCTTTTCTTTGCCGAGGTAACGCCACAGTCTTTTCAAGGTGCCGCGGAAATTTTTCGGCTTCACGACAGGTCTGCCGCGGCCGCCGCCGAATCCCCCCATCGGCCGTCCCGGACCGCCCATCATGGGGGGCATATCCTGCGGAGTTTGACTCGGTCTTGCCGGTTCGTTAGGCTGAGACATCCGACTGCATCTCCTTTCCTACTTGCGATTGGCATATTTCCTGATAGACGCGGCACGTTCGCATCAGCGTCTCGTGCTTCCCGATGCCTACGATTTCCCCATTATCGAGAACGACGATTTTATCCGCATCCATGACGGACGTAATGCGCTGGGCGATAATAAGACAGGTCAAGTCAGCGGCGTACGTCTTCAGCGCCTCCTTGATTCTTGACTCGGTCGCTACGTCCACCGCGCTTGTGCAATCGTCGAGAATCAAAATTTCCGGTTCGCGGACGAGCGCTCTGGCAATCGATACGCGCTGCTTCTGCCCGCCGGAGAAGTTGACCCCGCCTTGTCCGAGAATCGTCTCGTAGCCGTCATTGAACGAACTAACGAAATCATGCGCCTCGGCCATCTTGGCCGCCTGCTCGATTTCCGCCATCGTCGCGTCTTCCTTGCCAATCTTGATATTATCGAGCACGGAGCCTGTGAACAGCACCGTCTGCTGCGGCACAAGCGCGATCTTCTCCCGCAGCTGCTGCGGGTCGATCTCTTTGACATCCACTCCGTTCACCTTCACCGTTCCGGCCAGCGTATCGTAGAAGCGGGGAATGAGCCCGACGAGGCTGCTTTTGCCGGAGCCGGTCGAACCGATAATGCCGACGGTCTCGCCGGGGCTGCAGCTGAACGTAATGTTTTTCAGCACAGGGTCGCCGGACGTGCCCTCATACGTAAAATAAACATTCTCAAAATCGACGCGCCCTTTCATCTTCGGATTCGTCTGCGCATCCGCGTTCCATTTCATTGTATTTTCCTGGGCAAACACTTCATCAATCCGTCCGGCCGAAGCTTTGGCGCGCACGAACATATTGAACACGTTCGAAATCATCATCAACGAGAACAAAATTTGCGTCATGTAGTTAATAAAAGCGATAATCGTACCGACCTGCATTTGTCCCCCGTCCACGCGAACGCCGCCCAGCCAAAGAACCGAAATGATCCCGAAGTTCACCGTTAGCATAATAGCCGGATTGAAAATCGACATGCGCCTCATCGCCCGGACCGAACGCGCCCGATACTCCTGATTCGCCTGATCGAACTTGTCGACTTCATAATCGAAGCGGTTAAACGCTTTCACAACCCGCACCCCGGACAAATACTCTCTGGTCAGGCTGTTCACCTGATCAAGCGCCTTCTGCACCTTAATAAAGAGCGGGAACCCGATCTTCATGTTCAGCGCGATCAGGATAGCGACGATCGGGACAACGACGGCCAGCACAGCTGCAAGCTGGGAATTCAGCCGCGTCGCCATAATGAGCGAGCCGATGCAAATGAGCGGCGCTTTCACGAAAATGCGCATCAGTCCGTTCATGAAGTTTTGTACCTGCGTCACATCGTTCGTCAGACGGGTAACGAGCGAGGCTCTTTCGAACCGGTCGATGTTGTCAAACGATAGCGATTGAATTTTGCGGAACATGTCGGACCGTAATTCCGCGCCGAACTTTTGCGATACGTGGCTGGCCAAAATGTTGCGCCCCGAGGCCGCGACGGCACCGAACGCTGTAATGATCAGCATCAAGCCTCCCATCTGCAGCACGTAATCCATCCGGTTGTGCGCAACCCCTATATCGATGATTTTGGACAAAATCGTCGGCATGGCGAGATCGCAAAGCGCTTCAAACGTCAGGCACAACACGGCCAAGCAAAACATCTTCCAATATTTCGGAACATACTTTTTCAGAAAAGGCATGCAGCGATTCCTCCGCGTTTGAGAAATGTAGGAAACCTATATAAAATAAAATACACCTAACTCGCGCGATTGTCACCCTGTTATTTGCCTTTTCTAAAAATATTTTTGTCCGCTTGCCCCGAGCCTGCCGGTAGCCCAATTTGTTCCAAAGTATTGAAATATTGAACCATTGCACTACAATGGATACATTGCCTATTATTTTTCCAAATAACAGCGGATATAAGGAACCGATACGAATGCGAAAAAGTAGAATTGAAGAAATTGAATATTTGCGCGCCTTCGCTTTTTTGGCTGTCGTGCTGCAGCACTCCATTGCCCATTACGCCTATTTGCCCGAAACGGAGCTGGCTGACGGCGTGTCGCTTGTCATTATGCTGATCGCCTCCAAATTTGCCGTGCCCCTGTTCATTTTCATTACCGGGCTCGTATTGTTCTACAACTATGACGGGCCGTTTTCCTACGCCGGCTTTCTAAAGAAACGGTTCTACGATATCGTCGTACCGTATTTGCTATGGAGTGTCGTCTACGGTTTGCCGTTAGTCGTTCAGAAGAACGGCGGACTGGCTGCTGTCATCGACATGCTGCGGATGTTCCTTACCGGCAAAGCGTCTTACCATCTTTGGTATATCGTCATGATCCTGCAATTTTACTTGTTGTTTCCGCTGTATCGTGCCGCCATCGGCTGGCTGAAGCAGTCGATCTGCACGCCGAAACGTACCGGTATCTCTCTGCTTGCGGCTGCCGTGGTATATATTTATTTGATGAAGCTGGTCGGACCGATTTATGTGGCGGCAGAGCAATTGCACATTCCGATCGTTACGCCGATGTTTACCGAATACGAAGACCGGAACGCCCTATTCTTTTTCTTCTATTTTGTATTGGGCGCCGTCGCAGGTTTAACGGTGCCCTACTGGCGGGAATGGCTTAAACGGTACGACCTGGCCCTACACATTGCGTTTTACGCGATGTCCGCCTATTTGGGATACCGCTGTGTCGCAAGCTTCGAAACATCGCCGAAATTTGCGATCCATTACGACGACCTGTCGCTTCTTCGCCCGGTCATGGCCGTCTTCCTGATCTTGTCCGTTCTTGTGCTGTATCGCTCTAGCATGCGTATGGCGGAATCGGAGAGCCGCTCATACGCGCGCCGGCTTCTGACGGCCGTCGGACAATACTCGTACGGCGCATATCTGGCGCACGCTCTTGCGCTTACGTTCGCAACCTTGGCCGCCGGTCTGGTTTTGCCGGGGGTTAACGTCACGATCCGCACCGCGCTAGCGTTCGCGCTATGCGCCTCCGTATCGGTGCTGGCCTCCTTCCTCTTGTCAAAGCTGCCGTTCGGCAAAGCCGTGACCGGCAGCGGTGGCACAAGGAAGAAACGCGTTCCCGCCGCATCCGACGCATCGCAAAGCATGAATGGCTGAACGCCGGCGTTAAAAACAACAACGATACAACACTCTCTTTACCGCAGTCGGCTTATCGAAAAACGGTGACATATTCGCCGTATTCGATAAGCCGTTTTTTTTCATACTACTGATTTCTGGAATAAACAATTTCCAGTATTCGCTCGCGTAACGATTCGATGGTTTGCAGCCGTGACCAATGCATCCGAGCTTCCTTCAATATCGAATCCAGCTCCTCCGAAGTCATGTTCAAATCCGTAAAGAGCCGGCAGCCTGGAAGCAGCTCCTGAAAAACAGGGTAATTCGGCGGATGATAGACAGCTTCTTCACCGCTCCATTGCGCCGCTTTACGTAAAGCAGGGATGCTTAACGTCTTTTGGCGGATGATCGTTTGGGCTCGCTCGGAAGTGAAGAAATTCGCTAAAGTTTCGGCAGCCACGATCACTTTTGACTTCTTATTCACTGCCAACCCAATCGTCATCAGGATCGTATGCTTGTTTTTGATTCCGGGTAACGGCGCGATGTCAAACGGGATCCCGGAATCCCGCAGAGCGTTTAACGCGAAATAAGAAGTCATGATCACGGACACCTTTCCCTGCAGGAACAATTCTTCCGCTTCCGCATCGCTGCCCGACAGAAACGTAGGGAACGTATCGGAGGCGTAAATGATATCTCGGCATAGCGAGATCGCCTCAATCATCCGCTTTACAGCTTCCGCCGCCTCTTCCCTTCCATCCCTAAGCTTCGCTCCATTTTGGATAAAAAATACGGGCCATCTGTTTTTGGAAAGCAGGAAAAAGTAAAAACCGAATCTTTTATTTTCCACCGTTAGTCGGGAGGCCTGTCGCAGAAGCTCATCCCAGCTTCCCGGGTTAAAATGTTCGGGAAGTCCTTTTTCCCGCAAATGGTCCCGGTTATAGCAAAGAATTAAAGGAGAAAACAGAAACGGTCTCACTAGCAATCGATCCTCATCGGTGAAAGCGCGAGAAAGCATCTCGTAAACTCCGGGATCCGTATCGAAATCCTTCAGAAGCTCCAGACTCCGGTTCGTACGGAAATCGTCAAAGTTGTTATAATTCATCGTGACAATATCCAGCATACCGGCTTCCATGTATTCCTTAACCGTTTCGTAATAGTTCTGAAAAGGGATCGGAATCGGCTGTACGCGGATCGTTGGATGCGCGTTGTGAAATTCCGTCAACAAAAAATCGATTGCCGCTTCCCGTTCCAAAGAGGAGTGGTAGCCAAACCTTATGGCGACGGTGCTTGCTTCGATTGTATCTGCAATCTTATTTCCAACCCGCGGAATTTTGACGATCAGTCCCTCGGACACCAGCTGCTCCAGGCCGGCTCGAATCAGCTTGTTGCTTAATTGAAATTGCCGCACTAGCTCTCGTTCGGACGGCAGAAACTGGCCGGGCAGCCGTTTTCCGGTCAATATTTCACCACGCAGGACACTGATCATCTGCTCGAGCCGCAGACGGAACGTTTTACGGCCTTGTTGCTCCGACATGTGAACACCTTACCTGTGTACGATTTTGAGAAACCTGTGAAAACCTTTCATGGTTTCAAGCATACTGAAGCGTTCGGCGTGAAGCAAGCTTCATTTCGATTTCCTGTCTATAATTGCCAAGCGGATTGACAGACAACTCCTTTCCTACGTACAATTTTTAGTGAGTCAGATGTAAATCAGTGAAATGGGAGATGATCTGTATTAATCCTCTTTTTCGACGATTGACGACCGCTGCCGCTGCTTCCTGTTTATGTTTGTCGCTTCTGCCCTCCGCCGGATTCGCTGCGGAATCCGCAAGTGCCCCGCCGGTTGTTGTTCAGAACGCAGGATTTGAAGAACCGGTAACCGGAACCGACATCCCCGGATGGAATCAGGTATTCGGCAAGGGGGAAAGCAATGTCTTCTACCAGGTTACGTCAGCCGAGAAGTACGAAGGCAACCAAAGCCTGCTGCTAGACGATCGGAATTCGGCCAAGGCGCTCGGGCTGGAAACGACCCCCTTTACGGTTGTACCTGGAACCGGTTATTCCGCTTCCGCCATGATGAAAGTTGAAAGCGGAAGCATGGCGATTTATTTCCGCTTTTTTAACGCGGCGGGTGCCAAAATCGGCGAATCCGCGAACTGGGTAACGCCTACGAGCGGCCAGTGGGTAAAAAATGCCACATCCTCCGTCGTCCCGGCTGACGCGGTGTCAGCCACGGTCTTGCTTTATTCCTCGGCTGCGGGAGTAACCCGCGGTTATGCAGATGCGGTGCGAGTCGAGGAAAACAAAATCGGAACCTTCGAGCGGATCGGCGGCATCGTGAACGGCATGATTAATGAAGATGCCGCAGTCGGGGTGGAGGACGGCAAGGCAGTTGTATACACCGTCTTCAAGGGACGGGCTGAAGTTCCGACATCATTCTTCGTGATAGACGCATTGACTCGGGACGTGCTTCGTAGTTTTCCAATGCCGGGTGTGGAAGCGGCCTGGGGAGTCAAAGTGGCTACGGACGGACGCGTTTACATCGGCTCGCACTATGACGGCGGGTTGTACCGCTATACACCGGGTGTCCGGAGCTTCGAGCATCTGGGTCGGTTCGGCAGTGAAACCCACGTCTTCTCATTGGTAGCAGGCCCCGGCGGAAAAATGTTCGCAGGTACATATCCGGGAGGGAAGCTTTTCGAATTCGACCCGGCCATCGGAGAAATACGCGACCTTGGCGTCCTCGATCCGGAGCAAAATTATGTCCGATCTCTGGCCTATGACGCTCAGAGGGACGTTCTGTATGCCGGCGTCGGCGGGTCCAAGAGCCGCATCTTCAAAATCAATCCGGACGGAACGCGGAAGGAACTGCTCGGATCACGGATTCCCGGAGGCGGAGACACCTACGCATGGCCGTATAGTATGGGTTTCGCCGAAGACCGGCTGTTCGTGAAATTTTCAAATGGCGATCTGCTGGTGCTGCGTCCTGACGATACGATCGATTATTACGATCCGAACGGAATGGATATACATTCCGGTCAAGTCGCTTCCATTCCCGGTCAGCCCGGACGGGTCTTGTTTGCCAACAGCGGACATCTGTACGCTTACGATTCCGCAACCCGTTCCACCACGCTTTTGAAACAAATCAAATCAGGCGTTAACTTCCAGGACGGCCAATTTGTCGATCTGAACAGCGCAGAGTGGCCGGGCTTGACGTTCGTCGGTATGGGACAGTACGGGAAAATGCTGTATTATAACCTTTCCACGGACCGTACATCGGTAGTACCCGCCATTTACAGCGGAGCCCCGATTCTGATTCAAAGCATTCACACCGGTCCGGATAAAAAAATGTACGTCGCCGGTTATATGTCCGGTTTCACCTCGTACGACCCCGTGAACGGAGCCGTTTCCGATACCAATTCGCTGGGGCAAATCGAGTCTTCGGCGATACGGAACGGCAAGATGCTGCTTGGCGCTTATGCCGGAGCCCGAATTTTGGAATATGACCCGAAGCTCCCCTTCTCCGGCAGTAACCCGCGGCAGCTATTCGATTTGCGGGCGCACAGCCAGGATCGTCCGTTTGCGATGGCGTATGCGGAGGACAGGGATCAATTATTCGTCGGCACCGTTCCCAATTCGACCTCGCTGCAAGGCGCACTCGCGATGTATGATTTTGCGACGGGACAGCTTGACGTCTTCCGCAATATCATACCGAACCAAAGCATCGTCTCCTTAATTTACAAGGACGGCCTGATCTATGCAGGCACGACGGTGTACGGCGGTCTTGGTACCGGCGGTCCGACGGAAACAAATGCCAAATTGTTCATATTCGATCCCGTGACGAAAACGAAAGTATTCGAAACGATACCGGTCACCGGGCGAAAGGGCATTACCGGGCTGTCCGTCGGACCGGACGGATTGATTTGGGGCGTGGCGGAGGACACGATATTCAAATTCGATCCCTCTTCCCGGCAGTTCGTATACAAGGCGGCCAAACTGCGCCGTTATAAGGCAGACGGCACCACATGGACTTACGCGTTTTTGCACCCCGGTGACGACGGCAATATGTACGGCACGTCCCGCGGTCAGTTTTTCATGATAAAACCGGAAACAAGCGAGTTCGTGCTGCTGAACGGAAGCTACGGAAACTACTTGAACCGCGATGCTTACGGTAATTTTTACTTCTCGGACAACAGCTCCGATTTGTGGAAATATACCCCTCCCGGATCGGCGACGGACATGAACCCTCCCGTTACAACCGCGGTATACGGTTCGAATCCCAACGCTACGGGTTGGTTTAATCAAAATGTAGATATTATTCTCTCTTCCGCCGACGATGACGCGGTCAAGGAAATGACTTATCGTTTGGAAGGAGCCATGCAAACGGAACCCGTTAAAGTAAACGGCGATCGGGCTTCCGTTCAAGTTAACCGGGATGGCGTTACCGTCGTTCGATACGCCGCGATCGATCGGAGCGGGAATCAAGAACCGGAGAAGGAGCTGACCGTTCGGCTGGATCGTACGAAGCCGACAATTACGGTGACCGGCGCCGGAGCGTATACGATCGATCAACACGTAACCGTCGGTTGTACCGCAGCCGATAGTGTATCGGGCGTAGTCTACTCTTCATGCAGCTCCGCTTTAGTGAACGCGGATGCGTACACCATCGGTGACGGGCCGCATACGTTGAATGTTCGGGCGGAAGACGCAGCGGGTAACGTGGAAGAAGTGGCGATTTCCTATGAGATTAATGTCACGTACGACAGCTTGATTCGGTTAAGCGAGCGTCTCTTAGACGCGGGGCCAGGTTCACAAGGGCATGCCACTGCCCTTCAAGCGCATCTGAGGAATGCGGAGAAAGCCGGGCTGGAAGGCAAAGAAATGGTGAAGCAAGCCTCCATTCACGCTTATATTCAGCAAGTGGAAGCGCTCGGACGGACAGGCAACATCCGCAATCCTAACCTCTTAACCCAATTTGCGGAAAGGCTGTAGTTTTGTATCGGGACTCGGAGGCGAACTCCGAGTCCTTTTTTATGCCGCATTTTCTCCTCGCACTATGACGGATACCCCTGCCATTTGATGCGGTGTTTTAAATAGAACATGATGGCAGCGCAGTCGATGTTAATAAACTGCAGCGGATCGTTCTGTATCCGTTCGGCCAATTCGTCCACGGTGATCCATCGGGGGTTTTGCGTAAGGTCTCCCTCATCGAGCAATTCGCCTTCCGCCCTGCAAACAAAGTAGTATCCGATCGAATCGATTCCGCCTTTAATTGTCTGGTATGCGGTAAATGGCCGAACACATTCGACAACCATATTCGGATGGATCCCGGCCGTATCGATACGGGTATCCTCTCCTTCAATCCAGGTGACGTTGAGGCCGGTTTCTTCCTTCACTTCGCGGCGCAGCGCCTCGGTCAACGACTCGAACTTCTCCACTCGGCCTCCTGGCAGTTCCAACTGCTTCGGTTCGTTCGGCTTGTTGCGCGTCTGGATGATAATTTCCGTTTTTCCATCATGTTCTCGTTCTACGATGGCGCGGGCATTGACATAAAACAACTGCACTCACTCCCGTCTTAAAATGGTAAAAAATAACTATGTTATTTAAAAATTCTTGATATACGCTATTTTTCCTGCATGCAGGTGTCCTTAACGAAAAGGCCACCGGTCATCGCTGCCGGTAGCCTTCCTATGAAATTTATTTAGCCATCGCGCACGTTAGCATATAAAATCCTGCTCTTGCACATTATTTTCTTGCCGTTATCATAAAATGTTTGGAATTGGTCACTATCCCTTTACTCGTTTGATGCTGTTCAATAAATTTTTCCAGCATGGCAAAGTCATTCTCCGCTTTACCAAAGTTCGGAACGATCGGTGCGTGCTTCAACAGGAATATCAAGTCTTCGTAAGATTTGTAATATTCCGCTGCATCATAATCAAAAGACCGTATATCGCTAAATCCTGCTTCATTTAATTCAGCAATATATTTATTTTTCAGCGCCCCGTCTTCCACGACTTCCCGTTTTCTTCCGAAAGCTGTTGTAAGATTGAGCTTATCATTTTCACTTACTTGCTGCGTTAAGAAGATCCCGTCCTTGACTAACACTCTAGCTGTCTCTTTTGCACAAAAAGGCGAGTGACGGCAAGAGACCACGTTAAAAAAGTTACTGGGAAAATACAGGTTGTCGGCATCCATTTGCAATATACGCACATTTGATTTCTTGGAGGAGGCCACGTTAGCATTTGCGGCTTCTAGCATCCCAGCCGAATTGTCAATTCCTACTAGCAATAACGCTGCCTCGGCAATGGACAGCAAGGCTTCCGCGCCACCCGTACCGATATCCAGCAATAGATCCGACTTCTTGCAGCTCTGCATAACTTCAGCGTATAAATTCCATTTTACGCCCTCGGATATACAATTCACTTTACTAAAGTCCCAGCCGTTTATTTTACCAACGCGATCGTAAAAATGCTTATACTCTAGTTCGTTCATTTTTCCCCATCCTCGCAATGAGATAATAAAAGCCAACGGATTATAGAATCGCTGAATACGCAGCCGATTATAATCATCAGCCGAATTATTCAGACAACTGCTGGCGTCCTCTGGCTTACACAAGTGATGACAAGCCGACACCGTTCAAAGTTTAGTTTTTTATTTGATCAAAAGGGTATAGATCCCCCTTGATGGCTGGTACGCGTTTTTTCCAGCCCGAAAACTAAATACCTCGAACGATACGGATGGTCATCCGCTTCACCCCATCTTGAAATATATTCCAATTATAAGTCTCGAACACACAGCAATCAAGATTTACGTTGTCTCACTCGTTCCTATTGACTACGAACAAATGTTTGCTATAATAGAATTATAGAACGGGTGTTCGTAATTATTGAGAGGGGTGTAGACGATGAAGGTGACAAACGTTAGATTTATTGAGCGTGATTATTATAAGAATGTAATGCATACAGGCAGTGAAGCAATGCCGGACGTTCGGATTGATAAAATTCTTGATGCCGCAGGGCAATCGTGGGCTGATCTTACGTTCAAATTCAACGATAGCGGTTCGGTTACGATTATTGATAATCATACGGATCAGCAAGTCCCTCTCGCTCACCTGAAAGGCGCAGCTTATGATTTCTATGTAAAGCAGCGAATCCGACTCATCCGGGCGAATCTGCAAGCGAAAATTTTGCAAACGGCTTAACATACACTCATCATGCGGCAAAATGCAGGATCGCCTCAAAAAGGCACTGTGTTTTGCCGTATTTTCATGCCTTCTACGGATCACGTTCATTCCATGACCGGATTTGCGGGCATACCGTAACCAACTTTATTTTGTTTCCGCCGAATCATAGTCGATTAGTGTCGAATATTGATGGGCGATATTCATTTCTTTACGCCATATTCACATGGTTTATCATATAATGTAAATTGACCGCATTTTTTGTCGAATGGACGTGATCGATTGATGTATTACTGCCTCTGTTGCGAAAAAGTGCATAAGCCAACGAACCTGAAAAATGAAGTCATCTTCACTTCGGGCTTCCGTTTCTCAAACGATTCCGTATACAATGTTGGGATATGCCAATACAGCGACCGGCTCACTCAAATGACCCCGATGAAAAAGCTATAGCACCAGGAGCATATTCGCTCTGCTCGTCCTGCTTTCTCTCGTTACGGTGCTGAAAACATATTAAAAACCCGTCGTCGCTAAGGATGACGGGTTGTTCGCATGCTGCTCCTGCTTGTTCAGGTGTCGGCCTTCTGTATGGGACGGCACTTTAACGGTTTGCGTCAGCAGCTGAAGCGCAGTTCCGCCGTTGCAACTGAGGGTTACCGCGACGTACCGCCTCCCGCTGCGCGCGTCTCCGCCACCTCCCGGTCCCACGCCGTAAACATCCCCCGAATCCGACGGCTTGCAGCGGGAATAAAAGCGTCGACCATCGGTTGCGTAATATAGCGCGGCTCGGTCCCCGGCTCCTCCCCTAACAAATCGAACCAGTGAACGGTACGAAACCGCCAGTAATGAATCTCCTCTGCCGTAAGCAGCGGTTCGACGTCAAACGAACGGGCGCCGATCAATCCGCTCCACACTTCAGAAACCCAGGGCTTCGTCCGGTAATACGTAAAATCGATCTGATCCGTATCCCGGTAATACGCTTTCCTCGCCTCGTCTTTCGTCAGCCCGTCAAGCCCCGTCCTCGCTTTAAATACCGAGTACACATCAAGCAGCCAGAAGTAATCCGTCAGCAAGTGGGCAAAATATCCTTTTACAAACCATTTCCATGGTTCGTCCGGACTTTGCGATATGTAATGCTCATACTTGTTGCGCATGTACGCCTGCAAGTCCGGCTCGTTTTCCACGTTCAGGTGCGTCCGCCTCTTATCTTCTCTGTTCGTACCCTTCCGCATATGAATCGCATCCGGAGCAATACTGCCGAGCAGGAAAGCGGGTGGGACGTCCCCGTATTCGAAATATTCCACCGCGACACTCAAATGAACCATAGGCAACGGCATTCGCAACACCTCCATACGAATCATTCTTCCTCAATTTACCAACGGGCGCAATGAATAAGTACTGATAGTTCGATGATAACCGACTAATCGGCATACAGCCTGCCGGAAACCATGTGGAATCCGCCTCCTCCGATACCGGGTTCGATTACCCTACCGCTTTGGCAAACCGGATCATGCCCTGCTTTTCCCAATAGCTGCGGAATCGTCCGTCTACGGCAAGCAGCTCTTCCGGCGGCCCCATCTCGACGATCTGCCCGCCGTCAATGAATATGACCAGATCGGCTTCGCGGATCGTAGATAAGCGGTGGGCAATAATGATTTTCGTGCAATCCACCGCCCATTCGCCCAAGTCCCGTTGAAACGATGCCTCCGTCTCGACGTCCAGCGCCGATGTCGGTTCATCCAAAATCAGGATTGGCGCACCGCGCAGTATCGCTCTGGCGATCGAGATGCGCTGCTTTTGCCCGTGCGACAGCTTCACCCCGCGTTCGCCGACATACGTATCGAACCCGTCCGGCAGCTCCCGGATAAAATCATATGCCTGCGCCAGCGAGGCGGCGCGTTCCAATTGCTCGGGGGATACATTCTCCTGTCCGTTCAACGCAATATTGTCCGCTACAGAGGAATCGAACAAATAAATGTCCTGCGACACGAGCGCCATGCTCCCGCGCAAGCTTTGAAGCGCATACTGCTGCAGCGGAATCCCGTTCATTTCAATCGTACCCCGATCCGGCTCGTAAAACCGGTACAGCAGCTTGACGAGCGTGCTCTTTCCCGCTCCGCTCGGCCCTACCAAGGCGACCGATGCGCCCGGAGGCACGGTAAAGCTTATATCTTTGAGCGCAGAGACGTCATTCCGGTACGAAAAATGTACGTTGCGGAACGTAATTTCGGGCGATTTCCCGGTTAAGGCCAGCCCCGCATCCATCGGCTCCTCCGAAGCGCCCATCACTTCATGCAGCCTATGCGCGCCGGATAGAAAACGCTGTAAATTATTGATGACCTCAACGACCGTCGTAAAAGGCTCCGCCACCTTATCGAGCAGCGTGATGAAGGCGACGAGGCCGCCGGCCCCGATGTGACCCGTTGCCATCATGACGGCGCCGATCCCAAGTCCGATCACATAGCCGGCCTGCCCCGGAATATCCTTGCAGATGCTGCGGATCGATCGGACCTTCGTCAGCAAAACGTTATAGGCGACGCCCTGCTTCTGAATCGCCCGCATCCGTTCATCAACCTGCTGCTCCAATTGGTTCGCCTTCACCTCACGAATGCCCTGCAGCGTTTCTCCGATCTGAAAAAATACGTTGCGCGTCACTTCATTTTGCAATTTAACCGCTTCCATAAACTTGCTTCGCAGCACAAGGCTGCTGAGCAGCTGCAGCGGGCCGATCGCAAGCGCGATCATCCCAAGCAGCGGATGCACGGTCAACAGATAAACACCGACGATAACGAACGATATCGGCAGAGCGATCAGCTTTTGAATATCGGAGACGAGAAACTGCTTGACGATCTCCAGTTCATTGTTCATGATATTGACCGAATTGGAGCTGTGCGTGTTCTCGTGAAAGCCGAGCGGCAGCCGCTGCAAATGATTCAGGATGTTGCGCCGCATCTCGTACACGACCGACTCGTTCAGCAGCGAACGCACCCATTCGTTCCAAAACCGCAGCAATAGATTGGCGACCGTAAGTCCGGTGAACGCCAGCAAAATAAGCGTCAGCACATCGCCGGGCACGCTCGGTGCCAGATCGAACAACCGTCTGCCCGCTTCGGCAAACAGCAGCGAAACGACCGTCATTGCGATCTGCGTCACAATGGCCCCGATGTACATCCACTTATATGGACGAACCGTCCGCAAAAAATATAAAAATACAGGGTCTTTCAATAACCCAAGCACCGTCTTATTTTGTCCGCTCAACCGCGCTCTCCCCTTCTTTCCTAAACTATTCATAATGATACCAAAGCCCAAATGTCCAATAAAGGAACAAATGCATGATATTGTAATACCCACAAACAAAGGCCGCCGTATGGCAGCCTTCGGGTAATCGAGTGTATGAGGCTTTATTTCACAATCCATTCATTGACCGCGTAGGCAATGCCGTCTTCCTTCATCGGCTTCGTGACAAAGCGCGCCTTCTCCTTCAGTTCCTCGCCAGCGTTGCCCATTGCGATGCCGTAGCCGACCGATTCGATCATCTCGTAATCGTTCAGCCCATCGCCGAAAGCGGCCACCTCTTCGGAGGAAATGCCCAAATGGTCAAGCAGCTGCTGCAATCCCACCGCTTTGTTCATGCCGCCGGGGTTGATGTCGATTGCCCATGGCCGCCAGCGGTGCAAATAATACCGGTTGTGCTCGCCGCCCGTATATGCCGCTTCCTCCTGCTCGCTGCAAAACACGATCGCCTGATAAATATCCGGCACTTCATCAATCGACTGAATCAACACCGGCTCCATGAAGCCGATTTCCTGCTGAGCTTGTACAAAATACGGGTTCTCCCGCTGATTCGTATACATGAGCTCGGAACCGTACAGAATCAATCCGTGCCCGAACCGCTCCGCCTCCTGCAGCCAGCGGCGTACGGTTTGCGCCGGGAACGCATTGCCGAACACCGTCTTCCCCCGGAAGCCGATATGGCTGCCGTTGCACGTGATCGCCCAATCGATCCCCAGCTCCTCGCGCAGCGATACGACCTCGAATTCGCTTCGTCCCGTACACAGAGCGAGCGCAACGCCGTTCTCTTTCAGTAATTGTAAAGCCGCACGCGTGGAATCGGGCAAATAATCCCGTTCACGCAGCGTGCCGTCTACGTCGAATGCCGCCAGTTTGATCATGTCCACACCCCATTATATGTTCTGCACTCATTATAACAGAGGACGGCGGGTTTGTGGCACCTGGCGGCATCCATTAGCGCAATCTTCACGGACCTCCATGAAGGCATTATCGGTCGGTGAGCCTGCTACCCTTCACAGATCATGACCAGGTTGTCATCCGGATCTTTCACGGTAAAAAACGCAATCTGTCCGTACCGTTCGATGGAGCCGAATACTTCGATTCCGCTCGTCTTCACGAAAGCATATGCCTCATCGATATTGCGACAATCGAACATGAACGGAATGCTGAACGAATCGTTGTGCCGATGCCGGTTATGATCGAGCATCAAACCGGCACTTCGGGTAACCGCAATTGGATAAATGGCTCCGCCCGACGCGGACTCGTTGAAAGGCAGCGCGAGCAAATCCGCGTACCAAGCGGCCGTCGCCTTCATCTCCTTCACATCGACGAACACGCCCTTAATACGCGCAAGTACCGGGCTTTCCGTCGCCGGAAGCTTCGGCTCTTCGCCGGGCTTGCCGTTCCAGCACGCCATCAGCGCGTTCCCTTCGGGATCGCGGAACGTGAAATACGCCATGTCCCTGTGCCGCTCCGGCTCGTGGAACACTTCCGCCTTTTCGCTCAAATAAGCATAAGCCTCGTCAATATCGCTCGCCGGGAACATGAAGCGCGGCTTCATTTCCTCCCTCCAATTCGGGTCCTTCCGATTATTGACGTTCGAATCGAGAATCAATCCCGTACCCGGCAAATCGAACCAATAGACCGGCCCTCCGTTCAGCCGGTTCTCCATGAGCGGCAGGCCGAGCAGGCGGCTGTACCATTCGGCAGATCTGCGCAGATCGGTTACGTGCACGAAGACGCTCGCCACCCGGTTCTCGATCGGTGCGGGCCGCTTGCTTCGAATCGGGAACCACAGTTCCATCACGGATTCGACGTTTGCGTTGCCGCGATACCGCTCGTCGTAATATTCAAACTCGGCGCCGGCAGCACGATCGTATTCCGACTCCGGAAGCCACTTCTCCCAAAAATAATGAAAAGCCTGATGCAGCTCATCGATCGGCCCTTTACGGGTGACGACGCAGTATAGGCCTCCGGGATACGATTCAGCCACCATTCCTTCCGGAACGCTACCGGTCTCGGAGACGCCGCAGCCGGCCAAATAATCGAACGGATCGCCCGGCTTCATGTCAGGCGGCATGACCATAAGCCCGTACATCCCTCCCGTTCTGCCCGTAATTTCACGGCATCGCGGATTGAAGCGCTGCCATAACCGCGTAATCTCATTCTCGGAAGGTTTCGTCTCTGACGGCTGATAACGAATTTTCATGCCAACGACTTGAAAGCGATCCTTCCACACCACTTTTGTATCCATAATCATTTGGACGCACCTCGTTTTCCTTTTATTTCCTAGAAAAATAAATATACGAATATATATTCGTATGTTATCCGGAAAATCCTTCTTTTCCCATTTTTTTTTTTGAGCGCTACTCGGATCTGCCTATGCCCTATGTTGCAGCCAGCCCTCAATGTTTCTAGTCTTCATTTGTTTCTAGTCTTCATTTGCTTCTATTTCCTTGTGATATAATGGAATAGAACAGTTGCTGCGATTAGGGGGCCCGTCATTTGTACACGATGAACGAATCGTTTTACGCCGATTACTTGCGCCCGAAAGTTCGCTGGATTCGTGAAATGATCAAGCCCCCGTCATATTCCTTTGAACGCATGAACATTCCGTATACGTTATTTTGGATTGTTTTGGACGGTACGTTGACGGTACACCTCGACGGAAAACCTTTCCGCGCCGAAAAGGGAGACCTGGTTATATTTCCCCCTAATGTGACCTTCGGCTTACATCCAAGAGATGACGCGAAGGACATTCACTATTTATCTTTGTGCGCGGACCTGAAAATCGGCGGTTTGGATTTGGTTCATTTGTACGAGCTCCCTGTAATATCGAGCCATCTTTCGTCACCATCGCTACCGTCGTTGATTTCGATCTGGAAACGATCCGTGACCGTCTTCGAACAGTTGGGCGAGCTTGTCGCCGCAAGAGCCGCCTCGCCTCAGCAAAACGCCATGCCGGAGCGCGCCGTGATCAGCCACACCGACATATCAGTGCAATATTTCGGATTGCATGCCGAGCTGTTTCAATGGCTTCACCATTTTCTATTGCTCATGCGGCCGTATTTGCCCGACGAACCGCTTCTATTCGACCCCCGTATAGTGAAAGCATGCGACTATATACAGCAGCGTCTCGGCCAGCCGATCCGTTTGGAGGAGCTTGCAAAACACGTCCATGTAAGCCAAAGTCATTTCAGCCATTTGTTCTATAAATCGCTTGGCCTCTCTCCCATCGAATACGTTCAAAAATCGCGAATTCAGCGCGCCAAAGAACTGCTGATGAATTCTTCTTATACGATTAAAGAGATCGCGGAAAAGACCGGATATTCGGAACAAAGCCAGCTAAGCCGGGCGTTTCGTAAAGCGGAAGGCATCAGTCCGTTTCGCTACCGCCACGCTTCCCGTTCGATTCCGAAGTAAAAGCAATGCTTAACTTCATACCGTTCCTTTACCCGTTGATATGCCGCATCCATTCCAGCCCCTGCTCCCATTCGGTACCGCCCGCGTTGGTTTGTCTTTCTCCCGGCGTACTGCGTCCGTTACGGACATAGGCGATCAGCAGCGCAAGCAGCTCCTCCACCACTTCAGGGCAGCTTTCCTGCATATTGCTTCTTTCTCCGATGTCGCTTTCCAGATCGTAGAGCTGAATCGGCGGTGCACCTTCCGGCTCCTGCCCCGGCCTCGGATCGCTCCAGCCTCCCGAACCGGGACACAGCTCCAGCTTCCATCTCCCTTTCCGTATCGAGAACGACCCGTTAATGGAATGATGCACGACAGCTTCCCTTAGCGGGCCGGATAATGGATGTCCCAGCCAAACCGGCAAGCTGCTGACGCTGTCCTCCCCCGCGTCCTCCGGCAAACGCCGCCCGAGAAGCTCGGCCACCGTCGCCATCAAATCGGACAAGCATACCGCCTCGTGCGATACCGAGCCGGCCTTGATCCGTTCCGGCCATTGAATGAGCAGCGGCACGCGATGCCCGCCTTCGTAAATATCCGCTTTGTGCCCGCGGAAATGATAGCTCGGATGATGTCCGATCTCGGCCAATTCCGGAAAATTCGCTTTCGGAGAACAGCCGTTGTCGCTTGTAAATATGACGATCGTCTGATCGCTGCGACCGCATTGCTCCAATTTGCCGATAATTTGTCCCACCACATCGTCGCACATCAATACAAAATCACCATAACGGTTCGTTCCGGATTTGCCTTCAAATTCGGCGCTCGGCAAGATCGGGGTATGCGGCGCCGGCAGCGGATAATAAATAAAAAACGGCGAATCGCCGGCTGCTTCGATCGTCTCCAGCACCTTCCTCGTACAGCGGGGGAGCACTTCCTCATGGCGGAAATCCGCTCCCGTCGGACCTTCGCGCCACCATGCCATCTCGTCGTCGCCCCGTGTGATCCGGTCCGGCGGCGCGGTAACGCGTTCATTTTCGATATAGACATAAGGCGGCATATCCAGCGAAGCGCTGATGCCGTAGAAATAGTCGAAACCGGTAGCCGTCGGGCCGTTCTTGATCGGCTGCGTATAGTCCACATCGCCCGCTGCCCCTTCGTTTGAATGCCAATCTAGGCCGAGATGCCACTTGCCGATACAAGCCGTACGGTAGCCGGCATCTTTCAGCAGCGAGGCGACCGTCATTCTCCCTTGCTCGATCAGAGGCCGGGAATACCCGTTGAATACGCCTTTTTTGAGCGAAGAGCGCCAATTGTAACGCCCGGTAAGTATGCTGTAACGGGACGGCGTGCATACGGCGGAGCTGGAATGAGCATCCGTACACATCATGCCCCTTTCCGCCATCTTGTCCAGGTGAGGCGTACGGATCCGGGACTGCGCGTTGAAACACGATACGTCGCCGTACCCCATGTCATCCGCCAAAATATAAATAATATTGGGACGAGATTTCAGGTCCGCCTTCGTTTGGTTCATTGCCCGTTATCACCCTTCCCTTCGATGATCTTCTTCCTGTTAACTGCATCTTATCATGAGAATGCGCCGCATCCTATGGCCTTCGTTTCGAAGTTTTTGACATATCTTACGATTCATCGCAGACGGATATAGAAGCATTCTTGCCGCAGCGAAAAAAGCCCTCGGCTGCACGCAGCGTGCACGAATTCGGGCTTGTTGTTAGGCAATAGGGTACCTTTTCCGCTCCTGCTTGAGATGCGGCGGCATTTACGTTAAAGTTCTTAATACAAGCGTAAATGAGAAGGAGGAAGCCTTCGGCATGTCTCTCGCCAGCGAAGACCGCAAACGTATCATTCTCGAGCTTCTGGAATTGGAAGGAAAAGTGACGACATCCGATTTGGTGGCACGGTTAGACGTATCCAAAGAATCGGTGCGAAGATATTTGGACGAGCTGGAAAGCGAAGGACAGCTTAGAAAAGTATACGGCGGTGCCGTGAAGCCCCAAGAAAACCGCGATGAACCGCCTCATCTGGAACGGATGGCGCTGCATCGCGACGAGAAGGACAGCATCGGCCGGTATGCGGCCGGGTTAGTTCAAGACGGCGAGCTGTTGTTTCTAGATGAGGGAACGACGCCGCTTTGCATGATCCCTTATTTGCAGCAGCGTGACCTGACGATACTGACCCACTCGTTTCCCGCCGCTTCTCTGCTGATGGAGAGAATCAATCAGGGCCGGTTCGAGGGACGCGTCATCTTCCTTGGAGGCGAGTTGGAAGCAAGACACGCCCGCAGCACCGGTTCGATGACGGAAGAGTGGCTCGGGCGATATTATGTCGATAAAGCGATCATCTCCGTTGACGGCCTTCAGGCGGAATCCGGAATCACGTCCCTGGATGGCGGCAAGGCGTCCATCTCCCGCAAGGCGATGGCGCATGCGGACACCACCGTCGTTGTTGCCGACGCTTCGAAGCTGGATCTCCGTTATCCGTACAAAATTAGCGACTTGAGCAACATTGCGCATATCGTAAGCAACCAGGCGCCTCCGGCGGAGTGGGGATCCGCCTTGAAGCGCCATCATGTTCGTTGGCATATCGCCGGGAAATAAATGATCAAGTGAACAAACGCTGCGGAAGCTTCGCTTCCCATGAAGCGGGTGCGGCAAAACCGAGCGCGTGAGCGACGACGGCGGCCGTATCCGTTATCGTCATGCTTTGTTCCAGCGCAGCGCCCGGTGCGATTCCCGGACCGACGCATCCCCAGAAAATCGTTTTGTCCAGCGGATGATCGCTGCCGTGTTGATGGGAGCGCTCCCCGCCTCCGCCATGATCGGATACGACAATGATCAGGCTGTCTTCGAGAATGCCGGCTTCCTCTATAGCACGCAGCACGATCCCCGTATGCCCATCCGTCTCCCCGATCGCCTGGAGCTGTTCTGGCGTATTGTACCCGAACTGATGCCCGGCCGCATCCGGCAAATCGAAATCGATGTACAGCAGCTTCACGTCGGAATTGGCACGGATGTACGAAGCGGCGTCCATAGCAAGCCGGCGATCGATCGCCGATGCCCTTTGAACTTTATGCTCGGGGGCGTTCGGTAGGCTTGCATCTTCGTCAGCCAACTCCACCGTCGCTTTATGTACGCCGATCGACGATTCGATGATCCCGTGATTAATCGGGTTCCACGAGCAGAACGAGGCCAGCTTCGCATCGGGATCGGCCTCTCTGGCCGCCCGGAAGATCGAAGGATACGGCGAGTCGTCGGGATACGTCTGTCTGCCGACGATTTCATTCGTTAGGCCATGTTTATCCGGCGTTACTCCGTGCATGAGTGCACCCCAGCACTGGGCGCTGATTGTCGGCGACACGGTCAGGGCGTCAAAGGCAAACGTCCCCTGCCGAATCAAGTTGTCCAAATGAGGCGTTTCGGCGGCCGTTACGAAATTTCCCGCCCCGTCCCAGCCGAAGATGATGACGCGTGCAATGCGACTCTTTTCCATTCCAGCATTCTCCTCTTTGCTTCTTCATCGTTATGTTACGGATTGCCCCAAAAACCGATCATGATCACGCCCATTGTAATGACCGCAGACAACAGGATCCGCCTCACTCCGCCCGCTTCCTTCAGCAACAACACGCCGAGCATCGCGCCGAACACGGTGCCGATTTCGCGAATCGGAGCTAAATGCGACAACGGCGCTAACTTGACGGCGAACAGGAACAGCAAATACGAGCCCGGCGAGAATATCGTGCCGAGCATGATGGTGCGGGCGTTCGCCTGCCATTCTTCTTTAAGCTGGTTGCCCGAACGGAGGACCGCCGGCGTAAGCACAATCGCATAGGCGATGTTGCTGACCTCGATTAAAGATAAGGGCGACATATAGTGCAGCACCATTTTATCGGTCATGACATATCCGGTAATGCACAGTCCGACGAGCAGCGCGGGCGTGATTGCCCGCCAAGCCGCAGCCGTCCAGCGATCCTTCTTGATAAACCCGCCAAGGGCGAACATGCCGGCTACAATGCAGCATACGCCGACCCAACCGGCCGCGGACATCGATTCGTCGTACACCCATACGCTGAAGAGCGGGACGAGCAATGCGCCGGTGCCGCGCATAATCGGGTATACTTGCGACATCTCGCCATGGCTGTAAACATAAGGGAGCAGCAAAAAATACCCCATTTGAAACGCCATCGACAGCAGGATGAACAAGTACCCCTGAAGCGGAATGGAAGCTCGAGCGACCTCGATAACGAAATACGGAAGCAGCAGCACGAATGACGCAATATGAATCGACCACAGAAATACGATTTTGTTTTTACTTGTTTTGGTGAACAAATTCCAGATCGCATGCGCCAACCCTGAACATAAAACAAGAATCAATGCAATTGCAATGACAGCATCCCTCCAGCCGGTTCCTTATTCCCCTTCATCATACTCGCCAAAGACAAATAAAGTCAATGAAAAACAACCAAAAACTACACGAACAAATAAATAATTCCCGGCTCGCTACCGAACCGGGAATCTGCACTTCTTTATTAACATTTACGTTCCGGTACAACTACCAAATCGTGTACCCGCCATCGACGGTGAACACACTGCCTGTTACGTACGATGAAGCTTCGGAAGCCAAGTAAACGGCAATCCCGCCCCGTTCTTCCGGAACCCCCGGACGGCCCATCGGCGTAAGCTGCATCCATCTGTTCCCGCTTTCCGGCACGCCGATTATTTGTGTTTCAATTCGCGCAATGCTCGCATCACATCATTGCCGCCCCGGCCGAAATAATCGTGAAGCTTGCGATACTCTGCATACAACCGGTCGTACACCGCCGCATGGGCCGGAATCGGCTTATACGTTTCTTCCTTGAGCCGCGCCATATGCGAGGCCGCCTCGGGAACGGAATCGTATCCGCCTTCGGCCGATCCGGCCGCCACCGCGCCGTAGATCGCGGAGCCCAGCGCCGGCGTTTGCGACGAAGCGGCAATGTGAATTTCGCGGCCCGTGACGTCCGCGTAGATCTGCATCAGCATCCGGTTGCGCTGAGGAAGCCCGCCGCAGGCAACGAGCTCTGCGACTTGAATTCCACCGTCCTGAAAGGCGTCGATAATGCGGCGCGTGCCGAAGGCGGTCGCTTCGATCAAGGCGCGGTATATCTCCTCCGGCTTCGTCTGCAGCGTAAGCCCTACGATGAGTCCGCTCAAGTCGGAATCGTCGAGAACGGAACGGTTGCCGTTCCACCAGTCGAGCGCAAGCAGCCCGTTCTCGCCCGGCTTATAAGCCGCTGCGCGGCGTTCCAGCCACTCGTGCACGCTGATGCCTTCCGCCGACGCTTCCTCCCGCACATAGGCCGGGACCGCTTTGTCCACGTACCAGGCGAAAATATCGCCGACGGCGGGCTGGCCCGCTTCATAGCCGAAGAAACCCGGGACGATGCCGTCCGCCACGACGCCGCTAATGCCTTCGACGTGCAGCTCTTCGTCGCTGAGCAGCAGATGGCAGGTGGACGTGCCCATCGCCATGACTAACCTGCCCGGGGTTACGACGCCGCACCCCGGCACGCCCGCATGGGCATCCACGATGCCGACCGCCACCGCGATGCCCGGCCGAAGTCCCATGCGTTCTGCCATTTCCGCTGTGAGCCTGCCTACTTTCGTGCCGAGCGGTACGATCGATCCGCGAAGCTTCGTCTCGAACACATCGCCCAGAGCCGGGTCCAGCTCAGCGAAGAACGAACCGGCCGGATAGCCGTCCTCTTTGTGCCACAACGCTTTGTACCCTGCCGCACAGCTGCTGCGCACGAATTCGCCGGTCATCGTGAACGGCACCCAATCGGCTGCTTCCATGAAGCGGTCCGCCCGTGCATAGATGTCCGGCGCTTCGCGCAGCACCTGCCACAGCTTCGGCAGCATCCATTCGGAGGAGATTTTGCCGCCATAGCGGGCGAGAAACCGCTGATCGGAACGTGACGCGTGTTCATTGATTGCATCCGCCTCTTCCTGGGCGGCATGATGCTTCCACAACTTCACCCAGCTGTGCGGGTCGCCCGCCAACGCCGGATCAAAGCACAGCGGCGTACCTTGCGCATCGACCGGCAGGATCGTGCAGGATGTGAAATCGACGCCGATGCCGACCACATCGTCCGGATTTACGCCCGATTGGCGGATTACTTCGGGAACGGAGCGGTACAGCACGTCCAGATAATCCTGCGGATGCTGCAGCGCCCATTCATGCTCCAGCCGCTTTTCCGATAAAGGCAGCTTTTCGGTCATGACCCCATGCGCATAAGGCGTCACATGAACCGCAATTTCTTCCCCGGTCGATATATCGGCGAGCAGCGCCCTTCCGGACTCCGTTCCGTAATCGATGCCGATCGCATACTTCGTAGAACCCATACTGAAATACATCCTTTCTATTTATACAAAGGTCCAAAATTCGCGCAAGCTCTGAAGTCCGCCCCGGTCGGGTCCGATACTCCGAAAGCCGCCCAGGCGCTCGGTCGGAACAGCCGGTCCTCGGTGACGTTATGCATGCATACCGGTATGCGCAGCATGGACGCCAAGGTGATCAGGTCCGCCCCGATATGCCCGTAGCTGACGGCGCTATGGTTCGATCCCCAGTTATTCATCACCGAATATACATCCTTGAATGCCCCGGTTCCCGTAAGGTTCGGGACGAACCAGGTCGTCGGCCAGGTCGGATTGCTGCGCTGGTCCAGCTTGTCGTGCACGTCATCGGGCAGCTCGACGGTGTACCCTTCCGCCAGCTGCAGCACCGGCCCGAGCCCTTGGATCACATTGATGCGGGCCATTGTAACCGGCATGCCGCCGCGCGTCGTAAAGTCGGTGGAAAAGCCCCCGCCCCGGAAAAAGTCGACCGCCGGGCACCACTGCGTGGCTTCCAGGCTTTTCTTTACTTCCTCCCCGGTAATGTCCCAGAACGGCTTCATGGCAGGTTCGCCGTCCACCGTCTGCCGCCCCGTCCCGTCGAGGGCGGCCGGCCCGGAGTTGATCAGGTGGATAACGCCTTGCGCCGCGCGTCCTTCCAGCGTGTAGCCGGTCACCCGCTTGACCGCATCCGGGCTCCAGAACGTGCGCACATCGGCAAAAATTTGCGCCGCATCGGTCAGCAGATGGCCCATCAGCATCGTCACGGCGTTCAACGTGTCGTTTTCCGTAGAGAGCACGAAAGGCTCGCGAATGCCGTTCCAGTCGTAGGAGCTTGTAAGGATCGCTTCCATGAAGTCGCCGTTCGGGAAAAAATCCGTCCACGCCCGCTGGCCTTGGAAGCCCGCGGCAATCGCATTGTGACCGAGCGCTTCTTCCCCATATCCGATATCGTTCAGCTTCGGATTGCCGATCATGAGGTCGCGCGCGATCAGCGCCATTTTGACAACCGTTTCCCAATCGCCGTCCTTCTGCTCCCGCGTTCTTTGCAGATGAGGCGGGTTGACGTCGGCGCCTTCCTTGCAATGCTCCTTCGCCCAAGCAAGCGCGCGCTCGTACTCTTCCTTATCGTAAATGCCCAGCTCCATGCGGCGGACGAATTCCGACATATCGACGTACTCGTTGCGCATGCCGAGATACCGCTGGAAGAACGATTCGTCGGCAATGCAGCCGGCAATCCCCATCGATACGTTGCCCATCGATAAGTACGACTTACCGCGCATCGTCGCTACGGCAAGGCCGGCTTTGACGAATTGCAGCAGCTTCGCCTGCACGTCCTCGGGAATCGTCGTATCCCCCATATCCTGCACGTCCCGGCCGTAGATGCTGAAGGCCGGCAATCCTTTCTGGTTATGGGCCGACAGCGCGGCGGCAAGGTAGACGGCACCGGGACGTTCCGTGCCGTTAAAGCCCCAGATCGCCTTAGGCATATGAGGATCGGTATCGATCGTTTCCGTCGGGTAACACCACGACGGCGTGACCGAGAGGCTGACGCCTACGCCGCTTCTTGCGAATTTCTCCGCGGTTTGCGCGGCCTCGGCTGCGCCGCCGATACAAGTATCGGCGATCACGCACTCGACCGGCAAGCCGTTCGAATGGCGCAGCTTCTCACTGATCAGCCTTGCAACGGCTCGGGCCATCTCCATTGTAACATCTTCCAGAGACTCGCGTATGCCGCCTCGGCGGCCGTCGATAATGGGGCGAATGCCGATTTTCGGCAAGCTCCCTTGCAATCGGTTAACACCTTGAACCGTCGTCATATTGGATCGTCTCCTCGTCATGTGTAATCGTTTACGTAATCGTTTACACATACCGTAACATAAAACGTTTCCACTGACAACACTTTTTTCCATTGTTTCCCCAGTGCCTCGAAAGCGTCTTCGTCAGATCGTATTCAGCTCGGGCGTGAACATTATTTTTTGCGACGGCCCGATCTCTTGCCCTGTATGCCGCAGCCGTTCAAGCAATATTTCCCCGGCACGCACGCCCATTTCGTAAGGCATCTGCTTAATGTAATGCAGCTCGGGCTCTTTCAGCAGCATCGCCGCCTCCACCTCGCCGTATGAAGCGACCATGATGTCCGACGGCAGGCGCAGTCCTCTCCGATGAAGCTCAAGCAGCAGTCCGAAGGTCATTTGGTTGTTGAAGGAAACGACCGCGGTCGGACGCGTTGTCAATCCGAGAAAATAACCGGCCGCCTCCACCCCGCCCTGCAGCGTGAATTGACCGTTCACCATGTATGCCGGTTCCGCCGTAAAACCGGCTTCGCCAAGCGCGGTTAAATATCCTTCGTATCTGTCCCGGCCGGTGCTGACATTCAAGTTGCCGTTAATGACGCCGATCCGCGTATGCCCCTTGCTCAGCAGCTTGCGGGTTAACAAATAGGCACCGTGCCTATTGTCTTCCGCGATCAGGTCCAGGTCCGCCGCCGCTCCGCCCCCGGCTTCGCGATCGAGCAGCAGAACGGATACGCCGGAAGCGGCAATGCGGGCAATCGTCTCCTCGTTGCCCCCGGAGGTGGCGATCAGTATGGCATCGGCCCGCTTCTCGTTCAGCAGCATGAGCAGCTCGCGTTCCTTCTCGGGCTGCTCATCCGAACTGCAGAACAGCAGCTGATAACCTTCCTCGCGAACCGTATCCTCGATTCCCCTGGCGATGGACATGAAGAAAGGATTGGAAATGTCCGGCACGATAAGTCCGAGCGAATGCGTTTTATCCTGCTTCAAGCTTCGGGCTACCGCATTGGGCCGGTAGTTCAGCTTCGCTACCGCCTCCTGCACTTTTGCTTTGACTTCGTCGCTGACATAGCCGGTACCGCTTAGCACCCGCGAGACCGTGGCCGTCGAAACGCCCGCCTCGAAGGCTACTTGTTTAATATTCGCTTTCATGAAAGGCCACCTATATATGTAATCGTTTTCCTATCCCCTACCATACATTGCAGGCAATCCGTCTGTCAACAGACTTGAACCGGAACGGCGCGGAGCTATGCCTCTTCTTGCTGCCGATACCCCCGCCCTCCTGCCCAGACAGTTCTCCATCGTTTGCGCGTGGGAGGGATGGGTATGGGATTCAACCGCTGTTAAAATCGTGGTTTTGAATTGGACTAGCGGTAACCTTTTTCGTCAAGTGATTTGTTATAAAATTCCGAAGCACTTTCCTCGGTCTGACAATTTATAATTTCTTATAATTGAACAAAAACCAGTCCCGCTAAATGGACTGGCCCCTAGTATTGATATAGCTATATTTTGGCACGATCGGCTGTGTCGATTATGCGCCTAAAGCCTTCTTACAGCGCTACAGCCATTCCTCGCACTGATCCGCGCGCTGCTGCAGCTCTTGAAACATAACCCCGGCATGATAACCGTCGCACACGGCATGGTGAAGCTGTACCGATAAAGGCAGCTGTATTTGATTATCCTGCTTCACGTATTTGCCTATCGTAAAGATCGGCAGCAGATACGTTCCTTCGGCGTACACGTTCAGATTAAAACCTGTAAAGCTGACCCAAGGAATACAGGAAATCGGAAAGCTGTTTGGCGGTTCGTTCGTTTTCGCAGCAAACTGCATGACGTTTCCGTACATCTCCAAATCCGCAATATACCGAGTGTAGAACGCATCGAATTCATCGCAGAAAGGAGTCCAGACGGTCGAAAAGGTTTTATTTTCGTCATGGAAAATGGTAAACGACGGGGACATGTTGTCCCAATAACCTAATCTCCCCTCAGCGTTAAAACAAGTGCGAAACTCGCGGTGCCGATTCACTACGGTTGTGATCATGTGGATCATGGCCGGATACAGTTTTACGCCCTTATTCTTAAGCACGGCCAGCAGCAGCGTGATGTCAACGTTTGCCGTCATGCTGTAAGTGCATCTCACATTGTTTAAGTAATGCTCGAAGTAGGGCTTTCTGCCCCAGCTGTTTACGTCAATCGGATGAAATTTCATTGTTTACCCTCCTAAAATGATCGCTTTGTATCGCTTTAGGAGGCTTGATCCACTGATTTAACCATACCCTCATCATCCCATTCCATTATCCCCAGCATGATACCACAATCGACAACTTCCATCAAACAAAAAGCCGAAGGAATCCTCCGGCTAGTTCGTTCATCTTCTAATGCTCGGTCAAGCTGCTCAAAGGAACGTCTTGTTCGTTTTGCGGCTCGTCTAAAGGGTACACGCGGGCTGTCTCGCTCGTTTCGTCGACATGCTGAATATAGACCGGAATGCCGTCTAACGTAACATTCGCCATGACCGGCGAGACGGCGATCTCGGCTGCACGCTGCTTGTTCATGGAAATAACCTCCACTTTCGAAGTGATGGTTTTAATATGAACGATGTCTCGCAAGCTTATTCATAAGGACTTGCACCATTTCCGGCATATCGGCCGTCGAGCTATATAGGCAAATCCTGCAGCCGATCGGTCACGATGCGGACCGTGCGGGTATCCGGGAAGGTGATCTCTCCGGCGCGCCCGGACCAGGCGCTCTGATCGATCTCGTTATAATACCCGGCTTCAAAGACGAACGGCGGTTTCAAGCCGATGAACGGCGGAATTTCATTGCGACGCCTCACTGCTGCAGCCGCACCTTCGCGAATTCTTCGGCACGCTTCCTCTTTATCCAAGTGAACGGCCGATTCAAGTCCGGTCCCGAGCTTCGTCGCGACGGTTTCGATCTCCGGGACGAACATTCTCGCTTCCGCCGCCGCCTTGTCGTCCCCGGACAAAAAGATCGTCGGCACGCCCTGATAACCGGCGGAGAGCGCTCTAGCTCCGAATTCCCCGATGAAGCAGCCGTTCAGCTTGTAATAATTCACGCTTCGCGAATTATACGTATGACACAGCGGGGCAAAAACCGTTCCCGCCATGGCATGCTGCCCGACGAACAATAAGGCGTCAAAGCCTTCCAGTTCAAAAGCGGCCTTCGTTCTTGGCGGAAGATATGTACACGCCTGCAAGTCTTCCTCGCGCAGACCGCCCGAGCCGTGACCGTCCCAGACGACGATTTCGGCGGCGGCATCGACCGAGCGAATGCCTTCCATGCATGCATTCACTTCTTTGGCCAACTGCATCATGGCCTCCGCTTTGTCTTCCAGACTGGTCGTGCGTGTCTGGGAGAAGCGGTCCACGCCCGCCGGGCCTTCCAGATCGGTTAGTATGAAAAATTTCAACTTCCCTCACCCCTTGATAAAGAATTCGGCGCATTCGGAAAACCTCATGATGGTAACCCGATTATATCACGAATTTTTTCCCCTCTAGCCATAATAAAAAAAGCCCATTCTCGCGGAAGGGAAACAGCGCATCCCGTCGAATTATGTTGATAAGATTCCTGCGTTTGTGAAACAGGCCTTTTTACTCGATTCTGCCAACCATGCTTGCATATTGAATAAGACCAAGGTGAGGCCATGATTAGCATACTTAAGGATTATTTGCTCAACATCTTTATTATTTTTTCACCGTTAGTTGTGTTTCCGTATATATACAGGTTCCAATACAGTAAGTATTATCGCGTCATATTGTGCGTTTTGTTCTCGCTTTCCATCATGGTTACGATGTCATTTGCCGTGTCCATCAACGGATTATCTCACGATTTCCGTGCCATCCCGCTAACCGTGGGTTCCTTGTACGGAGGGCCGCAAGTATCCGTTGTGCTCTATTTGGCCTTGATTTTATACCGTCTCCTCATGGGCAACGTGAATGGCCTCTACCATGTTATATCGATGTTGCCGACGTTCCTTTTATTCGTCTTTTTGTTTCGCATGTATGCCAGACTGTCGCTTACGAAAAAAATCATATGCGCCATTCTCGTCAGTGCACTCGTTAAATTTTTCACTTTCTCGATCTATTTATTACTGCTGAACGAAACGCAACGGTTAACCGGCAATCCGCTTGTCGTCCTAAGTACATATTTGCTGCAAAGCTTGATTATCGGCATGTATATTTATTTGGTCGAATTTTTGCAAAACTACTTTCGAATGCAGGAGGAGATGATTCGCAGCGAGAAGCTGAAGCTGGTAAGCGAAATGGCCGCATCCGTCGCACACGAAATCCGAAACCCGCTGACGACAGTCCGGGGCTTTATTCAGCTGCTCGGAACTAGCGGCGCATCGGCAGAACGAAAAAGCTACTACGAAAAAATATGCCTCGAGGAGCTGGACCGGGCGCAGCATATTATTACCGACTATCTTTCGCTGGCCAAAACGGAAGCGGAAGCAATCGAAACGATCGACATGAATCAGGAAGTCGACTATTTAGCCAATATTTTGTTGACATACGCCAACTATAATAACGTCAAGGTCGAAGCAAGGACGACAGAAGAGGCGCTTTACATGGTCGGCGACAAGCATAAGCTGCGCCAGGCGCTCATTAATATCGGCAAAAATGCGATTGAAGCGATGTCGAGCGACGGCCTGCTCACGATCGACTTGCAAAAGCGGGGTCAAACCATCGTCTTGCACATAAGCGATAACGGGGTCGGAATGACTCCCGAACAATTGAACCGGCTCGGCAGCCCTTACTTTTCGACAAAGGACAAAGGAACCGGGCTTGGGACGATGGTGTCAATTAATATCATTAAAAAAATGGACGGCAAAATCGATATTAAAAGTCAGGTTGGAACAGGAACCGTATTTGAAATCAGCTTTCCGGAAGGAAAAAAAGGCTCCTGACGGACTGCCGCTTTATCGCTTTATCAGCTTAACGATTCGTTCCATTAAAGAAGCTTGAAAGGCTCTTGTCGAGTCCTTCAAGCTTCTTCTGCATTCAAACGATTAAACCAGGCCATACGCCTGCTCGTAAAATTTTCCTTTTACCCTGAGGATCAGGCTGGCCGCGCCGTTGCTTTCGCTCGGCAAGCTGTCGGCCAGTCCCGTTGCCAAGCCCGATCCGTTTCTCAGCTCGATCTTGAGCGTCGTGGAGTAGTTGTCGAACCGATACGGAACCTTTTGCGCGGTATAAACGGCAGGCTTTGCCCACAGCTGCCCATCGGACGCCCTGAAGTCCACGACGACAACCTCCGCTTCCTGATAGTCCGGACTATTGTCCACGGCTGCGCTTAGAAACAAATTGGTTTTAATCGAAGACGACTTGTCGCCGATAAATAAGCCCGCCGCATAATTATCGCTTTCCGTACCGCCGGGCATCGGCGTCGCCGTCCAATTGCGGTAATTCCATCCCGCGCCCTCGATGGCGAAACGGAACAACGCCTCCGCATCGTGCGACCTTCCGCCGCTCTGGATACCGAACGCCTTGGACACACGATGCTCGATCACGCCGTTGTTGTTGCGCAGCTCGATTTGAAAAGCGTACTCCTGCAGATGAATTTGTCCGAGCCTGCGGAAGGGCGGCGTAATGACCGCTCCCGGACAGTGCTCGATTTCCTGGTACGCCGCATTCGTTCGGTTGTACGGAAACTCGCAGTTCACGAGCCGGGGCATTACCGTATGCCGGGTTGCCCGTACAGGACCGCTCTCGGCCCGGCAGTTGACGAACGTCGGACGGACGACCCGGTCCAGCATGATCGAAGCGCTCTCCCGCGTCTGGAAAGAGCAGTTGACAAAGCGCGGGTGATTGATCCGGTAGGGCACGCCGCTGCCGATAAAGCCGTCGATTTTAAGCGGCGTGCTGTCCGGCGCCAGATGCTGCTGCCAGCCGTTTACGAAGCCGTTCGAATGATGATCCGTTCCGGAGAGGAAGCTGTCGGACACGAACGCATGGGATAAGCCGAACTGGCCTTCGGACAGATCGTCCTTGCCGGTCGGCGGTGTGAAACCGGTGCCGTCCGGCGGAGCGCCTTCGTCTCCGCCGAGCAGCGCCATGCCGATTTTCCCTTGAAAGACGCAGTCCTTAATTGTTATATATTCGACCGCGCCATATTCCGAGGATGAAGATAACCGTCCGGAAGCATCGACGAGCAGGCCGGCCTTTTGCCAATAGCCGACGACGGATATGCGGCTTAGCTTCACGTGATCGGCGTTGTCGACCCACAGTCCCACATCGAACAGGGCATGCTGGTCCGTTTCCGGAGTCGTGATCCAGCCCGCTTCATCCCTAATCCGAAAGTGAGACAGCACCTTCAAATCCGACAGTTGGATGCCGTCTCCGTCCGCTTCCAGCTTCACCGCGCATGTAAACGACTGAAAATCGGCACGATTGCTAGAGAAGCGGCTCGATCCGTTGCCGGCGAACTTCAGCACGGTGCCGCTTTCCATGTCCAGAATGCTCTCCGTCACCTCGGTCCTTCGCTGGCCGAACGTAAACCATGAGGAACTCCCTGCTCCTCGAACGAATGTATTTCTCGGGATTGTGATCGTGTCAGTCAAATGGTAAACACCCGCAGGGAAGTACAGCTCTCGTCCTTTCGCTGCGGAGAGTGCCGCCCGAACAGGCTGCGTATCGTCGGCGGCACCATTGCCGGCGGCGCCGAACCATTTGACGTTCAAGCCTCCGTCATACAAACGCTTGAATCGTGCGCCTAACGTGGCGGCAATGATGGTCCCGTCGTTATCGGCGGATGTTGTGTCGGCATCGTCGTAAATAAAGTGCCCTTCCCGTCTCTCATCCGTCACATAATAGACCGTACCGGGATCGGGTTGCTCCATCCTTCTCAGCTCGGTAATCGTAACCGAAACCACAACATTGGCTGCAAGGAGTTCGCGCACCTTCGGTTTATCCGGTCCGTAGACGTCTTTTGTCACGGAGGCCGGCCCCTCGGAAGCGGCACCATACATCGCACTGCCATGGAGCCATGCGCCGGCAACCGCCGCTACCCCTGCCGTTCCGAGCGAGGCGATCAGTTTTCTTCTGCTGATGGTGGAACGCGGTGCGTCGTGATCGTTATGAGATTTCTGTTCGTTCAACGGATCGGACAAGCGGACCGCCCCTTTCTGCTTCCCTCAAATCATTTAGTAAAGTAAAGAACGAAAATTGCGGATTTTATGAAACGTAATCAAATTGCCGTTATGCGCGTCCCGCGCGCGGTGATCGCCAGAACGGCTCAGGACGTACAGATCGTCGCCATCGATGGCCATGCTCGCATAATGCCGGGACTCACGTGCTGTAGCTCCGATCGATACGATGCCGGCAAAGCACCAATCGATGCAATTGCGCGAATAATGAAGCTGCAGCCGGTGCCGCTCATTATTCGGCAGGTCGAACCGGTCGGGAGGCAGTTTCTCCTTACGCGTCATGCTGTCGGTCGATTGGGAGCTGAGCAGCCAGTACAGCTTCGACGGCTCATCATAGAGAATATGAAACTTCATTTGGCCGCCGGGGCACGGCACGAACACGGCCCTTTTGCCCGAAGGCGCCGTTGCCAGCATCGTGGTCATCGTACCGTCGGGGTTCTCGACCACTTTGGCGATCGCCGCGTAACCGGTGCCCCCGGTATGCGCTCTTGCCCACAAGTAGAACGTTTTCCCTTCCGGATCATGCCAATAGTGATTCGGATCGGTGAACTGTACGACATTTGTCTCGAGCCAGCCGATCGGCGCGCAGTTCACTTGGCCTGCCCGATGGTGAGGCGTTTCCGTAAAGAACGGCACTCCGAAATAATCGAGCGCTTCGGAAGGAAAGGCATCCCGTGCGGATAGTTTGGATGCGTAGGTCCAGCTTTCCGCTTTCATAAGATCGGCGTCCAGCCGTGCGCGCATCAGCACCGGTTCCATGCAGCTTACCGGCCAAATGGCCAAATCGTTGGGGACGATATTTTCCATAACCAAATAAACGTTTTCTTCTGTATAGTGCACGTTGCAGGGGGCTTGATGCCAATCGCCTTCCTCCGTCAGCAATACGGGCTCCGACCAGGTCTCTCCTCCGTCGTCGGAGCGCATGATCATAATGTTAACGCAGTGTCCCAGCACGTACAGGGCGCCGCCTGCGAGGAAAGGCCGTGCATGCAGGAATGGGAAATCCGCCGTATGACGCCACGAGCTCCCGCCGTCATCGGATACAAATACTTTCCCTTGTACGATGTATCCGTTTCTCGATCCCTTCGGTCCGTCCAAGTTCACGATGCCCTTGCCGCCCAAATCGATGGTAGCGACAATCCGTCCTCCGGGCAGCACGATGATCGCGGGAGAATAGCAGTACACACCGGCCGGATCCGGGGACTCATACACCGTTACATAGTCATCGGCGAGCGGCCTTACCGCACCCGGCTGCAGCTGATCGATCATGATTTACAACCCTCCGTGCGCAGCTGTTTGCACGAGCTGCGTAGCTATTTTTTCTTTTCTTCTTCCACCATTTTGTTGATCTTCTCATCGATCTCGCGCATGATCGTATTGATATCGGCTCCGCTCTTGAACACGTTTTGCACGCTCGAATTTACGATTGGCTGCGCTTTGCCGTCATACTTCGTTTTTTCGTACGGCGGAGCGACGGTCGTTTTGAAGATGACGCTCAAATCCATACCCTTGGCAAACTCATATCCTTCGTACAGCTTCTTTTGCACTTCCGGATTTTTCAGCGGGGTGACGACGCCGATTTTGGCCAGCTCCGTCTGTACCTCATCCGAAGCCAAGTGCATCGCCATCTGGAACGCCAAATCCTTATGCTTCGTCTGCTTCGAGATCGCCCAGCCGCCCCCGAACAGTCCGCTGCCGACCCCCGGTTTATCTTTGAAGGACGGGTAAGTCGTAATCCCCATGCTCAGTCCCTCTTTTGCCGCCTTCTCATACGGGGCGTTCATCAGGAAAACGATGTGAGGGTACATGGCCAGATTTTTCGTTTCCAGAAACGCCTTGCTGCCGTCGCCGTATTTTGCGCCTTCGGGGAAGTTGCCCGGTACGCTGTAGACGGCCTGGTACGTCTGGAAAAATCTCGTCCAGCCCGGGTGGGACCCGACGAGCGACTTGCCTGTTTTGGCGTCGACGTAAGGCAGGGAAAGCTGCAGTTGCATCCGGTTGACGCTGAGGCCGGCATCCAGTCCGCGGTAATTGACACCGTCCTGCGATCGGGACAGCTTTTTGGACAGCTCGATCAAATCGTCCCACGTGTTGCCCGCCTTCGGATATTCCACTCCGAATTTATCGAAAATCCCTTTATTATAGTGCAGTACGAAAGGCTGTACGAGAAACGGATAGAGCAGCAGCTCGTTTTTGCCGACGGAAGCGGACCGAATGACCTTCACAATATCCGGATTGAACCGGTTCAAATCGACATTGTATTTTTTGACCATCTCATCCAGATTCATCGCGTAATCGATGTCGATAATCTCGTCCATGTTCGTATAAGCCTGTTGCATCATGTCCGGAAGTTTATTTGCGGCGATCAATTCCTGAAGTTTTTGATCATAGCCGACTTTGGTTATGGTCACGTTCGGAAATTTCTTTTTTAAAGGCTCCCTGACGGTACGGTTGAACTCTTCGTCCGCCGTACCGGTACGGATCGTAATTTCCACCGGTTCATTCGACGGCGGCGCAGCCTCCTTGGCACTGCTCCCCGGATTCGCCGGCCCATTCGTCCCGCTCCCTCCGGAGCATCCTGCGGATGCGCCAATCAGAACGGTAAGAGACGCAAGCATTGCAGCTTTCTTGTAACCCGTGAACGCAACAACCATGGATATACCCTCCCCTTGTGTATGTATGTTAATGCCGTTGCCCATAAATGATTCGAATCCCGGTTACATCGCCCCTTCCGTTTGTTCTTAATTACAGAACAAAGTTCTTGTATATTCATAAAGTGATGTTCTGAAATAAAGAACTTTGTTCTTGTATATTTTAATTTTAAAGCCCACTCCTCATTATTTCAACGTTTTTTTATAAAGACATGGCCGATTTCGCTTCGAACAAGTTAATTTTCTTTTAATAAAAGTTAAGCACGAACATGTTGATCCGCGTTATGCAATGGTACGATACGTTCTGCATGAAATTATTTCCGACTCATCGAATTTCTTGAAAGGGGTGATTCTTGGAGGCAGGAACGGGAATGCGGGAGCGAAGGGTCTCCAACATTCCAATAACCCATTTCAAAAGGAGTGACAATCCCATGCGAAACCATCGAAAGTTATGGTCCCAAGTGACGGCAGCGGCTTTATTACTACAATTATTGTTCCATGCAGGGGGACCCGGTTTGATTCCTGCGTCGTCCGTATCGGCAGCGGGAGAGGAACCGCCGGTTTCCCCCGCCGCGATAGAACGCCCCTATTTCCCGCCGAGCGAGTCGGAGAAACAAACGGCCGTCGCCAAGGCGGATGTGCTCCTTGCAACTTACTCGGAAGCACAATGGCTCGGTCTTGTGCCAAAGCAGTCGCCGCGAACCGATGGGTTCAGCGCCCCGGACGGCAGCGATAACGACAGCTGGGTGTGGAATCCGGCCGACCCCGATCACATCATGACGCAGAAGGGGCTCGTGCTGCCAAGCGACGAATACCCTTACAAATACAAGCAAATTAAGGTCATGAGCGGAAAAACCGTTGATGTAGCCTATATCGAATACGGCGGGAAACAGTGGTACGTGCAGACAAGAATCGACTACGAAAAAACAAACTTCATGATGCGCAATCTCCCCGTTATTGCAACCGCTTACTTGGTGACCGGCGACGAAAAATACGCGCGCCGCGTGGCGATGGCTCTCGACGCCTGGGCGACGGCGGTACCTGATTTTTTCATGACGGGCAAAAATAATGCAACCTTGATTAGCGCCGACAACATTGCCGACTATTACAACACCGACATTCAGCGAGTAAGCGATCATAACGGCGTCGCCCATGAGATGCATTCCGGCGAAATTTATGCTTTCGACCGGATTTACAACAGCCAGGCTCTCATCCAACTCTCGCAGGAAAAGGGGTATAACGTCAGGGAGCATATTCAGAACGACCTGTTCCTGAATATTACCGAGTGGCTCATTAACTACCAGTCCATGAAGGTTCATACGGTTACGAATCTTTCCGGCGCGGTGGATGCGATCGCGAAGGTGGCCGTGTTGACCAAAAAACCGGAATATATGGAGTGGCTGGATCAATACTTGGACATTACGGTAGGCGACAATTTCAAGCGGGACGGCATGTTTCCGGAATCGTTCTCCTATCACAGCGGCTACGCGAACACGAACTACGGCATCGCCGTTCAAGTAAACTACTACTTCCAAGTTTACCAAGCGGATACCGATTTCCTTAGAGGGCTGGAACAAAAAATCAAATCGCACCTCGCCTTCCTTGCCAAAGCGAAGGAAGCGCAAAAAACGATGGCGTTCCCGGACGGCGATTTGCCGCCGTTCGACGATACGACGAAAGGCGGAGCCTCCAAAAGAACGGAAACCCATTCACAAATATTGCCGGCCTACGGCCACATCATGCTCGGAGACGGCGCGGGCGAACAGCAAACCCAGCTCAACCTTCATTTTAACGACAAAGCGAATCACGTCCATCCGAACGTCTTGTCAACCGCGTTGTTCGGCTTCGGGAAGGAGCTGCTGGGAGGCATCCGCTATTCGCGGAATGCGGCCCGCAACTTTACGAGAAGCACGCTTGCCGACAACACGGTCGTCGTAGACGGCGCCAATCAATTCCGCGGCAACGACCAAGGCGCAGGCAACACAGGCCACTTATTCACTCAAGGGATTGTTTCTTTGTACGAACCCGGGTTGAACGGCATTGAGGCCTCCGAAGTATACAGCAAGTTGCCGTATCCGGGAAAAGTAGACCGGTACCAGCGCATGAACATCCTCAATACGATCGATCCCGCACATCCTTACTTGATCGATTTGTTCAAAGTGACGGGCGGCAGCACGCATGAATACTTTTTACACGGCTCTACGCAGTTCGATGAAACGGCTCAAGCCGGATTTCCGCTGCAAAAAATTGAAAAGCCCTACCCGCTTCTTCCGGATAACGTGACGTGGACCGATCCGGTCAAAGAATCGGATAACCGCAACTGGTACGGGATGTTTCGCGAGGTGAGCACGGCCAAATCTCCGGGCAACTGGGACGTCACCTACCGCGATGCGAATGGCGGCGCGCTCGGAACGCGCATTTTGATGGTCGATGACGGCACGAACCAGGTGTACCTTGGCAAAAGTCCTTATTCCACGCGCACATCCGCGACTTCCGACAATATTTACGAATATTGGCGCCCTTCGTTAATCGTCAAAAGAGGCGCAGAGGAGCAAAGTAACAGCAGCTCCAATCTTGCGCAAGGCAAGACGGTGACGGCTAGCAGTACATGGAGTGCCAGTTATTCAGCGGACAAAGCGGTCGACGGCGACGAAGGAACGCGTTGGAGCGCCGCAAGCGGCACCTCCGGCAACCAATGGCTTACGGTGGATTTGGGGCAGCCTCAAGCCTTTAACAAGGTGACGATCCGCGAGTATCAAAGCAGGATCACCGGCTATAAAATTCAGTATTCCAACGATGGAGTATCGTGGAACGATGCCAAGACCGGCACCAAATCGTCCGGGACGACCAATACGGTGACGAACGTTGAGTTAGATGGAACCTTCACGGCAAGATATGTCCGATTGCTCATGGCTGAGGCCTCGAACACGCCGACTATCTTTGAATTTGAAATTTACAACGGCTCTGCTGTTCCGAACGTTCCTGCCGCCAAGCTGGACAGCTTGTTCGTCAGCGTCATTGAGCCGCTGAACGACGAATCGGCTATCGCAAGCATAGAGAAGCTTCCGCTGCAGGAGAACAATCCGGAGCATTTGGCACTTTCCGTCAAATTTAAGGACGGGCGGGAAGATGTCGTTCTCGTCAATTTGAACGCAGTCGGTATTACCGGAAGCACGGCGGCGGATCGGCCGTTTGCCACCGCTGGGGACGGCTACGCGCTGAATGGCCGCATCGGCATCGCATCTAAGCGAAGCGGCGGCGCTTCGACGCCGTATCTGATTGCGGGAAGCAGCTTCCGCTATGGTGGCGACACGCTGTCGATGGAGACTCCAGCCTACAGCGGAACCATTACAGGCGCCGTGCGCAAAGCGGAAGGAGCAGACGTCGACGCGTTGATCACGCCGGCGCCGCTCCCCGAAGGAGATGCATTGAAAGGAAAATGGATGTCGCTGAATTTCGGCATGTACAAGGTCGTTCCTAACAGCAACGGCACGTACCCGTCCGGGATCAAAGAGCAGCAAGGGATGAGTGAAATGTTCCAGATCGACCGCGTGGAACGGCGCGGAGGGCTGACCTATATCGTGATGGCGTCGGATCATACGTTATCGATCAAGGACGGTAAAACGTCGGAGCTGCTTAGACCGAAGCGGACGTTCGAAAATGTGCCGACCTTCCGGATCGATTTCAGCAAGGTGAAAGATGTCGTGCCGCCGGTAACGACAGCGACCTTGGAAGGGACGCAGCGGAACGGCTGGTATACGGACACGGTAACCGTGAAGCTTCAAGCTTCCGACAATTCCACCGTAACCGCTTCGACCTATTACAAGCTGACGGTTACGGATGCGACCTATGCGGCTCCATCCGTTACTCAGTCTACGTATGATCCGGGCAGCGGCTGGATCCCGTATACCGGCCCTGTCGCCATCACCCGGGATGGGTCATTCACTTTCCATTATTACTCTCAAGATGCGGAAGGTAACGCGGAGGAGGAACAGACCATCGACATCCGGCGCGACGCGACCGGGCCCGTCATCAGGTCTGCGCAACCCGTGGAAAACGGAAGCTACGCCGACTCCAAGGATTTGACCATCCAGCTCACTATCGAGGATACCGTATCCGGACCGGACGCCGGTAAAACGGTCGTTACGCTGGACGGCAAACCCGTTCAGCCGGGAGCGCTCATCCCGCTTTATACTTTGCCGCTGGGCCCGCATACGCTGAACGTATCGGCTGCGGATTTGGCGGGCAATACCCGGAGCGTTGCTGTTCCGTTTACGGTCGAAACGAGTCGCGTTTCACTGCAGGAGCTGGTCGCCCGGTTCACGGCAAATGGCTGGATTGATAACGGAGGCATTTCGGTCAGCTTGCAGAAGAAGCTGGAGAACGGCCAATGGAACAGCTTCGCTGGCGAAGTAGAGGCGCAACGCGGGAAGCATATTGCCGAGCAGGCGGCCGACGTCCTGCTCCGGGACGCGAACCGGCTTTCCGGGCAGCCGTAAATTCGTAAGCATCTTTTCTGCCTAGGCGGCAGGCATCTGCCGGAAGCGCATCGGATTTCCGGCCGGGACGTTGCTTCATGAGACCTCATCAGAGCCGTGTCAGATTGTCTTAAGGACTTCAAACAGGTGTATAATGCGCAATGAAAAAAAACGGAGCGACTGCAGCATTGCAGAAGCTCCGTTTTTTTTCATGCAGATCTTTGCGCCGGAAAACCGTTATGCTCCGTCCGCCCTGCTATGGCTTCGGCTTTTCCTTGCCGGGAACGCCCTCCTCCTCCGGAGGCCCGACGACGGTCAGCACTTGCTCGGCCGTCTTCCCGCCGAACGAAGCGCTGATCCGCGCCGTCCCCCGAGCTTCCGCGCGCAGTTCGCCGCCGGGCGATACGGACGCGACGGCCGGGTTGCTGCTGGCGAGCGCGGAGTGTGCGGTCACTCCGCCCGAGGTGCCGTCGGCATAACGCGCGATGACGAGAACCTCGCGGGTGACGGCGCGCGTATTCATCCGCTTCGGCACCACAAGCTCGAGCGACAAGAGCGCAGGTTCGGCTGGCGGCGCCGGAAGGACTGACAAGGAATACGATGATTCCTTGCCGCCGTAGGCCGCCTTCAACATCGTCGATCCGGCGGAAAGAGGCGTGATGTGTCCCGCCGCCGTAATCGATGCGACTTCCGGCGAGCTGCTGCTGAGGGTCGCCGTTCCCGTAATGTCGGCCGTACGTCCGTCGGTATAAGCCGCTTCGACGCGAACCGTCTCGGCCGGGCCGCCGGCCTGCAATTCGGGCGGTCCGCTTAACGTAACCGAATTCACAGCCGACTGCGAATAGCCTTCGAACCTCACGGCATCCGCCTGGGTATAGATCACGCCGTCCGTCGTTTCGGTGACCCGCGTCAGCCGTACGTACTCGGTGCCGTCGCCGCTGAATTCGAACACGCCAAGCGGCACCCATCCGGTCACGCCTTGGCTCCAGTCCCGATAGGTCACGTCCGTGACGCCGTTATGGCGAATTTCCAGCTGCACGTTCGGGTCGGGACCACTCGCCCGCACGATGCGGTAGACGGATACTTGATAATGTCCCGGATGGAGTACCGGCGTCCAGGTCGCGGCCGCTCCTTGTTCTTCGCTGTACCGCGAGCCGTGCTTGAAAAAGCCGGACAGACTGCTCTGCTTCCAAACGCCCGTTTCGCTATAGCCCGGGCTCATAAAGTCGAGCGTCTGCACAAACTCCTTCACCTCGATCGTGCGCCTCGGCGTGGTCAACGTTACGCCGCCCACGACCGCCTCGGCCCAAACCTCGATTTCGTTCGTCCCCGGCTCGTACGTATGAAGCGTAATTTTGCCGGTACCGTCAATCGCTACGAGGTCCGGACGGTTGCTGTAATAACGGATTTCCGTACCGCTTATGTCCCCTCGAACCCCTGTGTTATAGTAGCCCGTTACCGTTAGCTGCGCGCTCATATTCCGCTCCAGCACCGGCTCGTTGGAAGCGATCAGAGCGTGATCCCACTGGGGCACGACGTTCGTATTCACCAGCATGACCGCGTCGGCGGCGACGAGCTGGCCTGCGGCGGCCGCAGTCAATTCGACGTTGCCTCCCGTTCCGGCCTGGAACGGATGCGTTCCGAGCAGCGTCCACTCGCCGCCCGACGATCGTTGATCCACCGGGTACGTTTGCTCGCCGCCGGCGTAATGAACTGTATATTGGGCGGCGGAAGACCACGAGGTCTGGCCTTTCGGCAGCTTGTAATACACTTGGTACGTTCCGTTCTCCGGAACGGCAGGTCTCCACACGATGCGGTTGCCGGCTCCCCCGGCTGTCTTCGCCTCGGCGTAATTGTCAAAGTAGTAATCGTCACCGGTCGTGTTCTTCGCCCATGCGCCGGTTACTTCCGCGTCCTGGTTATCGATGATAATCGAGACCGGGACGTTCTGGACCGGAGGCTGCTGCGGCACTTGCCCGACCCGGCCCGGCAAGTAAAGCGTCCGCTTATTCGTCTGCTTCCCGTTAACCTCGACGTAATACGTAAAGGTCTTGCTCGTATCCGGCACGCGGATCGACCATTCCATCGGATAGATTGCATCCGGAACGGCCGTATACGTTGCTCCGCCGTCCGTCGAATAGTGGAGCGTCGACGGATCGATGGTGCTAGCCTGCACGTAAGCGTTATACGAGCTTTGATCCGGCTTCACGATCAGCATCCCTTTGACGGCTCCCACCGCACTGTACGTATCGAAGAAATAGCCGGCGTCCGATGTATCCTCCTGAACGGACACCTGGTGAAGCGGGACACTGATGTTGACGCCGTCCACGATAATAGCCGTAATGCCGCGTGCCGATACGGTCGTGGCGATATGCCCTCCCGTCATCGTCGTCGTCTCCGGTTGGCCGCTGTCCTTGATGATCGTCACCGGATACGTCCTTGCCGGATCCAGTCCGATGAGGCCGGCGTTCAGGCTGAGCGTCACGTTCTCGCTTTGCTGCGATTCGTTCGTCAGACTGATGTAAAACTTATTGCCGCTTTCCGCGGTCACCCAGTTGATCTGGCTGTTGTCCGTCGTCATGACGCCTTTGGGCATCCACAACCAGACGTTGTCGTTTCCGTAAAATGTACCCGGCTTGCTGCCGTATACGTGATATTTGAACCACAAGAAATCCGTTTCGAATACCGACGGAAAATCGATGTTGAAGCCGGAGCGGGTCATCTGCTCCGTGATCAAATAGTCCATCGCCTGGCCGAGCTGCCCGGGGGCGTGATGATAGTAAATCGAGCTCGCTTCCGTCGGTCCGCGCAGCGGGAAGTCCGGCTCCATAATCGTCGTGCTGAAGCCCCGGTAATAATAGCCCGGGTAGTTCGTGAACCGGCCGATCACCGCGTTATGGGCGATATCGCCGAGCAGCTTGTCGCCGGTGTAAGCCGACAGCCGCATCAGGAAAGGCGCTTCCTGGGCGTTCATCCGGTACGCAGACGACGTCTGCCCCGCTTCGAACGTCAGCCCCGTCGGCGATACGACCCAGCTCTGCGCTGTCCGTCCGCCCTCCAGCTCCTCCGGCAGCTTCGTCCGCTCGTACTGCAGCTTCGACTCCGCATCCCAATTGTTCGCAAGGTTGTACCGGAACGGATTCGGCTGCGGTACGGACACTGTGCCTCCGGGAACAGGCCTTGTCACGAAAATCGTCGCATAGCGCTTCGCTTCCTTGTAGGCCGCGTTCAAATATTTCGGTTCTTTCGTTTCCTCGTACAGCTCCAAAATTTCCATCCAAAGCTTGCCGTATTGGTAAAAAAAGCTGTTCATATTGAAGGAACCGGAATACGGCGTATCGATCTCTTTGGCGATGTAGCTGTCCGCCGCCGTCTTGGCCGCGTCCAAATAACGCGTTTCCCCCGTCATCCGGTACATCATGAGCGGCTGAATCACCGGCCCGCGCGCATATTGATCCGGATCGCGGAACGTGTACTCTTGCTGGCCGAGCTTATACAGCCCTCCGTTTTGGCCGCGCAGCATGTCGTAAAACGTGGATATCGTCGTCACGTCGAACGGTACCGCGTTCATTTTCCATAACGATTCGTTGCCGTACACCGGATCTTTCGTAGGCGACCATCCGCGCTCATTGCGGGAAACGCCGTGCTCCAGCATCGGCAGGGCTCTTTTGTCATACAATTCACTGTCCGTCGTCAAATAATACGCGCCCAGCATAATCGAGCTGGCGGTCGTTCGGATCGAATTGTTATTTTCGATGTCGATAAAGCCTTTGGCACGGCTCCACCATCCGCTCAGGTTCGGTACGTACCTCACGGAGTCGTCTTCAGGCGGATCGATTTTGAGCAGATCGATCATGTTGAAGACCGCGTCGGTGAGCGATCGCCCCTGCACGTTTTGGCGGTAAGCGGTGTAGCCGTATTCGTCACGAAGCAGCGTGCGGTAAGCTTCATAGGTCGACGTCTTGGAAGCCGTCAGCCCGAGCGTGAACGAGTAAGGTATGCCGGCCTTCAGCTTCGACTTGGTGCCGAGCTGCGGCGCGTACAGTATCGGCTGTACTTTGCCTTCGTTGTTGATGAGGCTCATGCCGAGCCGCTGATTCGTCGCCCCGACCGGCTCGAATTCGAGCGGAAGCTGCGCCGCCGGTATATAGATGCCGTACGTGTACGAAGCGCCTTCGATCGGCTTCTCCACCAGCGCCATCGGCGAGGTCAACTCGTACAGCCCGGTCGATTCGACGTTGCCGGTCATTTTGGCGTGGTTGCGCGCGCCGCTCAGCACCTCTTGAACGGCCGATTCGTCTTCCGACGTAAACGACTGGTACCCGACGATATAATCGCCGTCGCGCCCCGGCGTCAACTCGTAGGTCACTTCAGGCTTTGCCTTGGCCAAGCTCCATGTCACCTTGAGCGTGTATTTGTCCGGATTGCGCGTATCCCGCAGCTGCACGGTATTCGCATCAAGTTGCGAGAATTCGTTAAACGTCACCCAGTCCGGTGTCATCGTCTCGTAATAATTGCTGCGGGAGCCGCCCGTTCCCGTCAATACGACCCACTGCTCGTGCAGCCGCTCCTGCGGCGTGTTGAGCAGCGTCAAGCCGCTGTCCGTCCGTACGTATACGTCGCGGACGACGGTGCCGCCTTGATTCCACGCCGCTTCGTGAAAGACGACTTTGTAGTCGGCATTTTGCAGCGTCGCTTTCTCCGCGTAAGCGAGCCCGTCAAGCGTACGGCTGCGAAGCGGAACGTCCGTCTGCGGCTTGCGGCTGACGGCCCCCTCGAACTTGACCGCGTCCGCCCGCGTATAAATCACGCTGCCGCTTGCGCTGATGCGCGTCAGCTTCACGTATTCGCTTCCTTCGCCGGCGAAGTCGTACTCCCCAAGCTCGACCCAGCCCGAGGTTGCGGGAGTCAAATCGACGTACACCGTGTCCGTCTTTCCGTTATGAACGATGTCGACCTTTACTCTCGGGTCGGCTTTGTCCGGCCAATTCACTTTATAATAGGAAACTTTTACTTGGCCCGCCGTTACGTTCGGTCGCCATGTAATCGATGAGTTCACAACGGTCGTATAGCGGCTGGCGCTGTTCGCGTAGCCTTTGACCGTAGTGGAAGAGCTCCATGTGCCGCTCTCTGCATAGCCCGGGTCCCCATGATCAAGGATATACGTATTGTACGTTTGCCGAGTAACGGTAACGGCGTAATCCCGGCTTGTGCTGCCGTCCTGCGCCGTCACCTTGACGTTCACGGCATTGTAGCCGACCTGCAGCGGTAACGGCGCGGAATCGGTGCCGCTCATTACAGCCGTGCCGTTCACGGTAATGTGTGCGCCCGGATCGCCGGCGGTCGGCGTGACGATCACGCTGTCTTTCTCCAGCGGCACCGAAGCCGAGTAAGCGAGCGTATCCGGCGCAAACGTCGGCGTCAGCTCCCCGGCGCTCAAGGCAAGCCCGCTCAGCGACGCGTTGCCGGATACCGGAGCCGGCCTTGTGACGCTGATCGCGTATGATCTCGTCGCCGATCCGTCCGACGACGTCACCGTGACGCCGATCGCCGTTTGCCCGACTTGTACGGGAACGGTTACAGGTACCCCGCCAACCGCCGCCGTACCGTTCACCTTCACGGACGCAGCGGCGTCGGCCGCTCTGGCCGTCAGCTGAACCGAGGCCGTCTCCTGCGATACGGTATACGTGTAGGACGTCACCGTCGGTGAGAACGAAGGCGTGAGCGGCCCTGTATTTAGACTCAGCTCCGCCAAATCCGCATTGGCGCTAACGGCAATCCGCTCGAACTTCACGGCGTCCGCATGCGTGTAGATGCCGTTGCCGTTAGCGGTAACCCGGGTCGCTTTTACAAACTCCCCGCCCGTGCCCGCAAAAGCGAATACGCCCAAATCGATCCAGCCCGATGTCCCTTGCGCGTAATTATGGGTTTGCGTATCGGTCGTGCCGCTGTGCACGACATCGATTTTCACGGCCGGATCGCCGGTCGACGCCGTGGGCCGCACGATTTTATACACCAACACCCTGTAGCTTCCCGCCGTCAATTGCGGCGTCCATGTCGCATAGTTTCCTTGCCCTGTCGCAATCCGCGACCCTCCGCTCGGCGATGCGCCGTTCAGCGAGCTTACGGCCCAGCTTCCGGTAGGCGCCACGTTAAACTCGGCATACCCGGGGTCGCCGTTATCGATGACGATCACATCGCCTGCGGCATGCGCCGCGCGCTCAAAGTCGAGCGGCGCGAGCAAATACAGCACCAGACACCACACTAACAGCCCGGCAACAGCCTTTTTGCTCCGATTCATCGGTTACACATCCTTTCGGTAGTAGATTCGAACGAATCCGAAATTTCCCCATCGGATGCAATCGCAAAAGTAAGCGCTATCACCGGGGATAGCTATATTCTAAAAGAACCGATTTTTCGATGACATGCCTTCAATTTGAAAAAGCATATCTTCCTTTTCCTCTTTTAATTACTAACGCCCAACGTAATGGAACGAAAGACTGCGGATCGCCGGGACGCCGACGCTCTCCGTTACCTCGAGCATGACCCCGCGGACTTTCATGGCGGGCAGACGTACAATCGCCTTATGGCCTATGTTCGTACCTTCATAAACGGTAAACGGACGGCGGGATTTGGCGGTGATGACGGTGAGCTTGAAGCGGCGCACGCACTCGCCGTTCGTCAAATCCTCCTGAATGACGACATGGTCCAGCAGCTGCGGTTCCGCCGTCGTATACGTCCACCTACCGTTTTCAGATTCGCTCGGATCGAGTGCGGCAAACGGTTTGCCAAAGCGGCGGCGAATTTCATTCCCGAATTCGAGCAGCCGCTGCGTATCCTTTTCCGGAAGAACGCCTTCCCGGTCCGGGCCGATATTCAGCAGCAAGTTTGCTCCTCGGCCAACCGAACTGTAGTAGATGCCCATCAGTTCCTCCACGCTTTTCACCGTATGCTCGTCGCTGTCGCTGTAAAACCAGTTAGCGCGCATCTGCACATCGCATTCCGCCGGCAGCCACAGCCCGCCTTCCAGCCTCTCCCGCTCGTCGGTCAGGATGGATATCTCGGTCGCATCGGTTACGTTCCAGCAAGGTACGGGCGCGATGCCGTCTTCGTTACCGACCCAGCGGAAATCCGGATCGCCCATGTTGAATATGAGAATTTCGGACTGCAGCCTGCGAATTTCGCCGATAATCCGCTTCCAATCGTATTCATGGCCTTCCGAACCGCACCCGTCGAACCAGAGAACGTCGATGGTCCCGTATCCGGTCAAAAGCTCTGTAATTTGATTCACGAAGTAATCGTCATAAGCTTGCGCATCCTGATTATAGAAGCCGGCCGAACCGTCATACGGCGAATAGTAGAGACCAGGCTTCACATCGTACTTCCGGCAAGCGTCCACGAATTCCCGGATAACGTCGCCTTTGCCTTCTTCCCATGGAGATTGCGCCACGGTAAAATCCGAATAAGCCGACGGCCAGTTGGAAAACCCGTCGTGATGCTTTGCAGTCAGCACCGCATACTGCATGCCCGCCGCTTTGGCCGCGCCGATCCACTGCTCGCAGTCGAGCTTCTCGGGATGGAAAGCCTCAGGCGACATCGGCCTTGGATCGAAGTCGCGGTACCCTTCATAAAACGTGCGTAGCCCGAAATGCAAAAACAGTCCGAACTCCCACGATTGATAAGCAAGCTGCCTTGCGGTCGGTTTTATGGTCTGAAACGCGGCCATGCAAATCCCCTCTTTCCATTAAAATGATACGCTATTTCCCCTCATGCTCCCTCTCATAAAATCACTCTATTGCCAATTGAAGCTTTTTGCCGGCAATCGCCCACAGAAGGTTTGACTGGACATTCGTGAAGTGCTACAATGCAAACATTCATTTGGTTTCACGCGAATGGAGGGTTCCTCTTTGCATAACGCTTCACGTCATCGTCGTCATTGGGTCGTTCTCGTATGGATCACGATCATCTTCTTCCTGTTCCCGCTCACTCCCCCCATATCGCAGCATTTCCCGTTCGAGGAAAGCGTACTAGGTCAAGCCGCCGATACCCCGGCTTTCATGCATGCGGAGCCCGTACCGGCCAAAGTTTCGGTATACGTCCAAAAGCCTTCGCTCTTGCAGCACGAATACGATAATAAAAAATATTATCTTTCGTTATATGTCGTTTTTATATTTTTCTTGCATTCCAGGGCGCGCGAAATATTGAAAAGGCGAATGCTCGCTCCTCTTAAATTCACCTCGGTCTACGTGGTTTCTTAGGAAGCATGTCCAGAAACCACAAATCAAGATTGAGTTGGAAAAGAGGGACTTCCATGAATAGCAACGCCACTTTGCAAAACGAACAATTGGCTCAGCACCAGAAGGTGACCCGGAGCAAATTTTTACAACGCGCATTCATCATGCTCGCCGGATCGGTTCTATTTTCGATCGGTCTGGAAATATTTCTTGTACCAAACCGCATTATTGACGGCGGAATAACAGGGATATCCATTATTTTATCGCATCTACTCCATCTTCCGCTCGGCGTTTTTCTCATCGTGCTGAACTTGCCGTTTTTGCTGATCGGCTACAAGCAAATCGGGAAAACGTTCGCGATATCGACGCTGTTCTCCGTCGTCATTATGTCGATCGGGACATCGCTGATGCATAAGGTGGCACCCCTCACGATCGATCCGCTGCTCGCGGCCGTATTCGGCGGCATCATTCTCGGGATCGGCGTAGGTCTTGTCATCCGCGCGGGCGGCTCGCTCGACGGCACGGAAATCGTCGCTATCGTATTCAGCAAGAAGACGCCGTTTTCCGTCGGCGAAATCGTCATGTTTTTCAACTTTTTCATTCTTAGCAGCGCCGGTTTCGTGTTCGGCTGGGACCATGCCATGTACTCATTGATCGCTTACTACATTGCTTTCAAAATGATCGATATTACGATCGAAGGATTGGACCAGTCCAAATCGGTATGGATTATTAGCGACGAGCATGAGAAAATCGGCGATGCGATCACGTACCGGCTAGGCCGCGGCGTAACGTATTTGAACGGGGAAGGCGCCTTTACCGGGGACAATAAAAAAGTCATTTTCAGCGTGATTACGCGCCTGGAGGAAGCGAAGCTGAAGTCGATCGTGGATGAGCTGGATCCCAGAGCGTTTCTGGCCATCGGCAATATCCATGACGTCAAAGGCGGACGGTTCAAGAAGAAAGACATACACTAGCTGTATGAATACATCAAGCCCCTTTATAGCCGCTATAGCAGCTGTAAAGGGGCTTCTTGTTGGTGCAGAGCGTTACTTGCCTCCGCTTTCGCCAACCTGCTGACGGAATGAATCGTTCAAAAACTGCAGCAGCTCGCCATCCTTGAGCGGATCTCCCGCGTGGCGGAACAAACACGGCCGGCCGTAGCTGTCCATCACTTTTTTCAACGTGTAGCCGTGAAGCGGATGATGAATGACTTGCGAGATCGGCGTATCCTCCGGAATCGGCACCGGACCGAAGTCGATGTTAAACCAAGTAAACACCGGCGGCGCCTCCGGCGTCACAAAATTGATTGCGGACGCTTCGTAGGACAGCTTGCGAATGTCGGGATCCTCCAGCCGGTCGGGGTGATCGATGCCGTAGTACAGGCATATGTTCGGCTGCAGCTTGTCCCCCAAATAATGCTCCTTATAAAAATGCTGATCCTTCGTCACTTGCCCGTCGAACGTAATGATGGCGGACACGGCCGAAGAGCAGCGTTCGATCGGATCATTGGATTCCGGATGGGACAAATCGCCCTTCATCCCGTTCCACAAGACGATGTGCGCACCTGCTGAAGAGCCGGAGACCGCGATTTTATCAGGGTCAATATTCCATTCTTCCGCCATGTATCGTACGAACTGAATGATTCTCGTGCCGTCCTGCATCGGAGCCGGGAACGGATCGCTCGAAATGAACCGGTAATTGCCGGAGATGACGGTAATGCCCGCCTCCATACATATCGAAAAAAGCTCTCTGGACCGCACAGCGCTCTTATCCCCGTTCATATAGCCGCCGCCGTGAAGAAATATGACCGCCGGCGTCTTTTCTCCGGAAGCGGAGTCCGCCAAGTAAACGTCCAGCACGTTTCGTTCATGCTTTCCGTACTTGACATCAGTATGTACCGTACTCAACGCAAATCCTCCTTGATCTTTTTTTCATTTTTCGCACACGCAAAATATGGAACCATTACATACATTCACTATTAGAAGGAAGTTTTCCTGCACAATGGCGAAAACAATTCAAAGAATGAACGTTCCGGCGCCGAAAAACATCTGCTTTTGCCGATCTTGATGGAGTCAAAGATTAAAAACCATGAAACAATCGGAATAAAATCATTGACAATCATGAACAATACGGAATAGGATAGTAGCAGATTACGGATGATTATTCCAAGTGCGGAGGTTTGTTATGCTCGCTGAGGAACGCCGGCAGCATATCTTGGAGCTGCTGGACAAAGACCGAAGGGTCGTCGCCAAAGATTTGGCTGCCCTGTTTCAGCTTTCGATTGATTCCATTCGCCGGGACCTGACCATCATGGAGGACCAGGGATTGCTGCAAAAAACGTACGGAGGCGCGATTCCTTTGACTCCGCTGCCCAAGGTGCGCAAGCTGGCGCAGCCGCCGTCGACAAGGTACGGGAACGGAGCTCCCCATCAAAACGGCATTTCCAAATTGGCTGCTTCCTATATTCAAGAGAATGATACCGTCTTTATCGGCGGTGCCGGAATTCATTACGGGATGCTGAAATATCTCCCGGACGATATCCCGTTTACGGTCGTTACGAACTCCCTCGCCATCGCCGAATCGATTCGAAACCGGCCGCATGTGGAAGCTTATCTCGTCGGCGGCAAGCTCCGGCCTTCTTCCGACAACCTCATCGATACGATCGCCTTTGAAATGATCGGGAGGTTCAATTTCGATATCGGCTTTGTTACCGGCGGCGGGATTTCCGTATGCGGCGTCAGCACGGCTACGCCGGAAGGGGCGGCCTTTACCCGCGCGGTCGCCGAAGCTTCGCGGCGCACCATTTGCCTTGCGCCGCACGAGAAAATCGGCGTGAAGATGTTCGCGACGTCCATCCCGCTTCACCAGATCGGGCTCATGATTACCGATCAGGGAGCGCCGGAAAAAGCGATACGTGAATTCGAAAGCCGAAATGTCAAAGTGATTTTTGCGGATGAAGAACATTCGAACGAAGGAGCTAACCATGAGAGCGATTAAGGTGGAACGATCCTCCCCCCTTTACGGCAGCGTGAAAATACCGGGCTCCAAAAACAGCTCGCTCGCGCTGCTTGCGGCGGCATGCTTGGCGGATGAGCCGGTGACGCTGCTCGGCATACCGGATATTGCCGATTTAAGAACCATTTACGAGATCGGCCGTGAAATCGGACTGAAGACCGAACGCGATGCCGAAGGCGCGGTTCATGTCGATCCGAGATCGATTCACGGCGCAGCGCTGGAGCCTGCAAAATCGTCCTCGTTCCGGACCGCTTATTATTTCATCGGCTCCCTGCTGGCCAAATTCGGCAAAGTATCCGTCGGTTACCCGGGAGGAGACGATTTCGTCCACCGGCCGATGGACCAGCATATTAAAGCGTTGCAGATGATGGGTGCGACGTTTGCGTTCTTCGATCGTTATTACACGGTGGAAGCGGCGGAGTTGAAAGGCGCCACCGTCTATTTCGATACGATCACAAGCGGCGCGACCATCAATGTCATGCTGGCTGCGGTCCGGGCGAAAGGAACGACGGTATTGCTGAACGCGGCGCGCGATCCCGAAGTGACGGACACAGCCAATCTATTAAATCAAATGGGTGCAAAAATTGCCGGTGCGGGCACCGACACGATCCGCATCGAGGGCGTCTCGGCACTTCACGGCTGCACGTATACCGTCATACCGGATCGCCTGATTGCCGGCGCGTTCCTGATGGCGGCGGGCGTTGCCGGCGGCTCGGTTACCGTCGAGGATGTCATCCCCGAGCATCTCTCCTCCTGTATCGCCAAGCTGCGTGAGATCGGCATGCACGTGGAATCGAACGAGCATTCCATCACCGCGCATTCCACCGGTTTGCTGCGTGCGACAAGGGTAAGAACGGCGATGTATCCGGGTTTTGCCACCGATTTGCAGCAGCCCTTAACCGCGCTGCTGACCCAAGCGCAAGGCAAAAGCATTATCGGCGAGCGCATTTTCCCGGCCCGATTCAATCACGCCTACCAGCTTATGCGGATGGGCGCGGATATCAAGGTGCGCTCCGGCGTTGCCAGCATCAAAGGAGGCGGCCCGCTGTACGGCGCGCTCGTCCATGCCTCGGATATCAGGGCGGGCATTTGCCTGATTCTTGCCGGGCTCAGGGCGGAAGGGACGACGACGATCGCCGGAGTGCAGCATATTGAGCGGGGGTATGAAGATGTCGTCGGATCGTTCCGGTCGCTTGGCGCGAGCGTCAGCCTGTACGATTCCGATGATCTCGGAACTTCCGATACGGACCTTAGGCAGAGCAATTAAATGAGAAGCTGCCAAAGAAGCCTCCCGCCCCACGATTAAAGTGGATTGGGAGGCTTCTTGCACTAAATATGGCACCGGCTCAATCGGTACTCCCCTTCTGGAGCAAGCCCCATGGTCGGTGCTTCGGTTGATACAAACGCACTTCATCTGTAGCGTCCTAGGTTGCCGCAGCCAACTTCCTGTAGTAGTCGTCCAATGCAATCGATCGGCCTTCGTTCAACCGGGATTGCTCGGCTGCAAACGCCATCAGGTGGCTGCGTACCGATGCACTCGCGGAAGTTAAACTCTCCTCCCCGTTGTAGTTTCGCACTTCCCGCAGGAAGCTGCGGACGATGCCGCTGTCGCCGCCTCCATGGCCTGAAGTCGGCTTGGGAATTTGGATCTCGATATTTTCATGCGTCAGGAAATCCATCAGCCTTATGGCTCCTGCCTCGCCGCGAATTTCTCCCCGGGTACCCATGATTTGAATGCGCCGTTCCTGATGCCGGGTAAATCCGCACATGCTGAACATCGCCGTAGCGCCGCTCGCAAATTCCATATTGACCACCTGATGGTCGACCACGTTGTTGTCGCTCTTGTAGACGCACCGGCCGTAATCCGTTTCCTGCAAGCCTTTCACGATATTTTCCCGCGTGAGCTCCTCGGTAAAATGCCGCGCCCAATGTTTCCCTTCGCCCAGGTAGAAACGCGGCGCGGAGTACGGGCACGATGATTCCACCGCACAGGTCAGACAGCGGTCCGACGAACCTTCCGGCGCGTTGCCGGAATGAAAATGCATCAGCGAACCGAAGGAGCTGACGCGTACGCAAGGCTGATCCATCAGCCAGGACAACACGTCCATATCGTGGCACGATTTGGCGAGAATCATCGGGCTCGACGTGTCGGAGTTGTTCCAATTGCCGCGGACGAAGCTGTGCGCGATGTGCCAATAGCCGACGTTTTCGTTCAGCTGAATCGAGACGATCTCCCCGATTCGCCCTTCCGTGATCAAACGCTTGATCGCGGACCAGAACGGCGTATACCGCAGCACGTGGCATATCGTGAGCAGCCTCCCGTTCTCCTTGGCGGCGCGTTCCATCTCGATGCATTCCCGCGGCTCCGGGGACATCGGTTTTTCCAGCAGGACGTGGTACTTGCGCTGCAGCGCTTGAAGCGTCGGCTCATAATGCACGCGGTCCTGCGTAGTAACGATCGCAATGTCAGCCATCTGCGGCTCTTGGAGAAGCGTTTCCCATGACGTATACTGCCGCTCCGCCGGAATATGGTGCCGTTCGGCGAATTTCGCGAGCCGTTCCGGATTCGGTTCCGCAACGGCGACGATGTTCAATTCATGCGGATAATCAAGCGCATAGGGCGCATACGCATTGCCTCTCGCTCCCGCCCCGATCAAAATTGCCGTAAGCTGCTTCAACGGACATTTCTCCTTTCGCATCGTTCAAGCGTTGTTCTCATAAAAAATATATTCAACCGGTTGCGGAATGATCCCTTGTCCTCCACTGCAATTTATCCGAGATCGGGCCGGTCTTCCAGCGCAATCTCCGGCTTGTCCGCGCCGTGCAGCTCGAACACGACGATCTCGTTGCTCCCCCGGCGCAGCAGCGGTGCCGGCAAGTACAGTGTCTTTTGCGGTCCCCGCTCCCAATACCGCCCGAGATTGAAGCCGTTCACCCAGACGACCCCTTTCGTCCAGCCGGTCAGCCGGACGAACGTATCGGCCGGTTGTTCCACTTCCAGCGAGCCTCTGTAGAAAGCCGGTCCCGCTGGAACATGGTCCGCCTCATACAGGCGGTAGCTTAGACCGTCCAGCTTATCCAGCGGCAGCGGGTGAATCGTCCAATGGAACAAAAACTGATTGTTCAGCCGGACGCCTTCAGTAATGCCCTTAAAGTCTTTGAGCCGCGGCCCGTAATTAATGCGGCCCATATTTTCCACGACAATGTCGAGCCGCACTCCTTCCGCCGGAATATCCAGCTTCAGCGGCTTCGGATCCCAACGCTCGACCGTTCCGGCGTAAGCGCCGTCAAGAAATACAACGGCGCGGTCGTGCACTTCCTGCAAATGCAGCGATTCGCCCAGGCGCGGCCCGGACACCGTCGTCGAGTATACGATGAAGCCGTAGCTTTGCCCGAGCTTTTCCATCGGTTCGGGGCATACGCGCTCGACGGGCGACGACAGCTCAGCCAAGCTGGAGAACAGCTCCGCCCGCTCCGTCAGGCGAACCGTGCCGTAACTTCGTTTCGGCAGCGGTTCCGGCAGCACGGCGTCGCCGATTTCCCCATGTTGCTGGAGCACCTTGCGAATCGCGACGAATTTGTCCGTGACATCGCCGGATTCGGATAACGGCGCATCGTAATCGTAGCTCGTCACGGTCGGTTCGTATGCGCTTCCATAATTGGCGCCGTTGTAGAATCCGAAGTTCGTCCCGCCGTGAAACATATAGAAGTTAACGGAAGCTCCCGCGCTCAGCATACGTTCGAACACATCGGCCACTTCTTCGGCGGGCCTCGTGTGATGCGGCTTCATCCAGTGATCGAACCAGCCGTTCCAGAACTCCATGCACACCAGCGGTTCCGTCTTGCGGTACTCGCGGAATTTCTCGAACGCCTCCTGCGGATGGGAACCGAAGTTGACCGTTGCGAGCACATCCGGCAAAGTGCCCCCTTGCAGCATCGCATCTGTCGGACCGTCCGACGTAAACATTAGCACATCGACGCCGCGTGCCAGCAGTCCACGGCGCAAATAGTCGAGATAAGCTTGATCGTTGCCATAGCTGCCGTACTCATTCTCAATCTGCACAGCGATAATCGGGCCTCCGCTGGTGCTGAGCAGCGGCTTCAGCAGCGGGATGAGCACATCGTAATAAGCGTCCACTTTCTCCAGAAACACCGGGTCCATGCAGCGCAGCCGAATATCCGGGTAGCCGAGCAGCCACGCCGGCAGTCCGCCGAATTCCCATTCCGCACAAATATACGGGCTTGGCCGGACAATGACATGCAGCCCGAGCTCGCCGGCCGTTTCTACGAAGCGGACGACATCGGCCATCCCTGTGAAATGAAACTGTCCTTCCGCCGGCTCGTGCACATTCCAGGCGACATATGTCTCCACCGTATTAAAACCGCAAGCTTTCAGCTTCAACAGCCGGTCGCGCCAATACTCGGGCACGATCCGGAAATAATGCATCGCCCCGGACATCAACCGGAGCGGCTTGCCGCCAATGCGAAACTGACCTTCCGCAACTTCCAATCTGCTCATCCGATAACCTCCAATGAAGTGAGATGAATGCCACATCTCCATCATGCGTCATTTGCCGCAATGACTCAATACCCAAAATGGACAAGCTGCCTACCGTTTGCGGCAAATGCAATAAAAAACCGGATTTCCCTAGGTTAAGGAAAATCCGGTTGATCGTATAACGATTCGCGCATGATGCGCCTGTCTCTTTCCGTTTTGCAGCGGAACATCCGTCTGCTATCCGGTTACTTCTTTTGCCCGTCAATGTACTTGTTGATTTCTTCTTCAGCTTCCCTCAATGCGGTATTGACGTCTTTTTTCCCATCGGCGTATTCCTGGAATTTGGTCGTCATAATGCTGCTCGACTTCGAGTAATAGGTCGACAGACGCGGCGCCGGCGCCGGCTTGCTCTTGAAGATGCTTTGGATGTTTTTCCCTTTCAGCAGCGGCATGTCCGAACCGTAAGCCTGCTGGAACTTCGGATCTTTCAAAGCGGATACCCGTCCGGTCTTTTTCGTGGCGATCATTTGCACGTCGTCCGAGAACAGAACTTCGAGCACCTTCATCGCTTCCTCTTTATATTTGCTTGTTTTGCTGACGGTCATAATATGCAGATCGTACATGCCGTAAACGTTCGGCTTCTCTTTATAGCTCGGGTATTGAGCCAAATCCCAGCTCGTGAAATCGGGAACCTGCGCAAGATAAGGGAACAAATTGACCGAGCCGAACATGGCGACCGTCCGGTCTTTCATAAACGCATCGTAAGTGCTGTAGTTCCATTTGGCCGGTTTATTTCCGGGCACAGCGTACACGCTGTTCGTCATTTCGAACAGCTTCTTATACGGGTCGCTGTTCACCAAAGCTTTATTCGATTTAGAGTCAACGATGTTCAAAGATAACGGAAAGCTCATCCTTGCGACGTTTTCCGGATCGAGCCCGCGGAACGCCGTTCCTTCTTGGGTGCGGGACAGCTTCTTGGACAGCTCGATCGTTTCTTCCCAGGTCATGCCGTCTTTCGGGTACGCGACCCCGAATTTATCGAAAATGTCCTTGTTGTAATACAAGGCATTGAACTGAACATTGTAAGGCAAGCCGTACAACTTTCCGTCGTTGGAAATATTTTTTACGGTCTCGATCGCTTGCGGGTCAAACCGCCCGATATCCAAGCCTTGCTTCTGCGCCAGCGGCGTAATTTCTTCAAATAAACCGAGGTCCATATTTTGCGACAAGCTGCCGTTCCATTGAGTGATCAAATCGAGCTGCTCGCCCATCGCAATATAATTGTCCAACGGGTTTTTGCTTCGGTCTATGACTTCGACGGTAATATAAGGATACTTCTTCTGAAGCGGCTCGTTGATCATCATAGCCATATCTTCCGGCGTGATCATTTGGCCCGGATACAGCTTTAAAACGACTGGGTCATGCGGTTTTTCGCTGTTTGGCAAGCCTTGTGCGCCGCCGGGTGCGGATTGATTGCCGCATGCTGATAAAACGCTTACAGCTACGATCGCCATTGAAATCAAGCCCGTGTTCATTTTCATATTTCTTTTCTGCCCCTCGCTATAATTTTTTTGCGGTTAATGCTTCGTCCTCTTAATCATATATGGCAATAATCAATTAATACATGGAGAATTGTAGTATATATATTAAAGAATATGTAAAGATGCGATATGTTGAGCCGGTTCTTTGGAGATAATTGGAAGAAACGGGAAGGCAAGACGAAAAAAGCCAAATTCGCTTATCGATCATAAGATCAATATAGACGAATCCGGCTTCAAAGCTGAAGTGATAGCGCTATCGTTTCCAAGCGATACATTGTCGCGTTTCGCTATCTTTTCTATATTCTCATGGATAAATGTAGTGCAATTGACCGCTTATATGGATAATTGTGGTGTTTGGTATTAGCGCCCGGATTACAATACGCGTCTTGCCGTAACGTAATGATCGTCCCACCAGCCGTGTTTAATGCTGGAAATCGTTACACCCGGTTTTCCGAACGTATGCAATATTTTGCCGTTCCCAATGTAAACGCCTACATGTCCGATTTTGCCTTTACCCGATTTGCGGGTCGAGAAGAATACGAGATCGCCTTTTTTCAGGTCGCCGCGAGAAACGTGTTTCCCCTTCTTGGCTTGATCTTTGGATTCGCGGGGAAGCTTAACGCCGTGTTCTTTGAAAATATATTGCGTAAACGAGGAGCAATCAAATACTTTGTCCGATCCTGCCGGAGCTCCAAACTTATAACGAACACCCATAAAGTCATCGCCGGTATCAATAATTTTTTCCACCTGCGTTTTCGCTTCGGCTGCTCCGGGATGAACGACCATGACCCCCGTGAACAGAAGAGACAAACTCAAACTAACCGTGACCGCTTGCTTCGCTAATTTTTGCTTTAACATTAATTAGGACCTCCTGAGGTTTCATTCTTGTTGTCCTTGCTTGTCCTCATTATAGCATCGTTCAAAAATAGGTTATATTACCAAAACGGCCGTATTCCCAGTCCTCTCAACATTGTTTTGGAATTATGAAAATTTGATTAGAATTTCCTGTTTAAGTTATTGTTGTAACTTGTTCTTCCGTTTGGTATAATAGCGCATTCATAACCAAAAGTACGGCTGCAGCAGCAAAAAACGGCTTCTTTCGCATTCGAAAGGAGCCGTTTTTCATGGCGGATCACTTTTGCAAATACAAAGTTTTGTGCAGCATATTTCTAATTTTTTCGGAAAACATATCAAGGAATCGTATTTTTTGGAGGAATGGCATTGAAAAATATCAATTTGACATCAACGGAAATATCCGCTCTATGGGCAACCTATATCAACGATTGTGCCTCTGTTTGTTTTTTGAAGCATTTTTCCCATCATGTTCAAGACGCTGAAATTAAGCCTATCTTGAAGGAAGCATTGTCGATCGGCGAATCTCATATCAAAGCGATTAAGGAACTGTTTCAACAAGAAAGCTTTCCTGTACCTAAAGCATTTTCGGATGAGGATTTGAATTTGTCGGCGCCTCCGCTGTATACCGACTTATATGCATTGAGTTATGTATACGGTATGAGCAGAATCGGCTTAATCTCCTATGGAACCATGTATTCCAACATCGCACGTGAAGATGTGATGGACTTTTTCGCTCAAACGCTTCATCAATCGGCACAGTTATACCGAAAATCGGTAAACTTGATGCTGTCAAAGGGCATTTATGACCGTCCTCCGAAAATCCCGTACCCGGAGTCGGTAACGTTCGTAGAAAAGGAGTCTTACTTGAACGGCTGGCTCGGGGAGCTGCGGCCTTTAAACGCCATTGAGCTGACGGAAATTTTCTTCAATATCGAAAGAAACTACTTCGGTGTACTGCTCCTGACAGGTTTACTTCAGGTCACGAAAGATGAAGAAATAAAAAAACATCTTATGAACGGCAAGCAATTGGCGGAAAAGCAAATCAAGACGTTCAACAACTTACTGTTAAATGAAGAATTGCTCGGCACCGTCCCGGTCGCCATGGAAGTCACTACGTCCACGACGTCCCCGTTTTCCGACAAGCTCATCATGTTTACGGTCAATTCCTTGTATTCCGCGGGAATTACGACCTTGGGGCACAGCATCGCCGTTTCTACAAGAAGAGATTTGTCCGCGCAGCTTTCAAAATATTTAACCGAAGTGCTTTCTTACGGCGATGACGGGGTCAGCATCATGATCGAGCGCGGATGGTTGGAACAGCCGCCGCAAGCGCCGAACAGAAGACAATTAATGCACGTATAGGATGCCTTCCCGATGAGAGGCGAATCGGATGCCGAGTGAGAACGGGGTGAGCCGCATTTTTGACGACTGCGCTAATCGTCAACGATCGGCCGCCCTGATTCATTCTGCTTGAGCCCATTATTTTTTAGAAGCCGCGGACTCCTCCTCCCCAAGCCAGCTCAGCAACGCTTCCGTCACTTTGCCTCCCGCATTGCGCTTAAAAACGACGCGTACATATGCCGCTTTGCTTCGGAATTCGTCACGATCCTCGGTTGTCGTTACAAGAAACAGTTCCAGCTTAAATCCGAAAATAGAAATAAACAGCCGGCTACGTTCTTGCTTAATGACGAATGGAACGAACGCTTCATAGGTTCCGACATATGCTTCCGGATTGGTTGCGGGTAATGCCGCGGCAGCCGATCGGGGAAACGGCTCAGGCCGTTCATAGGACTCGCCGAACAGAGCGGCAGCCAGATCGCGATTGATTCGTTCTTGAGGAGACAGCAAAAAATTGCAGAGCAGCACGATCAAGACGCGACTTTCGGGAAACCGGGTTATGCGTGTGAAAAAGCCTCCGTCATTCAGTCCGCCATGATACATGCGTCGGACGGTGTTCTTTCGCATCGACAGCTCATCGATATACCACCCGTAGCCGTAGTTTCCTTTATAGGCGGTGAACATCGCTTCCCGGCTGCGCGCATCGAGCAGTTGATCCGAATATAGCGCCTGGTCCCAAAGATAAAGATCGCCGGTCGTCGAATACAGTCCGGCCGCTCCCGAATGCACCGACATATCCTGAAGCCTTCCGTTCACCCAGCGGTCCTCAAATGCCCGGTATCCGGCAGCCCGGTTGGGAAGTATGCCGCTTTGCACATCAAAGCCGGAATCGTTCATGCCCAGCGGACGAAATAGGTTGTCCTTAAGGAACGTATCGTACGTTTGCCCGGCAACCGTTTCCAAAATGTAGGTCAGCAAGATGTAGTTCGACGACCGATATTGAAACCGCTCGCCGGGTGAAAACAGCATTGGCTTGTCCGCGAAAGCGTTTACCAGTTCTTCGGTTTGCCATCGCTTCGTATCGGATATGCCGGGGGGATGATCGAGACCCGACGTATGGGACAGCAGATGGTGAACCGTGATCCGGTTTCCATTCGGAAGCGTCGGCACGTATTTGCTTACCAGGTCCTCGACATGGAGCCGCTGCCGCTGCTGAAGCCATAAGATAGCAGCCGCCGTAAACGGTTTGGTTACGGAAGCCAACCGGAACTTGGTGTGCGGCGTGTTGGGCACGCTATGCTCGAGATTCGCCATGCCGTAGCCCTTGCTGAGAACGACCTCCCCGTCCTTCGCCACCAATACGGCGCCGCTGAAGAAACCTTCCCGTTCATATAGGAGTCGAGTTCTTCTTCCATCGCTTTCTTTGTGAAGCTCGTACAACCTCCGTCCGGCAAAATCGCATCACTCACAGGGATGCTCCTTTCTTATTCATGATAATTCCAATATTACCATTTATAAGTTTGGAATCGTAGCTCATTCGCATTGTCAAACGGGTCCACAGCGATCGGTATTCGTAACACCTGGCATTTGTCCGCTAGATAACGGGTAAGACGAATGAACATGTTGGACGCGGACTAGACAGCAATAACCCCTGCTTTCCTATTCCGCTCATAGGGAAGGCAGGGGGCGTCAGCTTGCGATATTTCATTTACCGTTGGTTCACTTGCGTGCTTGCTCTCCGGCTTTTAAGGAGTCGATTTCCTTATTGGCGGCTTCTTCCGCCGCTCTTAAGGCGCTGTTGATGTCCGCTTCGCCTTTATTCACTTTTTGCGATGCCGCGCTAACGGCTTTTTCCGCAACTGCGTCATATTTGGTAGGCAGCGGCCCTGTGCCGTACTTGTTTTTAAAGATGGCCTGAACGTTTTTCCCGTTGAGCGACTTTAGATTCGCTCCAAATTCCTTCTTGTATTTGTCGTCCTTCAGCGACGAAATGCGGGCCATGCCAGCCACCTGCATCTGCACCTCGTCGCTCGTCGTCAAGAAACGGATCACCTCGAAAGCCGTGTCCGGATGTTTGGCTGTGGCGGAGACGGCCATGACGTGCGACTCGGTTTCCATTCCTTGCACGCTGGCATCTTTACGCACGGGGAATGTCGTCAAATCCCAGTTGAACCCTTGTCCGCTCTGCTCGATTTCTTCGAGTTCTCCGATCCGCGCCCCGTAGGAGGTGTACATCGCCATCGTTTTATCTTTGACGAATCCGTCGCGGCCGCCTTTAGCCGAACGGTTATCGGGAATTTTGCTTAAGCTCTCGTGAAATTGCAGCAGCCATCTCCAGTCATCCGTGGCAAGGGCCGCCCTGTCGGTCTTCGCATCCACAACCGGGAGCAGCAGCGAGATATAATCTCTCGTAACTCCGGAAGTGCCGAGTGCTTTCATGGTGTTGTCTTTCGCCGCGAGCTTTTTCCCGATGTCGAGCGCTTCCTCCCACGTGATGCCGTCCTGCGGATAAGGCTCCCCCACGCGGTCAAATAAATCCTTGTTGTAATATAAAGCGCCAAAATTGATCGAGAACGGCAGTGCGTATACTTGTCCGCTGCTGCCGTAAGCTTTGATCCCGTTAATCGACCGCGGTTCGAACCGGTTCAGATCGAGGTTTGATTTCTTGATGGGTTCCTGCAAATCTTTCATCAGCTCCAGATCAAGAAATCCGCCCATGGAGATGGATGAAGTGAAGATAAGGTCCGGAAACGATCCGCTCGTAATCAATTGATCGCGTTTCGTGTTCGCCGACTCTCGAATCAGCTCCAGCGTTATGTGGGGATACTTCTTCCGAACGGGATCTGCGATCAACTGCTTAAATTCCGTATCGGAGATGCTTCCGCCTGCTTGAAATACTTGAAGCGTTACCGGTTCGCCGCCTGTTTCGGCACGAGCGGACGGCTCGGACGCGGAAAGATGCGCGCCTGCCGCCGCGCATCCGGATAAGGATAAGCTGGCAAGAGCAAACAGGATCAAGCTTTTTTTGTTCATGTACATGTTGGACAACCCCCATTAATTGACGGCGCAATGGTATGCTCATTTTCGCCGTATTTCTTTTGCGAAATAAAAAAAGAGGCCTAATAAACCTGTAACAGGTTCAAAAGGTCTCCAGCGGTCTGGACGACTATTCATATATGTTTACTTGGTTTTTATTGTATAACATTATGATTCACACGTCAACGCCTTTTTTACCTTTAAATGCCAAGTATACGGATCGACACAGTAAGGTGCCCGGTCAATAATCCCCTTCTTCTAACGCACCCTCCTAATTCATGATGGCCTCCGGCCTTGCCCCGTCCGGGCTGGCGGCTCGCGATGCCGGTCCGCTCTCCGAAATGCCGTAGCGCTCATGGAAGCGGCGGAGCGCGGGCGGAGCGCGGGCGGAGCCCACCAATTGGCATGGCCGGCCAGTTTCATCAAAGCAGGCACAAGTACGGAGCGGATCAGGGTCGCGTCCACCAGTACGGCCAGCGTCATGCCGACGCCGAGCATCTTGAGAAAGACGACTTCGCCCGCAGCGTAGGCGGCGAACGTAAACGCAAGAATAGCCGCAGCGGTTGTGACAAGCAAGCCGCTCTTCTGGATGCCGTTTGCGACGGATTCCTCCAGATCAACCGGAATCTTCCCAAGCAACGCCTCGCGGAAATCGATCAAGTCCGCGGGGGATCCGCCGACCATGACGTCAAAAGGCGCATCGGTTGCTCTTACTTCACCGACCAGTTTCGGAGCGTCGGCATTGATGCTTGCGGCGTAAGGAATCACCGTCAAAAACGTGCCTCCGTCCGCTCCGGCGAAGCGGGCGTACGTGCCGTTCGGCGGCGTGATGAGCCTTCCTTCGGCGTAAGAGCCGGCAAAGGAATCGACCTGCACGATTCCCGGAATGCGCGACAGCTTAGCCGCATAATCTGTGATGTCACCCGTCGCCGATGACGGGTTTTGAACGGTCGGCGCGACGACCTGTATCGCATCGGTCTCCTCGGCCGGGAAGCCGGCGAGCTTCTGATCCTCGACCATGCGGCTCGTCGCGTGTGCGGGCAGCACCCGGTGGTCGGGAAGCCCGAACTGCAAGCCGGCGATGGGCGAGCCCAGCAGCAGCAGGATGATGGTCGCCGTTCCGCCGGGAGCGCGTCTCCTTCTCTCCATCCAGCCGAAAAATGAAACAAAATACATCCCGCATGAAATAATACTGCATGTTCAGGCTCCGCTCGCCTTTAGTAAAATGAAATAGAGCTGAGAAAATCTTCTCGCGAGCACATCCTTATTATTTGTCCAATATGCAGTTCTGCCTTGGCGTATACAACGATAACAGAAGGGAAAAGGTAATGTATGGAAAATCGTGCAGAAAGACAAGTCATTAAAACGCAAGTTCTCGTTCTCGGCGGCGGTTCCGGCGGGGTTGGTGCAGCCATTGCTGCAGCACGCGAAGGAGCGGAGACAATTATAGTTGATCGCCAAGGCTTTTTAGGCGGGAATATGACGATAGGTTTACCTTTACTCGCATTTTTGGATGCTCAAGGCCGTCAGGTAACAAGAGGTTTGCCTCAAGAGATCGTCGATCGTTTGATCGAATTGGGCGGCGCCTTCGGACATAGAGAATGCCCGCTGCATAATTCGACGACAAACATTGACCCGAACCTGATGAAAATCGTTATCTTTGAAAAAATCAAGCAGTACGGGGTTCGTCCGCTGCTGCATTGCGAAATTATCGGAACCACGGTTGAAAACGGCGAACTGAAATCCGTTATCGTGAAAGGCAAAGGAAAAGAAATCGAGATTTTTGCCGATGTATTCGTGGATGCGACAGGCGACGGCGACGTGGCATACATGGCGGGAGCCGAATTTGAGAAAGGCCAATACGCTAACGGAGAAACCCAACCTCCTACGCTTATGTTTACTCTCGGCGGCTTTGATGTAGAGAAGTTCATGGATTATCTGGAGGAACATCCGGAAGAATTGAAGCACGGGTCTTCCATGAAAATTCGCCCCGGTTACACGGCTGAATTTTTGCGAGCTAGCGAAAATCATGTGTTTGTCGGCTTGAAAAACACCGTTTCCAAGCTCAGACAAGAAGGAAAGTGCCCGATCGAGCGCGATACGATCATTTATATCAATTTGCCTCGCGAAGGGTACATCGCAATGAACTGCATTCGGATCCTGAACTTCGATGGCACCAAAATCGAAGAACTGAGCCGCGGCGAAATCGAATCGAGCCTGCAAATTTTGCCCTTGATCAATATGCTGAAAACATATATACCGGGCTTTGAAAACGTTTATTTGTCCTCGATCGCACCGTTCCTCGGTATCCGCGAAACGCGCCGCATTTTGGGCAAGCAAATGATTCGCGAGGAAGCTGCCGTAAACGGAATTATTCCTGACGACACGATCGCTTTAGGATCTTACATCATCGACATTCATAGCGGTTCGGGAGACGGGACGATTATCCGCTCGCTTGCAGGTCCTTACGGCATCACCTACGGAGCAACGATTTCCAAAGACGTGAAGCGCCTTATGATGAGCGGACGCTGCATCAGCGTGGATCCTGTCGTATTCGGTTCTTCGCGCGTCATGCCGACTTGTATGGCTGTTGGCGAGGGCGTCGGAATCGGAGCGGCTTTAGCGGCCAAACAAAATATTGCGCCGGAAAATGTAGACGTTCAAACGATTCGGCAAAAGCTGCGCCAACATGGAGCTATCCTTTCGTTGGAAGACGGCGTCGTATCCCAATAAGGACGCCTGTTATAAATTTAAGACAATAGCATCTCGGCTCCCACATTGCGAACACATAGAAGTAACCCGGCTCCTCGCGGAAACCGGGTTATTTCACATTGTATCGTTTGCAGCAACCGTATCGCTCTATGCGGCTGATGGGGCTTGGTTCTTGACATGCTTTCCCTTTCTCTTAATAAACCGTCTGTCAATAAGGAATGCGGCCATCATGGATGCGATCACGGTAAGAAGCAGGTTGACGTACGTTTCCAAAGGAAACGGCTTGCCGGCAAGATGAATGTCTTCGGCCCGATATTCCAGTCGCTTCAGCGCATGCTTGGCCGTTAAAACATCTTCCTGCTCGGCCAAGTCTTCCAGCTGTACTTCGAACAAAAATCGATCCCGGGCGTCGGCATGAACGAATTGCAGCTCCTTCTTATTCCCCATGTCGTTCCAGCTTTTGATATCGCTTGCTGCCCGCGATCTCGCTTCCGTGCCGGGAACGATCATTTTATCCACAGTCGGCATACCGGACAAGGTATGTCTGGCGAGCAGGGTCAGACCGTGTTTCGTCGTAATAGGCCGATCCGAGCCCGATATCGCTTGGACTGTGGTCGTTCCGGTATCGTAATAAATATCGAATACGGAAGCGAGCGCCATTTCCTCCACACCGTCATACAGCAGCACGCCTGCCTTCGTTTTGTTCCACTGAAACGCATTGTTCAGGACATAGGTTGCATAGCGATAATCGAGATAAAACGGCTCCACTTTCGGATTTTGCATGAAGTGGTACGTCGGATACTTCATTTCTTTCGCCACTTTGGCCGCCATCGGTTCGCCAAGCTTTTGCGAAATGACATAGAGTACGGCATCGATGCCTGAAGATATGCCGGCTGACGAGACGATTTTGTCGTCATTAGTTACATAACGGCGGTCGATTTGCCATTTCACTTCAGGATATTTCTTCGTAAGAACCGCCATCGTTTGCCAATGCGTCGCCGACAGTTTCCCGTTCAATAATCCGGTAGAAGCGAGCATATCCGACCCGGCGCAAATGCTTAACAGCGTCGTGTCCTTGTGCTGCAAAATCCATTCCCGGACGGGTTCATTGCGGCTCGGATCATACGCCGTCATATAAGGAATCGCGATCATGTCGGCGCTTTTACCAAGCAATGCATCCAGCTCTTGAAAAGAATAGTGCGGCACCACATCCAATCCGCCGGTCAGCGTCTTCACCCCGTTGTCCGCTGCAACGGCATATACGTTAAAAGCCCCGGTCATAGAAAACATCTGGTATGGAATCGTGAAATCCAGCCCTTCCGTATTTTCACTCCCTAGCACAACGGCAACCGTAGGTTTAGCGGGATCATGATTCAGTTTTCCTACGTTTTGCAGAGAAGGAACGGCCTGCTCACGATCCGAATTCCAGAACGCATTCTGAGAACCGATAAATCCATAGGCCGCGACCCCTCCCACCACAACGACAAAACAGCATGCATAAACAACAAAACGCAAAAGCCATCTTTTCATATTTGTCTCTCCTTATTCGCAATCGTTACGATACCCCCGGTCGGTATATGTATATCATACAATACACTCCCGCTTTCACCCCCGCAAAAATTAAATGCCATCGCGCAAAAAAATGCGTTCCCCACGCAAGAAATGTAGCCGCGCCGAGAAATTAGATTTTTCGACAAAATAACAGGGCTGCCTTTAGGACAGCCCTTTGTTCATCGCCTATTTACGAAAACTTAGTTTCGCAGTTTCTTCGCTTGCTCCGCTTCAATATCCCGCAGCAGCCGGAACAACGATTCCTGTTCGGAGGTACGCGTGATCAAAAACTCCATTCCATACGTCAAATACGGTTTGCCGAAATATTCTTCCTTGCGCACGATTCTACCGGTCAGTTCGAGCGGCTCGTTGCGCAGCACAAAATACATTTTCACGATGATTTTTTCGCGCACTGAAAAGTCGTAATGACAGTTGAACCTTAACCCGGTCAAGCTAATATCCCGAATGCTAGCGGCCGCTCTTTTTACTTTATTCGCGTGAACCGCATTGCCTATTTCCACAAACTCGAATTCGCCTTCGGTAACCGGGATCGGGATGCGGTATGATTTTCTGCTGTTCGCTTCTTTGAGCTTCTGGTTAAGATCCATGATCGTCACGTCCAGCTTCTCGATTTGCGAGTTTCGAAGCTTCATCTCTTTGTTATAGCTGATGATGGAAAGCAGCATAATGACGATGATGACTAGAGAACATAACAGCGCACTGAAGGCCAGCAGAAACATCGCACCCCCACCCTTTTACCAAAATAAAGACGCCAATCGGACAGGACGGTTCCAAACCGTTCGTTCATTCTACTTACAATATATTATGGGCATTTGGAATTATGATGCCGCTTGCACATCGAAACGAAATAGGCCGAACGCAGCAGATCGCTCGACCGTTAAATGTTGTGGACACAGAAAACACAATTCCGGAATCCATCGATTAGCAAAAGCGACACTGTTTTTAACAGTAGTGATGTTACTTCTGAAACAAAACAAATCATTGATCATGGTATTTTTGTGAAAAAGACGAATTAGATTTGGAATTGGTCTTAACACTCGGTGAGGCTCCTGCGATGATCGTTTCGCCTGCGATGTGATGACCTTCTATAGCTTAATGGTTGCAAATCTTTAACTACATTAATTGTATTGGCTTTAAACCACTGTAATCACTTTTTTCAAGTCCCATATTTTCTTGAATTCTACCGACAGATGAGATTTTCCTTCCGCGGAACATTAGTAAAAAAGGGCTCTGTTCGCATCGATTGCGAAGGAGCCATTCTTCTTTTTTCTACGGTTTTCTCGAAATAGCTACTTAAGACACTAAAAAAGGGGTACAGACATATTCACAAAAGAAGTTGTTTGATACATATGTCCACGATCTTCCGGAAATATGAGGGGAAGCGAGCGCCTCTTTTTTCAGATTAACATTTGTATTGACGGCAGAATGACGATAGTATAAACTAAAGGTATCAAAAAGAACCTTTAGATAACTAAAGGTATTAAGGAGGTCTGTTCAATGGCTAAGACGTTTTACCCTAAAACTTACATTATGGTACCAGCAAGTTCCCCTCATCCGGATAACACCGAATACAAGGTATCGATCGGTGAAGAAATCTGGGGAGATAAAGCTCACCAAGTAGTTAAGGTTCAGATGGTGTACAACGGCGAAATCGCTGGAAGACGCAGCCCTTCGTATCCTATTGGCACTGACGACTTAAAACGCGTCCAGAGCGCTATTGATACGCTCTACAGTCGAATGAACTCTCCGGTAATTGAAGTTTAAGAAGAGATAAGAAGAGAGCGGTCACTTCCAAGTGGCCGCTTTTTGATTTTCGTGCCCGCCAAAGATCTAGGTCCCTTTACATCTGAACAAAACACCCACATTTGATACAAATAGTTGACCAAGGGCCGCCTTTCAGGCAGCTTTTGTCATGTATGATACATCTGCACAAAATAAAATAATTTTGTACAGATGTTCGATGGTATAACAAACTTTGCTCCTTTATTCGATTTTTATTTTTATGCTAGTTTTTAAGTTGTACTCTGTCTTCAGACCTTTTGGATCAGAATACTTTATTTGAGCTGTAACGGTATACGTCCCTCTCTTCAAAAGCGCTTTTGATTCCGAAGACAATACTGAGTTTTTATTAGAATTTGGCTCGAAATAATTATATCCAAATATATTAATCCATGGTAGTTCGCAGTAGTAAACATCATTCTCTTTATAATTAGTCTTCGCCAAAGATAAATTCCTACCCGGATCATATGTGTAGCCAAGTTCATCAGTCAGCGAATATATTATTAAAGGATCACTACCTGAATGAGCAATAGTTTTTTCTTCCTTTCCGGTATAAGCAAGTATGCCCCAAATGTTTATATCTTGTCCGTATCCATACACTTCTTTTTCTGAGTGAATGCTAAGTTTAAAGAAATCATCTGATTTAGCTGAACTTATCTCCGACTTATAGCTATTTTTGCCCCCACGTATATTGATATCTGCAACATTATCTTTTTCATAATAAGAAACAGTTCCTTGTAGAATCTCACTTAAGTTTCTAAGAGGAACATAAATATGACCATTGTATAACAAAGTATTATATTCAGAATCCGATTTTAATTTGTTGCCATTTAAGAAGATGTCTCCATCGAATAAAGAGACTTTAAGACCGTCTTCGGCATACGAAATTATAAAAGAGAAACTCAACAAAAACATAAATAAAAAGCTAAGAGCAAGTTTTTTTTTCATTATAATCCTCCTGGTCAGATCATCAATATTACATTCAAAAGGGGAATTCCATGTTTTTACAAGTTTAGTAAATTATTAGCTAGACACCAATTATGATGAAGAAATAAAGGTTAGAAAAGATTTAGGTTTCAATTCTAATTTAGACTACATCAAAGGTGTCAACAATAATGCAAAATATAAAGAGAAAAAGAAAAACTATGGTTTTGGATCAACGGATGAAGAAGAAGCAAGACTCAATAAAAGGCAGAAACTGATCGGTGAAGCTAGCAAGGTTAAGGATAATATTAGTCTTGTACTGAAGAGTCCCCCCTTTACGCTTGTCAGTATCAGGCGCAAAAATTATTTGATTTTTCGTACTACGAACTAAAAATAGTTAGATTTAGGGATGAACATGTTGCACCACATGGAAAGTGATCCCGCCAACCGCACAAAAAAACACCTTACCTTTGACCTGTCGGTGCCAAAGCAAGGTGTCTTCCTGGAATTAAATGTACGTCCATCGTTCGCTTCGTTAGATCAACGCCAACAGCGACTGCATGTCGTCTTCCGTCTTCATGTTCATGATCGTCTCGACCAACCGCTCGACCCGGGCTTGATCATTCCGGGCAGAGGCCAGAAGCTTCGCTTGGAGATCATCCAGCGTAAGCGCATTGCCGGGCGCCCCCCGCGGGCAGTCGATTCGCTCCCGGTATGTGTCTCCGTTCTTCGTTACGACCTCGACGATCGTGAACCGGCCCTTCGGCACCGCATGCGCCGCGGGTTCGATTGCACCGTCATACCGCCGCTCGATCTTCGGCATGAACTCCAGCAGACCGGGTTCAATCGGTCGATTCGTAAAATGCTCCAGCGTGAGTGGATAGCCGCATAACGCCAAGGCGACTACGTATTCCACCGAGAACCGGCCCTGCTCGCCCGTTGCCGCATTTCTCTCGATCAGTGCCGCATCGCCCTTCGGCGGGAAAATGACGTGGACGCGGTCCACTTCTTCCGTGCGGAACGCCCCGGATTGATACAAGCGCAGCGCCGCGTCCGCCGCATGATGAGCCGCTGAACAAAACGGATATATTTTAAACCACAGCCCCGGCTGTACAATACTCCAATCGCTGCCCCAGTCGGTCAGCAGCCGCTCTTCCGCAGCGGCCAAATCGCCGTACAGCCCGAAGAAACCAATGTCGCCGTCCAGTCCTTGCCGCGTGCCGCCGAAGTCTTCCTCGGCCAGCTTCACGGAAAGCAGCGCGGCTTGCGCCGCGAGTCCGGCATGGAGCGGCTTTGCTTCCGTGCCGAACTGGATGCGCATGCCGCTCGACTGCGTCGCGGCAAATCCGATTGCCTTCTCCAGCCGCTCCTGAGATAACCCCAGCAAATATCCGACAGCGACGGCGGCGGCGATCACGCCAAGGGTGTACGTGTTGTGCCACCCTTTCTCATAATGCGCCGATCCGATCGTGCGCCCAAGCCGGGCCATCACCTCCACACCGACGGCGTAAGCGGCCAAAAACCGTTCCCCGGACAGGCGGTTCAACGCCGCGGCCGACAGCAGCGCAGGCAGTAGAACCGTGCTCGGATGGCCGCGAACGTCGGAGTGCACGTCGTCGAAATCGAGCGCATGCCCGATAAATCCGTTGAGCAGCGCCGCCTTCAGGAAGCTGGCCTTTCGGCCTTGCCCCACCACCGGTACATCGGCGGAGCCGCCCTCCGCCTCCACGATGCGCCACAGTTTGGCGACCCCGGCGTCATCGCGGGCATAGAAGCCGGAAGCCAAATAATCGATCAAACCGAAACGGGCCGCACGCTCGGCTTCCGCGTGCAGCTCCGGCCTGGACGACAGCGCAAGCCGCGCCAATTCGCTCGTCAGATGATATCCGCTCATGTCCATCTCTCCAATGCCGCCTGCGCCAAACGCGCAAAGTACCGGGCGCTTACGAGCAGCGCCTGCTCATCGAGCGTAAAAGCCGGATGATGCCATTCTTCCGTGCCGCTCGTCCCCATCCATACGAAGTATCCGGGAATTTGCATCTGGTAGACGGCAAAATCTTCGCCGCCGAGCGTCTGCTCCGCCCGCACCGTCTTATAGCCGAGCTCCTTGGCGACCGTGCCGACAAGCTCAGTATACCGGTCGTCGTTATGGACGGCCGGAAAATAAGGGTACCAGCGGAACCCGACTTCCGCGCCGTAGGCCGCCGCCGTTCCTTCCGCGACGCGTTTCATAAGGCTGGGAATTGCTTCGCGCGCCTCCGTCTGAAAGGTACGCACCGTGCCTTCGAGCGTCACCTTGTTGGGAATGACGTTCCACGCGCTGCCGCCGTGGATGCTGCACACGCTGATCACCGCGTTGTGCAAGGAGCTTACGTTGCGGCTGACAATCGACTGCAGGCCGGTCACAATGTGGCTGGCGGCAACGATCGGGTCGACCGCTTTATTCGGAACGCCGGCATGTCCGCCGACGCCGATCACATCGATCTCGAATCTGTCGACGCTCGCCATCAGCGGGCCCGGCCGGACGCCGACCGTGCCGACCGGCAAATCCGGCTTGTTGTGCATGCCGAATATCGCCGACACGCCGTCCAGAGCGCCGGCCTCGATTACGGCCTGCGCCCCGACGGCCAGTTCTTCTCCAGGTTGAAACAGCACCCGTACCGTTCCGCGCAGCTCCTGCTTCCGTTCATTCAACAATATGGCTGCGCCGATCATCGACGCGGTATGAAAGTCGTGCCCGCAAGCGTGCATTTTGCCATCCGTTTTCGAAGCGAACGGCAAGCCCGTCTGCTCTTGAATCGGCAGGGCGTCGATATCCGCGCGCAGCGCGATCGTCGGCCCCGGCAAGCCGCCTGTTATTTCGGCAACGACACCGACTTGCAGCCCCGGGAACGCGACGAGCGGAACGCCCGCTTCCTCAAGCCACTTGCGGATACGCCCCGTCGTTTCGTATTCCTCCATGGACAGCTCGGGGTGCTCATGCAATTCGCGGCGCATGGCAACCATCCGGTCGAACAGCTGCCGCTCCTGTTCGCTCACTGCCGTCATGACATTTCACCTCTTCCCTATGCTGCGCCGTTAATGCGAAACCTGCTGCAAAAACTTTTTCGTGCGCGGATTTTGCGGATGATCGAACAACTGCCCCGGCGTGCCTTGCTCGACGATGTTTCCGTCGGCCATAAAAATCACCTTGTCGGCCACCTCACGGGCGAACGCCATCTCATGCGTAACGATGATACTCGTCGTCTGCCGCTGAACAATCGCCTTGATCACCTGCAGCACCTCGGCTACAAGCTCGGGATCGAGCGCGGACGTCGGCTCGTCGAACAAAATCGCGTGCGGGTCTACCGCAAGCGCGCGGGCAATGCCGACGCGCTGCTGCTGACCGCCCGACAGCGTAATCGGGTAATTGTCCGCCTTGTCGGACAGTCCGACCTGTTCCAGCAGCGCCAGACCGATTTTCCGCGCCTCGTCACGCTTCATCTTTTTCGTAACGATGAGCGATTCGATAATGTTTTGCAGCACCGTTTTGTTTTTGAACAAATTGTAGTTTTGAAACACCATCGCCGTCTGCTTTCGCAGCTTGTACACTTCGCCGCGACTGTATTTCTTCGCATCCAGCGTCGCATCGCCGATTTGAATGATGCCGTCGTCCGGCTGTTCCAGCAAGTTCAAGCAGCGCAGCAGCGTCGATTTGCCGGAGCCGGAAGGTCCGATGATGGCGACGACTTCCCCGCGGTTCACTTCCAGGTCGATTCCGTCCAGCACAACGAGGTCCTTGAACCTTTTGCGCAAATTCGTTACTTTGATCATCGGGCTCTCCTCCTAGCTGCGGTACGGCTTGCTTAATTTGCGCTCGAGCAGGCTTTGCAGCAAGCTGTAAATGAGTGTCATCATCCAGTATATAATCGCAATCGCGAGGTACGTCTCGAAAAACCGGAACGACGACACCGCGATCATTTTGCCTTGTGCGAACAATTCGGCTACGCCCAGCGTAAACGCCAGCGAAGTTTCTTTGATCAATGCGATGAACGTATTGCCCGTCGCCGGAATCGCGTTGCGCGTCGCTTGCGGCAGGATGATGCGGAGGTACGCCTGCGCCCTCGTCATTCCCACCGAGAGCGCCCCTTCCATCTGACCTTTGTCCACCGAATGGAGGGCGGCGCGGAATATTTCCGCCAAATACGAAGAGTTTTTCAAACTCAATCCGATAATGGCAGCCGTCATCGCATCGATCACGCTAAAGGACGGAAACAGCTGCGGCAAGCCGTAATAGATGAGGAACAATTGCACTAGCGTCGGCGTACCGCGGAAAAAAGACAAATACAGCTGTCCGAGCTGCTTCACGACCGGAATTTCGTTTTTCGTCAGCAGCGCGATGAGCAACCCGATCACGATCGCGATGATCATCGAGACAACCGCCATCCCGAGCGTGAGCGGAATATATTTGATCAAAATGGGGAATGTTTGCAGCATAGCTTCCAGTTCGAAATTCATAGGTTGCGAACACCGCCCAATCGGTTATTTTGCTTGCAGTTTCACAGTAATATCGTCAGAGAAATATTTTTCGGACAGCTTTTTCAGCGTGCCGTCCTGGCGAAGCTGCTCCAGCGTCTTGTTGAATTCTTCCTTGATCTTCTGGTGCTTCTCGTCCTTTTGGAACGGGAACCCGACTTCCTCATAAACGAACGGCTCGCCCGCAAGCTTCAGCGGCAATCCGTTGCGCTTGATTTGCGCCAGCAGCACGTTGCGGCTGTTCACGTAAGCGTCGATGCGGCCCAGCGCGACGTCGTTCAACGTACCTTCCTGCGTTTCGTACGTTTTGATTTTAATTTCTTTGTTCGGATCTTGCTTTTCCAAGTTTTTCACATGGTTCGAACCGAGTACGCCGGCGACCGTTTTGCCTTTCAAGTCTTTCACGGATTTGATGTCGTTATTGTCGTTTTTCACTACGATTTGCGATCCTGCATAAGCATACGTCGTCGTAAAATCGAACTTCTGCTTGCGCTCATCCGTGACCGCCACCTGATTCGACACCGTGTCGAGCTTGCCCGTTTCGAGCTGTGCCATCAGGCCGCTGAACTCGGACAATTGCCACTCGACTTTGTAGCCCAGCTTGCTCGCGATCGTTTCGACGACCTCAACGTCGAAGCCTTGAAGCTTGTCTGCTTCTTTATACGCAAAAGGATAGCTTTGTCCGGTTGCGCCGATCCGCAGCACTTTGTCCGAAGCCTTCGTACCGGCTGCCGCGCCTGGACTCGCTTGATTCGATGGATTGGCTGCATTGCTGCCGCAAGCGGAAAGTACAAGCAGTACGGCGGTCATGGTAAGCGATAGGAACCCTTTTTTTGCAATTTTCATTGGTGTTGCCCCCTCATGAAGTGTTTGTCGGTTTATTTAGATGATGAATACCATTCGTTTTGCAGCGTTTTGCGAAGAAATACGGTGATGTGCCCTTTGCCCAAATCTTTCTCGCCTACGCGCACATAGCCTCTGCGCTCGTACATCCCGATCAGCCAAGGATGCTTGTCGGCCGTTCCGAGCGAAACCGCCGGCGATTTGAGCGTGTCGCGGATGATCGTGTCTTCGATCCATTGGAGGAACGCCGAACCGATGCCTTTCTGCCCGATCGTCGGATCTACGGCGAACCACCAAATATGCGGGACCCCGAGCGGGCCGGGCTGCGGTCCCCAAGGCATCCGGATCGACACGGTCGCGATCATGCGCCCGTCCTGTTCCATCACGTAACAAGCGTTATCGTGTATGTTTTTGCGCACGGTCTCCAGATCCGCTGTAGCCGCGGCAAATTGAATCCCCATCTTGCGAATCGGCTCGTACGCCCGTAAAGACAAATCCAGTACGGCTTCGGCATCGTCCAGCGTTGCCAGCCGGTAGTCATAAGTCATGCTTCTACGCCTCCATTCCAAGTCGTCCCCGGTTGTTAATGTCATTTCGCGTAGCGGCTTGCCGGACGCTGCAGTCCGAGATGATCCCTCAGCGTATCCCCCTCGTATTCCTTGCGGAACACGCCGCGCTCCTGCAAAATCGGCACGACCCGGTCAACGAACAAATCGAGACCTTCCGGCAGTAAAGGCGGCATCAGGTTGAAGCCGTCGCACGCGCCTTCTTCCACCCAGCGAATGAAATGGTCCGCCAGTTGCTCCGCCGTACCGACGAAAATGTTATGTCCCCGCGAACCCGCAATATACCGGGACAGCTCGAGGATCGTGAAGTTTTCGCGTTTGGCCAAATCTTTGATCAGCTGGAACCGGCTTTTTACCGCGTTCACCTCGATATCGAGATCCGGCAAAGGACCGTCCAGCGGGAACTGCGTCAAATCAAGCCCGCCCATGTAGCTGGACAATATTTTGAGCCCGACCGACGGAATGATCAAATCTTGCAGCTCTCTGAACTTCGCCAGCGCCGCCTGCTCCGTGTCGCCGATGAACGGCACGATCCCCGGCATAATGCTGACATCCCCCGGCGCGCGGCCGAAGGAAACGGCTTTCTGCTTGACGTTTTGGTAGAACGCTTGCGCATCCTTCAAATGGTTTTGCGTCGTAAAGATCAAGTCCGCCGTTCTCGCCGCCAAATTTTGCCCCGAATCGGACGAACCGGCTTGAATGAGCACCGGATGGCCCTGAGGCGGTCTCGGCACGTTGAGCGGCCCGCGGACCGAGAAATAGTCGCCTTTATGGTTCAGCTCATGCAGCTTGTCCGGCTCAAAAAAAGCGCCGGCGGCCTTATCGCGAATGAGCGCATCGTCTTCCCACGAATCCCACAAGCCGCGCACGATTTCGACGAACTCTTCGGCGCGCTGGTAGCGGAGGCTGTGCTCCAGGTGCTGCTCGCCGCTGAAGTTCAGCGCTGTCGATTCGATCGACGACGTCACGATATTCCAAGCCGCCCGTCCGCCGCTCAAATGGTCAAGCGAAGCAAACTGGCGCGCCACATGGAACGGCTCGCTGTACGTTGTGGACGCGGTCGCGGCGAGGCCGATTTTGGACGTAGCCTGCGACAGTGCGCCCAGCAGCGTGAACGGTTCGAAGCGGGCTAGCACGTTCGGATGCGAGTCCGGGCCGATCGATAAACTGTCGGCCAGGAACAGCATATCCAGCTTGCCGCGCTCCGCCGTTTGCGCGAGCCGTTTGAAGTAATCCAAACTTATGCTTCCGTCAGCCTGCGCGTCCGGATGACGCCACGAAGCGACGTGGTGACCTGTCCCCGCTAAAAAGACGCCGATTTTCAAATGCTTTTTCTCTGTGCTCATGATGTACACCCCTTAGCAGATCTTCAAATAATATGTAAAACACAATATTTTCAACTTAAACCAAATCTTAGCATATAATTCTTATAGAAATACTATGAATTAATACTATAATACTATATACGGTAGCGCTCATTTGTCAAGACCGGCGATTTCCCTCGGGCGCATACCCGCTCTCGTCCCGTCTTCAAGCCCGAACGGAATGATAAATATGGAAAGAGAAATCAAAATAAAAGAACCTCCCTTAATCAAAAGGTAGGTTCTCGCATGTTATTGCTGATTCGCATTACACCGGCCAACGCCAAGTACCATAGCCATTTTCAACCAAGGTAGCGCAACCACTCATGGGCCGCCCATCCGGCGGAGGACATTTACTTCTCCGCCGGTGACAGGCAACGACTTTCGGCTGAGCCCGCTGCCCTAGCAGCCCGGCTCTAACCGTTGGAGGCAACGTAGGCCCGGTACCGCTCATCGTCCCAAAGCTGCTCCAGCGCGGCGGCTGCGTCGCCATCGACTTCCACTTCGATCATCCAGCCCGCGCCGTAAGGCTGCTCATTGACCCCTTCCGGCGAATCGATCAGCGCATCGTTTACCTTCGTAACGGTGCCGTTCACCGGGCTGAATAAATCGGATACGGTTTTGACCGATTCAATCGTCCCCATCGGCTGTCCCGATTGCACTGCTGCGCCGACTTCCGGAAATTCCACAAAAACGATGTCCCCAAGCTGGCTTTGCGCGAAATCGGTAATGCCGATCCGCACAATATTGTTGCCCACGGACTCGGCCCATTCATGCTCCTCCGTATATCTCAAACCCGTCTTGACTTCGCTCATCCTCTAAACACCCTTTCCTTTAAATATGTAGCTCATTCACTGTAACTCGGCGTACGTCATAGCTCGCCGCGCTCGCACCGCCAACAATTGTATCATGTGCCGGAAACTGCAGGAAAACTCAAAAAAGACAGAGAACAGGCGCCGATGCCTTATTCTCTGTCCCCGGTACCTGAAAGTTTCAGACTGCCCTGTCGGCTGCCGTTACCCCTTTGGTGGCTGTTCGCTCTCTCCAGAGTTGCGTCGAACGGCGGTACGTTTACCTGAGAGATTAATCGCCAAAGGCCGGCACGGCCTGCGACTTGCTCCTTCGGTGCTGCTCACGGCCGCTGTCTCCGCTGCAGTCTCTCCCGACCATCTTCATCCGCTTGTATTCGTTTTCACCCATTAGCATAATGCAGCGTCCAGTTTCATGTCAATATAGTTAACAATAAAAGTTGGATGCGGTCAAATTCTGGTTGACACCGCTTTCCCGCTCAGGCACAATAAAGGCATCAAACCGAATACGCGAATGATGGTAAAGGGAGAGATTACCGGTACGTACCCGTTCCGGTGACGCCGAAGGAGTAAGCCTTGACCGGTGAATCTCTCAGGCAAAAGGACCTGTACCGGACGCACCTCTGGAGAGCATGGACGGACAGCTTCGGCATACCGGAAGTCACCCAAGGGGAAACTCACTAACGTCCGGCCTTCGGTGCTTTCGCGAAGGCGCAGCGGACGCAAGGCCGAGGCAACTCTCAGGTACAAAGGACAGAGCAAATGAAGGAGACGCAAGCAGTGCGCGACGCTGCTGGCGAACGGCCTTATTTGCCTGTCCTTTTTCACGTTTTCGCAAACGATGTCAATAATCGAGGTGAGGATGAGATGACCACATTGAAAAGAACGCCGCTTTTCCCGCTGTACTCCCGTTACGAGGGCGCCCGGTGCATCGATTTCGGCGGCTGGGAGCTGCCGGTGCAGTTTACCGGCATCCAAAAGGAGCATGACGCCGTCCGCAAGCAGGCCGGTTTATTCGACGTCTCCCACATGGGAGAATTTATAGTAAGCGGACCGTCTGCCGAGGCGTTCCTGCAGCACATGACGACGAACGACGTCTCGCGGCTCGCCGACGGCCGGGTGCAATATACGCTCATGTGCAACCCGGACGGGGGCGTCGTCGACGACCTGCTCGTATACCGGCTGGCCGCCGATCGCTATATGCTCGTCGTGAACGCGTCCAACATTGCCAAAGATTTCGATTGGCTTCAATCGCATCGAATCGACGGCGTGACGCTGCAGGACGTCTCCGACGATACGGCGCTGCTGGCGCTGCAAGGTCCGAACGCCGCCGACATTCTCGCCCGGACGACGGATGCCGCCATCGATACTTTGGCGCCGTTTCACTTCTTGCCGCAGGTGCTCGTCTGCGGCGTGCCGGCCATCGTCTCGCGAACCGGCTACACCGGCGAGGACGGCTTTGAGCTTTACGTCGCCGCAGCCGACGCGCAAACGCTCTGGCTCGGCCTGATGGAGGCCGGAGCGCCGTTCAGACTGATCCCGGCCGGGCTCGGCGCACGCGATACGCTGCGGTTCGAGGCGAAGCTGCCGCTGTACGGACAGGAGTTGTCGAGCTCGATTACCCCGCTGGAAGCCGGGCTCGGCATGTTCGTCAAGCTGGGAAAAGAAGCGTTTATCGGCCGCGAGGCATTGCTCAAGCAGCAGGAACAAGGCTTGCCGCGCAAACTTGTCGGCATCGAAATGATCGACCGCGGCATTCCCCGCTCCCACTATCCCGTCCTGGCGGACGGCCGGACGATCGGCGAAGTCACGACGGGCACTCAGTCCCCGTCGCTTAAGCGCAATCTCGGCCTGGCCTTGATCGAAGCCGCTTATGCGCAGCCGGGAACCGAAGTATGGGTGGAAATCCGCGGCAAACAGCTGAAAGCCGAAGTCGTCAAAGCGCCGTTCTACAAACGCAGCAAATAAACGCACCAGTTCAAAAAGGAGTGATCGCCATGAGCATCAAGCACCGATATATCCCGATGACCGAGCAAGACCAGGCCGAAATGATGAAGACGGTCGGCATCGAATCCATGGAAGAGCTGTTCCGGGACATTCCCGAATCCGTCCGCTACCGCGGCACGCTGCCGATGTCGTCCGCCATGGACGAACTAGCGCTGCTGAACCATATGAAATCCCTCGCGGGCCGCAACGCCGATAGCGAACGGTATCCAAGCTTTCTCGGCGCCGGCATCTACGACCATCATGTCCCGGTCGTTATTAACCATATCGTCTCCCGCTCCGAATTTTACACCGCTTATACGCCGTACCAGCCGGAAATCAGCCAAGGCGAACTGCAGGCGATATTCGAGTTTCAATCCTATATTTGCGAATTGACCGGGATGGCAGTCGCCAACGCAAGCATGTACGACGGCGCTACGGCACTGGCCGAAGCGGGCGCCCTGGCGGTCGGCGCGACGAAGCGGAAGCAAATCGTCGTCTCCCGTACCGTTCATCCCGAGGCGCGGGCAATTTTGCGTACGACGGCGCGCGGCTTGAATGTGGAAATCGTGGAGATCGGCTATGCGAACGGAACGACCGATCTCGAGCAGCTGAAAGCGGCCGTGAGCGACCAAACCGCTGCCGTCATCGTCCAGTCGCCGAACTTTTTCGGCTGCCTCGAGGATGTGGGTGCGATCGAGCCGATCATCCACGAGCGCAAAGGACTGCTCGTCGTCAGCGCGAACCCGATCTCGCTCGGTCTGCTCGAAGCGCCGGGACGTCTCGGTGCCGACATCGTGGTCGGCGACGCGCAGCCGCTCGGCATATCGGCTTCGCTCGGGGGACCGACCTGCGGCTTCTTCGCCGTCGCCGAGCCGCTCATGCGGCGCATGCCGGGCCGAATCGTCGGCCAAACGGTCGACCGCGACGGTAAGCGCGGCTTCGTGCTGACGCTTCAGGCAAGGGAGCAGCACATCCGCCGCGAGAAAGCGACGTCGAACATTTGCTCCAACCAAGCGCTGCTCGCCTTGTGCGCGTCGGTCTATTTGTCCACGATGGGCAAAGCCGGCATCCGCGAAGCGGCCCATCTGAACTTGCAAAAAGCGCATTACGCCTCGCAGCGGCTAACCCGCGAATCCGGCTTTGCGCTCCCGTTCAGCGCGCCGTTCTTCAACGAATTCGTCCTCAAGCTGCCGGAAGGCGCATCCGCCGCCGAACTGAACAACAAGCTGCTGGACGCCGGAATGATCGGCGGTTACGACCTCGGCTCCGCTTATCCGGAGCTTCATGGACATATGCTCGTCGCCGTCACGGAAAAGCGGACGAAAGCGGAAATCGATGCATTCGCAGAACGATTGGGGGAACTCGTATGAAACCGGAAAAAGCGTTGATCTTTGAAATGAGCAAACCTGGGCGTGTCGCTTATTCGCTGCCTGCTTGCGATGTCCCTGAAGCCGCGCCGGAAGACTACATTCCGGCGTCGATGCTGCGCAGCAACCCTGCGGAGCTGCCCGAAGTATACGAAGTGGACGTCATCCGCCACTATACCGAGCTGTCCCGGCGCAATTTCGGCGTGGACAACGGCTTTTATCCGCTCGGTTCCTGCACGATGAAATACAATCCGAAAATCAATGAGGATGTAGCCCGTTTCGCCGGCTTCGCCAAAATTCACCCGTATCAGCCGGAGCATAGCATTCAGGGGGCGCTGGAGCTGCTCTACACGCTCCAGAACGATTTGGCCGCGCTGACCGGCATGGATCAGGTGACGCTTCAGCCGGCGGCCGGCGCGCACGGCGAATGGACCGGGCTGATGATGATCCGCGCTTATCATGAGAGCCGCGGAGAGCAGCGGACGAAAGTGATCGTCCCGGACTCGTCGCACGGTACCAACCCGGCTAGCGCCACAACGGCCGGATTCGATACCGTCACCATTCCTTCGAACGAGCGGGGGCTCGTCGATCTGGATCAGCTTCGCAAAGCGGTCGGCCCGGATACCGCCGCGCTGATGCTCACCAACCCGAGTACGCTCGGGCTGTTCGAGGAACAAATCGTGGAGATCGCCGCCATCGTGCATGAAGCCGGCGGACTTCTGTACTACGACGGCGCCAATTCCAATGCAATCATGGGCATTACCCGTCCCGGCGACATGGGCTTTGACGTCGTGCACTTGAACTTGCACAAAACGATGAGCACGCCGCACGGCGGCGGCGGTCCAGGGGCCGGACCGGTCGGCGTGAAGCAGCGGCTCGTCCCGTTTCTGCCCAAACCGGTTGTCGCGAGGCGCGAAGACGGCTCGTACTTCTTCGATGCCGAGGGCGCCGATTCCATCGGCCGGGTCAAAGCGTACTACGGCAACTTCGGCATCCTGGTCCGCGCGTACGCCTACATTCGCACCTATGGGCCGGAAGGTCTGCGCCGCGTGTCCGAGTGCGCCGTGCTCAACGCCAACTACATGATGCACCGGCTCGCGCCGCACTTCGAAATTCCGTATCCGGGCGTCTGCAAGCACGAATTCGTCATGTCCGGCCGCGGCTTGAAGCCATACGGCGTACGTACGCTGGACGTCGCCAAACGGCTGCTCGATTTCGGCTACCATCCGCCGACCATCTACTTCCCGCTCAACGTGGAAGAATGCATCATGATCGAGCCGACCGAAACCGAAAGCAAAGAAACGCTCGATGCTTTCATCGACACCATGATCCGGATTGCGCAGGAAGCGAAAGAGACGCCGGAACTGGTGCTTGGCGCACCGTACGATACCGTCGTCCGCCGTCTCGATGAAACGCTGGCAGCCCGCAAGCCGGTGCTGAACTGCGCCTGCAATTAATGATTTACGGAAACGGCAATCCCTTCGTCCGACTAAACGATGAAGGGGTTGCTTTTTTGTTTTTTTGATGCTGCAGCTGCAAAAACCGGTTAACCAGTTCATCCAGGGATTGCGACTTTTGGAGCACCAGCGGATCTTGCATTCCGCGCACCTCGGCTATTTTGTTTAAATCTTCCCGCGCACGCTCCAATTTCCTCTCGATCGATCGCTTCACCGTTTTTCAACTCCCTTTTACAAAAAATTACACGAAATTATGATCCGCGAAACCGCTTTATTGTAACTTCTCGCGATTTTTTTTTCTTATTGCCTCCCCAACGGAAACCATTTTCATGCCTATGAACGGGAACAAGCGCAAGCGGCAGCGACATGCGACGAAACATGACAAAATATTTTTTATTACGGCGATGCTTCAAACAAAAACAGGGTGGGTAAATATCCCCATCTGGGAAGCCGGATAAACCATACAAACCGATGTGGAGGAGTTGTCTGATGATGAAAACAGGTAAAACGAAATTGTTTGCACTACTGATGGGCTTATCCTTGATGATTCCAACCGCTGTAGGCGCAGCGCCGGTAACTGGCTCAGCCGATGCTCCTGAGGCATCGCCCGTGGCAAATCTCGCCGTAGGTCAGACGGATATTAACGGCGTCACCGTCCCCGGCGTTTATTTAGTCACTAGCGAATCGAAAGTAGCCTTTATTCCTAACGGCGTAGGTCTTGTCGTCATCAATAAAGATATCGCTTTGCCGTTCGGCGCTTATTATGTGAATTAAGCGGCATCGCCGCCAGCCAAAAGGGATTTGGAGAGAAAACGGATTACATAGAGAAACCGAGGAAGAAGGGAGGCGCCGCAGAGAATAAAGCTGTGGCGCTTTCAAGCTTACGGCTATGACGCTCGTGGGATGATCGACCGGAGAATTCGCAGACACGCAGCCAAAATTTATTGTTCAGGGGTGAGACGAATGAACAAGACAGCATGGTTGTTATGTACAGGATGTCTTCTTATATCGACCGTTCTCGGAATGGAGTACCATGCATCGATTGCGAGCAGCGGGAGTGCGGAGACCGCTTCCGGATCGCCGCACGAACTGCCGCCCGATGCGGTGACGACAGCGGCTCATGTGATCCGACAAGCCGCGCTTGCAGCCTACGCAGGTACCGACACTTCCGTTACCGCCGACGGCGACGAAATGAAAGCGGATTCGCCGCCTTCCCGTTTTGCATTGAACTCGCTCAACGGCGTATCCTTATCGGACGATATCAGCACCATTTTCGAAATGAAAGGCGCTCCGTTATCGGTTTCCAGAGATGAACTGATAACCTCTGTTGAAACGTATCGCTTCAAAGATTGCACGGTCGTCGTCATAGGCGATTTTATTCAATATATTGAATTGCCCCAGTCCTCGGACGAGGTAAACATCGACGGCGAGCCACTTCCACTCGAGCTTTCGGAGCTTCAGGCCAAGCTTGGTACGCCTTACTTCGAAAGCGAAGACGGGATTGTTTACAAGAATGGATCCAGAGCTCTGAAAATTTATACGACGGCGGGCAGCAATAAAGTAAACTCCATTCATTATTTCAACACCGCGACGCAGTGACGATGAGAGAGCGTACTTTCAGACCATCGTTAAGTCAGGCCGAATACTGGACAAGCTACTTAAGGCTCCGATCAGCCGCGATACCGCAGCTTGACGGAGCCTTAAGTCTTTGTCATATTTCATTTCGGACCCTTTCATCGAATGAAGCTCTCCCCTTTGCTCACCCAGTCTACTGCTTGTGGTGCACCAAACGTTCCGGCGCCTTCGTTTCCTGTGAGGATGCAGCGGCTTCGTGCAGTGCCGCTTCGGATGCGGACCATAACGGCTCGGCGACCATCGTTTTCATTTGGTTCAGTTGTCTCTCCAACTGCCTGATCTGCCTCTTCATCTTCTGCTGCTTCATAATCCCGAGCAAGCCGACAATGACCCCTCCGAGCAACGTAGAACCGAGTATGATCGCAATGAGCGGCATCTCCGTATCGAAAAAGCCCAAGTGGATCGGAACAGGGAATACGTTTACAGCAGCGAACATGGCTGCGACCATCGCGATCAGCAGCATACAAACAAATAACCATAACGTTTTCACTGAAATTCCCTCCTTCTCTTTTTCCTTGCAGATTCCAGGCGGGCCATAAGCTGAGCACAAAAGCGGAGAATGAACCTTGGTCCATTCCCCGCTTTTATTTGGTATGAGCGTTCATCGTCGAAGCGGCGCATGGTACCCTGCTATGTTCGCGAGTGACCCGAAACGGCTAGCCTTTTTCCATCATCACAACCAGTTCCTCCGGCTTCGTTCCTTTACGAAGCAGCATGCCTACATGGTAGCTCGGCTGATCCGCCTTAACGAAGAAGCCTTCCTCCAAATGATAGCCGAGCTCTTTGGCCGACTTATGCAGCTCGCAAAACAGCTCCGCGGCTTGCACCGCTTCTTCCGCTTCTGAGAATGTTTCCAATACTTTGCCGGTGCCGAGCGGGTTCACTAAGGTTTGAATATTCACTTGATAGGTTCGGTCCGGTGTTATGCGCACCGAAACCTCACTTCCGTCACAAGGTATACTGTGTACTATGGTCATAGCAAACACCGCCTTTTTATTTTTGTAAGTTAGTAGATTGATAATGTTTATTACCCCTCTCGAAGCGGAAGTGAAACATCGTACGCCATGAAGTTAAAGTTGTCCCGTTTACACGATATTCGAGCGCTTCTTCTTCCCGCGGATCAGGTCGCCGGTCCATCCTTTCCACCTCAACCACAAATATACAATTGTCGTCAGGAGGCATATGATCAAGATTAAAGCGGAATAACCCCAAGGACGTCCGAGCCCCGGCATCGCCTCGAAATTCATGCCCCATAGGCCGGCGATCACCGTTGCGGGCGTGCACACCACGGTAAAAACGGTCAGCGTCTTCATGATTTCGTTGCCGCGGTACGAGGCGATGTTCTCATCCATGGCCAGCATCGTCCCTACCTCCTCATCGAATCGCTTCAGCCGGAGCTTAAGCCGCTCCACCCGAAGCGCGGTCAGGCGGTAATACGAATTAATCTCAAGCCGCTCGGGCGCAAATGCCTCCTTCGCAGCGATCAATAGTTCCTCCAAAGGAACAATCCGGCGCCGCCAATGGATCAGATCGTATTGCCACTGCATCAATGTATCGAGAAGCCGCGAATTATTCGACTCCCGCATCTTTCGCTCAAGCTGAATCAACTTTTCGGCAAAAATGTCCAAGCCGTTCATGCAGACGAGCGCCAGTTTGCTAAGCAAGGCGAATCCTCCCTCCACCGGCGTGTCGCATTGCTCCAAATAATTCATCAGTTCATGCTCCTCTATGCCGTCCAGCCGGGAAAAGCATAGGTCAGAAGTGAACAAATTGCGTTCATCCATGAAAAAAAACAGCCAGGAATCCTCGTCCTTCGAATCACCCGGAAGATCGCAATAAGGCAGCGATCCGTATAACGCACCGGCATCCCGTTCCCTTGAACGGATACACGGAATTTGGGCTGACCGAAACCGGTCCTGATGCATGCTGCGGACAAAATAAGGGTGATCAATACGCAGCTCTTCCCGCTCCATAGGCTTCAAATCATGCCATCGGTGCCAAGTCCAGCCTCCCGGCATTACGGTTTGTCGTATGGTCATGCTCTATGCTCCTTCCGCTAATAGCTCTATTCGATCCTGCTAAGACGTCGTACCGGTTTATTTACTAGCTTTTATTACGATTCCCCTTATTCGGAGGCGCCGAAACATCCCGAATCCGATCATGCGGTATGGTTCAGCCGGATTTCATGCGGGTAATACTTGGCACGCTCGGACCACAATTCCAATAAAGGAGTGATTTCGATGAAACCGGTAAAAAGCGTAGACATCGAACAAAAAAACATCGAGCAAAAGTACGACAAAGGTCTTGTAGCATCCACTTTTATCAAATACGCGGCTTACATCATCATCTTCTTCGGACTGCTATATTTCATCGTGCGATACGTATTTCCGTTATTTTGACGCGAAGCGAACCTCTTGTTTCATCCAAGAGACAGACGGTTAATGAAAGGCATGCCAGTCCAAACGACTGGACAACCCAAGCAAGTCATACTGAATTCCAGGAGGGATTACTGTGAACAACAGAGTGAGACTCGTAACGACGGAGGAACAGGCCATTCAGGAAATTCGCGCTTTTCGGAGAGCAGGCTTTGCGCTTGAGGAAATCTATGTACTTGCCCATGATGATCAAACGACGGACGGGCTGGCCGATTTAATGGATACGAATAAGATAGGGTTATACGAGGAAGGAATCGCGAACACGTTCGCCAATCTTTTCCGCTCCAAAGGGGACAAGCTGCGCTCGAAAATGGAATCGCTCGGCTTGACCGAATCCGAAGCCGACTACTTTGAAAGCGAGCTGGACAAAGGCAAAATTCTCGTCATGGTATGGTACGATGAAGCGAGACGCCTCCATATGAGTCCGGGTAACCACGAAGAACGAGTACGCCCGTATCACCCATCGGGCTTGTTGTAATCACCCGGCACCGTACGGAAAACGGAAACCGCGTTCCTGCATCACACATGACCTCAATATTCCACTTGGGAGGTGAGGCGTATGTTAAGCTGGGCCATCTTGTTTTTCATCATCGCGATCGTCGCCGGACTGTTCGGATTTCTTGGGATCGCCTCAGCAGCGACCGGTATCGCTAAAGTGCTGTTCGTCATTTTCCTGATCTTGTTCGTCATATCGCTGCTTCTCGGTCGCAGACCTTCAGCATAACGGTAACAGAAGCCGCAGCCCATTCCTGCCGTTTGGGTCGCGGCTTCTTTTGATGTGAATTGACCGCTTAAAAACATCGGATTAGCGCAAATCGTGATTTGCAGATTGTCACAAAATCAAAATGCCCGCACCGGAACGCTGGCGCGGACATGGATTCAAGGCAAGGCTAGTGTTTCACGACAAGCACCGGGACAGGCGCTTCTTTTACGACCTGTTTGCTCACGCTGCCTAGGAAAAACTTCTGAAGGCCGCTTAATCCCCGATTGCCTATAATAATCAAATCGCACTGATTGTGTTCGGCACAGCTCACAATCGCACTGGCCGGACTGCCGTCCGTTATGATTTCACCCGTGCAAACCACATAAGGGGCAAGCCGGCTCACCGCCTGCTCCAACGTTCGTTTGGCTTCCGTTTCCAGCTCCGCCAGCAAATCTACGGAAGGGATCATATAGGCTTCGCCGGCCGCTACAGGCTCCGGCTGGTTCACATGCAGGACGAGCACCTGCATTTCCGCGTTCAGCTTGCTAAGCTCGATCGTCTTTTCCAATGCGAGATTCGCGCCATCCGTTCCGTCGTAAGCCAACAATACTTTACGGCAAAACATCGTATCCACCTTCCTCTCCTGGAATACAATCTATTAACCCGAGATAATGAAATTGAACCAGTCTGATAGAGGCAGCACCGACCCACTGTGACGAAAATCACACCCGTCTCCCCTAAACTCTGTTATCTTATGGTATAAAAAGGTTTCGAACAAGAATGGGGTCCATAACGATGACAAAAGCGAAATTTAGCATTGTGAAGAAAATGGTACTGGGGATCACGGCCGTTTCGACGATAACGTACGGGACAAGCGCCTTTTTTATTTTCATTTTGCGGGAAGCATGTAAGGAATATATCCCGGAGTGGCTTTTTATAGGGATTACCCTGTTGTTAGGCATTTTTTGGACCGGATTTTTAGGATGGATTGCGGCAAGATGGTTCATTCGACCGCTTTTGCAGCTTACCGTCGCAGCGAACCATGCTGCGGAAGGAAATTTGCAAGTTCAGCTTCTTCCAAGCCGTTCGGACGATGAATTGAGGGCGCTTGGTCTTTCCTTCGCAAGAATGATCGACAACTTAAGAGAAATGATCGACGGCATTTCAACCAATTATCAAACGACCCACAGTCATGTGGATGAACTAAGGACGGCGATCGGGCAAGCGGCATCCCATGTAGAGTTGATTACGTCGACGGTCGAAGATATATCGCGCGGCGCGGAACGACAATCGAAGTCGTCGGAAGCGATGTTCGTTACGGTTGAGCAAATGACTAGGGCGACGGATGACATTAATGAAAAATCCGATACGGCCCGGCATTTGACGAAGCAAATGGTCACCACCATCGAAAAAAACAAAACGGTCATCCAATCTTTGGTCGACGGCATGCAAAAGCTGGCGGCATTAAATCAACAATCCATTGACGTCGTTCAATGCTTGGAGACCAATGCGAAAGAAATCGGTGAGATTTCGAGCGTGGTCGGCGAAATATCGAATCAAACCCATTTGCTTGCCTTGAATGCTTCCATTGAAGCGGCACGAGCCGGCGAACACGGGAAGGGCTTTGCGGTGGTGGCCGATGAAGTGAAAAAACTCGCGGCGCAAAGCTCGCATGCGGTGAACGATATCAATCAGCTTATCGCGCAAATTCAGGCGGAAGTAAGGAACGCTGTCGTTCAAATTACAGAGCAATTTGAAGTCGCGCGCCAAGAATCGGCTCATGGCAAAGCCGTGGCTTCGGCACTGCAAACGATCGTTGGAGAGGCCGACAAAGTGGCCCAAACCGTCGAACTCATCGCGTCCATGGTCTCGGCGCAAGCGGGACAAGCGCAATCGTCTTTGAATGAGGCTCGGAAAATGGCCGACATCGCATCGCAAATCTATACGGGAGCCAAAGGCGTATTTGCTTCGACCGAGGAACAGACGGCCGTCATGGAGGAGATCGCCGCTTCTTCGGAGCTTTTGAGAGAACAATCCGCAAAGTTAAAGCAGCAAATTGAATTTTTTAAAGTAAAATGATTCCTTCGAAATGATACGAGCGCCCTTCGTGATGGCATCGGGTTCAGGCCCTTGATTAACCCATCAGGAGTGGCGCTCCTTTTTTGACGCAAGCCATTTTTATTTTTAATCTCATTGATCGTTTTTTTCTTGTTGGGCAGCTTATGAGTGCTTAGGTGTAAGGGATTTCTTTTCCCTCAATGAATGCCTTCAGATTCGCTAACGACTCACGAAATCCCATATTGCATGCAACTCGCGTTCCTCCACTCTCCTGTTCCAAAATAAAGGTTATGATGGTTTGTTGCGAATCCGCTACAAAAGAGAACTCCTGATTCGGTATTACCTTCTCGATCGTCAAGAACATTGGAAGCTTCTCTGCAAGGTTGTTATGTTGATTGGGCATTAAAGTAAAAAGCATCTTCTCCCCCGCAGCCAGACTTGGAATTTCCCAAGGCGACCCTGGCGCATACCAATGAATAAGCTTGTCCTCACTCGTAATCGCATCCCACACGGCTTCGATATTTCCATCGATTACAATCGAACTAACTTGCGGATGATCCATGTTCAATCCTCCTTAAGTTCTCCATAGTTGGAACAATGATGACTCCATTTTAACTTTATGTGGAAGCAATACCATTCTCCACACTCATTTTCCCATTTGTATATGGCAATTTTCAAGTCTACCGTATCCTATACTCCTCAAAAAAGAAAACGCGCTTATCATGGAAGAGCTTATCCCTGAAGCGCGTCATCGTCGTATTTTATTCATTGGATTACACGTAGATCACTCTTAGACTCACTGCTTTACAATCTCTTCAATCCCGGGGATCGCCTCTTGTGCTCCCAAGCGAGTCACGGCAATCGCGGAAGCGCGCTGCGCCAAATCCACCGCTTCATCCATACTTTTGCCCGTGACGATCATCGCGGCCAGCGTACCCGAGAACGTGTCCCCCGCCGCGGTCGTATCGATAGCCTTAACCTTGAGGGCTTCCTTATACACATTCTCCGTCCCGTTATAATACGCGATTCCCTTCTCACCGAGGGTAATCAGCGGGTATTGAATGCCTTTGCCGCGTAAAATATGCAAAGCATGGAACGCATCCTCGGTGCTCCGGATCTCGATATTCGTATACATGCGGCACTCGATTTCGTTCGGCGTGAAATAATCCACTCCCCGCAAAATCTCATCATCGATCGGAACGGCGGGAGCCGGGTTCAGGAATATCGGCACTTTGCCTTTCAGCATACGCACGGCCTCGTATACGGTCTCCATCGGAATCTCCAACTGCAGCATGACGGCGGAAGCGGAAAGCAGCTCCCGTTCATATCGGCGGATGTACTCCGGCGTAACCTGATTGTTGGCACCGCCATCGAGGATGATGCTGTTGTTTCCGTTGCATACGGTGATCGCGGCGACACCCGTCGTCACGTTCGGCTCGCGCACCATGTAGTCGGTGCGTACGCCATAGCTCGCAAGGCCATCCGCCAGCGACCCGCCGAAAATATCGTCGCCGACTTTGCCCATGAACCACGTATCGGCGCCCATCTTGGCGCAAGCGACCGCTTGGTTGGCGCCTTTGCCGCCGGGCGAGAGGAAAAATCCTTCGCCCCTCATCGTCTCGCCGATCTCCGGGACGCGGCTCGTCCGCATCACCATATCCATGTTGGCACTGCCCAGCACAATAATTTTGTTCATAAGTCCACTCCGATCCCGGAAGACTGCAGAGCCGCCGTGCTGCGGAACGTTCTTCCGTTTATATCTCCGTTACTCTTATATCGCTGTAATAAGCTCTGGCCGCGCCAAGCGTGCTTACACCATACATTCCGTAGCTCCATGTATCGTCCGAATGCTGCAGTACTTGCTGGCCGTCAATGCTTAGCGTAATCAAATTTCCTTGCGCGGTCAACGTCAGATCGTACTCCTGATTCAACTGCCACGGATAGCTTGCGGCGGCGAGCTTCTTATACCCGAAGTCGTTGATGTACAGCGCAACCTGACCCTTCCCGTCCAAGCCTGCGTGATAGCCTCTCATCGCTCCTTGCGCGCGAATGGCAACCAGATGCGAATCGCCGATCTGCGGGTTGATCTTCACCGACACGGAATAATCCCGCGAGAAGTAATTGCCCGTATACGCTTCGCTGGGCTCGGCGGTCATCAGATACATCGCCCCGTCCACCAGGCTCCAGGCACCGTGGTTGTGGGCGAATGGCGTCACGCAGCCGAAGTCTGACGATTGCTTGCCGAAGTCGATCGAATAAGCGGATTTGCCGTAAATGCGAAATTCATCGATGAAGACGCGGCCGAGGCTCTTCGGCTTGCGGGTCGAGTAGGCTTCCAGCACGATGCCGACCTCGTCGATCAGCTCGCCTTCCGAATCGGGAATGTCGAACTCGACATGAATCCATTCCTGATCAACTAGCTTGACGTAACCTTGCACGAGTTCTTTTTTACTCTTCGCCAAGCGAACATACGGCGCAATCCCCATCGTTTCGTTGCCGCCCCATTGGTCGAGGTATATATGCATCGATACTTTTTGACCGGAATAAACACGGGGGGCGAACGTCGGCGAATACCGCTCGTCGCTGAAGTCGGCGCGCGTATAGAAAGGCTTGTAGAACACCTTGGATTTCTCTCCGCGGGTCATGCGGTCGAAGATGACTTCCAGCGAGCCGGTTCCCCGGGATGCTTTTTCCGTGGAATGCCGGGCTTCGCAGAAGAACGGATCGGACACGCGGATGTTATGCGTCGATCCCGGCAGCTCGAAGTCGAAGTAGATTTCGCCCTCCTTGAAGCTGTCGAGAAGCTGCTGCGGGCACGGCTCTTTCGCCAGACGGTAGCCCAGAATCGCGAGCTCCTTGGCATACGTAGGAATATCCAGGATATTGAGGTAGCCGGAAATGCCCGACATCACGATAGAGTCGTTGATCGGCTTGCGGTACTTGCCGGCGATGCCTTCCAAGCCGCAGGCTACGCCCAGCACCGTCCCGACGTTGCCGGCATTGCAGTCCGTATCCCAGCCGCACATCGTCGCGATCTCGACGGTCCGGTTAAAGTCGCCTTGACCGTAAATCATCGCGAGCACGCAGACGCCGGCATTCGGGATGATGTGGCAGACGCCTTTGTATTTGTCATAGCCCCAGTCTCTCTCCAGCATATCGCGGCACTCGCGGAAGTCGTCCGGATGCTGCGTGTGGAAGGCCAGAACGGCTCTTGCTACCTGCGCATAGAGCGAATCTTGCGGGATTTGACCGAGTCCCGCTTCAATGATTTCATGAATGTTCGAGGTTTCGAACGCTTTGGCAATCGCCGCGCATAAGAATCGGGCTCCCAGCACGCCTTCGCCGTCGTGTGATACTCGAGCCGCCGCTTCGCCGAAGTCTGCGGCTTTCTTAGGATTGCCAGGATTCACAAGCCCCCATGTATCGATAAAAATTTGCCCGCCGATCTGCTCGGCGATAATGAGGCCGTTTTGTTCGATGGAACCCGATTGCGGAGCCGGGATGCCGTTCTTCAAATTAATATATGCCGTATGCTCGGTGCTCACGCCATAGCCGCCCCACCAGAACATGCCGATGCCTTCACGGGCATAGTTCAGCCAGGCGCGGGCGACATCGTTCGGCGTAATGTCGCGGTCGACCGCATCGTCGTACAGCGCGCGCAAGAAGTAGTACGGGCCGTTCGCATCGTCGTCAGCCGCGAAGTTTTTAAATTCCTTCACATAATCGTTAATTTCGCCGTACGTATTTTTGATTCGCTCGTAAGTCCAGATCGTCGGCTCCACCGGAGCGCCCAGCCGGATTCCGATATTCATGCCAAGATAGCCGGAGTACACTTTTTCCAAATAATTTGAAGGGATCACTATGGGTCCACCGCCTTTACTGTATTGAATGGAGCTGCTGCCCCCTGCGCTCATTGGATTCCAAATCCGCCTTAATAATGGCTGCGGCCGCTTCAATGAACCGGCTGCACTCGGTTTCAAAGTTCTGCTTGTTCGCTTCCTCCAGGACGGCGATTTCGTCCGGCGGGATCGCGGCAACGCCCTGCATCGCCCCCAGAATCGCGCCGATCATGACGCCGATGGAGTCCGTGTCGCGCCCCGAGCTGACGCCGTCTTTGACCGCCTCTAGCATATCGCCGTCGTGCAGAACGATGTAGCCCAGCGCCAGCGGCAGCTCCTCGATCGAAAACAACCGGCTCGGCGTGTAATGGTTCGACGGAATGCCTACCTTGTTGATACTGCGGTTCACATCGTCGCCCATCGGCGAGTAGCGGACCATCACTTCGTGAAAAGCTTGGACGACCCGGCTCCGATCTTGCTTTTCGGACCGCAGCTCCAATGCCTTCTCGCAGATGTCCTCGATCGCCCGTCCCGTTCCATCCTTTGCGTAGCGCAAAGCCGTATCTACGATATCCCGGACGGTGGCGCCCGGCTCGAACGCTTTGGCCACGCAGCAGGCCAGCACGCCCGCCGCTTCCAGGCCGTAGCTCACCTGATGGCCGGATGCGAACAAGATCGCTTCGTCGTACGCGGCCTTCGGGTTGCAGGCGTTGACGATGCCGACGGGAGCGATATACATCGCCGCTCCGCAGTTGACCATATTGCCGTAGCCGCCCTCGCGCGGCTCGCAGTTCGCCAGCACGTGACGGGTGAATATATGTTTTTCCGGATAAAATAACCGGTCCAATATAAGCGCTTCTTTGCCGAATTCCGGAATGTACCGGGGACGGAACGCGATCTCTTTGACAAATTCATTCGCCATATCGTACGCATCCAGATGCCGCCGTTCGGTGCAGTACACGTTCATGAGCGCGAGTGTCATCAGCGTATCGTCCGTAACGATGCCTTGTCCTCTCATCCGGCCGAGCCGCGTCGTTTCCGGCCAATCGGCCTTCCACCATTTCGTCCGCGTCGTCTCGATCCGGCCATACTTTTCCACGATCTGGGCATGCGTCATTTTCTCCACAACCGCCCCCATGGCATCGCCGTAGGCCGTACCGTAGACGACTCCCTTCACCCGATCCGCAAATGAAATCACGATATGCTTCTCTCCCTTCCAGTCAGAAGTGCAAAGCCGTTATTCAGCCTTGCACCCCGTCATGTCCGTATATTTATTTGATCGTTTTATTCGCGTATTCCGTAATTTCTTTGCCGCCGGCAGCGTTCCAATCCTGCACGAATTTATCGAAATCGGCGATCGTCTTCTTGCCGGTCACGACATTGGCGGCGAATTCTTTGTACAGCGCGTTGCAGGCGTCCCACTTGGCCGCAAGCTCCGCAGGGATGATGAAGCTGTTGTCTTTGGTGGAAAGGGATGTCATCATTTCGAGCGATTTGGTTGCCGGCTCGGACAAGTAAGGCGTAGACGGATCGAACGCTTTGTCAGGCTTGAAATTCACGGTCGACTCGACAAAGCGCGGATACCATTCGGCGAATTTGGCCGTAAATTTGATCTTGTTGTCCACAACCTGATACTGCTCGCCTTCCACACCGAGCTTATCGAGCATTTGCCCTTTGGGGCTGGCCAAAAACTCCAATACGGCGAATGCCATATCTTTGTTCTTAGACGTCTTGCCGATAGCGAAGCCGCGGCTTTCCTTGCTCACATCGACCGGCGTATAGCCTTGCGCTTTGCCTTTGGCTGGCGGCAGCGGCGTAATTTTCGCATTCGCACCGTTCTGGGACGTCGCTTTCGTATTATAAATATCGATCACTTTGCCCTGCGTCCCGGCGATAACCGCCGCTTGCCCGTCGTAGAACGCTTTTTCCTTCGTGTCCCATTTCTTGGTCAGAAACTCCGGATCGAGCAAGCCTTCTTTATAGAGCTTTGCGTAAAATTCCAATTTCTCTTTTTCGAACGACGTTGTTTTGCCGAATGCATATTTGCCGTCCGCGCCTTTGATCCATGTCGACGTTAATCCGAATGCTTGACCGAACGTGGCATCGAGCTCATCCAAAGTGCCGGCCGTCGTGTATGCGAACTTCGCGCCGTTCTTCTCCTTCACTTCCTTGAAGAAGTTGTAGTAGTTGTCTATCGTCGGATTTGCGAGCAAGTCTTTGCCCGAAGCCGTCTTGTTCAGCCAGTCCTGGCGTACAACCGGCACCGAGCTGCTGGTCGGCGACAGCCAGACGAGATACGGATAGTTCTTCGTTCTCTCTTTGTTGTATGTGTTCATGGACGCCTTTACATACGTCGATTTCTCGATATACGGCGTTAAATCTTCAAGAATTTTTTGCGTTACCGCGAACTGGTAATCTCCCCCCTGGAAGTAGATCAGATCGGGGATGTTGCCGCTTTGCAGCAGCAGTCCCAGCTTCTCGGAATAGGTGCCGCTCTGCACCGGAACGAGCTGCAGCTTCACATTTTTGCCTTCGGCCTTCATGCCTTCTTCAATGCCTTTGAGCAATTTATCGTCCGGGGTCAAGTCCTTGTCGACAATGGAAATCGTAACGGGCTGCTGACCGGACGCGCCTTGCGCCGAATCGGCCGGAGCCTTAGGATTGCCGGAGCTGCAAGCGGTCGTTGCCAGCATCAGGCCGGCTGCCATCAGCGTAAACATTTTTCTCATTTCTGTTTCCTCCTAGTTTCAAATGAAATTGAAATTATTCTTTGACGCCGCCATCCATGACCCCTTTGGTGTAATACTTCAGGATGATCGGATAGAGCATTAGAATCGGAACCATGGCAATGACGATTGTAGCCGCTTTCAACGATGAGAAATCAAGCTGCGCAATGTTGTTGTTTTTGAGCAGATCGGCTGCGCCGACGAGGGTTGTCGTGTCCCGTTCGACGACAAACTGTCTGAGGAGCACCTGCAGCACCGTATTTTCACGGCTCGACAAGAAAATGCTCGATTTGAAAAACTCGTTCCACTTTGCAATCGCGTAGAACATGCCGATGGTTAAGAGCGGGATGCGCGCCAGCGGCATGACGATTCGCATAAATAAGGTAATGTGCCCCGCCCCGTCGATTTTGGCGGCCTCGATCAAGGAGTCCGGAATTTCTTCCAGGAACCGCATCATAATGATCAGGTAATACACATTAATCATCCGATATAGCACCATCGCCCACAGGCTGTCGAGCAAGTGCAGGTCTTTCATGACCATATATTCCTGTACGATCCCCGGCTCGAAAATCATAATGATGATGAGGAAGATCATGAGCGGCGTTTTGAAAGTAAGATTTTTGCGCGTTAGCACATACGCGGCGATCGTTGTAAAAAAGATGCTGAGGCACGTGCCGACCACCGTGATGAACAAAGAGTTGAGCAGCGCCCTTCCAACGATCGGATTGCTGAGGACGACTTGAAAATTAATGAAAGAGAATCCCCGCGGCCAAATTTCATATCCGTGCAACAAGTGAACCTTAGCCGGGTGCGACAGCGCTCTGGCGAACAAGTTGACGATCGGGACGAACATCGTAAGCGTGACCACCGTCAAAATCAGTCCGAGGAACGCTTTGGAAACGGTAAGCTTTCTAGCCAGCATGAACCGTCCACCTCCTTACCATGCCCCTTTAGAGGTTAATTTCTTCGAGATAAAATGCGTGGACAGCACAAGCACGACCCCGATCAAGCTTTTGAACAAATTGGCCGCCGTCGCAAACGAATATTGCCCGTTGATCAGACCGACCCGATAGACGTATGTGTCGATAATATCGATATGGCTGTTGACGGAATCGTTCGTAAAGTTTAGTACCTGATCCAATCCGGCGTTCATAATGAAGCCGACGTTCAGGATAAAGATCGTCACCATCGGCACATACAAATGCGGCAGAACGATCCGGGTCACAATATGCCACCGGCTCGCCCCGTCGACGTAAGCGGCTTCATACAGGCTGGGACTGACGCCCATAATCGCGGCAAGAAAAATAATCGAGTCCCAGCCGATGCTGCGCCAAGCTTCGCTCGCCAGCAGCACCCAACGAATGCTGTCTTTGTCGGTAAGAAAATCTTTGGCCGGCAGTCCGAGCGCCTTGATGAACTCATTAACGGCACCCGTGGAAGGGGACAAAAACTCGAACCAGATGCCCGCGATCACGACCCATGACAGAAAATGCGGTAAGTACGATACGACCTGCACCGCTTTGCGGAACTTCCCATTGGCGAATTCATTCAGTACCAACGCGAACAAAATCGGGATCGGAAAAAGAAGAAACATTTTCATGGCGCTAATAATTAACGTGTTTTGCAATACGTTGAAGAAGACCGGAGTGCTGAAAAGCTCCTTGAAATATTTGAGTCCGACGAACTCGTCGCCGCCCAGAATGCGGTAGTCGTAAAAGGCCAGCTTCATGCCGATGATGGGCCACACATGGAAAAGGACGAAATATACGATGCAGGGCAGCAGCATGAGATACAAAACTTTATCGGACCAAACCTTCTTCATCAGCGAATTCGCTTTCATTGCGCTCACCTCCTGATGCCTCGTTCATAAGTTCAATTCCAGCTCCATCAGCGGCGCATGCTGCTGGGCTCCGTAAACATCCCGATCAAGAAATGTGCCGGACGATACTTTACGGGAGAATGTGATCTTGAAGCCGAGCGCCTGATCGAAGAATACGATATGCGTAATATGGTCTTCCGCAATGTTGTATAGCCGGGATACCAGTTCTTTATTAATGAGACCGCGTTGTTTGACTTTGTAATAAATGTCCGGATCGTCGAACAGCACGTCTACCGTAATTTCAAAAGGCCCGCTGTTCTTGCTTCGCAGTACGGCTGCCGCATCGTATAGCTTCATGGCTGCACCTCGCTGTATTCGATAGGGAACATCTCCAGGCCGTCAGCGACGTCCATCAAATGGTAGACGGAAAATTCATACACGGCGCCGAACGGCACGTCGCTCGGAGCAAACGGGAAGGCCAGGTTACCCGCCGTCGATTTGCGTCCTTCATAGCCGTAATGCAGGAAGGTCGATCTAACCGAGCTGCATATCGCACTCGCCAGCTCCTGCGTCTTCGCCACGACTTCGAATACGATACCGAGCTCGTGTCCGGCGGTGCGCTGCGGCTCCAGCTCGCCTAATACGCCGTTCAATCCGTAATTGATAAAATGAATGCGGTAATCTTCCGGTGCAATTTCGCTGTAATAGTCTTTTACCTGCTGCTTCACCAGCTCTTCCACCTCTTCGATCCGGGCGATCAGCAGCGGGTCGCGCACGCCTGCGACGACGAACGTCCGGTAGGCCACCTTCATAGCGCCTTCCAGCTTAATTTTGTACACCGGCGTCTCTTCGATCCGGCTGCCTTTGACTTCAACGCTGCCGTCTCCGAGCTCGGTAAAGACGCACTGTTCCAGATCAAGCATCAGCCCCGGTCCATGCAAAATGTACGGGTGATCCTTCTCGTAAAACGTATGGGCGGCAACGGATACGGCCGTGCACTTGCGGGCCTCGCTAAGCGGCTGCACGATAAAGGAATCTTGCTTGAGCGTACCGAGCATGCTGTCTTTGGTCGTCCCCGGCTCCGCCGACAATGCGGCGCATTCCAGTATTTTGCCCAAATGGTACGCAAGCGCCGCATCGAAGCCGTGATACATGGCCACCGCCGCGAACGGCGACGGATCGTAAGCGCGTCCGCAAATGATGATGTCCGCATCCGCCGCAAGCGCCTCGATGATAGGCTCATGCCCCATCTGCGCGACGATACGGCTCGTCGCTTCCAGCCGTTCTTTCGTCAGCGGCGCCACCGTCTGACCCAGCGGCTCGCACCCGCCTGCTTGCAGCTTCGCTTCCACAACCTCATGGGGGATATCCGCCCATATCGTTGCGATCTTGATCCCGCGGATCCCATGCTCCTGCAAAATCTCCATAATGATCGACCGGGTCCATTCGACGTGAATCTCGGCGCCGCTTCCTCCGGCCGACCCGATGACGATCGGGATTCCCGCTTTTGTCCCCTCCGTGATGATGATCTCTAGATCCTTCTTGCAGGCTTGCCTGCTGACAATCGCCGTGCCTGCACCCAATTTATGCGGTCCTGCGTCGGTGGATCCGGCATCCACTACGATCGCATCCGGCTCATGGGCCATGCCATTCATGAAGGACGCCTTGGGGAAACCGTACCCGAGCATGCCGCAAGGGGCCAGTATTTTGAATTGTTCTTTTGTCATATGCACCCTCCACCCGTACAAGCGTCGTCATATAAAATAATGTATTTACTGCTGTAACCGTTCTCAAACAGATCGTTACTTTGCATGCCGATATTTCCGTGAAGATGGCTTTCGCTTATGAATTTCGGCAACTGGAAATCATATCGGTTGATAAGGATTATTTTGGATAATTGGATGATCCAATTAAAAGATCAAAAGGATGCGCCTCATCCGTTTGATTCCACTTTATTCAACATAATATTTTGTTTCACTTGACCGATATGGTGCAGTAGCGCTTCCTTCGCTTTCAGCGGGTCCTTTTCTTTAATCGCCTGGAGGATTTGGAAGTGTTCTTTATATACTTCCGCTTTCCGGCCGGGAATGTCGACGGTTTTGGTGGCTGTTTTCTGCAAAAGATCCATATGCAGTTCAATCAGATTCACCAGCACCACATTATGCGTAGCCTTCGCGATCGAGAGATGAAACGCCTGGTCGGGATTCGAAGGATCGTCTGAGTTACTGTCGATGATCCCCCAACGTTCGAGAGCGTTTTCAATTTCAACAATATCCTGCTCCGTGGCCCGCGTTGCGGCTAGTTCCACAATGCCGGTTTCAAAAATTTCCCGGGCTTCCAACAGCTCGATAATGGTCGCCCTCTCGATATTTTCGATGATGCGCTTCTGATCTTCCGCTTTGCCAAGATTTTTGCTAAGGTAACGCCCACCGCCGGGCCGCGTTTCGATCAGACCTTCCCTTTCCAAAATGCGGAAAGCTTCCCGCAGCGTACCGCGACTGATCCCGAACGCCTGGGCTAGTTCCCTCTCGGTAGGAAGCACATCGCCCGGAGCCATATTGCCTTCGAGAATTAAGTTCTCAATCTGCTCTATGACATCCTCGTACACCCGATGATATTTAATTTTCTTAATCGTCATTGTCATTACCTTCCATGTCATCATGACTTGCAACATAATTGGATGATCCAATTACCCGCACCTTCATACTAATTACATTTCGTGTATGTGTCAAGCAAATTTTGAAACCGTTTAAAGTTTTACAGTGAATTGAGATCAACGAAAGGAGTGAGGGAGCTTACCAATTAACAATGCTATTGTGAACGACGGGTTCGAATCTGGGGAAATTCATAATTGAGCTGCAGTTGCCGAGTCGGCAGCCGCCGAAGTCGCTGATCGGGAAGCCGGTCCGCCTTCGGAGACAATCAGGAGCACGGGAGGCAACGCCGGATCGACCGCGGTCGCCGGCCGTGCTTTTATTGCGTTATTCATTCGTCATTCTACAGAGCACCGTCTATAGATCAAGCTTTTCAAAAACGGAAATACAATGCTGCTTACAAGCAGCAAAACTCCAATCTCGATTGCATGATCCGCCATATTAAGCACACCTTTACCAGAACGCGAGACTAAAAAATCCGTAACCTGCCCAAACAACAAGCGATCCATCCCATTCCCAGCAGCGCCTCCAACTAAGAAAGCGAAGCTAATCTCGTTCATTTTGCCCTTTAATGCGCCTATCTTACGATAGTAAATCACACCCGCCACAAACAAAACGGCTACGATTCCAAAAAGTCGTCCATATCCTTGAAATAAGCTCCCAGCCATTCCGCTATTTTCAATATGAGTCATTTGTATTCCCCATATTGACAAGGTATCATCGATGTTCACATAAATACGGATTAAAATTTTTGAAATTTGATCAACTAGTACAACTAAAATGGCAGTAATATAAAAAATGATATTTTCCCCACCTTTCATCATTGATCCATTTTTAAGGCGCCGCCGTTTTGACGAGCATGATACTGCTTTGGAGAATCTATTTTGAGTTTACCACACGAGCAGTGTCAGTACCTATTCCGGGCCCAACCGCTCTGCTTTTAATGACAACCAAAGCCCAACGTTTCCTCTACTTTCGGTACCTGCTTTACCATTTGTTTTCTTCCACGTTTGATTCCGGGCATGCGAAAAAGGCTCACTCCTCCTCATCTTTCAAGTTGGAATAAGCCTTTGAAAGTTTATCAATTACTTAAATGATTATCCAAAACTTAATTTAGGATTTTTATAGCACCAATCTGAGTCATAAGGTAGGGTTTTTAATTTTTGCATGTCTTCCCAACGGTAAACCCAGTCATAATCTGCAACCCAAAAATAGTCGTCAGGATTAACTTTGAGATAATGATATATAAAGCGAAATACTAACTCTTCAACGCCGTAAATGTCTTCAATTGTTCCGACTTGATATAGTTTATTATTGAGATCCAAACCTACGTCCTGATAATAAAAAAAATCAAGATGCGGATTATCCAATCCATCTACATAAAGTAAAAACGATTCATTATTTTCTCGTACTTTCTTATCACTAATATTCAACGTCGTAGAAAGAAATTGTCCATTGCTGGCATAATTTTTACTGTTATGAAAGTTCAGCATTACATCCGCATGAAAAGCAGAAATGATAGAATCAGCTAAAAGACGTTCGGGTGTATATTTTATTTGGCTCATTAATATAAATGCAGAAGTCCCCATCCTATTTTATAACCCCCTTCAAATCCTCTAGCGAGTTAACGATCGTTACGCCTTTAGATTTTATGTTTTCCAGCATGGTTTGATGTTCAGGCCTTAAATTACTCAAAGGCTTATCAATATACAAGATAACCTTTTTATTCTCTGGATTAAAGAATAAATCATGATTTGGATCCGTAAATTTATTAAATTGGTCTTCTTTTACCGCTTTAATTGATGCTTTGACCTCAATAATCGCATCTTTTGTAACTACGTCTAAATCACCGGCAGCTTCGCCGGTATTCTTCAAAACCTTTTGGCTAAACCCTTTTACTTCGCTTTCTTTTCTTACAAAGTCCGCAACCTTAGCTTCGGTTGCTTTACCAACATTCGAACTATTTAAAGCATTGTCAATATCTCTATTGATATTTTTCAGATGTTGATCAACCCATGTAAGTTCATTTCCAGCTGGATTGGTATATTTCGTTTTATTTCCATCCTTAACCATGCTGCCAATGGTCTCATCTTGTCCCGCCCCCTCATCGGCATTATTCTTATTCGGCGTATTGTCATCCGACCTTTGGGGATCGTCCTTATTCGGCGTATCGTCATCCGGCTTCTTGGGATCGTCCTTTTTCGGCGTATCGTCATCCGGCTTCTTAGGATCGTCCGGATGCTCACCCGGGCTTTTGCCGTCATGCTTCGGAGGTTTCGGTTTATCCGGAATATCGATATCCGGCTTCCGGGAACCGAGCTTATCCAGAAGCTTGCTCACATAGCGGCGTCCTTTCTTTCCCACCCAGCTTAGTGCTTTGCCGAATGGGATTCGGCTGAGTATAATGCCTACAGCCACGGAAAGCATATTTTCGGGAGTCAGCAGCTTCTTCGGATCGCGGATATAGCCGGCAATCTCATGTCCGCCACCGGCGATGCCCGCCCCTGTCATCGCGATGCCTAAAGACGGCCAGAATCCGACGAACAGCAGTGACAAGGCGAGGGCCCCGAGCAAGATCGCGCCCTGTTCATACCATTCCAGCCGATCCCACCAATTTTGCAGCGAATCGAACATGCAGGCGTAACAGGCCGTTAACCCTCCGCCCGTATGAGCCCCGAAGCTTGCGAACAGACCAGCCACAATCAGAATCACCGCAAGTCCGGTCAACGTCTGGCAAAGGGCTTTTACCCGAGCCTGGATAGGCTCCTGCCGGTCGGCCGCTTCCTCGTTCCCATAGAGCAAATGAAATCCGAGTTCCCTGCGTTCCCGGTAAAAGCCGAGCCAATACATGAATTTCTCCCGGTCCAGACAAAATGAGCGGATCATATTCCACAGCTCGGTAAACGGATTAAGAAGCGGCTCGTTCGGCAGCGACGGAAGGCGGTTTCGTATTTTGTTCAGCGACGCGTAATCGGCAATTAGCGATGCGGCGAGCATTAGCAAGAATACCGGCTGAGTTTTATAACCGCTTCCGGTTAGATCATGTAGCCAGAACACCCAACCCGGCAGCTTGTGTTGGCCGTTATAAGCCGCGTGATCCAGGATGGACCATAGCAAGATGATTACCGGGAACAGAAAAACCCATTTCGTCAGTCTTATCCGCAGCCGATAGGCCATTCCGCACGCAAGTGCGATCATAGCGGTATGTACGGGATGACCGACGGTCATTAGCGTCGGAAACAGACTTTCTTCGAACCGTCCGGGAAACAGCGAGAAAAAGTCCCAATGGATCGTTTCGCCGCCCAACATCGTAAAGCTGTAGCCGAACTTTGTCGCAAGAATGCCGGAACTTAGCCACCTTCGGGAAAGCTCCTCCATCAGTTGGAAACCGACGCCGGTCGCCGCGCCGATGAGCGTATAATCGCTTAAACTCAAGGCGGAAGCTCGACGCGAGAACAACAGAAATATGCCTAGCGGAAGGAGTTTCCACAGCTCTTCGAAAATCGGCGTGATCACGGCAATGGACCAAGTATCGGAAGTTTTTCCGCCGAAAAGCGCATGGAGGGTATTGACCGTAAGCGTTGTGAACGGTACGACAAGAAAAACGCCTGCCAGAACGAACAGAACGATCGGCTTCCACGGCATCGTTTTGCTTCGGCACAGAAACCAAAATTGCAGCAGCACATAATACGACCATAAATATTGAACCACCATGGTACGCGATTCTTTAACGAAAAACAAGCTTAACACAAACACGGTTAGCGATAACCAGGAAAAAATCGTATACGCCGTTTTAATAAAAGGATATTTCTTAATCCATGCTTGGCAAGTTCGATAGATGGCCTCAATGAAATCCCGAATTCCGGTTCGAATGGACCAGATCGTAATCACTGCGGTCGCCTCCTTTGACAGCCCACCTCGTGCGAGCGGGACGTCTCCCTTGACGACGGTCCAGCCATGAGTAAATGAATGAATTCATGAAAAACAAGGTCATTGATCGATCGGAGCAGGAGTTTATAAAACCTCAATAAGAAACATGTAACAGACCTGTTATTTATGAACGAGATACTAGTATTATAAATAATTCTTATAAAATATGGCAAAAGGCGTTGGTCTCAATTCTTGATGAATTATGTCGATAAAAAACCGGGATATAACATCCGAATGGAAGATCGTTCAACAGCAGAATACGGCTACTAAAACATAAGCCCCTGAGAACTGCGTCTCAAGGGCAAGGTCCGTGTATAAAAACTTAATAGTACTCAGCTGCATGATCAATGCATCATACCCGGCATACTTGTGTGGCCGCCAGCGGTTGTTCCCTCATTCGGATTGGCGACGTTCCCGGCTTCGTATAACTGGCGCCATGACCGCCATGAACCCCTCCAAATGCCGATACGATCTCGCTGTAGAATTTTTATTGATGAACGAAAAGTTGTGGCCCGGCGTTGTGATCCCCCATCCGAAATCGGTTGCCGGATCTTTGTACTTCGCGAAAGCAACCGCGTTTGAATACGGATCGTTGCCGGCCATGCGAACCATTTTCGCTTCCGTCATCTGCCTGCATGTTATTTTGTTCCGACAACCAAAAGTGACTCGGAAGGCCCCTCGAAACCTTGCGGTCCTTCAAATATCCTCAGCGCCTCTACGATATCGATGTGCATCTGTTTACGATCAGCTTCACTCAAGCTCTTAGTCATTTCACCGAGCGGCCCTGCAGATACATCGTCTCTGGCCCCCCGGATGAATTGTATGACTGATTCATACCGATGAATGTGGGGCACTTCCTGAACCGATACGTCTTGAAAGCCTGCCGCTATAAATGCTTGTTCCAACGTTTCCGGATTACCTAATGAGAACAAGCCTGGGTTTTTACCACCCTCTGTAAGGGAGATGCCTGCATATCGAGCAATAATCGAGATTGGGAGAGATAACGTTGGGTTCCTCTCTGGACTCGACCACACGAGTGCCGCAAACTTTCCACCTGTTTTAAGAACGCGCCGTATCCCGTCTAAAGCTTGCTTAAGATCGGGAACAAACATCAGGCCATGGCGGGAAATCGCCGCATCAAAAGTATCGGATGGCAAATCAACACGCTGGGCGTCCATGACATGCGTCTCTATGTTACTCAAGCCTTCTTGTTTAGCAATGTCGGCAAGCACTTGCAGCATCGCACCCGAAATATCGGTCGCCACAACCTTTCCCTCAGAACCGATCATCCGCGCCGCCATAAATGTTTGGTCTCCGGTTCCCGCCGCTACATCCAGAAGCAGACTCTGACTACCTTCAAGAACCCCTGCCTTCCTCAGCATTAGGTCCGTTGCGGTTCCTAGAAGTCGATCCCTATCCGCTTTGCTACGATTCCATGCAGATACCTGCTCGTCTGTCTCCCAAGATTTTGGCGCGTCTTCCTTGTGATCGGACTTCATGAACGCATCCTCCCTAATATATAATTGCACTCATCTCAAAAAAGCCAACAAAAAACATTAAAGATTAACCCGGCCATTTGACCGGGTTTATGTTTATTTTAACAATTCACTTATTTCATTTAGATTTTCCGCAAAACCAACAAACACCTTTTCTCCGATCACAATCGTCGGAACAACTTGTTTTCCCGTCAAGTTCCAGACTTCCTCTGCATACTTAACGTTCTCTTCACAGTTATAATCTATATAGGGAATCTCGTGTTCTTTGAAGTAGCGTTTGGCATAATTGCAGTCGCTGCAAGTCGGTATCGAATAAATTTTTACGGGTTCTCTCATTCCAGAGTCACTCCCTGCTCACCTTCGAATGCTCTCATGCTACAACGTCATATCCCTTGTTTTGGATGACTTTCTTTATGTCGGCTAATTGTAATTTCGCTTCGTCATACTGGACGTGTAACGTGCCTTGCTCAAAGTTAACGCGGCCTTCAGCACCGATCGAATCAAGAGCCCCTTCAATCGTTCGAACGCAAGAACGGCAAGACATGCCTTGTACTTTAACGGTTGCTTCTTGCATGGTTTCACCTCCTCTCATTAGAAATCTGTTAACCTGCAATGTGCTGAAGCTGTTCGAGTGAAACCCGATCCACGAATTTACTGAATTTTTCTTTGCCTTTCGCATGTGCCTTATAGTAATCGATAATGGCGGTAACGGCCGGAACGAGTCGGTCTTCCGTTAATCCCGATATGAGTAGTCTGGCAAAGGAAGTTTTAAGACCCTTCGGTTCACCGCCAACGTAGATGTCAAATGTATCACGCATTTTCACAACGCCGATATCCTTAAGCAACGGCTCGCTAGTACCTAATGCGCAACCCGCATAGCCGATCTTAAGCGACGTGGGCGTTTCAATGCCTGCTATAGCTTTATTTAGGACTTGAGCCGTTACCAGACCCGCCTCTTCGGCTCCTTTACAGAAATTGCAGGCAATCAGGCTTTTGGTCGCAAACCCTGCTGGATACACTTCAAGGCCGTAACGTTCAAGTTTTTCCTTTATGGTATCGCGCCGTTCGAGCGGCACTTCTACATAGAGCTGTTTGAACGTGGTCATTTCAATTTTTGCATCCGCCCCTGCGACCCTACTGATTATTGCAAGCTGCTCCGGTGTGAACAGGCTGCCCCCCGCTTGAATCGCCGTGCTTATTGCGATCTTTATCTTTTCTCCCATGACCATCCACCCCTATTCGAATGTACCAAATCATTTAATATCGACTACAAAAGGCACGGTAATCACTTTTCCTTGGTGTTGAAATTGCCCCCATATTTTATAAGTACCGCTCTTTGGAAAAGAGGTAGCAAATTGAGCTTTCGGGCCGGTGGCCTTTTCATCAAGCGGATGAACATGAATGTATTGCTCCGCATCGGCCGATAAAATCACGACATGTCCGACAGCTCCCAAATACGGTTCGAGGTTGTTAATCCCCTTCTTAGTTTGCGCATCAAGAATATTAAACGTAAGTGTAACTTCTTGAGATGATTTCGTGCTGCTCAAAGCGAGTTCAATTTCTTTGCCATCGACATCTTTTACAAGCTTGGAGTCGGCAATAATAGCGGCTTGATCCCCGGCTTTGCCCTCCACCTTTACCCATTCGCTAAGCGTTGTGCTAGTTCCGCCCTTTGGAATGAAATCCGCAAACAATTTGTAATCCCCGCCCGTTGGAAAAGCAGTACTGATCGTAAACTTCCCGTTTCCCTTGTAGTCGGGATGGATGTGGTTAAAGAATGAAAGATCACGGTTCACGACGATGAGATGCAGCAATTTTTCATGATTAACCTGAAAGTCATTAACCGATTTACCGTCCTTATCTGTAATTTGTATGGTCAGCTCTTTGTTTTCGTTTGCTTTCACTCCTCCGGAAGCAAAGGCAAATGTCGCTTTAACCTTATCTGAGGGCATTTGTTGATCACTGGCGTGACCCCCGTGACTGCCGGCTTGCTCGCCGGTAGTTGCTTGATTATGGCCTTCATGGCCGGACGCATTTTTATTTGCATTACCGCACGCGGACAATAAACTGAGGGCAAGAATACTAGAAATCAGGATCATTTTGTTGTTCATTTGGGTAAACTCTCCATTCTAAATTTCTAACGTTTTTTTAGTGGCGAACTTTAACACGCTGCAGGCGAAGTGCATTGAGAACGACGGAGACAGAGCTTAATGCCATCGCCGCGCCTGCTACCCATGGTGCCAACAACCCAATTGCAGCAATCGGTATACCGAGGGTGTTATACCCAAGAGCCCAGAACAAGTTTTGCTTGATGTTGCTCATCGTTTTGCGGCTCATATAAATCGCATCCGGGATGCTTGCCAGGTCGCCGCGCATGAGAGTTACATCTGCTGCTTCCATGGCCACATCTGTGCCGGTACCGATAGCCATGCCAATGTCTGCCGTCGCCAATGCAGGTGCATCATTGATACCGTCCCCAACCATAGCCACCTTTTTCCCTTGAGCTTGCAGCTTCTTCACTTCTTCTGCTTTTCCTTCCGGAAGCACTTCTGCGCGAACATGGTCGATGCCGACTTGAGCCGCAATCGCCTTGGCTGTCCGTTCATTATCTCCTGTAATCATAATGACCTGAATTCCCATTTCTTTCAGCCGGCTGACCGCAGCCTTCGAGGTTTCCTTAATCGTATCCGCCACGGCGACCATTCCGGCATATCGGTTATTGATCGCAACAAGCATAGCTGTCTTTCCTGATTCTTCCAACCGAGCCATCAATTCATAAGCATGCTTCGCTTCTATTTCGTACTTTTCCATCAGTCGGCGTGTACCGATAAGCAGTTGTTTGCCTTCCACCACCGCTTTGATTCCGAATCCCGGGATTGCCTCGAATGATTCCGTACCTGGCAGCTCGATATTTTTTTCCCGAATGCCCGCAACGATCGCTTCCGCAAGCGGATGCTCCGAATTTTTCTCCGCCGCGCCGACGAGTCGAAGGAATTCCGTTTCGTTTTCTTCTGCTAAAACATCTGTCAGCTCCGGTTTCCCCTTTGTGACGGTGCCAGTCTTATCCAGAATGATCGCGTCAATCTTGTGCGTTTGCTCCAGATGCTCTCCGCCTTTGAACAAAATACCGAGTTCTGCTGCGCGTCCGGATCCTGCCATGATGGAGGTCGGCGTTGCCAAACCGAGTGCGCAAGGGCAAGCAATGACGAGAATAGCAATCGCTTTTTCCAAAGCCTCGGCGAATTGACCCGGTGTGACAAAGAAGTACCATACCAAGAAAGCTACCACCGCAATCCCAACAACAATAGGAACAAATATGCCAGAGATGATGTCAGCTACCCGCTGAATCGGTGCTTTGGAGCCCTGCGCTTCTTCCACGACTTTAATAATCTGTGCAAGTGCTGTTTCCTTGCCGACTTTCGTTGCTTTTATCCGGAGCATACCATTTTTGTTGATCGTGGCTCCGATGACCGCGTCGCCGGCTTTCTTCTCTACAGGAAGACTTTCGCCTGTGAGCATCGATTCATCTACTGACGATACGCCTTCGAGCACTTCTCCATCCACCGGCACTTTATCTCCAGGACGCACCAGTACAATATCCCCTACGATGACTTCATCTATGGAATTGTCAGTTCCTGGCCGTCACGAACAACCAAAGCCGTTTTCGCTTGCAGGCCCATCAAAGATTTGATCGCTTCCGATGTGCGGCCTTTGGCGAGCGATTCAAACAGTTTTCCTAAAATGACCAGCGTGATCAGAATTGCACTCGTCTCATAGTACAAGGATGGTCCATGATGGGCGCTAGCTCCCTGAACGGCCCAATTGATCGTTAGGTATAAACTGTAGAAGTAAGCGGCCGAGGTGCCAAGTGAGACCAAAACGTCCATGTTTGCACTGCCATTGCGAAGTGCCTTATAAGCACCTACATAAAACTGTCTTCCGACATAAAATTGTACCGGAGTGGCCAAGATAAGCTGGAACCATGGATTCATAAGCACTTCCGGCATGTAGATCCATGAGGTAAATGAAAAGTGAGCTACCATGCTCCACAAAAGTGGGAATGAAAGAATCGCCGAAATGAGTAATTTCCGTTTTTGAAGCCGAACTTCATGTTCGCGATGGTGTCCAGCGTCTTCATTTTCCTGATTCGTGATCGCTTTATAGCCAAGCTGCTTGACTTTGTTTTGCATATCCTCGATCGAGACTTCACCCGCAGAATACTCGACACGTGCCGTTTCCATCGCAAAATTGACAGAGGCGTTTGTAACACCGGGCATCTTGCTAAGTCCCTTCTCAATACGGTTAGCGCAAGCTGCACAAGTCATACCCGTGATTTGCAAAGTCGTTTGCTTGGATTCCTGCGTAGCGGTTGTTTCCACAATCGTTCACTCCTTGTTATCAATGAAATTACAAAACGTCGTAGCCTTGCTCTTCGATGGTTTCTTTGATGCGTTCTATTGTAATTTGGTTTTCGTCATACGATATATCCACCGAATTGTTCTTGAGATCGACCTTGCCTTGTGCTCTGATTTCTTTGAGTGCCCCTTCAATGGAATTAACGCAATGCTGGCAGCTCATACCTTGAACTTGTAATGTAATGTTTTTCATTTTTCGTCATCCCTTCTTTTAATCAAAATGTTCAGTGTTTTTAGCATTTCCTGTGTAATGGACTCATAACTCCTTGAGCTACATCTCGTCGCGTATGATTTCAAATGATTCGACAGAAGCAAAATGCCTACTGCATTTAGCGCGGAATGGATAGCTTCAAGTTGGTTTAAGATCTGATCGCAAAATTCATCTCGTTCCACTTGCCTCTGTACACCGCGAACCTGGCCCTCAATCCGATTTAATCTCAGCTGGATTGCGAGTTTTACTTTCGGATTAAGTTGTGTTTCTTGATGGTCAGGAAATGATTTCATCGATTCCTTAGCATTCATTTCCATCGATCTCCTTGCATTCGTAGTATACCCCACTACCCTATAATTAGTCAACGATTTTTACGATACCCCTGCACCCTATATTTTTGAATAAAGAAAAAGCAGCACACAGCTGCCACATCTTTTAGAATCAGAATTTATAAGCCGGAGGCGTTAAACATCTGATTTTTCTTATTTTATCAATTTATTCATCGTTGTCATAAGTTCCGTCAAGACCTCGGTATCCCCTTCTTGGATCCGCTCGATAACACAACTTTTAAGATGATGCTCCAGCAACAGTTTTCCGACTCCATTCAAAGCGGATTGGACCGATGCAATCTGGTTCAGCACATCATCACAATACGTATCCTTTTCAATTAACCCTTTAATACCGCGTATCTGTCCTTCAATTCGATTCAAGCGGCTGGTCAAGCTGCTTTTTACTTTATCAGAATGATGGCTTTTGCGTTCAGAACCATCAGGCGTGCAGCAACTCGAATCATGCTCACTACCTTGATTCAGCATTTCTTTCTCCAAGCTCATATAGCCGCCTCCTTTACAAGCTATTATACTATACTCCCACCCCCTATACAATGAGATTCGGTTGGCGTGTGATATTCAGGTCGTTAATATATAACAGAAGCCTCCAGCCAAGCAGGTGGTTTGGCCGGAGACCTATCGAAACTACATAGCTGTTGGACTGTTTGAATCCCCTGGTCTAGGAGATCGGATAAATAAGAACGCTAAAATCGCCCCTATAAAAGCGACAATACCGGACCAGAAAAATGCTTGATGAAATCCAGTATTGAGAGCTGTTAACGGATCATTCACAGTTTGGGAAGCTGTCGCCCTCGCTGCGAGTGCAACCATAATAGCCAAACTAATAGCCGAACCGATCTGATAGCTCGTATTGGCAAGCCCGGATGCCAGACCTGCCTCTTCCGGTTTAGCTCCTGACATGGCTGCCATCGTAGCCGGGATATAAGCCAGTGACATTCCTAGCGCACCCAATAGCGAAGCCGGGAGCACATTCGCGATAAAGGTACCGTCTACAGGCGTATTTCCCGAGAATAGTAGCATCGATACCCCAAGAGCAATCAAACCGATCACCAAATTGGCCTTCATACCGAACCTTCCAATCAATTTACCTGTAATGAACATCATGAAGATCGCTATGAGAATCGTCATCGGAAGCAATGCAACACCGCCGGCGAAAGCGGAAAACTTCAAGACTTGCTGCATGTAAAGATTAAGGAAATACCAAAGCGGTATCCATCCCCCGGACAACATAATGAGCGCGATATTTCCGGCAGCCAGGTTCGGTGCTCTAAATATTCGGAGCGGTACAAGCGGTTCTTTTTTAACTGCCTGAATAATGAGGAATAGAATGAAAAGAACAGCTCCCAAAATAATCGTCCATAAAGTGGATGGTGATCCCCATCCATTGTGTTCCGCAGTTACAATGCCGTATACAATCAATACCAAAGCCGCTGTTACGAAGATGGCACCCGCGAAGTCAATGCTCCCTTTTCTGCGCATCCCTTTCGACAACAATACCGGAGCTAACAGTAAAGCAAGAATACCAACTGGAACATTAATTAGAAAAGTCCATTTCCAGCTCAGCCACTCGGTAATGACCCCTCCCAGAAAAACTCCGGCAGATCCACCAGCCGCTGCTGAAGCCCCCCAGAAACCCAAGGCCTTGCCTAGTTCCTTAGGATTACCACTAAACAACATCATGACGATCGTTAAAGCCGATGGAGCAATTAAAGCGGAACCGAACCCCTGTACTGCCCGGCCAACATTAAGCGCCCCATCATTCCAAGCAAGACCCGCAAGCAATGAAGCTAAAGTCAAGATGGTGAATCCCCACATAAAGATGTTACGCTGGCCAAAGAGATCCGATAATCGGCCTCCGAGCAACAGCAAACCTCCAAAGAAAATGACATACGCGTTAAATACCCATTGCAAGCTTTCCTGTGTATAGCCGAGCGCTTCTTTGATGGCAGGCAATGCTACCCCAATAATTGAGGTATCCATAATCACCATAAAATTTGCAAGGCATAGCAACGCCAACGCTTTCCAACGTTTTGGATCGGCTTGTGATAAAGCCTGTGATTGCGTAGACATGATTTAACCTCCAGCTTATAAGAATCCTCCGATGGATCCCCATCATGCGATAATAACGTTCGTGACGGCCGTCTCTAAACGAGGTTATTGGGATCCACAATTTACCGGAGTTCGCTATTGATTATAGTATAGCCCCCTACCCTATTGTCAACACTTTGTTTTTATATAACCACAAATCCCTAGTCATTTTTTTCAGAATTCCCGGTCTTTTTTATCCCCCTCTGACATAAAAATGTTGGCCAGGCCATATCCATTAAATATAGGGTTAGGGGGAATAGTATATGTATACCATTCTGATAAGTAGTTTATTCGGCATTCTCACTTTCTGGGTTACGGGGTTTATCTTTGCCTTTCGAAAACAACTCACTTGTATGGTTGGCATGATGGCGGCTATGACAATGGGCATGGCTGTAGGCTTAACAATGGGAACGATTCTTGCACTTTGGCTCCCGGGGCAATTTTTCCAATCGTCGGTAATCAGTATGCTGATTGGTGGAGTAGTTGGGGCATTCATCGGGGGACCTATCAGTCTTATGGCTGTACTGGATGGATTATTATCCGGGATCATGGGCGGCATGATGGGAACGATGCTCACGGTGATGATGCCATCTCCGTACACTTTGGTCACGGTCAAGGTCGTATCCGTACTCTTCAGCGGGATCATCTTTCTCCTCTTTGTAATGCTGCAATCGGAAATCAAGCCGGATCTTTTAAGGCAAAGAACATTTTTATTATCCAAGCCACTTTCCATGTTTTTAGTGGTTGGTCTTGTTCTTGGGTCGACACAAATGGGCCCTTTTAAAGAATCCAGCCGACTTTCAGCCGATCAATCCCACAATCATTTGGGTCATGATCATGAGAATTCCGCAAATGAGGCAAACCTAAGTGCTGACACAGAGCTTCTTGTTCGGGCAATGGAATATTCATTTCATCCCGGTTCCATACACATCGTTCTAAATCAAAAAATTAAAATCACTCTGGATAATGCAGGACAAGTAGAGCATGACTTTGAAATCGTCGGAACCAACATTCACATTCATGCGGCACCCGGTAAAAAAAGTAGTCTAGTTGTTAGCTTTGATAAGCCTGGCTATTACCAAGTTATATGCACATTGCCGGGGCATAAGCACGCTGGAATGACCGCTTCAATTCAGGTCTCAAAGTAGTAAAGAGACGAAATGTCCGCCTGCAATAAAACACCGACCCTATGGTCGGTGTTTTTAGTAGCTTGTTAAAATTTTTCGAAGGATGCAGTTCTTTCCAAAGCATCAAGCGACTAGTCTCAGATGCGTCCCCATTTTCATCGGATGCTGTCTTCCGCTGTTACTTGGCAGCCTCGCCGATCTCAAAGGCTGTTATGGAATCGAACAGCGCTTCGCAGTTGTTCGTATACAATCCGGCCTGAGCCGGCTTGTTCGCGAACGGGTCCTCCATATTGAATAGGAGCCGATTGTTGACCCAGACAAAAAGACGTCCGTCCAGCCGAACCGTCCTGTAAAAATTTTGGGAGCTAATTTCCTCGCGGAGCGCGAAGGAGAACGGACGGTTGTTCGCAGCCGGTACACGCAGACGCAGCTGGCCGGCAGTAACGGCCGATTTGAAATCCGCGATGTTGTAATCGCCTTTTCCTTTTGCTTGATAGTCGACGGGCAGAGCCTCCCACTTCCCTTCCGCCGACGCTCTGCTGTCCAAGCCGAAGGACGAAGACGAAGATTCCGGCAGCTGGAAGGTTGTATTCAAGTAGTCGAACTCTCCAGCGGTCCACAAAATCTTCGCTTGAGAAATTTGCGCGGCTCCTTGCACATTGTATACATACTCCTTCTGAACCTGTCCGTCATAGTTGGAATGTCCGTAGATCGTATACCGGGTGGTCGGCGCTTTGGCCAGCACCGTTTCTTTGCCGTCCTTCACTTGACGCAGCACGTGCTGCTTGGCGGCAAAGTCGGTGTATGCGACGACATAATTGCTCTCATCTACATAAGCGACGACGATGCCCGCTTCTCCCGACTTGGGTAGTTTGACAGAGTCTACATTGACGGAAAATTCATGCTCGCTTACCCGGTCTCCTTTGACCGTCAACGCCTTCCCGCCAGCAGGCGACTTTAGTCCGTCTCCGGTTATCGACCATGAAGCGTCCCATCCGTTCACGTATGACTTGTATTCGCTCCATCCGGTTGTAAGTACGGTATTGTCCATACTGACCTTGGAGCCGGATGCAGCCATGCCGATTTTGCCCGGACCTGCCAGCCGTTCGTCCTCCACAACAGGTCTGTCGTTATTGAGCTTGTAGTGATCAAGCTCGGCAAACAATCGGGAGCCGTTCTTATACACCTTCAACGTATGATACTGCTCCCCGAAGCCCGATACCCGTACGTCCTCCTCAAGAAACTTGAACGTGTACGGAAGCTCGAACGTCTTGACTTCAGATTTCCCGTCCAATACACCGGATACAATCAGCTGCCTCTTGTCGCGATCCACAAGGAGCCGAACGGCATTCGCTTCATCCTTATACCATACGGTAACGCCGGCCTGACCAAGCTTGCCTGCGGCTTGACCGTCGAACCGGATGTTCGTTTCCAAGAAGAAGTTCGCACCCGTGTAGCCCTTCAGCAGCACCTGCTTCTGTTGTCCGGAGGCATCGAGCAGAAGAGCTCCGTCCTTGACGGAGACGCCCTCCGGAACATTCTCATAGTGACCCATGCTGTCCGTGGAGTCGTATCTGTCCTCGAAGGTCGGCAAGAACGCATCGAAGTGCATGCCCGGAGATTGTCCGGACGTTACGCCGTCTGCCACCATCTCGTCTCCCCAGAAAAACAACCGGTCCTTGCCCTGGCCGTTCTCGCTGTTCCAGAACGCTTTGTAAACGGCCCAAGTCTCAAAGCCGTTCGGCCCCTTAATAACATTAGGCTGGGTAGGACCGACAATATCCGGCTCAACCGGCATTCCGTTCGTATCGAACACTCCGTAATCGAGATGATTCGGATTACTTCCCAGCTTGACCGCATCGGCGGCAATGACATTATCGCCCTTCTTCAACAGTCCCGCAGGAATCTCGATGAATTGGTACGCTCGGTTGGAAGCCTTCACGCTCGTTACCAGCTTCCCGTTAATATATATCTTCCCTTCACCCTGCAGCCGGTGACGAAGGACCGCCTTCTCCGGAACAATGTCCACCTTGAACGTCCGGCGCGTCCATATATGGGCAGGTCCCTTCGGCGCTCCCCACATTTGAGCTTCGCTCGTCACTCCGCCATTATAGATGCTTGGAATCCGGGCTCTGTTATGCGTCGGCCAGCCGAAGCCGCCTTCCCCTTTCTTCCAGCTGAAATCGTCGAACGCTGCACCTTCCCAGCCGGCAGCGGGCTGATCATAGGTGTATGTATACGTCTGCGAACCATGCTCCGAGGTCGGCAGAAGCACTTTATAGTGGAGCAGAAGCCGTTCGAGATTTCGGGCGAGCAGCTTGCCCGGATATTTGCTCGCATTGGTGAAAGCATCGTAATTCGTTGCCTGCGCGGCCCCGGTTTCGTATAATCCTGTTTCCGGAAACATCTGATTAGCCGCATAGAGCAAATAATACTGACCGTTATGATAGTACATCTCCGGTCCTTCGAAATTAACGAAATTGATGTTGCCCCAATGTCCCGGCTGTGTATGAAGCAGCTCTTTCGCAAGACTTCGACCCGGGTTCCCCCGTTCATTGAAGAAGGACTGCACCTTCCATAGCCAGACACCGGCCTTCCCTCTTAACGGCTCCCCCGTATTCGGGTTTGATTCTGCAGGATTTGCCTTTCGCAAATAAAGCAAGTCTCCGTTATGCGCGACCATAAACTGCAGGTCGATCCCCGTATCGAACTGCTCCTCCGTAAAGCTGTGCTGAAACTGAGGCTTATCCGTATGCATCGTGTCCGGTCTTCCGTGAATCAGGTTGTTGCTGTTAAAGCCATAGAACATGACGCCATTATGATAATAAAAGTCTGATGCGCCGTACTCCGTAAAGGTACCGTCCTTGCCGGCAAACTTCGGAAGCGTAGCGGGGTCGTTCGAGATGAACCGGACCGGCCCTTCCCAATGAATCATATCCTTGGACCGGTACAGCGTACCGGAGGTACCGGTTCCGGCCGCATAATAATAGCCGTTATACTTTTCGATCGTGCCGTCGTACAGCGGAACCTTCTTTCCTTGGTCGGGCCCGGACGAGATACGGAACAGATTATTGAGCAGCCTCTTATCAACCGGTTGTGCCGCTAGGTTCCCGTCATTATCCTTATTGTTTACCGGAGTGATTTCCTTCACCTCCTGATTTGATGCTCGCCAGGGCAAGCCGCCGTTCAGACCGGCGATTACCGCTCCTGCAGCCAGTACGGCTCCCGCGGTGAGTACGATCAAGTACTTATTTTTCATATAGCCTCCCATTCAAAAAAAGACGCAACGATACACGTATAATGTCTCGATTGTATTATAATAAAAACAGTTCATTGCCTGACATATGGTTTCGATCCTGCGATGTGAGGATAACAGACATTTCGCGCCAAAGAGCCTGCCCCGGGTAACGGAACAAGCTCGGCGGTGAAGTATGCCGGCATACAGAATGCTGTCTAATACTGCGTGCACATGAATTTTTTCAATGGATCCATTCGGATATGGCGGATAATTATCGATAAATTCTGGCAAATGGCCAGTTGCCAGAAGTCGTGCAGTGCCGGCCAGGACACATAGATGACGTTGACCGAATTGAGCGGTTAAATAATGTTAATTTTAGACCATCGCTATGCAACTGCATTTGGCTTCCTCCCGGCAGTTCCTCAAAAGTCACTGTTACCAGCCCGACAGACGGGCCGCCTTCGAATTCGTACGTATGGACAAGCCGCTCCGGCGCGCCGTTTCGTGAAAAAGTCCGTTATGGGCATACTCGTTACCGGCCGGATCGCGCTGGACATACCACCAAACTCCACCCTTTCTCACATCCAAACTGTCCACAATCGTCGTCATGACGCGCGGACCCCACCATTGCTGAGTTATTTTTGTTTGTTCGTTTCAATATTTTTGTTAATCTGTTCTTCAGCTTCACGCAGCGCCGTGTTAATATCCTTCTCGCCTTTGACCACTGGGCCGATGGCGCCGCTCATATAACCTTCCGCGAATGAGTCATATTTACTTACCGGCAGCGCTTTGGCCGGATTACTCAAAAAGGCGGGCTTTAAATGCTTACCTTGCAAATGAGGCATATTTTTGCCGAACTCTTGCTCGATGTTATTTATCTTCAGTACTGGAAACCTTGCATTCCGAGCTACTTCCATTTGCACCTCATCGGATAGAATCGTGGAGATGACTAGAAACGCTTGATCTTTATACTTACTTTGCGCCGTGATATGAAGTATCCACTCATCGACCTGCATGCCCGTGTTAGGACGTTCACGGAACGACGGGTACTGAGCCAAATCCCAATTCAGATCCGGAACCTCCTTCAAATTCGGCAAATTATTAACCGAGGCTAACATGGCGAGCGTCCGTTCTTTGGTAAACTGGTTATAGCCATCCCCGGCCAATCGGTATACGTTGTTTCCCGGAATATCGTAGATGCTCTTCAAGAGCTCAAATATTTTTTTCCAGTTATCATTGTTTACGGTTGCTTTTTCCGTTACCGGATCGACGAAGCTGTAGGATAACGCGGATGCTACACGAGTGGATTTATCCGGTTCCAGGCCTCGATACTGCACACCACCGTCGTTACGCGTCACTTTTTTGGCGAGCTCTCTAGCGTCCTCCCAAGTCATGCCGTCCTTCGGATACGGTACGCCGAATTTATCGAAGATGTCTTTGTTGTAATATAGACCGCTAAAGTGCATCGTCCAGGGAAGGCCGATCAACTGGTCCTGCCGGCTTGATGATTTCACCGATTCCACAGCTATCGGGTTCAACCGGGAGAGATCGAAATTGAATTTTTTGATCAACGGCTCGATACTGTCTTCCATTCCGGTTCCCACAAACCGGTAAATGATCGGTGAAGCGGTCATGACCAGATCCGGGACGTTACCGGCGGCGATCAGCTTATCAAATGCATTCTCTGGTTTTGTAAAATCAATGACTTCAATCGTGATGTGGGGATAGCGTTTTTTCACGGGTTCCTCAATGTATTTCTGGAACTCACCCGGACCGAGCCATCCCATGCTCAGGCCGAACTTGATCGTGACGGGTTCAGTCGAAACTTGCGGCGGAGCATTGTTCTCACCGGCTGGCTGCTCCCCAACCGCTTTACCTTCCTTATCATTACTGCAAGCGGTTGCAAACAATAATAGTGAAAGTGCGGCCATTCGTTTCATTCCCATGTCTTTTCCCCCCATTCATATTGTTGAAGCGAGGTTGCCCATGCCTCTGCAAACGGTTACAATATTCAGTCCACTTAGAAACAAAGCCAGTCCATTCGATAAGCCTGTTGTGCAGCGGAAATTCGTAACGAATCATCCCATCTTCCTCCTCTAGACAATACGCCCATGTCCTTCGAACGGATAGTCGATCGTAATACGTCCCGCCTGGCAATCGCCAATGCCGCTGTAAAGATCGGCCTTGCCGTCCGGACGCATCACAATGCCCGAAGTAAAGACGCAGTCGACCAAATGCGGTGCCTTGGCAGGTCCCGGCGGGTAGCAGGGACGACTTCCGATCAAATGAAGGTCCGAGGACTCTCGGGTGGTTGGGTCGAAGACGAGGGCCATGTTCAGGTACACCTTCACTTCCCCTCCGTTCTCATCCTTATCCCGGTAGCAAATGTGGCCGATGATGCCGATTTTGCCGCTGTCGAGCAGATAAGCCTGATTAACGCCGCCCCATTCGCCTTCCCCGAAGATGCCGTGAATGTACGGTGCATTCTCGATGACGTCCGCAGTCAACTCTTCCAGTCTGTCAACGACCGTGAAGCCGATCATTGATTCGCTCCCGTATTTGCCTCTCGTCTCTGCGCCGCGCGGACGCGAGAATACGCCGATCTTGCCATCCGACAACGGAACAAGGCGAATATCCTTCATTTTGTTAGGTCCGGTAGTGAAGTAGTACAAATTGTGGAGATCGGTGCCCCGGAAGAAATAGCCGAAAAACGTGCTGTATCTTCCACACTGATATTGCACATGAGTCCCGCCCATTACAAGCTCATCACCGATCTCACTGATGTAAGGGTCCTCCAGAGTATAGATCATGCTATCTTCCACCACGGTCCATTCATCCTGTCCCGTCTCCTCGAACAGGCGGACCCAAGAGCGGGCCCATTCCGCGCGACGTTCTACCCGCCCGAACAAATAGCGCTTCCCGTCCCGTATGAACGGAATCGAAATATTGTAGACATCAAAACCGTCCACGCCATGAAACACCAAGGTCGCACTCTCATAGATCTTTTTTGTCGCTTCAAATTCAATTCTTTGCGTCTGCAGGGTCAAATTTCTCCACACCTTCCTTTTGTTTTCGACTCGTTTATTTATGAGATGCCTGATATTCCTGAAATTGCTTCTGGTATTCCGCAACTATCTTATCCAGACTGGTTTTCCTCATTTTTCTCAGTGCTGACCTATATCCCGGTTTGTTATTGTTATCAGGATCGTTGATCGGCTTAAAGCCCGTTTTGCCGTCCTTGGTGTAGAGCTTAAACCGGTGCTTCTCGCCTCACGGGCGACTCTAAGTCGCTCACAAACCGCGATTACAGGCCAACCGCGCCGAACACTTTGTCGAAGCAAGCCTTGGAGCGCTGTGCGAGAACCTCCGGGGAGTCCGTCGGCTTCTTCTGCGACAAAATTTCTTGGGAGACGGCGCCTTTATAGCCGATGTTCTGCAGACCGTGAAGGAAGCCGGTCAAATCGATCACGCCTTCGCCGGGATAGACGCGGCCGCTATCGAGCGCTTCCTCCACCGGTACATCCGGCGCGTCGTTAATATGCACGTGAACGATCTGGTTGACATCCAGCTTCTCGATATCCGCAACCGTTAGGCCGTTCGTATACCAGTGGAACGAATCGTACAGCAGCCCTACGTTCTTTTGGCCAATTGCATCGATCCAATCGAGCGTCTCGTCTACCGTCCAGATGAACGGATTCGCCCATTTGGTCCGCAAATGGTGAGGGCCTACGAACTCCAGGCCGAGACGCAGGCCGAACGCGTCCAAAATTTGCGCACACGTACGCAGGCGGCGTGTCGCGAGCGCCATGAAGTGTGCAGCCTTGTGATCGGTAGAAGGCAGAATGTAGGTGCAGCAGTTCTTTGCACCGACTGCTTGAGCCGCGGCTGCGGCTTGAGTCAGCTTGCTCAGTCCTTCCTGGAACCTCTCCTCCGACGCTCTCCACTCGACGCCGAAGCCGAAATTGCCGATGACGAGGCCGTTCTGCTCCAGAAGCTCCTTCACCTTCTCTACGGAGTTGCGTTCGACAAGACCTCTGACATCCACATCCACAGCCTGGAAGCCATATTTGCCGGCAAGCTCTATTAGCCGCTCATCGCTTCCGATATCGCCCATCCCGGCGCGCGTTAATCCTCTCAGCATGTTCCGTTCCCTCTTTCTTCCATTGTTTTGAATTTACAGATTCCAGTTCAACTTGACTTCGTTGCCCGACTTAGAAGATTCGTAGATGGCATCGAGCACGAGGTTGTTCGTCAAACCTGTCAGCGCCGAGCTGATCGGCTGCTTGCCTTCTATGACGCACTGCAGGAAGTGACGGCTGAGGCGTACGCGCTCACCTTCGTCATTCTCAGGCTTGCTAAGCTCCGTCTCGATTGGACGATTAAATTTTTCGGTCAGCAGCTTGCCTTTGTTGCCTCTATATGCAGCGCCGCCTTCCGTACCCATCAGATGAATGAACGGCGTATTGTCCGTATCCATATGTACCGCCCAGCTTACTTCGAGCGACAAAGTGCTGCCGTCTTCCATCTTGATCAGCGCGGTCGCCAAATCTTCTACGTCGTAGATGCCATCCCAGTTCGGCGTTCCCCACGTGCCGATCCCTTTGCGCCGCGGGCCGAACTCGGCGTAAGTGGCACCGTAGACGGACACCGGCTTCGGATTGCCCATCAAATACAAGGCAAGGTCGAGCATATGAACGCCGATATCGATAAGCGGACCGCCGCCGGACTGATCCATGCGCGTAAACCATGTCCCCCAGCCCGGGATGCCCTTGCGGCGGAACCAGCCGGTCTTAGCCGTATAGATGCGTCCGAGCTCGCCGGCCACAACCTGATCTTTAATTTGCTGCGCTACCGATTGAAACCTCATTTGGTGGGACACCATCAGCACTTTATCGGATATTCGACTGGCTGAATAGATTTCCCTTGCCGCATCCGCGCTGATCCCCATCGGTTTCTCCAGCAGCACATGCTTGTTCGCTTTTAACGCTTGAATAGCCAGCGGGGCATGGAATTGATTAGGCACCCCGATAATTACCGCATCTACATCCTTGCTATTAATAAGTTCTTCAAAGGATTTAGCCACCGTTGCGATGCCGAACTCGTTAGCGCGGGACTCCGCCATAGGTGCATAAGCGTCGTAAACCGAAGTGATGACGCAATCGCCTGCCAGCTTGGAAAATTCCTTCATGTGAACGCCGCCGATATTGCCTGCGCCGATGATGCCGATTTTCACTTTCTCATTGTTTGCCATGAACATTTGGCCTCCTCTGTTATGAGCATTCTATTCCTCTATTTATGGTAGAATAAACGAAGGAAAAAAGCGTTCCGTTTTTTTCGATAAATATCCCATTTCTTCGGAAGGGACCCGTCATCATGTCACAATACCCGAAATATTTGAAAACCTTTTCTACTATGGACAGCCCGTTCCGGTTCGAGCTCGGAATCAATAGGCTGAAGAGAGGCTACCCTTCCCACCGGCAAGATTACTTGGAATTTTCATATGTCAAGAGCGGAACCGGCTGGGAAACGATCAACGGGGTAAAGCATCGGATGGAGCCGGGGACTTTTTCTTTTTTGCTGCCGTATCAAATTCATGAATTGTTTACCGATCCGGGATCGGAGTTAATCCTGTACAATTGCCGGTTCAGCATGGAACTGCTCATGGAGCCGAACCAAGAGGGGCTGATGAACGGCATGGTGAGCGGGACCGAACAGCTGCCTTCCTACGTTCAATTCGAAGGGGAGGAGAAAGCGCGGGTGGACAAGCTGCTGGAGGAAATGATGGAGGAATACGCCGGTAACGACCGGTGGCGGAACAGCTTCTTACAGGTTAAGCTGAAGGAGCTGCTCATCCGGTTCGACCGCTATCGGAGGCGGAATGAAACAACACCGATCGAGGAGCCCGCGTCAGGCCAGCCTGCAGGAGCCGTCTGGCCGATCATCCACTATATAAACGGCAACTACCAGGAGGACTTGACACTTGGCGGAATTGCCAAACACTTCTCGCTCAGCATCTCCCGGGTCAGCGAAGTGATCAAACAAGCTACCGGCCAAACGTACGTCCATTTCCTGCAGGATCTTCGCATCCGCCATGCGTGCAGCCTGCTCGTTTCGACGGAGATGAGCGTGTCCGAAATCGCACTGGAAGTCGGCTACGGATCCTATAAGACGTTCTCGCGGATTTTCCGAGGGATTAAGGGCTTATCACCGTCCGAATACCGCAAGTTGAAGACGCAGGCGGACGAAACGGCGCTATAGATCATACCGTATGCTCGCGAACCACGCATGCAGGCATATACCCCATATTCCGGCTTTCCGGTAGGCGCCGCGCTATTGTCCGGCGGGAGAGACCTGGGATGCAATTTTGAGAATGCCGTCATATAATGACCGGCTTCCAACAAAAACAATGTTTAATGATATAAAATTCTTAAATTTAGGACATATTCACAACCCTTATGGTCACTCGGTATTTATATATTGTTACACAATATATTTGTGCTTTTATGGAGCATAAAAAAATAAGTCCTCTTACCGGTGTCGCCATTTCACTAAGGTATTGACGCTGATGTTGTGCCTTTGGGCGATTACCACTTTTTTAGACAAAGAAAGCTCCCCTTCGAGTAGCGGTTTAATTATTGAACCTGTCTACTTAAAGGGGAGCATATCAGACCTAGAAGCGTTCTCTTATTTCAAGATTAATTCTTTAGCGCATGCAATGAGCAGCTTGGCATCCGCAGCGCTGATCGACTTGCCGGTTTGCGCTTCAACCCCATGGGTATAAGCTTGAAGCTGATGAATTGCCGCTTGTTTATTCTCTTTCTCCCGGCTCATCTGTGCGGCTCTCAGCTTAACTTGAAGAGAATTGGCGATGCCTCTCTCCGTTACCAGCTTTTCCGTCAAGCCGCCCAGCGACTCATAATCTGCCTCAATACGTATGGTCACTTGTCCTTGTCCGACATTACCCGCCAAGTCAACGGCCGTCGCTGCAAAGGTATGATCACCCAAGCCAAGCTCATAGGCTGGGGCTGAAACCGGAAGACAAGTCGAGCTCGCCAGTCCGGACAAGCTGTCAACCGCTTGACAGACCACATTTACTTGCTGGTTGATTAAATACTTGCCGTAAACGGCTCCCGTAACCGAGTAGTTAATTTGTGGCACAGTCTTATCGATACGGATGAAAGGTACAACGACTGTGCCTTGATTCCCGACTAAGTCATATACGGACCCTGTGACGGACAATCCGTTTCCTTCTTCGGAAATCGTGGTAGGATCCGGACACTTCTCGATTCCGGAAATGGCATCTTCACAAGTGAATCGGAATGTCACGGAGTCGTTGTACCACCCTCGACTATTTGCCGGACGATCAGGGATGGATGCAATGGTTGGAGCTGTTTTATCAATAGCAATGCTCATGGACCTTACCGGCTCTTGATTGCCGAGCTCATCGACAGAATAGTAGTGAAACGAAGTTACGCCCTCCGTCGTTACAGCAATAGGCTGGCTATATAAAGTCCATGAAGCTCCTCCATCCAGGCTGTAGTACGTGCCAGACGTCCCGGAAGCAACCCCGCTGCTTGATAGCGTTATAGTGACATCGGAGTTGTACCATCCGTTATCGCCTTTCTGTCCGTTTGCTTCAGCTTCTGTATGCGGCGGTCTGGTGTCGCTTATATCAAAGGCCGTTACAGCATTGTAAGAGGCTGAGACTCCATCGGTATAAAGTCCCGTTTTGGCTTTTTCATGAAGGAAGGGATCCTCCACGTTGAACACCAGTTTGTGGTTTATCCATACATAGATTCGGCCATCCTTACGAACGGTCTTGTAAAAATTTTGAGAGCTAATGTCCTCGTGGATCGCGAAGGAAAATGGACGATTGATCTGAGCAGGAACCCGCATGCGGAGTTGATCTGTCTTTACGCTTGTCGTGAAGCTTGCATCGTGATAAACGCCCCTACCGTTAAAAGTGTACTGGAAGGGAATGGCGTTCCACGACTGCTTACCTGCGTCCCATCGATCAAAGCCAAAGTTTGGCGATGCCTGGTTGGGCAGCAGAAATGATTTATTCAAGTACTTAAATTCGCCGTACGTCCAAAGCACCCTCGCCTGCGATACTTCGGCAGGTCCTCTCAATCGGTAAATATACTCGGTCTGCCCATTAGGCTCGGGGTTGACATGACCGTAAATTGTATCTCTGGAAGTTGAGACGGACTGCAGCAACTCCCTTTTTCCATTTTCCACCTTAACGATTTCGAATTGCTTGTTCTCATAATTCGTATACGCCATCATATAATTTTGCGGATCGACATAGGCAAGTATAATGCCTGCTTTACCGGTGTCAGGAAGCGAACCCGTATGGATGTTTACGGAAAATTCGTGTTCTCGGGTGGGGTCTCCTTTCACCGTTATTGCTTCCCCTATGGACGGAGAGGTAAGGCCTCTCTTATCTTTTTGCCACTTATCGGACCAGCCTTCGAATAAGGTGCCGTATTCGTTCCATCCCGATGTAACTGTAACATTGTCCATACTGCAAGCAGCACCTTCGCATGCATAGCCTAGCTGACCTGGCGATGCAATTGAAGGCAGCTCAAGTACCGGCTGATCATTGTTCAGCTTGTAATGATCAAGCTCTGCGAAAAGCTTGGAACCGTTCTTATACACGATCAGGGTGTGATACTGCTCCTCATATCCGGCCGCCCGGGGATCCTCATGCCGAAACCGAAAGGTAGACGGCAATACAGCCTCTTGAATCGACTCTTGTCCATTTAGCTTATATACCATGCGGTATTTTCTTTGTTCGCGGTCAATCAGCAGCTTCACCTGGTTATTCTCATCGCGGTACCATACCACCGCTCCGGCTTGACCCCGTTCACCGCTATCGAACCGAATATTGATCTCCATGAAATAGTTTTCCAGCTCTTTACCGCTTAACAACAGCTGTTTGGGGCCGTTCGTCCCGTCCATCGCCAGCCTGCCGTCCTTCATGCTCACACCTTCCGTAGGGACAGTATAGTTCGCTAGACTCGACGTCGAAGCTTCAAATCGGTCCTGGAATGAAGGTGTCCACGCATCGAACTTCATTTCCTCCGACTTCCCGGAAGACGGCCCATCGACGACCATTTCATCTCCCCAAAACTCAACCCTGTCTTTTCCTTGGCCATTCACGCCGTCCCAGAAAGCCTTGTACATGATCCAAGTCTCGAAGCCATTGGGACCTTTCACAATATTAGGCTGTGATGGCCCAACAATATCGGGCTCTATGGCTAAGCCATTCGTATCGTATAAACCGAAGTCCAAATGGTAGTTGTCGAGCTCAACCGGGCCCTGATGGCTGACTTTTGCCGCAATTACATTTTGTCCTGGCTTGAGCAATCCGGCCGGCACCTCCACCATTTTGTAGGCTGGCTGCGCCCCATTCTGCTTGACAACCTCCTGTCCATTAATGTATATGCTGCCATATCCCTCCAGACGATGCCGAAGCACTGCTTTGCCGGGAACCTCGTTTAATGTAAACGTACGTCGCGCCCATAAGGTATCGGGACTGGTCGGCGAGCCCCAAACCGTGTATATACTTGGCACCTTTGCAGGCGGCACAATATACTGAGGCCATCCAAATCCTCCATCCCCGCTGTTCCATCCGGTTGCCGGGTAACTTATACTCTCCCAGCCTTGGTCAGGGTCCGTATACGTGAACTTGTAAGTCTGCGCACCATGCTCTGAGGTAGGCAGGATCACCTTGTAATTGAGCAACAAGCTTTCAATGTTGCGTGCGAGCAGTTTGCCCGGATATTTCTTGCTATTGTCGAAGCCGTCGTACGTTGAAGCCTGGGCCACGCCTGTTTCGTACAGACCTGTCCTCGGATCCATTTGGTTGGATGCGTAAAGCATATAATACTGCCCATTGTGGTAGGCAAGCTCAGGGCCTTCGAAATTAAGGTGGTTCAAGTTGCCCCAATGACCTGGCTGTGAATACATCATCTCCTTCGCCTTTCCCCTGGAGGGATTGCCAAGCTCATCGAAGAAAGAGTTTACTTTCCATAGCCAGGCACCGGCGCGTCCTCGCATAGGCATCCCGGTATTCGGATCGTTCTCGTCGGGATTCACCTTACGAAGATAAACCAAATCTCCATTGGCCGAAATAAAAAATTGAGGGTCAATGCCGCTGTCATATGGCTGATTCCAGAAGCTGTGCTCAAACATTGGCGCAGCGGTGGACATGGTTGAAGGATTGCCGTGCAGCAGATTCGTACTGTTAAAGCCGTAAAACATGACTCCGTTGTGGTAGAAAAAGTCCGATGCTCCATATCTCGCCAATGTCGGATCGTTTGGCGCGTACGGCGGAAGCGTTGCCGGGTCGGTTGAAATAAACCGTATCGGCCCCTCCCAATGAATCAAATCCGGAGACCTGTAGAAATTCCCGGCTGTCCCAGTACCGGCTACATAGTAGTATCCGTTGTATTTCTCGATGGTAGCGTCGTAAAGCGGCATTTTCTTGCCTTGATCCTTGCCTGAACTGACTTTGAAATAGTTGTCCAGCCGTGGAGCCGCTTCCGCAAACGCTGGCGCAATCCGAAGTGGAAAAGTCGCACCAAACATAACAATAATGGCCAGTACGCTTGCCACCAATCGACGAAGCGGCGATAAAGTTAGCATATCCTTCACCCTTTCCTTACTTAGAATATTTTAATCATGCACGAAAATCGTTGAAACGCTTACATTATACGAGACATCTGATTTCTCTAGGAATAAGCATTTGTACTGTGAATGTGAGGATATCGGACATTTCTTTATTTATTTTTAGATGTTGTTGAACTAAACTTCCTGTTAGCGCAACGGCGGCAGCCGAACATTTGGCCGGCTGCCATCATGTCATGATTGAGCTATCGTTCTCCCCTTAGTTCAACCGGTTTATTAATTTCGCTTTAAGTTCATTACAATGGAATATCCTTCTGAGGCTCTTCCAAAACGGGAGCCAAACCCGCAGCCACTACCACCAACACTTCTCGAACCATCGCATCGGCCGAGCGATTTTGAGGGTTTCGACTCCAGTGAATGGCTGTCCCCAGTATGCCCCAACTTATGACGAGGGCCGTGGGTTCCACTACTTTTTTTGAAACAGGCGTTCTCGCTTCTACGCTCAACCATGTAAACAAAAGTTGATAAAGTTCTTTATGAATTGCGCTTTCAAACAACGGTTCATACCGACTGTTCTCTGGAGTCCGAATCATATATTGTCTGGTACGGGCAAGAAAATCAAATACGATTTGAATTAAGGTTCGCAAGCTACTCATATTCGATATTGAAGAGCTGGGTAATTCCAATTCCAATTTCCTTTGGAATTTTCCCCTCATCCAACACTCAAGAAAAGCATATTTATCTTCGAAGTGTGCGTAAAATGTGGCTCGATTAACCGTCGCGCGATCGGTAATGTCTTGCACGGAAATGGAGTAAATATTTTTCTTTTGCTCGAGAAGTTCCATAAAGGATTGTAGCAATAACTGTCGCGTGCGTTTAACACGGGGATCGTTTTGGTTTACCGGCATGCTCTACCTCGCTCCTCAACTTAGGAATATTCAGGATTCCGCAACAAACATGAACCAAAGAGAGATTTGCGGCTCAAAGACAACAAAAACGCGCTGATGTTGTCTATACAACGATCATGCCCCTCTGCTGATTGCTCGGATCGCTCAAACTGTTTATCATTCATAATACAGTATAAGTTTACACGAAATTGATGTTTAAACAACACTGTATTATTTCTGTGTCGGTCTCTCGAACCAGTCATTTAAGTCCGGCAAACCACAAGAAAGGATGATTGATTCTCATGATTGTTATCACCACTCCCACCGGCCAGATCGGCCGCCAGGTCCTCGACCTTGTCCTTGATAGCGCAGAGGCAATCCGCGTGATCGCGCGCGATCCCTCACGTCTTTCCCCTCGCGTGCACGAGCGCGTTGAGGTCGTGAAGGGGTCACATGACGATATCGATGTCGTCACCAAGGCATTCGCAGGCGCTGACTCCGTGTTTTGGCTAGTCCCCCCTTACCCCCAATCCAAGAGCATCCAGGGCCACATTCTGGGCTTCGTCCGGCCGGTGTGCGAAGCTATCAATAGTCAGGGCGTTAAGCGCGTGATCGGTGTTTCGAGCCTGGGCCGCGGGTTCGCCAAGAACGCCGGACAGATCTCAGCAATATTCGCCATGGACGATCTTATCGAGAGCACGGGTGTGTTTTACCGCTCGCTGTGCATGCCGGGGTTCATGGAGAATATGCTCTGGCAGGTCGAACCGATCAAACGCCAGGGGATGTTCTTCTATCCGATGTCCGGGGATCGCAAGGTTCCACACTGTGCTACCCACGATATCGCCGCCCTCGCCGCCAATCTGCTGCTCAATCACTCCTGGAGCGGACAAGACTGCATCCCGGTACGTGGACCCGAGGACCTGTCCTTCAACGACATGGCACAGATCATGTCCGAGGTGCTCGAGAGGCCGATTCGTTTCCAGCAGGTCCCCGGCGAAGTCTACAAGGCTACGTTAATACAGCATGGGATGACCGAAGCATGGGCGCAGGGGCTGATCAACATGGCGGCCGCGGTCGACCGGGGCATCTACAACGTCGATCCGCGTACCCCCGAGTCCACCACCCCCACCAGCTTCCGCCAATGGTGCGAAGAAGTGCTCAAGCCAGCCGTTCTAGCGTAAGCGCCACCGATGGAGCAGGCATTCGTTCTCAATGGGTGCGGAACGGCTTTTCGGATACGGGAATGCAACGATCCGATTGGAACCTCTCGCATTCTTCTTTGCAACACTGCTCTTTATACGATGTCTGTAATGTTAAATAAAAGAAATTAAAGCGGACCCCCAAAATATCTAGGAGGCCAGCTTTATATATTATGGAACTATTCTCCCTTTGCTTTTCATAATTATTCCGTGTAATTTTTTTATTAAATAACGTCTACCCTGCGGCAGCCGTATTAGTGTTGAACTATCGTATCCCGTTTGCTTAATAAAGGTCGCCAGAGTCCTTGTCTCTCAGTTGCTGGTTGTCTATCATCCGAGCATTATGTATTTTTATATTCTCCCTCTCCCGGTCAATTGACCATCATCATCGTGCTCCTTTATATTTTTTGGAGAAAACAGTTTACTATATCTTATGACGGCGGTACCATATCTTAAGTCCCGCCGTATTCCTTTTTTTCTGTAATGGATGTTGAATCAATTTGCGCGACTTATTAAACAGGGTCATTGCGGAATGACATCGCATAACAAAAAAGAAAACTAGATCGCTCTTTGCTTTAATCTGCACTATAGCGCAATGACGGCTGCCCCGCGGCAGCCGTTATGGTATTGAACTATCGTACTTCTTTAGCGTGATAATGAGGCAAGCCGAAATTTTGGGCAACAGCGGTCAAACTCCTCTGTATTGACATTTAATTACACGTAATCTATAGTAAATTGAAAGCAAGTACTTACATTAAGGGGCAAGCTCATGACTGCTAATCCAACTACTAGCGAAAAAATATTGCTTGCAACTATCGACCTCATGGCAGAAAAAGGATACGACGGCACAACGACCAAAGAAATCGCGTTAGCTGCCGGTGTGAACGAAGTCACTTTATTTCGGCGTTTTCGAACGAAAGAAAAACTGCTTGAGGCCGCCTTCAGCCGGTTCCATTATGGCGATGAGATGACTAGGCTTTTTAACGAGGGTCTCAAAGGACATCTGCATGAGGATCTGCTCACAGTGAGTCGAACGTATCATAACATTATGAACCGAAACAGAAAACTAATTTCAGTTGCGCTTAAAGGGAGCAGTACTCTACCTGACTCTGTTCTACAAGAGGCTTCGCGCAACCCGAAGCACTTGAAAAGTTTGCTCGTGAATTATCTAACTACAATGTCATCAGAAGGCAAAGTGGTGTCCTCAAATCCTGAAATCCAAGCATTATCGTTTATGTGGATGAATTACGGGGCTTTCATCAGTACATTAAATGCCAAAGAAGCGGTTTCGGAAGGTACGCTGGACGAATTTATTGAAGAAAGCGTAAGTATATTTACTAAGGCACTCAGCCCTTAGTTATTGGTTTTTCTAGAACAGCTCCGAAGGGGGCTTTTCTTATAATATTAATGAAAGTATGTGCTTGCTTTCATTAACGCGAGCATTTACATATAACAATCTATCAAATGAAAGGTGAGATTCTGAATGGTTAAACCGTCTTTTCCCTACGAAAAAAAGCGCAAACGAGTGCTTGGTTTAGAGATGGCCTACGTAGACGAAGGAAGTGGCGATCCGATTGTCTTCCTACACGGCAACCCTACTTCCTCTTATCTCTGGCGTAAAATTCTTCCTTATGCTCAAGATTTCGGTCGTTGCATTGCTCCTGACCTCATAGGTATGGGTGATTCCGAGAAAATTCCTCACAGTGGCCCCGACTCTTACACCTTTGTAGAGAATCGTCGCTATCTCGATGCCCTTTTGGATCAACTTGATGTTCGCAAGCGGGTTACTTTTGTGGTACACGATTGGGGGTCGGCCCTTGGATTTGATTGGGCGTACCGCCATCCGGGGGCCGTTAAAGGAATCACCTACATGGAGGGAATCATAAAACCTCGTAGTTGGAGCGAGATTCCGGAACGGGGACGGAAAATTTTTCAGGCATTACGATCCGAGGAAGGTGAACAAATGGTGTTAGAACACAACTCTTTCATCGAGACTAACCTTCCAATCGGTATTCTGCGTAAGTTGACGGAGGAAGAGATAACTGAGTATCGTCGGCCATTTTCGCTGCCTGGCGAAGGACGCCGTCCCACGTTAACCTGGCCACGACAACTTCCGTTTGATGGAGACCCGGCTGATGTGACGCACATTGTTACCACATACGGGGAGTGGTTGGCACAGAGCTCGGTCCCGAAACTCTTCATCAACTGTGATCCGGGCACTATGCCGACATCTCATGTAGAGTTCTGCCGTACCTGGCCAATACAAACGGAGATCACCGTACGTGGACTTCATTATCCCCAGGAAGATTCGCCTCATGAAATTGGCAAGGCACTTGCTGCCTGGTTAAAGGATTTAACATAGTCGTTAAGGACCTTATAGGGATGGGTTAAAATTGGAATGGCAGATTGCTTCTAATGACATTCGATTGCTCTAGCTGACTGCCATCAAAACAGGGAACGGTGCTATCGGTGGTCTGCTCCCTGTTTTATTATGGGCTATATGTTTTTGCCATCTGACAAGAGCGGTCTGGGGCTAATTCGATTATAATTCGAACTATCCGGCAGACCTGCGCGATGTGCAAATAAAATTGGGCGCGGAAGCCGCGCCCTCTGATAATGTTAAACACCGTTGGTCTGGCCATGGTTGACGTCGCCTTTTTCCATAAGTGAATATATGAAAAGGATAACACGTATCGGCAAAAATCCAAAGTCTGGCAGGCTTCGGCGGATTGAGTTCCGGCCCCGTTCGCATTTATAATAGAAGCTGATAAATAGACTAGGAAGAAAAGGTGTCATTGATGAGCATATTAAATGTAGAACGGTTAAGTCACGGGTTTGGGGACCGGGCAATTTTTAACGATGTGTCCTTTCGGCTGCTCAAGGGGGAGCATATCGGGCTGATCGGCGCGAACGGTGAAGGCAAGTCCACCTTCATGAATATTATTACGGGCAAGCTGCAGCCGGATGAAGGCAAGATCGAATGGTCCAAGCGGATGCGCGTCGGCTACCTTGATCAGCATGCCGTGCTGAATAAGGGGATGACGATCCGCGACGTGCTGAAGGGCGCGTTTCAGTACCTGTTCGATATGGAGCAGGAGATGAACGACATGTACGCCAAGATGGGCGAGGTGTCACCTGAGGAGCTGGAGCAGCTGCTCGAGGACGTCGGCACGATTCAGGATACGCTGACGAATCAGGATTTCTATATGATCGACGCCAAAATCGAAGAAACCGCACGCGGTTTAGGCTTGACCGACATAGGCCTGGATAAGGATGTTAACGACCTGAGCGGCGGACAGCGGACGAAGGTGCTGTTGGCCAAGCTATTACTCGAGAAGCCGGACATTTTGCTGCTGGACGAGCCGACCAACTACCTCGACGAGCAGCATATCGACTGGCTGAAGCGTTACCTGCAGGAATACGAAAATGCGTTTATTCTGATCTCTCACGATATTCCGTTCCTGAACAGCGTCATCAACCTCATCTACCACATGGAAAATCAGGAGCTGGCCCGCTACGTCGGCGACTACGACCATTTCCAGCAGGTCTATGAGATGAAAAAGCAGCAGCAGGAGTCCGCCTACAAGCGCCAGCAGCAGGAAATCGCCGACCTGAAGGATTTCGTGGCGCGCAATAAGGCGAGTGTGGCCACGCGGAATATGGCGATGTCGCGTCAGAAGAAGCTCGACAAGATGGAAGTGATCGAGCTGGCGAAGGATAAGCCGAAGCCACAGTTCAACTTCAAGGAAGCGCGGGCGTCGGGCAAACTGATTTTTGAAACCTCAGAGCTCGTGATCGGTTACGACAGCCCGCTGTCGCGGCCACTCAACCTGCGCATGGAGCGCGGGCAGAAGCTGGCGCTCGTCGGCGCGAACGGCATCGGGAAAACGACGCTGCTGCGCAGCATCCTCGGCGAGATCCCGGCGCTGTCGGGTTCGGTCCAGCGCGGCGAATATTTGCACATCGGCTATTTCGAGCAGGAAGTGAAGGGAGCGAACTACAATACGTGTATTGAGGAAGTGTGGGAGGAGTTCCCTTCGTTCACTCAGTTCGAAGTGCGCGCGGCACTCGCGAAATGCGGACTGACGACGAAGCACATTGAGAGCAAGGTCGCGGTGCTGAGCGGCGGCGAGAAGGCGAAGGTGCGGCTGTGCAAGCTGATCAACCGCGAAACGAACCTGCTCGTGCTCGACGAGCCGACGAACCACCTGGACGTGGACGCGAAGGATGAGCTGAAGCGCGCGCTGAAGGCGTACAAGGGCAGCATTCTGCTGATCTCACACGAACCGGAATTTTACCGGGACGTCGTGACGGATACGTGGAATTGCGAATCGTGGACGACGAAGGTGTTTTAGGAAATGGGAACGAGGTGGGGTGTCGGCGTGATGGCCGGCACTATAATCATTTTTTCCCTTTTCATTAAGAATTTGCTGCAATTTTTCAATCCTTGACTCTCAGGTTGTTTCGGTTCAGAAAAATAAAGAATGTATGTGTTCGATGAAAATAAAGAATTAGACTGGAATCGTTGATTTGACGCGGGTCGTTCCGGGAAATGGCGTGGAAAAATGGTGCTCAGTAGGCGCCGCCGCCCTAAACTGCCCCGTAACAGCGGCAGCCGAACATTTAGGCCGGCCGTCATCGTATCATGATTGAGCTATCGTTCTCCGTTAGTTGAACAAAGGCTGCCTTTTTTCGGCAGCCTGTTATCCTGTTTTAGTAATGTGACACATTAAAACGGTTGCCATCGATGTCGTAGAAATGGAAAAGACTCTTCCATTTTCCAAATGTCCCCGAAATGATACTATTCCCAACGGTGTCGCTTAAACGGTATGCTATCATAATTCTTCAAATAACCATTTTAATTCTGTGTCCCCGACGCATCGGCGCATGGCTTTCATTATTATATGTATTTTTAATATTGAAAACTAATTGCCGGGTAGTTGGATGCCGCGCCAGCCGCTTACATCGCATTGGCCATATTCATTATCACCCACAGCAACCACCGTGCCGTCCGATTTAAGACCGACGGTATGAGCGCAACCCGCCGCAACCGCCACCATATCACGCCAGCCACTTATATTGCATTGGCCATACTCATTCCAACCCGCAGCCACCACAGTACCGTCCGATTTAAGGCCGATGGTATGATTACTACCCGCTGCTATCGCCACAATACCGCGCCAGCCGCTTACATTGCATTGGCCTTCATTATTTCGACCCACAGCCACCACCGTGCCGCCCGATTTAAGGCCGACGGTATGAAGGTAACCCGCCGCTGTCGCCACTATGTCGCGCCAGCCGCTTACATTGCATTGGCCATACCGATTATTACCCACAATCGTCACCGTGCCGTCCGATTTAAGCCCGACGGTATGCCAGTCACCCGCCGCTACCGCCACCATATCACGCCAGCCGCTTACATTGCATTGGCCTTCATTATTTCGACCCACAGCCACCACCGTGCCGTCCGATTTAAGCCCAACGGTACGACGCCAACCCGCCGCTACCGCTACAATATCGCGCCAGTCGTTTACATCGCATTGGTCATGCTTATTCCAACCCACAGCCGCCACCGTTCCGTCAGATGTAAGACTGATTGTATGAGCATTACCCGTGTTCGTCGCCATATGAACATTACCAGCCGCAACCGCCACAATATCACGCCAGCCGCTTACATCACATTGGCCATATTTATTATCACCCACAGCCGTCACCGTTCCGTCCGATGTAAGACCAACGGTATGACGACGACCCGCCGCTATGGTATCTTTAGGCCACCGTTTCACCTTTAACGCCGCCTGTCCGAGCCCATCACCTTCAATGTTCACTTGTTTATCACCTTCTATTTTTGATTACATATTCCACTATTCTGCCCGTTACCGGGGAAAAGGCCACTCGATCGTCCGCGGCGGCCACTTGGCGTAGGTATTGAGCTATCATTTACCGGTTAGCGTAACTTGACGAAGGCTGTATGGACTTGTTGAAATCATTTGGGACTGCAGGTTCCATTTACATACACGTTATGTCCGAAGTACGGCTCGCCATTGTCTAGGACATAAAGATCAGTGTTGGATACCATGTAGAACGATAATTCATACTTTCCATCCCTGAAAATCATTTCCTCAGATGAAGGAGTAGCTTTTCCCGACTCAATGGTGCCGATATTGACTCCCCCTTGCATCAAAGCTTCTTTATTCATTGCATAAAAAGCATCGAGACTGAATAAGAGGCCATCACCAGAAGCTTTTTTGATAGTCAACGTAGAGCCGCTAAGCTCACTAGAGCCATCCAACTTATAAGTTCCAAGATGCAAATGTTGCCATGCGTTAGGTATGCTGTCTTCAGATCAGTTTTCAGGCCGATCATTACATCTTGGACCGTAAGGATTCGGTATGGAACTCCGGATCGTGCCCTGTCTTCAATAGAGTGATCCTCTATAAACCCGGATTCTGTCTGCTTGAAAATTATTAATTGTGAAACAGGGATTGCACCCATATAGCCGAATCCTGTTGTATAGTCGGCGATCACGATAATGTCCTTCTTTCCGTCACCACTTACATCCCAGAACGACACAGCAGAGACGTAATATAAGGACTCTGGTGATTCATATTCATACTTTAACTCCGTCACCGAATCCCCTTTTTTAAAGTAAAAATGTGGCCGTTTCTTACCATTTACTTTTTCTTCGGTAGATATAAACTCAGACTCCCCAAAATTTTCGAAATTGACTTGGAACGACTGATCTTTCAGTATATCTCCAATGATGGATTCTGATTTTTTTGGAACAGACTGATTCGTTAGGGTGGGGTTGGCTGAAGAAACAGACGCATTTGATGTTGATTGTGCAGTGGTGGGCGTCGAGGATGAAGGCACTCCTTTGATAACAGGTGGTACCTCTGAATCGGCAGTTGTTTTGGTAGTCGGGGATCGCTCGGAAGGTGTACTATTGCCGTTGCAGCCCGACATTATAAGAAGAATAATACTGAAAAGAAATAGAAAGTATCTAGTCAACCTGAACGGCCCCCGGTTCTCAGAGATTATCTAAATTTTGGTTTCAAATAATGTTCAATAACGTTGGTCTATTTCCTTTCTATTGATTGCGGATAACTGCCCGTTCAATGAAACATTAAAGAAGGAGCTGTCATTGTGGCAGCTCCTCACTATCGTTCTCCGCTAGGACATTTTATGCGTTTATTCCAAGCCCGGCCGGTTCACCCTCCATCACCGCAACGGCCCGAACCGGGGACCCGTCACCACAGACGATGCGAAGAGGAAATCCGTAAAACATAAAGTCGGTTCCGCCGGGAAGACGATCCAAACCCTGCAGCCCCGTATACGTCACAATTCCGATACCCAACAACGCCCGCTCCAGTTCTTCTGACAGTTCGCCGCCGACGAATCGTGGCCGCAGCGCAGCGAGTCGGTCAAAGCTTTCTAGCCCGACGGATTCGGCGAAAAACAGACCCCGGCCTTCCGGCCAATTCGGGTCTTCGATCCGTACTACGCGCGATGCTCCGAAAAATTGCTCCAATGGCAGCTCATCCAATGTCGCGGCACCGGGGTGCATGTGTGAAGGCGCGTCCACGTGTGTTCCGGTATGGCTACCCATCGAAAGCTGCCGCAGCTCCCAGGTGTGACACTCGTATGTGTGCGCTACCTTGACTTTTACCTCCGGATCGCCGGGATAAACGGGCATGCCGTCCGCAATTGGCAAAGACAAATCGATCACTCTCACTCAGGCGCCTCCTTTCCTGCAAGCCCATTCTTTCATGATAGCTGAAGAATTTAAGCGGTGGTCATCAAGTGACTGACGCTGTCCCTTCTTCGATGGTAATTAGAGAGCCGTCCAGGCTGTTTTCTTGAGGCACAATAGTAGAAGTTCAACACCTTACATGCTTGCGTTTGAAGCCAAGTTTCCCTCTCTCTACAGTCTTTTGAATATTATCGGCAGCGTTTAGGAACTTACTTTTTCCCTTGTCACTTTTGACTTCTACCGGGCATACTGCCTTCGCGGCTGCGATCGCCTTGTCATGGAGTGGTAAATAGGAAGTCGCCACTGTGTATATGAAATTATTCAATGAATATTTCGTTCGCTCGGGAGCATCGTGAATCGTATTTTCCACTTGTTCAAGCATCTTGGTAAGTTTGCTTTCCGAAAATTCGCTATCCGGACGACTACCCAACAGCCAGCAATAACAACTCCAGCCTGCTGACATTCTCAAATCTTCGCCACTTACAATCCACTTATCGGCAACGTCTTGCGCAATATCCGCTTCCGACAAAGTGACCGCCACTACAAAATCGGACAGCATATAAAAATATGCCGAATCCATCCAACGGTCATAATCCGTCTCAGTCATTGAGTTCGGCTCAGCAATGATTCCGGCAAAATACATTGCGTCGTAGTTCCCCGTGGCATAAAGCTGGTCCGCCAAAGGTTGATTGAGCTTGGTCTTCTTGAAAATCGGCTTCATTTCCCCTGTCGCCACGCCAAAAAGCGGCTCCCGAGCGCCATTGGATAGGTACATTTTCTTGAGTCGTTCCTTACCGAGAGCCTCAAGTTCCTGCATAACCATTTCTAAATTCATCGTTTTACACTTCCTTCGTTTGGAGGTTTGCCGAAATTCCTTAAGCATATGATACCTAACTCCATTCAAGGGTACCACTGCCCAAACTGTTGTTTCATTTTTTCTATTAATTGAAAAGCTCCTTCTTCGTTATTATTGTTGTGCTATCGTTCCGCGTTAGTTCAATCTTCTTTACGAATAGGCACTTTTGTACCATCCTGTTTATAAATTACACCTTCTGGAATAACGCCTCTTGGGTTACTTAGAGGATATATCATCGAACCCCTGCCTATAATAGTGCCCGGGTTTATCACAGCATTGCATCCGATTTCAACTTCATCACCAACAATCGCACCGAACTTCCTCAACCCCGTAGTAATCGTTTCTTCTGAGGATAATTTAATTGACACTTCCGTTTTATTTGACTTCATATTTGAAAGTATAGAGCCTGCTCCAATATGTGATTTGTATCCCATGATGGAATCACCAACGTAGTTAAAGTGCGGCGCTTGTACTTTATCAAACAAAATTGCATTTTTCAATTCAGACGAGTTGCCCACAATGACATCACTACCAATAATCACGTTTTCCCTGATGTACGCACAATGTCTTAGATGTGCGTTTGCACCAACAATGCAAGGTCCTACGATATTTACCGTCTTATCGACTTTCGCAGTTAAATGGATCCATATTCCCTTTTCAATTTCTTTGTATTCGCTCCCTAAGACATGTACAACTTCATGAAATCGGTTCTTTAAATCGCGAATCACCACCCAGGGATAAGCAGTATTAAACAAATTCTTTGCTTGTGTATGTTCAATATTTAAATAATTTTCAAAGTGTAATTTCTTCATCTACATCACTCTCTACACCCGTTTTTTTACAATTCAATGCTATTCCTTACATAATACGCAAACCGACCAACAAAAAAGTGTAAATAACTACGTACTTATACCCGTTACCGGGACGAGGCCGCCGATCGATCAATCCTTCGGCAGCCTCGTCATGACGTATTATTTTGCGCTCGTATCCGATAGTTGAACAAGGCTACCCCGAATACATTTATCTCACAAATGTAATAAAGTCAATATTAACTGGTTCAATACCAACTGCTCGAAGTCGTGAGTTAATCTGTCCTCGATGATACTGACCATGCAATGCTACATGAGTTAAAATATCCCATACCGAATACTTAAACTCTCTTCCTTTACTATTTGTGTAGGATATTATTTTATCTAGGTCAGTATTTGCTAAATTAGTAAAAAAAGCTGTGAAGCACTCTTCATTTTGTTTAACAAGTTCTGCACAGATCTCTATCTCGGCCTCCGACCATATGGGAAGTTGTGAACTGTCCCTTCCACATAATCTAGTTATCCATATTTTTTCAGCATTAAGGATATGGGAAAATAAACGCCATACCTCATGGTTGTCATCTTCAATACTTTGCAGTGTTTCAAAAATACGTTGATTAGCCCAATTTAAATGCTCATACATCTTTTGGATAGTTTTCAATGCGAATCACCACTCTACCAATATTAAAAAATTACTTGTGTTCTTTTTCTATAACAAAGCGTTTTATCCCTTCTTCCATTCTTCTGCCCATTAACATTAATGAGGCCGCCCGGTCGATGAACTGCACCCCGTCAAGTAGACAGTAGAAATAAAAAAACTTATGCGGCCTTGGTTCGAAATTCCATCGGACTGAGGCCGTTTAATTTTGCTTGTAATCTTTCATGATTGTAAAAATAAATATAGG
>NZ_JBHSRV010000004.1:0-596648 GCF_042659105.1 Paenibacillus allorhizosphaerae | reverse complement strand
GACCGGGATGGACGTACCGCTGGTGTACCAGTTGTTCCGCCAGGAGCACGGCTGGATAGCCAAGTACGGACGGGATAAGCGCTGAAAGCATCTAAGCGTGAAGCCCCCCTCAAGATGAGATTTCCCAATTCGTAAGACCCCTTGTAGACGACGAGGTAGATAGGTTCGGGGTGGAAGCGCGGCAACGCGTGCAGCTGACGAATACTAATCGGTCGAGGGCTTATCCTAAGAGCTTTTCGAAGAAAAGCTAGCTTCGGAAGCATTAGCTAAAGGTTTGGCATTTTGTTGCAGCGAAGATTTATCTTTTTGAAGTGACCTTTGTGCGAAGCACAACGGAACGATAAAAGATAAAACGGAGCCTCGTTTCGATCCAGTTTTCAGGGTACAAGCGACCTTGAATTTATATCGTTTTGTTTGCGCAAAGCGAACCGTTTGGTGATGATGGCGGAAGGGAACCACGCGTACCCATCCCGAACACGAACGTTAAGCCTTCCAGCGTCGATGGTACTTGGACCGCAGGGTCCTGGGAGAGTAGAACGTCGCCAAGCGGTATTCCCATCTGTATGGGATTATTGGAACCGAGTTGATCGTAATATATTGACTTTGTTTGTCCAATAATGTATATTATGAGCCATTAGCTCAGTTGGTAGAGCACCTGACTTTTAATCAGGGTGTCGTAGGTTCGAGTCCTACATGGCTCACTTTTTTTATGCGGTTGTGGTGGAATGGCAGACACGCTATCTTGAGGGGGTAGTGGGCTTACGCCCGTGGAGGTTCGAGTCCTCTCAACCGCACCATAATTGAATATGCGTTCGTGGCGGAATTGGCAGACGCGCTAGATTCAGGTTCTAGTGGGGTAACAGCCGTGGAGGTTCGAGTCCTCTCGAGCGCATTGTTTTACGCGGAAGTGGCTCAGGGGTAGAGCATCGCCTTGCCAAGGCGAGGGTCGCGGGTTCGAATCCCGTCTTCCGCTCCATTTTATTTGTGCCCTTAGCTCAGCCGGATAGAGCGTTTGACTACGAATCAAAAGGTCGGGAGTTCGAATCTCTCAGGGCACGTATTTTAATAAGTAAATATCGGGACGTAGCTCAGCTTGGTAGAGCACCTGGTTTGGGACCAGGGGGTCGCATGTTCAAATCGTGTCGTCCCGACCATCTATGCGGGTGTAGTTCAATGGTAGAACTCCAGCTTCCCAAGCTGGTGGCGTGGGTTCGATTCCCATCACCCGCTTAGTAACTATAAACTCTCGAAACCCTTGTGGCGCAAGGGTTTTTTCTTTGCGCATTTTTTGACACAGGCAGTCTACTCCCTTTCCGATGCGGCAGTCCTTGTGGCAATTTTTCGTACATGAATCTGTCTGCTGCGTCGCGGCTGATCAGATCAGATTCGCCCATATAGATATCAGCCATGGTTCCTATCTTAGTGTGTCGGAGACGTTCTTGATTTGATTTGTGATCAGCACCACTCTCGCGCAGGAGCATCGCTGTGGTGTGTCTTAGATCGTGAATTCGAATTTTCGGCAATTTATTCGCCGCTAAAACTTACGATCGTCGCAGTTGGTATACCTGATAATACGAGCGTCCATCTCTAGAGTGAAATACATAATGATTAGTGCCTCGGACCATGTACCATTTCGGTATTGGCACAAAACCTTAGCTTTCCTGTCTTAAGTTCCCCTTAGATCATATTACCTTCCTCGTCAAATGTTATTTGCTTTTGGATGTGTAAACCGTTCAGCTCATAATCGTACTTGTGGTCATTCAATGGCAAGCAATTCCCCGCGGCGCAACCCTCCGAGTAAAACTCCAAGATAATACAAACGCCATTCCTGAACAAGAATACTCCTGCTGGCTCAGGCTAATGGGGGATGTTTTTTGCTTATAATCAGGCATAATAAAAAGCACCCTCGGTTGAGAGTGCTGGCAGTCAGTTATTATAAGGCGGGTAGGGAATTGCAGACGATCATTTTTTAGAAGTTTTGGGCGTATCGACGATTTGGAAGCGATTTGCTTCTCGGAAAACTCGTTTCTCGTCAATCGCGATATGGTCAGTTGAAAATCCAGTTATTTTCCCTGGAGGGTAGATGGTAATATTCCCTTGATAGGCTCTGACAAAGTAACCCATTTTTTTTGCTTCTTCGAAATCACTATCCTCGACTAATTCATATCCAGTTTTCATAATTACACCTAACCTCTTTTGTTTGATGTAATCATTATATACCTTTTGTTTAAAAAAAACGAATTGATACATACGGGGAAACCAAGAGTTGCAAAACGATCTGATATCGACGGAACCGGATGCACTCCAGAATGGGCCGCGTTACAAACTGTTCGCCTATCACCGCCGGACAGCAGCATGAGGCCGCGCTGGCAGCGGCGAAGTGAGAGATGCAAGAGATCGCGGTGGAGGTGATACGGAAACGTTGGAAGGCACTATGGCGCGAAGGTATGTTGCTCCGTGGTGCGTTGTTGTGCTCGGCGCCTAAGGGTGTGTAGGATGTGGTATATAGGGGTGATGCCGTACTATGTGCGATTGGCAGAACTGTTCACACTGCAGCGACGCTGGCAACTGACCGATTCCGATGTACTTTGTCTGATCCAACTGGGTTATTTGGCTAAACCCAAGCAAAACCGCTTTACTCGTTACATTATTTTCAATGGTGTCGTACAGGTGAGTAATCTCTAATGCTTGAAGTGGTCAGACACCTCCAAAAAAGCCATATAGATACTGTCGAGATCATATACTTTTTATCTCGAAATATGGCGAGATCTTTTGACGCAGGGATCGTACCGGTAGTCCGGATATTTATCCCTGCGAGAAATGATGGTCAGCTTGCCCGTATCCGGGTTGCGATTCATTACATAACGAACGGTTAGCTGCTCGCCGGCAGGGTCATCAAGAACGGCGTCCACTATGACTCTTGTATTTGTCTGGCGAATAATCGCTGCCCGAAGCACCTTCTCCGGCAAACCGCCGGTATCCGCATCTGGTGCATGCAGCCAACCTCCGATATTTCTTAAACTCCGAACAAATCATGCGATTGGCGTAAACAGTGCTCCAGTATTTTCTGTAGAATGTAAATATTTTAGCCCGGGTTGCATACTTAAGTGGCAGTCTGTAATAATCAAATCCCCCGATTCGGACCGGGGTTTGGCGCCTGTCAAAGGAAAAAACAACGTTTTCCCATGCGTGCTCTGCATCACTTATGAATCTAATAATCTGTGCTCTATCTACCATTGATTCCACACCTCCTCTATATAGTATGTTTCTTACAATTAAGTGGTAGGGCAATCATGTATATATGGAATGTTCATCACTCTACTTACTCGCATACAGTCAAGGTATTACGAAGAAATGACAAGTTCCAATGATAACGTTGAGAGAGGTTCTGCAATATAAATTAATGCCCTTAATATCTCCTGCCGGAGAAATCAAGGACATATCACTTTGTTCGATCATGAGATTGATGTGACACGCTGATTAACTTGGGACTTAACGAACGAAATCCTTTAGTGGTTGTTCTCAATTCTCTATTAACTTACACATCCTACATTTCCACTATCTGCCCGTTAGCCACCCATGCCCTCTCAGGCACCATAGATAATGAAAATTTTGGTGTGACGTTTTAGGTCGGATCAATACGTTTATGTCGGAAACAACGTAATATTGTCCATATTTAGCAGCAGACGCTGTTATATTAACTAGCGTACCTGTTAGTTGAGAACTTCGGCGTTAACAAAACAGCCTTTGCCGTTTAGCAATTAAAAATGCATGTGGATCTACAATAGGTTTATACGCCTCGGATTCCTTCAATAGAGTTGATCATGCCCGTTTTGTTGTTCAGCTTTCTCGACCAATTATGTTCGAGTTGGTATCACTAACCTGCAGTTACTTCAATGCAAAAGAGGAGATGCATAGCTGCACACTCCTCCACTATCGTTACACGTTTTCTTTTCTTAATCTTAACCTTAACTGGACCATGAATCGTTCGTTGTTCGACTAGCTTTAACGTATTTAAGCTGAGCCACGATAATGACGCTAATGATTACCAGAAGAAACCACGAACTGATCTTACTGAAACTAACCAGCTGCCAGGTTTGGTGCTGGTCGGGATATTTCCAAGCATCAAGAAATGTGGCAATATTTTCAGCTAGCCAGATGAAAAAACCTACAATGACAAAAGCGAGCGATAATGGCATTCTATAAGTTACGGTCCGTACCCGATATATGATCCATGTTTTCCAGAAGACAATAAATACAATCGCCGTCAGCCACCAACGAAAATCCGGAATAAAATGATGTGTGAAAAAGTTGAAATAGATGGCTCCTCCTAGTAGCGCTGAGGTCGTAAACCCAGGCCAGCCGGTCATGTCCATCCGCAGTCTCCGCCATATCTGACACATAAAGCTTGCAACACTTGCATACATAAATCCACTATAGAGTGGGACACCGAGTAACTTCGTATACCCGGCCTCAGGGTATGACCATGATCCCATTCTTACTTTAAATAACTCCAGTAACAAACCAATTAAGTGAAAAATACAAATAACTTTGATTTCATCACGTGTCTCTAATCCGCTGCGGTACATGAGGTACTGCACTCCAAGCAATATAAGTAGAATGGCATCATAACGATGAATGAAAGGTACCTCGATTACGCTGGACAGAGCTAAAGTTCCAAAGATTGCAACAGGAAATATGCAGCTCATCGCCTGATGATAGCCAAAATGCAAAAGTTGTATTATTGGTTTCAATTATGTATATCTCCTCCCTATGCCTTAAGTATATGTCGCCAAATAACAATAATAATTACGGTATTTTAGCCAAAAATTTTACCATCGTAGACTGCCACGTTACTGCGTTACTTCAACGATCAGAAGCAGGTCGCCAAGGCGCCTGCTCCACTGGTAAACATTTCACTATCGTTATCCGTCAGCACAATCAGCAGGCAGCGGCGCGAGCGATTACGTTTATCCTCCTCTTCCACTCACAAGCGACGAATTGACCTTTACCGTTTATTTACGGTCCGCTATTTCGTATCACCCGATTAGTAGATGTCGAACCTTTGACTCGATGCCGATGTCCATTTGCAATTTGAGTCAGAACATCGAATTTATGAAAATGGTTTGGTCCTCCCCCGAATGGTCCAGTTCCGTTAATCGATAGCCCCGTCCTTCCAAAATATATATGCCGATGACCATTGGCTGTCGTTGTGATCGCGTTGAAAATATGGAAATGCGACTTAGCGTTTGGCACACGAACAACAATGTCTGACACATTGCTGAATAAATGTCGGTGTCCTCGAACTAGGGAAGTTACTCCTTCCATCCTATGTCTGATACGATTAACAACATTTTGGGATATATGCTTCTTGGATTTTTTGATCATGAATAGAATCCCTCTTTTCTGTTTTGTATCGCATTATATGTGTGATCGGATCATTTTGAAACGGCAAAAATCGAATAACCCCGAAGTCCGGATAAATAGCGGGCAAACGGGGTTTAAGAATCTATATGAATTGTCTACCTATTTTTTTGCTTTATTAAGAAGTTCTTTGATTAATGAAGGATTAAGCGGCACTCGAAAAGGTTGGAAAACGAAGTATAACACCAGAAGTAGGTTTAGCTATTGCAAGATTACGGTAGAGGTTTTTTTGAAGTACTTCGAAAAACATGTTTTAAAATTAGATTAGGATCAATACATAAAATATTTGCGACTTCTATAATATCCAAACTTTTAGTAAAAGGTATTATTGAATTGTTTTTCACCTATCTTCTCTCCCTAAGTAGAATTTTGTTTGGAGTACCCTCTCAAAATAAGCACTTTGGAACTATTATATAGGATCGGACTAAACAAATTCTGAACAAATAGACCTATCATTGAGTGGATCGGAGCTAAAGCAGTCAACTCCGCGGAGCCCACAACATGACCGAAACGCCAACAATGCATATTGCGGCGCCCAGCCAGTCGTACAGATCGGGTGCCTTCTTATCGACAAGCCACCCCCACAAAACAGCCAGAACGATAAATACGCCACCGTATGCAGCGTAGACGCGCCCGAACGAAGGGAAGCTTTGCAGCGTTGGAATAATGCCGTATACAATGAGAATGAGGCTTCCTATGACCCCGTACCACAGTGGTCTGGATTCCCGCAGCCATAACCAAACCATGTAGCCCCCGGCAATTTCAGCGAGTCCGGCCAGTATAAAGAAGAATACAGCTAATAGCATAACGAATGCTCCTCACGAACTCCTACCGGTAATTTGGATCTCTCATAAGTTATTCTGACAAGCTAAATATTGCTGGCCGATCGTCCGCAGAAATACTCGAACATTACCCGATCGTTATCTTTCCTTCAGGATAACGGTAATGATCTTTTTCCGGTGTAATCGTCAAGCTGAAGGCTAACGTTACCGGCCCGAGGCGCCCGATAAACATGAGAAGAATGATTAACATTTTGCCGAACGACGTCAACTGGGGGGTTAGCCCCAAAGACATGCCTGCCGTTGCATAGGCTGAAGTAACTTCAAATAAAATGCCGAGAAATGAAAAGTTTTCGGTCGTTGAAAGAACCATCGTAAAAACGACAATGATCAGGAACGAAATCATGGTGAAGGTGATCGCTTTGTAGATGCGATCGCCGGCGATACGTCGTTGGAACATGACGATGTCCTCTTTGCCGCGTACCATCGCAATCATCGCCCCGACCAGGATGGCAAAGGTCGTTACCTTAATCCCTCCTCCGGAGGAACCTGGCGAGGCGCCGATAAACATCATGATGATGATAAAAAACTGGGTCCCCTGACGAAGCGATCCGATGTCTAGCGTGTTCAAACCGGCTGAGCGGGAACTAACCGATTGAAACAGAGAGCTAAGTATTTTACCGGTAGGGGATAACGGTTGCAGCGATTGCGTATTTGTAAATTCAAAGACGAAGATGACAAGGCAGCCGACGGCGATCAAAATTCCCGAGACGCTCAACACGACTTTGCTGTGAAGCGAAAGCTTTTTGTTGAATCGGTAAGTCAGAAGATCGGAAATGACGATAAAGCCGATACCGCCCAGCACGATGAGCAAAATAGATATAATATTAACGAAAGGATCATCCACATAATGCATCAGACTGCCCGGTCGATCCTTGAGGCTGCTGAACAAGTCGAATCCGGCATTATTGAAGATCGAAATGCTGTGAAATACACCGAAATAGAGCGCGGTTTTGAAAGGCAGCTCAAACGACCATCGAATCGCCAGCAGGATGGCCCCTGTCAATTCAATAATGAGGGAGTAGTACAGCACCTTGCGAATCAGCCGGACGATCCCTTCCGTGGAATTGTGATTCATCGCTTCCTGTAAAATAAGTCGTTCGCGAAACGTTATTTTTCGGCGGAACACAAGCGCGATCAGGGTGGCCATCGTCATGAAGCCGAGTCCCCCGATCTGCACAAGCAGCAGCAGCACTATTTCTCCGAAAAAGGAATAAAACTCTCCTGTATTGATAACGGAGAGCCCGGTTACGCAAGTGGCTGACGCCGACATGAATAGAGCGTCGAGATAGGGTTGGCCCGTGCCGTCGGCTGAAGCAATCGGCAGGGACAACAGTACGGAGCCGAGAAAAATAATAACGATAAATCCGATTGACAAAACTTGAGGCGGATTCAATCTGATGAACGGAAATTGTTTCTTGAAACGCTTGAACATAGCAGACAACCTCGAGAGTTTGAGTTTCGATCTATTGTATATTCTCAGGAATAGAATGTAAAGTTATAACACTTAACTTTTCGTCTAATCGGCTGTGTCGACGGGTATAAAATAGCCGGTACGGATAGAGTGAGTTCTGTAAAGAAGTCACGATCAGAAGGGGGGGGGAAGTCGTCTGATAGGGGAGTGCCGACCTAGCCTATATATCATATGCATAATTAAAGAACCGTACCCATTCGCGAATGGTACGGTTCTTTAGCGATGATGATAATCAGTTTGTTACCACTTTCATGCCATCGACTATTGCAGCGGATTCCGTACCGGCGGGCTCGGCGGCGATGGAGCGAGACGGATCGAATTGATTTTCGCTTTTGGCGATAACGACGGTAGCTACGCTGTTCCCGATCAGGTTGGTGATTGCGCGGGCTTCGGACATGAAGCGGTCAACGCCGAGCAGCAGCGCCATGCCTTCGATCGGGATCACATTGCCGGGAATCGCTGCCAGCGTTGCCGCGAGCGTGATAAAGCCGGAACCGGTTACGCCTGCTGCGCCTTTGGAAGTGAGCATCAGCACGCCGAGCAGGGTGACAATTTGAAGCAGCGTTAATTCGATACCGTAAGCTTGAGCGATGAAGAGTGCGGCCATTGATAAGTAAATCGACGTTCCATCCAAGTTGAACGAATATCCTGTCGGTACGACGAGACCGACGACCGACTTGGAGCAGCCGTACTTCTCAAGACGCTCCATAAGCCGCGGCAGCGCGGATTCGGAGGACGAGGTGCCGAGCACGAGCAAAATTTCTTCTTTGATGAATTTCAACAGATTGAAAATGCTGAAACGGTGCAAGCGGGCAACCAGTCCAAGCACGATAACGACGAACAGGAACATCGTAAGGTAAACCGAACCCATCATTTTGCCTAAGGAGAACAGGGAAGAAATTCCGAATTTACCGATCGTATAAGCCATCGCGCCTCCGGCGGCAAACGGGGAGAAACGCATGATCAGCGCAACGAGACGGAAAAAGATATCGTTCATCTTCTCGAAGAAGACGGTAACGGGCTTTGCTTTTTCCCCCAAGCCGGCCATAGCCAGGCCGAACAGCACGGAGAAGAATAGGACGGGAAGCATTTCGCCTTTGGCGAGTGCGCCTACAACGCTGTCAGGAATAATGCTGAGCAGAAAATCCATGAAGCCGTGCGGCGTTTCGGCTGCTTGCTTCGCATATTTCGCGACGTCCGCTGCTTTGGCTCCGACTTTGCTGATGTCCATTCCGGTTCCCGGATGAACGATATACATCACGGCAATGCCGATGGCCATGGCGAACGTTGTGATGATCTCGAAGTAGAGCAGCGCTTTGCCGCCGATGCGGCCGATTTTTTTCATATCTCCCATATTGGCGAAGCCGATGACGATAGTGAAGAAGACGATCGGTGCGATCACCATTTTAATCAGCTTGACGAAAATATCGCCGAGAACCTTGAGCTCCACGCCGAACGCCGGGAAAAATTGACCGATCAAAATACCGATAACGATGGCGAACAGCACTTGAACGGTCAAGTTTTTAAAGTTGATTCTCATCACGATTCCTCATTTCTTTGCTTCTTAGTATTGGTTAACCGGTTGTTTCGGCGCCGTCGGCTGCGATTTGCGGGCTACGCCTGACTCGTAAGCCGCCTGGATGACGGCTTCGCGCACCCGTTCGACGACTGCGGTATTAAATACGCTTGGGATAATGTAATACTCATTCAGTTCCTCATCGCTGACGACGGAAGCAATCGCTTTCGCCGCGGCGAGCTTCATTTGTTCCGTCACGCGGGAAGCTCGGCAATCGAGCACTCCTCGGAAGATGCCGGGAAAGCAGAGCACGTTGTTGATCTGATTCGGATAGTCCGATCGTCCCGTCGCCATCACGCGAACGTAGGGCTCGGCTTCCTCCGGCAAAATTTCCGGCGTCGGGTTGGCCATCGCGAATACGATCGGATCGGGTGCCATCGCTTTCAAATCGTCGACCTTCAGCACGCCGGGACCGGATACGCCGATGAATACATCCGCCTCGCGAATCACTTCTGACAGAGATCCGGTCAGCCGGTCCGGGTTCGTATGGTCTGCATACCACTGCCACGCCGCGTTGAAATACGTCTCGCCGCTGACGATGGCGCCGGAGCGGTCTACGCCGATAATGTGGCGTACGCCTGCGGCCAGCAGCATCTTGGAGCAGGCGATGCCGGCGGCGCCGATGCCGCAGACGACGACTTTGCAATCTTCGAGACGCTTGCCGACGATCTTCACGGCGTTCAGCAGCCCGGCGAGCAGAACGACCGCGGTGCCGTGCTGGTCGTCGTGGAATACCGGGATGTCGAGTTCCTCGACCAGCCGCTGCTCGATCTCGAAGCATCGTGGCGAGGAGATGTCCTCAAGGTTAATGCCGCCGAACGACGGAGCAATCGCTTTCACGATCGCGATGATTTCTTCCGTGTCCTGCGTATTCAAGCAGATCGGAAACGCATCAACGCCGGCGAATTGCTTGAACAGCACAGCTTTGCCTTCCATGACCGGCATAGCGGCTTCCGGACCGATATTGCCGAGGCCGAGCACGGCCGAACCGTCCGAGACGACGGCGATCGTATTCCGCTTGATCGTAAGCGAGTGCGCCCGGGAAGGCTTCTCGTGAATGGCCATGCATACGCGGGCAACGCCCGGAGTATATACGCGCGATAAGTCATCGCGGTTTTTGATCGGCGTTTTTGGCGTCGTTTCGAGCTTGCCGCCAAGATGCATCAGAAATGTCTGGTCCGATACGTGGATCACTTTGGCGCCCGGCACGGCGTTTACCGCTTGCACGATAAGGTCGGTATGCTTTTGATCGTATACGTTCACCGTAATGTCGCGAACGGTTGTCGTTTTATCGGAACGGCCTACGTCGATGGCGACGATATCGCCGCCGCCGTCGCCGATGGCGGTGGCGATTTGGCCGAATGAAGCGATTTCTTTGTTGAGCTCAAGTCGAAGAATAATACTGGTATGTGCACCGGATGGGATGGACATGGACTAGGTCACTTCCTTTGTTCGATTTACGTGACCTCATGATATCGCTTTCAAGAAATGTTGTGAATCATATGACCATAATGTTTATTTTGATCTTTTTGGTCTCGGGAAAGGAAGATGCATAAAAAGAGGGGGGCATCCGCGTTGAGAAGATGGAACGGTGTTGCAATGTCCTTGAACGCAAAGCAGCCGTGCAGGGGACTTGAAAAAGAAATTTGAAAAAAGATCGCACTATGCTTACGCAAGCTAGCGCGATCCTTTGGACGAGGAAGTAAGCACATATTTGTTCACCGGACGCCCGACGCCGTATTGCAGGTCAAGCCGCACCTGTCCGCTTTTCTCCAGATAATCGAGGTACCGGCGGGCAGTCACGCGGGCAATGCCGACGCCTTCGGCTACCTCTTCGGCAGAGAGCGGGAGCGATTGCCCAAGCAAATATTGCACGATCTGCTTCAGCGTCACCGCTTGGAGTCCTTTCGGGAGTTCGGCGGCAAGCAGCTCGGAGACGGCGGTTTCATCGGCAGCGGAAGAACGGCTTCCGCCGAACAGCATCCGGTCCAGCTCGTTCTGGGTGGCGGACTGCTCGCCCTTCAGCGCTTCTTTCATTTGCCTGTAATGCTCGAGCGCTTGCTTGACTCGCTCGAATTTGAACGGCTTTATAATATAGTCGAACGCCCCGTTCTGAAGCATGCGTTCGATGGTCCGCCGATCGCTGGCTGCGCTGATGACGATAACATCGACATAAAGCTGCTCCTTGCGAATTTGCGTCAGCGTCTCGATGCCGTCTTGCAGCGGCATGAAGATGTCGAGGATGACAAGATGGGGCCTCAGTTTGCGGATCAGCTCCAAACCTTCCGTGCCGCTTGCAGCCACCCCGGCGATTTGAAAGCCTTCGACCCGCTCGACAAACTGGCGGTTGACTTCCTGAACCATCGGATCGTCCTCGATCAAAAGTACGGAATAAACGTTCATAACGGTCTGCTTCCTTCCTTGTGCTACGATGGAGACATGGGGAAGGTAATCACAAACGATGTCCCCTTTTCCGGTGCGGAATCGATCTCAATCGTTCCTTCCCCTTTATCCACAATGCCGTTGATTAAGTAAAGTCCGATGCCCCGGCCGCTTTCGCTTTTGGTCGTGAATCCGCGTTCAAATACTTTGGACTGGACGGAAGCCTCCATGCCCGGGCCGTTATCTTCCACGAGAACGGACAACACGTCGTCGTCTTGCTCGATGCTAACGAATATGCGCTTTACCCGGCCGGTTTGCTGCTGCAGCGCATCGAACGCGTTCTCGATCAAATTGCCGAGCAACAGCACGAAATCGTGATGGTCCAGCCGCGGCGGGAATCGATCCAGCCGGCTTTGCCGGTCAATTGTCACTTCGATGCCGAGCTCGCGGCCGCGGCTGATTTTCCCGATCAACAGGCCGGTCAGGCTGTCGTTCTTGATTCGCTCGGACAGAAAACGGGTCAGCTCGCCTTTTTCCTCCGTCACATCGAACAAGTATTCCAACGCCTTTTCGTTATTGCCCAGCTGGATGAGGCCTCCGATCGTATGCAGCTTGTTCATGTATTCGTGGCTTTGCACGCGCAGGGCGTCGACGAACGCTTTGACGCCGGTCAGCTCTTCCGCCATTCGCGTCACCTCGGTGCGGTCCTGGAAAATGGCTACGGCGCCGATGGTTTGGCCGTTCACGGTAATAGGCACCCGGTTGCTCATAATGAGCGTATCGCCGATGGCTAGTTCCTGATTGTAGACCGGCCGGTTCAACTCCAATATTTCCGGAAGCCGCGTATCGGGAATGACATCCCAGATCTGCTTGCCGATCACGTCTCCGCTTATTTTAAATATTTGCTTCGCTTTCTCGTTGAAGATCGTAATGTTCTCGTCTTTATCGATTGCGATGACGCCTTCGTGCATCGCATGAAATGTCGCTGTGCGTTCGACCAGCAGCCGGGCGATCTCGTGGGGCTCCAGTTCGAACATTTGCCGTTTGATATGCTGAGCAAGCCGCCAGGAGCCCCATAACCCGAACAGCAGCGAGAGCAGCAGGACGACGTAGCCTTGGCCGCTCAGGCCAAGCAGCACTTCCATGGTCGTCGGCATAATCCGCCCGACGAGCGCCACGCCGATCTGCACGTGACCGGCGTTCATGATCGGCACGAAGGCGCGCAGCGCCGTGCCGAGTTCCCCCTTTGCCTTGGACACGTACGTGTGCTCGGCAAAGGCGGCTCCTTCATCGGCGCCGTCCGAAGCGTCGCCGATTTTGCTTTGAACCGGGTGCGACAGCCGGACCCGGTTCATGTCCATCACAACGACGTACGTGACGTCGTTGATGATGCGGATGCGCTCGGCGGCGGATTGCACGCCGGGGCGCATCTCCGAATACGTCAGGCCGCCGGTGACCTCCGGCATCTGGGCGACCGTGCGCGCCGTGACGACAAGCCGCCGCGAAAGCTCTTCTTCTTTGAGGCGGATAATGCCTCCCAATAGAATCGTGCCTCCGATGCAGACGGAGAACAGGACGATGCCAAACGACCAAATCGCGATTTTCCAATTGATTTTTAATCGCTGCAGCAAGGCATCTCCGTCTCCTTTCCTTTCTATCCCGCTCTCGTGAGGCAAGTACAACTAATCATACAATAGCGAGGGGCAGCTTGAAAACAAATAAAACCCGATCGGGCATCCGTTCCGGATGCCGACGGGTCAGGACGAACTGCCGGTGTTTTTCGAATCGCTTTTTTTGTTTTTGCTCTGGCCTTGATCCTGGTTTTGGCTATCCGTTGCACCTTGCTCCGTTTTTTTGGTGCCAAAGTGATTCGTTCCTTTTCGCACCTTTTCTTGAAATTCAATTTCGCGCCGCAGCGATTCCTGACGCATCTTCTGGAATTCCTTCAGCTGTTTTTTTTCATCCTGCCGAATTTTTTGCTGCTGCTCCAGTTCGCTTTTCTTGATGTCCTGATACATTTTCATATGCTGCTGCAATTCCGAATCGATCGGCTCATTTTGGCTTTGCGCTTTCGGTGTCGTTCCTTTCTCTCCTTTTGCTCCGCTATGGCCTCCGCAGCCCGCAAGAGCAAAGGTTACGGCAACGATGACGGTGCCAACCACGGACACAGTCCATTGTTTCATGACGGAAACCTCCTTCGGATTGGAAGGTAAACAAGCAACATGGCTCATTGGCGGCATTTCCAGATGCGATTAGTATAACCGTCTGCGCAAAATTCATGAATCGTGCTGCGGCTCGTCGAAAAATGATGTTTTGATGTATACTAACTACGACGCTTTAAGGTTTATTAGGCAAGGGGGCACGGCATGAGGCCGTTTTTGAGCACCGTACTATTTATTGTGGCGGGTTTGGCGGCTGCGGTTGCTATCGGATTTTATCCCGCGTTTCTGGCGGCTCCGCCGGTGCAGGATGACGAACAATCCGGCTTCGACAAGACGCTTGTCATTAAATTCAGCCACGTCGTTGCGGAAAATACGCCCAAAGGGCTGGCCGCGCAAAAATTCGCCGATCTCGTCAAAGCGAAAACGAACGGCCGCGTATCCGTTGAAGTATTTCCGAACGGCGTGCTTTATACCGAAAAAGATGAAGTGGATGCGCTCATGCGCGGCGATATTCAAATGATCGCGCCGGCGTTTGCCAATATTACGGAACGGGTATCCGCTTGGGAACTGTTCGATTTGCCGTATGCTTTTTTGACGGACGAGGCGGTGGAAGAAGCGTTTGCCGGGGAGATCGGCCGCATCTTGTTCAAGAAGCTGGAGAGCAAGAATATGATGGGGATCGCTTATTGGAGCAACGGATTTAAACAGATGACTTCGAATCGCGGGCCGCTCATTCATCCGGAAGATTTTAAAGGACAGCGGTTTCGCATTTTGCCGAGCAAGGTGATCGAAGCCCAGTTCAAGCAGCTCGACGCCAAGACGATCGTGATTCCGTTCAACGACGTATACCGCGGATATGAAACGGGGATTGCGGATGGCGGCGAAAATACGATCTCGAACATTTATACGAAACGTTTTTACCAGGTGCAGCAATATTTGACGATCAGCAATCACGCTTACCTCGGCTACGGGGTGCTGACGAACAAAAAATATTGGGATAAACTGCCGGGCGATGTGAGGAAGATTTTGATGGAGGCGATGGATGAAACGTCGGCATGGGCGAATCGCAACGCCATTCAAATGAACAAGACACAGCTGGAACAGATCCGCAGCCATTCCAATATTCAATTGCACGTGTTGACGGAAAGCGAGCGTGCGGAATGGATGAAAGCCTGGGACCCGCTGTACAAGCAGTTCGAGAAGTCGATCGGGCGGGAGCTGATCGAGCAAATTCGCGTGCTGCAAAAAAAATACGGCGGATAGCCGGGCCGCCTGTTTCGTCCCGGCTAATGCCGCGCATGCTATATCGCTTCTTTGGCCGCAAGCACATACACTTTCACGTTTTTCTTGATGCCGAAATTACGCGCTTCGCTCAAATCGTTCATATAGACGTCGATCTTGGCGCCTCGGATGGCTGAGCCGGTATCCTCGGCTTTACGGAAACCGATTCCGTCAATAAATACCATGGAACCTATCGGAATAATGGCAGGGTCTACGGCAATCGTACGCCCCTCCTCCGCTTTGCTTCCGCTGGATGTAATGCCGTAGGCGGGACTGGCCTGCGTCTTGCCGGTCGATTCGTATCCGGCGGTATACGCCGTAAGCGTCGTGGACAGCACTTGCCGAATGACGCCGGCTTGCCCGCCGATCGCTTCGACGCCGGTAAAATCCGGCGGGATGCTGAGCCGCTGTCCGATAGAAAGCCGATTGGCATTCGTAATCTCGTTCAATGCCATGAGATCCTGGACGGAGACGTCAAACGATCTGGCAATATTATAAAGCGTATCGCCGGAACGAACCTCGTACAATAGAGGTTCCGGCAATGGCGGTTCGGTGGATTCGGTCGCGGCTTCCGCACGCTCAAGCGCCGGATAGGGAACAAAATATTCCGTCGAGATCGGCCCGAACAGTTCTTCCTCTTCGTAGGCGAGCAGGGACATCGGGGTCATCGCATAAAGAAGCAGCAGGAAAGGGATGCAGAGAAAACTTTTTTTTATCGTTGGAATCATAAGTAAGGCGATCCTCCTCTAGTGTGAATAGAAGTGATAGTCTTATATTTTCCGAAATTGCTAGATTATAAACCTATTTGTTCGGTGATCTGCTAGAATGAATACATAGAATAAGAGACAGAGTTGGCATAGGGGGAGAGACGTATGGCAGGCTTGACGGGCAAACGAATCGCGCTCACCGGTCCGCGCAAAGCGGCCGAGCTCAGTGTTATTGTGGAAAAGCAGGGAGGCATTCCGCTCATTCGTCCGGCGCAAGGAACGGTCGCCGTTGAACGCGAAGAAGTGGGGAGAGAGATTGTCAAGCTGCTGGAACAAGGCGCCGATTGGATTATTTTGACGACCGGCATCGGCACGGAGCTGATTTATCAAGCGGCGGAAAGCATGGGACTGGCTGCCGCTTTCACCGAGGCGCTCGGCCGTGCCAAGATTGCGGCGAGAGGCTATAAAACGGTCAATTTTCTAAAGACGCTGGGGCTGACGCCCGTCGTAAAGGATGATGACGGAACGACGGCCGGGCTCATGCGGGCGCTTATGCCCTACGACCTTAAAGGGAAAAAGGTTGCGCTTCAGCTGTACGGTGATCACGCGCCCCGTCTCGTGGAGTGGCTGCGCGGCAGCGGCGCGCTCGATTTCGAAATTTTGCCTTACCGGCACGTTCCGCCGGAGCTGGACGTTGTGGACACGCTGCTGTCTGAAATTTTGCAGCGACAGGTCGACGCGGTTACTTTCACCAGCACGCCGCAGGCTCGCTTTCTTATGATGTATGCCCGCGAGCGGGGGTTGTCGGAGCAGGTGCTGGATGCATTCCGCGATGACGTCGTAGCGGTTGCCGTAGGGAAAGTGACGGCGGAGGCGCTCCGGGAGGAAGGCGTCGAACGGGTAGTCGCACCTGAGCAGGAACGGATGGGCAGCATGATCGTCAGCTTGGCCCGATATTATGAAACCGGGGAGCTGCCTCTACCGAACGGCGGCGAATGAAGCGGAATCATCGTTTGGTCATGAACTTCAGGTATGGTATACTTTTCCTGATGGGGAAACGATACCATACCTTTTTTGTTGCACTGGAGGCTTTATGAACGATACTGCAGTAGTACGACTGGAGCGTCTGACGAAAAAAATCGGCTCCAGAACGATCGTCGACGGATTGAGCTTTGAAGTGAAACCCGGAGAAGTGTTCGGCTTTCTCGGGCCGAACGGGGCGGGGAAAACGACGACGATCCGCATGATGGTAGGTTTGATCTCCACCACGGATGGAGAAGTTACGATTCAAGGCTGCAGCGTGAAACGGCAATTCGAACAAGCCATGGTTCATGTAGGAGCCATTGTCGAAAATCCGGAGTTTTACGGATTTATGAGCGGCTATCAAAATTTGCAGCATTTCGCCCGGATGATGCCGAGCGTAGAGAAGGACCGGATCGATGAAGTGGTCAAGCTGGTGCGGCTGGAAGCGCGTATCCACGATAAGGTGAAAACGTACTCGCTGGGCATGCGTCAGCGTCTAGGAGTGGCGCAGGCAATTTTGCACCGTCCGTCCGTGCTTGTGCTGGACGAGCCGACGAACGGGCTCGATCCGGAAGGCATACGGGAGCTTCGCGATTATTTGCGGCAGCTGTCCAGGGAGGAAGGGCTTGCCGTCATCGTGTCGAGTCACCTGCTCTCCGAGATGGAGCTGATGTGCGACCGGGTCGCGATTATACAGAACGGCCGATTGCTCGATGTGCGCTCCTTCAAGGAGGCGCCCGCGGAGACGGAATGGATGGAAGTATGCTTTGAAGTGGGACAAGCGGATCGGGCGCGGGAATTGATCGAGGAAGGGATGCTCGTCCGGGCGGACGGGGCCGAGCTCGTCGTGCGGGTTCAAAACCGGAGAGAAGCGATCGCCGAGCTGAACGCCCGGCTCGTGCAGGCAGGGATCCCGGTATACGCCATCCGTGCCGTGACCAAAACGCTGGAGGAACAATTCCTCGAGGTGACAAGGGGGAATCGGATTGTCTAGCTTCATCCGGCTTGTGCAAAATGAACAGATGAAAATTTATTCCCGTCTCCGGACGTGGGTGATGCTGGCGATCGTCGTGCTGAGCGTCATCTCCGCCGGCGTGCTGATGCGCTTCGTCATCGATGCGGGAATCCATCATACACTGCAATTTATGTCGCTGACGACAAGCTTAGCTTCGATCATTACGATCTTTACCGTCATTATCGCCGGCGATATCGTCGCCTCCGAATTTACGTGGGGAACGATCAAGCTGCTCTTGATTCGTCCGGCGTCGCGCGGCAAAATTCTTTGCGCCAAGTACATCTCCGTCCTGCTCTTTATTTTGACGTTGGTGGCTACGATGCTCATTATTAGTTATTTTACGGGATTAATTATTTTCGGCGTCAGCGGCGTCGTAAGTCCCGACATGGCGTTTCCGGCGATTTTGAAAGCGTACGGCCTGAAGCTGGTGCAGATCGTCATGACGGCGACGCTCGCCTTTATGATTTCGGCAGCATTTCGCAGCAGCTCGCTGGCGATCGGACTGTCGATTTTCCTGATGCTGTCGGCAAATTCCATCGTGCTGGTGCTTGTATCGCTCAAAAAAACATGGGTGAAATATTTCCTGTTCGCCAACACCGACCTGTCCCCTTACGTATTCGGAGGCAAGCCGATCCTGCCCGGCATGACGCTCGGATTTTCCTTGACGGTGCTCGCGGCGTACTGGCTTCTGTTTTACGGCGTATCTTGGCTGTTATTTACGAAACGCGACGTGGCCGGCGGCTGATAACCGCAGAAAGGCCGCAAAACGAAAAAAAGACGTGATAGCTCAATGTTCCGCGAGCGCTCTCACGTTTTTTTCGTTTAAATAATGTCGCTTAAAAGGAGGGAGACCCGTTCGTCGAGCTGCATCGGATCGATCGGCTTGACCATATAATCCTTCGCTCCGAGCCGCATGCCTCGAATCACCGTATCTTTGCGCGAATCGGCCGTTAACAGCAAGATGGGAATGTCCTGCGTTGCGGGAGTCGATTGGAGACGGGTCAAGGCGTCCATGCCGTCCATGCCCGGCAGATGAAGATCGAGAATAATGAGATGATAGCTGGCCGCTCTCGATACGAGCGATACGAAATCTTCGGCGGACGTATATGAGTCCACTTCATACCGGTCTTCGAAAATTTGTTTGACGAGCAGGCAGAACGGTGAACTGTCGTCCACCAGAGCGATTTTTTTCTTGTTCATGTGTTTCACTAACACATCCTTTTTTTCAAAATGGAGGTTGAATTCGACATGTCGTCCACAACGGATCCCAATGAAGACAAAAACCGACGGATGCAGCGAATTATCGCCAGGACGCGGGAACTATTTCTTCGCGACGCCCGGCAGCGCGGGGCTGTCGTTCTTGAAACGGCGGTGCAGTGGCGTGAAGGGGCCCTATCGGCGAGTGAACTGGGAGACTCGGTACATGCCTATGCACACGCGTTAAGAGGCGTCGCACTTACCGTCGGCTGCGGCCGGGTGCACGAGCTTAGCGAAGAGGCGATTAACTGTAGTATACAGCATAGCGGGGGTTGGAATGAAGAAGCTTTACAAGGGCTCATACGTATGCTGACGGAACTAACCGAAGAGGTGGAGCGGGAGACGGTCAAGGCGGAGGAAGGCGGTTCGGAACATTGACAACTGCGTTGATCCTGGTTTGCGTCTTGACGCTCATTATTCATGCAGCGGAAACGATGGGGTATGCGATCCGTTTGGCGGGCATTCGCAGCGGCAAGCTTGCGGTGTCCTTGTCGCTCTCCGGCATCATCATGCTAATCTCGAGAACGTCCAACATGGTGCAAGCCACGTTCACCGGAGGAATGATCGACTCGGCCAAAAACGAAGGGGGCCATAGGCTGCAAACCGATTTTCAGTTCATTATCGGCTCCGCTTCGCTCGGGACGCTGTTGTCGATCGTGCTTTTTCCGACCATGGTGTTCGTATTTATGCGGCTCATCGCGCATTTGGAAGTGGCGGGCTCCTTCCCGGCGCTCGTCCGGGAATCGGTGTCGCTCGATAAGCTGAAATGGGTGAGGCGGAACGTAAGGCTGCCAAGGTGGGAAATGCTGAGGCGGCTGCGGATCGGCGGCATTCCGAAGCGCCTGCTTCTGCTCAACACCGTTGTAACCGGCATATACACCGTCGGCGTACTTTCGGCCTTATATGCTTCTTATCTCGTGCCGGAGCATGCGATCAAAGCGTCTCAGTCATCAGGCATGATTAACGGGATCGCCACGATCTTGCTGACCATCTTCGTCGACCCGCATGTGGCGCTGCTCTCCGACAAGGCGTTGTCCGGAAAAGTCAAGAACGCCGAGACGAATAAAATGTTCGGACTGCTCATGCTGTCGCGATTGGCCGGAACGCTTCTGGCGCAGCTGCTGCTGCTCCCAGGGGCGGCCGTAATCGCCTGGTGGGTATCATGAGCGATGATGAGCCGAACGGGTCAGGGGAAGATAATCAGGAAAATTAAGGTTTCATAAACGATATGAATATAAAGAGGAAATGCGCGATTCATGTCGAAATCTATTGCGTTAGTCATTTTAGCTTAAAGGGGAATTCTGGAAGCCTATGATCGAATTTCAAAACGTGTCCAAAGTATATCCCAATGGGACAGTCGGTCTTAAAAACATTAATTTTACGATCAATAAAGGCGAGTTTATCGTCATTGTCGGGCTTTCGGGAGCGGGGAAATCGACACTGCTGCGCTCCATTAACCGTCTTCATGAAATAACCGAGGGTCAAATCGTGATCAACGGCCGTTCGATTACTGCGGCGACCGGCGTCCAGCTGCGGAACTTGCGGCGCGATATCGGCATGATCTTTCAAAATTTTAATCTGGTCAAACGCTCTTCCGTGCTGCGGAATGTGTTGTCCGGTCGTGTAGGTTATCACTCGACGCTGCGTACGCTCCTCGGATTGTTCCCGAAACATGATATCCATCTCGCCTTGCAGGCGCTCGAGCGCGTCAATATTCGCGAAAAAGCGTACGTGCGCGCCGATCAGCTGTCCGGCGGCCAGCAGCAGCGCGTCTCCATCGCCCGCGCTCTTGCGCAGGAAGCGAAAATCATATTGGCGGACGAGCCCGTAGCTTCCCTCGACCCGCTTACGACGCGCCAGGTGATGGACGATTTGCGGCGGATCAACCAGGAGCTCGGGATTACGACGGTCGTGAACCTTCACTTTATCGATTTGGCGCGTGAGTATGCAACCCGGATTATCGGGCTGCGGGCCGGTCAAGTCGTATTCGACGGACCGGTATCGGAAGCGACGGACGAAGCGTTCTCGGAAATTTACGGCCGGGCCATCAAGAGAGACGAGCTTCTGGGGGGGCAGGAGTAAATGAAACCGGACTCTCTCGCCAAAGCGGCGGCGCTCAAAAAGCCGGACCGCACCAAGACCTATTTAACGGTGATCATACTGATATTGCTGCTGTGGGGCAGCGCCTATAAGACGGACGCGACTTTGACCTCGCTCATTACCGGGACGCCGGAGATGGGCAAGCTCATCGTGGAAATGTTCCCGCCGGATTGGTCTTACTTCGATGTGATATGGAAGCCGATGCTGGAAACGATCCAGATGGCGGTGATCGGTACGACGCTTGGCGCCATTCTCGCGATTCCGATCTCTTTGTTTGCCGCGCGCAATGTCACCAAGTCGCCGCTGCTGTACTACCCGGCCCGGTTTATTTTGAACCTGGTGCGGACGATACCAGATCTGCTTTTTGCCGCCGTCTTCGTGGCGATCTTCGGTCTCGGCCCGTTCGCAGGGGTGCTGGCGCTCATGTTCTTTTCATTCGGCCTTATATCCAAGCTTGCGTATGAATCGATCGAGGCGATCGACCCGGGGCCGCTCGAAGCGATGACCGCTGTCGGCGCCAACAAGCTGCAGTGGATCCATTTCGGCGTTATCCCGCAGGTTATGGCTTCCTTCACGGCATATTTGCTTTATACGTTTGAAGTCAACGTACGGGCGGCTGCGGTGCTCGGGCTCGTCGGTGCGGGCGGAATCGGTTTATATCTGGACCGTTCCATGGGTCAGCTGCGCTATGACCGTACCTGCCTGATCATCCTGGTGACGCTGGCCATCGTTCTGATCATCGATTACGCGAGTACTAAAATTCGGGAGAGGCTGTTATGACAAATCCATCGGTAAAGCCGCCGCAGCGGTTTCGCATGCGTTTTTGGCTGGTTGCTATTTTCATCCTGGCGCTGTACATATGGTCGTTCACCGGCATACAGTTCACAGGCATTAAAGAGACGGCGGGGACGATTTCAAAGTCCATTCTGACAGGGCTGACGCATCCCGACTGGTCTTATGTATATATTCCCGAAGGCGAGGACTTGCTGCGCGGCCTTCTCGATACGCTTGCCATTTCGGTGCTCGGCACCTTCATTTCGGCGGTTCTGTGCGTGCCTTTCGCTTTCTGGGCGGCCAATAACATGAGCCGTTTCCGGGCCGTCACCGGCAGCGGGAAATTCGTGCTCAGCCTCATTCGGACGTTTCCGGAAATCGTTATGGCGATTTTGTTCATCAAGGCGGTGGGCCCGGGACCTTACGCCGGGGTGCTGGCGCTCGGACTTCATTCCATCGGGATGCTCGGCAAGCTGTTCTCCGAGGCGGTGGAGAACATGGATCTCGGACCGACCGAGGCGCTTACCGCCTGCGGCGCGAACCGGCTGCAGGTGCTCTGGTTCGCCGTCATTCCGCAGGTGCTGCCCGAGTTTTTCTCTTTCTCGCTGTACCGCTTCGAGATTAACGTCCGTTCCGCGGCGATTCTCGGCATGATCGGGGCCGGCGGGATCGGTACGCCGCTGATCTTTGCGCTGGAAGCCCGCGCTTGGAATCGGGTCGGCATCATTCTTCTCGGCATCATCGTGATGGTAACGATCATTGATTTCATCTCCACCTCGATCCGTAAGCGGCTCGTGTAAGAAAGCAACAGCCTGTTCCTTTCGTCGCAAAACGAAGGGAGCAGGCTGTCTTTGTATGGAATCGCTTTTAGTGCGCACGCAGTTTCAAGGCCATCAAATCTTCGTCCCAATACCGTCCGTCCAGCTGCAGCGCGTGCCGCTCGGTCCCGTACACCTCAAATCCGATCGATTCGTACAGCCGTTTCGCGGCGGCGTTGTCCGACATGACGGTTAAATTGAGCTGCTCCAGCCCGTCGCAGCGGCCTGCTCGCTCTATCAGTTCGCGGAGCATCGCGGAGCCCGCTTTATTCCCGCGATATTTGGGAGCGACATACATCGCATAAATATTTCCTTTATGCTTCAGCTTCGGATGGGTTTCACGGACGAACGTAACCATTCCGGCCAGTTCATTCTCGCTTGTAAAGCAGCCTAGCGTAAACTGGTCTGCGGTTGCCTGCAGTCTCTGTTTCGTTACTTCCAGCGGTCGTTCCTTCTCCATATCGTAGGTTGTGAGGAACGCATGGGGATGTTCTTTCAAAGAGCGTAACCGTAACGTCCGATAAACCTCCGCATCCTCCGGATTCAATACCCGTATCAGCATAGGCGGCCTCCTTGGCAAAGTGTTGATGATGCCTTCATATTGAAAGCGAAACGGCAGATTGATATAATAAGTTTACTAAATATATGGATAGTAGGAGTATACGTGATAACGATAAAACAAATATCGGAATTAGCCAACGTCTCGCAAGCCACCGTATCCCGAGTATTAAATGACGATTACACGCTGGCCGTTACGGAGGAAACCAGAAGAAATATTATAAATATAGCACGCGAGCACCAATATGTGAAACGGGAAAGAAAAAATGCCGGTACCGCGGGAAAAAAGAAAAAGACGGCCGATAAAGTAGCGATCTTTTTATGCCAGATTGAAGACGAGATGAACAATCCTTACTTTATTTCGATCCGCAATGGGATTGAAAAGGAATGCGCCGATCAAGGGTTATCCACCGCAACCTATACCTTTAACGCGTTGTTTCAACAAGATATCAAAGCGGATTTCATGGGAATCGTCGTCGTGGGGAAAGTTCATCCCGATGCGGTCGAAATCGTCAATAAAGGTTCCAGCAACATCGTCTATATCGATTATTCGCCGAATGAGAACGTGTACGATTCGGTTACGGTGGACCTCGAAAAAGCGATGGAAGCGGTACTGGAGCATTTGACGGCCCGCGGTTACCATGATATCGGATTTATTGGCGGATCTTCCAAGGAATATGTGAGTGTCGGCGAGACGATCGTAACGGACGATAAAAGGTATAGATCGTACAAGCGACTGATGGGCGAGCGTGGGCGGTATAATGAACAGCATGTATTTTTAGGCGAGTATACGATGTCCGACGGGTATCGATTGATGAAAGCGGCGATTGAATCCGGGCATCTGCCGGAAGCGTTCGTTATCGCGTGCGACCCGATGGCCGTAGGGGCGTTAAAAGCGCTTCAGGATTTCGATATCAAAGTGCCGTCGCAAGTAGCGTTAGTATCGTTCGACGATACGGAATTGGCCCAGTATGCAAGCTGCCCGTTAAGCTCGGTGAAAATTTATACGGAAGAGATGGGAAGAGCGGGCATTCAATTGCTGCTGAGCCGAACGAAAGGGAGAGAAATTCCTTATAAAGTCACGATTCCTACCGGACTGACCGTTAGACACAGCAGCGCTGCGAAGTAAAATAGTGATATGTTTGGAGAGCCCTCGCCGTTGGAGGGCTTTTTTGAATGATCGGATTATAAATTTCAGACGGAGGAAAAGTGGCTTCAGTAACAGCGGCTGGAATCCCATAACCATCACTCCCATGCGCGAACGTGTGGAATAGCACGCGAAAGGACCTTCCGGACATCCTGGAAGGTTTTGTTATTCGGAAGGTATAACTCAATGTATATTTACTAAAAATTAAAATTATAAAGCATCAAAATCATTGACATATTTACTAAAATATTATTAACTAAATGTAGAAATACATAGATGAACTGTAGGAGGAAACGATGTGGATCGCTCGGAAATTGCAAAAAAGCTAAAGGAAAGAAAAGCGGCCAAAGACGTGCTGGTGGCGGTGCATCGCGGATGCAGCGGGGGGAATATTATCGAGAATACGATTCCGGCGTTTGAAATCGCACTCAAGTACGGTGGGGACATCATTGAGATGGACGCTTCGAAATCGACGGACGGGGAGCTATATACGATTCATGACGGGCAAGAGCAAAGGTTGTTTTTTAGTAAACATAATGTCCAAACGCTTGCTTCCGAAGAAATCGATCGGTTGAGTTACCGGAACCGCAACTCGTTCGAAGTGAAACAGAAGGTTCAAAAGCTGGAAACGGTGCTTTCCCATTTTAAGGGCGACACCCTGATCAATCTGGACCGGGCGTGGAATTTCTGGGACGATGTATATGAATTGCTCGCGAAATTGTCGATGTTCGATCAAGTCATTTTGAAAAGTCCCGTAACGGATGCATGCTTAGAAATGCTCGAACAGTACGAAGTGCCGGTCATGTATATCCCGATCGTGAAAAAAGAAAGCGAGCTGCACCGCGTCCTCAGCCGCAATATTCATACGGTTGCCGTAGAGGTGATCATCGGCTCGGAGCAGAGCGAATTTTATAATTTGGAAGTTGTCCGGGAATTAAAAAAGAGGAACATTTTGGTTTGGCTGAACGCGATTCGACTTAATGATAAGACAACGCTTACACTCGGCAACGACGACGATACTTCCTTATTGAAAAACGAAGATGAAGGCTGGGGACGGCTCATGGATATGGGAGCCGACATTATTCAAACAGACTGGCCGCTGCAATTATCGTGTTATTTGCAAAAAAGAAAAGTCGTTTCAACCCGCTGATTCAGCACATTAATTTGAAGGAGAGATTGTACATGCGCAAGCTGAATGTTCTGCTTCTTGCCCAACTGATCGGAATGTCGGCGCTGCTTGGTTGTTCCCAGGGGGACCCGGCGGCCGGCGGGAAAGCGCCTGCGCCATCGGATGGCGCTGCGGCCAAGGTGAATACGGAACCGGTCACTCTCAATTTGTTCGCCGGCCAGGACATGTCCGACGAGTTATGGAAACTTCTGCTGCATGAACCGCTGAAAAAGAAATACCCTCATATTACCGTGAACATCGTAAAAAAGGGGAAGGGCATTCAAGACTTGGTCGCCAATGGCACCAGCTTTGACTTGTATCTTGAGTTTCAGGGCTATCTGGGCAACTTGATTCAGGTCGGCTTGTTGGAAGATATCACGCCTTTAGCCAAACAAGAGAAATTGGATTTGTCCCGCTTTGATCCAATCTTCATGGAAGCGCTTAAACAATATTCGGATAAAGGAGAAATGTACGGACTTCCTTTTTACCGGCAGGCCAATGCGCTGTACTACAACAAGGACGTATTCGATAAATTCGGCGTAGCGTATCCGAAGGACGGGATGACCTGGGAGGACACGGTCAATGTCGCCAGAAAAGTAACCCGAACTGACGGCGGGACACAGTACTACGGACTGGACCCGGAGCATGCGACCCGATTGGCGTTTCCGCTGTCGCTGGTCATTGTGAATGGAAAGACAAATAAGGCCGAAGTCAACAATGAACAATGGCAAAAGGTGTTTCAGTTGGCCAAAGACATGTACTCGATCCCCGGAAACATTCCGAAAAAGACAACGGATCTAAATGGCGGCGGCATTGTCCGCTTCATGAAAGAGCGAAATATCGCGATGCTTGCAACGGTCAATATCGTCGACCGTCTTCAGGAAGCGTCGGTCAACGGCGTGAATTGGGATATGGTGCAATACCCGAGCTATAAGGGAAGTCCCAACGTATATGGTATGACCGACTTTGCCGTCATCGGAACGACCAAAACGAGCAAGCACAAAGAGGCGGCGATGAAAGTGGTGGAGGTTCTTACGTCGGATGAGGTGCAGATGCTTGCCGCGAAAAAACGGCCCGTAGTGAGCCCGCTGGTGAACGCGGAGCTGCAGAAGCAGTTTGCCGCCGATGTCGATTATGCCAAAGGCAAAAATATCGCCGCGTTTTTCAAAAGCAAGCCGGCTCTCGCTCCACGCTTCAGCGATTATTATACGACCGCGCGCACGATACTGGACAAAAATTACGACGATTTCGTCCTTGGCAAGAAAGATATGAATACCGCGCTTCGAACGGCGGAGGAAGAAATCAATAAGAAAATCAGCGAGCTGGATAAGAAGTAAACCCTTTGAGTGTGAACGGTCTATTCCTTGGTAACATCCCTTTGAAGCAACCGTCCTTAAAGGCGGTTATTGTGAGAGAGCCGTGTTGGTAACACGGCTCTCTTATCATTCTTCGCTTTGCGCCAAACGGAACAGTCCGGTGCAAAATAATAATAGGCTGCGCAGTTTCTTCACAGTCGTTATACATTCCCTGGTGATGTTCGGCTATGATCGATCACATTCATGAGTTCCGCCGCCTGACGAGATAGCGGTTCAAGTTCACGCGTATAGACGGCGATCGGATTGACGGCTTCGACCTCCCGCACCATCACGCGGGCGACATCGCCCCGCTGCACATCTTCCCGAACTTCCGCGGCCGAGGCAAAAATGACGCCGTACCCCGCCTTCACCGCTCTTACCGCTTCGTTCATGCCGTCCCATTCCACCGCAGCGGCGGGCGGCTTCATGTTGGCCGTCCGGCACAAGGCCAGCAGCATCTCGCGCGTACGGCTGCCTTCCTCCCGCATCACGAACGGTTCCTGCAAAATTTCGGCAAACGATGCCTCGCGGTTAGCCAGCCGGTGACCGCACGGAACGACGAACCACATCGGATCTTCAAACAAGAGGCGCCGGGCAATGCCCGGTTCGGGCTCGGCTCCTCCGCCGATCACCGCAAGGTCGGCTTCGTAACGAATGAGGCGTTCCATCGCTTGACGCGTGTTGGCCGTATGCAATATAACGTGCACATCGGGATAAGCCGATTTGAAAGCGGCGATCCAGGCGGGCAGCAAAAAGTTGGCCGGCAAATAAGTAGCGGCTATGCGCAGCTTGCCGGTGCGTCCTTCTTTGTAATCGGCGAGCAGCCGCTCGATCTCCGCCTCCAGCGAGAACAGCCGCTCCGCTTGGGCGGCGACCAATTCGCCGGCTTCCGTAAGCAAAATGCCGCGGCCTTTCGGAGCGATAAGGGAGAGGCCGAGTTCTTTTTCCAGATTGCGGATTTGGGCGGTTACCGCCGGCTGGCTGATGAGCAGCGCTTCAGAAGCGCGGGTGACGCTGCTGCAGTGAGCAACCGCACGGAATATGCTCAGCGCATGAAGATTCATAACCTATGCCTCCTTTCCTTTTTGCTCAAAGCATAAATTTAATTTATGATTTGTTAGCAATCTTATATTTTATTTATGAGAAGCTTTCCTTTATTGTAGTTCACAAGAACAATCAATACAATGTGGGATACGTGAGGGGATTCGAGATGTACATGACTTGCATTGACTGCGCCAAACGGTGGGATTTGTACAAGGTGCGAATTCGCTGCACCTGCGGCGGCTTGCTTCAAATTGAACAAAATTGGAAGGAGCTTGACGCCGATCTGCTGAAGCGTCTGTTCCAAGCGCGGCTTATGGAGCGGATGACGCCTTATGCGAGCGGCGTTTGGCGCTACAAGGAACTGATTCACCCTGAGCTGCCGGCCGAAGCGATTGTGACCCGATACGAAGGGAACACAGGGCTGTATGAGGTTGATGCGGCCGCCAAGTTTGCCGGGATTCGCCGCGTCTTGCTAAAAGCGCAGAGCGAGAACCCGAGCGGATCTTTCAAAGATAACGGCATGACCGCCGCCGTCTCTCATGGACGCGCGCTGGGCATGCAGCGATTTGCCTGCTCCTCGACCGGCAATACGTCCTCGTCGCTTGCCATGTATGCGGCATGGTGCGGAGAGGAATCGTATGTGTTCGTGCCCGAGGAGGGCGTAGCGGACGGGAAGGTGCTGCAGACGCTGGCCTATGGCGGGAAGCTGGTCCGTTTCCCCGGAACGTATGACGACGGATTGCGCTTTCTTGAGGAGCATGCGGACGAATTCGGATTATATGTATGCAACTCCGTAAATCCGCTGCGCATCGAGGGGCAGAAGAGCATTGTATTTGAAATTGCCCACCAGCTGCAATGGTCGATGCCGGACTGGATCGTGCTTCCGGGGGGCGCACTTAGCAACGCTTCGGCGCTGGGCAAAGGTCTGCAGGAGCTGCGGTCCATCGGCCTGATCGAGAACGTGCCGCGAGTGGCGATCGTCCAAGCGGAAGGGGCGAGCCCGTTCCATCGCATGGTGGAGGCCAAAGAGCCGACGCTTACGCCGGAGCCGCATCCGTCTACGCGGGCCAGCGCGCTCAACATCGGAAGCCCGCCAAGCTGGAGGAAGGCGCTGCAGACGCTGGAGTATACGAACGGAGTGACGGTGGCCGTCTCGGATGAGCAAATATTCGCGGCTAAAGAACTTATCGACCGTTCGGGCATCGGCTGCGAGCCCGCGTCCGCCGCGACGGTTGCGGGGCTGAAACGGCTTGTGGCGGAGCAAGTCATTGACAAGGACGAGACGGCGGTATGCATCTTGACCGGGCATCTGCTCAAAGATGCCGATGCATTGACGGCATATGCGGGGAAACGGCCGGAGCCGATGGAGCATCGCATGTGGGAACGAATGATGGACATGGCGTCAAACAAACGCCTTGCGGCGCTGCGGCGGGAGTAGAAGACGGGGTAGGCAACGCGGGCAATGCGGTGGGCATAATAATGCCGGTGCATCAACAACCAGGAAGCAATGGATGAAACAGTGCGGAACAAGAAATACTCACTCCGGACTGTTTTTTCATTTTCTTATCTTCATGTTCGCGTTATTCGGTACTATGCATTTTTACATAAATAGGTTGATTATATATTCAAATTTGAATATAATAATTTCCATTATTGACTAATTTGAATAGAGGAGCACATGAATGATTGCAAAAGAAAGCAAGATCGGGTTTGTCATCGCCGGGCTGCTGCTCGGCATTCTGATGGCGGCTATGGATAACACGATCGTTGCCACGGCGATGGGAACGATTGTGGCGGAGCTAGGCGGAATGGAGCAGTTCGTTTGGGTCACCTCCGCCTACATGGTGGCTGTCATGGCCGGCACGCCGATTTTCGGCAAATTGTCCGACATGTTCGGGCGCAAACGGTTTTTTATTTTTGGCATGGTATTGTTCCTAATCGGGTCTGCGCTCTGCGGTACGGCGCACAGCATCGTTCAGCTCAGCATCTACCGGGCGATCCAGGGGATCGGAGGAGGCGCGCTCATGCCGATTGCGTTTACGATCGTGTTCGATATTTTTCCGCCGGAAAAACGCGGAAAGATGGGCGGACTGTTCGGCGCCGTATTCGGGATTTCGAGCATTTTCGGGCCGCTGCTCGGCGCGTATATTACCGAATACATCGGATGGAACTGGGTGTTTTACATTAATCTTCCGATCGGCGTCGTTGCGCTTATTTTCATTGGCGCCTTTTATCACGAGTCGCTCAAGCATATGAAGCAAAATATCGACTGGTTCGGCGCGACCACCCTCGTTGCGGCCGTCGTTTGTCTGATGTTCGCGCTGGAATTGGGCGGCCAGAAGTACGCTTGGAACTCGCTTGTCATTATCGGTTTGTTTGCCGCATTCGTCGCGTTGTTTGTGGCGTTCCTCGTGGCGGAAACGAAAGCAAGCGAACCGATCATCTCGTTCGCCATGTTCAAACAGCGGCTGTTTGCTTCCAGCAATGCCGTGGCCCTATTCTACGGCGCGAGCTACATCGTCGCCACCATTTACATTCCGATCTATGTGCAGGGCGTCTACGGGGGATCGGCAACCAACTCGGGGCTTATTTTGATGCCGATGATGCTCGGTTCCGTGGTCGGCAGCCAAGCGGGCGGCTTTTTCTCGGCGAAAACAAGCTTCCGAAACATTATGATTTTTTCGGTCGTCTGCTTTGTTCTCGGCATATTCTTGCTCGGCACGTTAACGCCGGAGACGTCGCGGATAACGCTCACGCTGTACATGATTTTGACCGGCTTCGGCGTCGGGTTCTCATTCTCGGTGCTTAGCATGGCATCGATTCACAACTTCGACATGCGGCAGCGCGGCGCGGCAACATCGGCCAACTCGTTTCTTCGCTCGTTTGGCATGACGCTCGGCATTACCGTATTCGGCATCATTCAGCGGAATGCCTTTGCCGGCGGCATCGCGGAATCGTTCGCAGGCGGTGGTCAACTGCCCGGCGGCAAGCTCGGCGATCCGCGCGACATGCTGTCGCCTGAGAAGCGGGCGATGATTCCTCCGGACGTGCTGAACAAAATAACGGATACGCTGTCGTCGTCGATCGCGCAAACGTTCATGTGGGCGTTAATTCCTGCCTTGCTTGCGGCCGTCTTCGTATTTATGATGAGCGGCGAGCGGGTTAAATCCGCGGCGAAGCCGTTGAAACCGGAAGCAAGCGGAGGTTGATGCACGGTGTCGATGAGGCTGGCCATACTTGGATTGCTGATGGAGGCGGATGCGCATCCTTACGAAATTACGCAAAAAATGAAAGAGCGCGAGATGCACCGCTATACGAAGCTGCAAATGGGTTCGCTCTATTACGCGGTCGACCGGCTGGCGGAAGAAGCTTGCATCGAGCCGGTCGAAATCGTGAAGGATGCCGGAAGGCCGGACAAAACGATATACCGTATTACGGAAAAAGGACGCAAAGAGTTCGAGAGGCTTCTGCTGCGCGTATTCGAGGAATATGAGCCAATGAAGCATCCGCTGTATATGGCGCTCGTCTTCGCCGATCACGGCGATCAGCAGAAGCTTGCCGAGATATTGGATTCACGCGTGCGGAAATGCGAGAAAGCGATGAAGGTATTTTACGAGGTGTATCGGGAACATATCGATATCGTTCCGAAATCGGCGCTGCACATGATGGTCGGCGGATTTGAGCATGCCAAAGTGGAATTGCAGTGGCTGACGCGGCTGAGGGACGATGCAAGGGAAGGCAAGCTCGGTGAAATGGGCGTCCCGATCGAGTTTACCGTGTGATGGAGCTGGCTGCCCAGTCTCTCGTGAAGCATCGCTTCCTTCCTAGATTTTCAGCGGGAATAAGCTAAGTTGAAATCTTGACGGTCGCCGGATAAAGTACAGGACCGAAGATAAGCGGCGGTTGTCGCCGGAATGAGCGAAAAAAGGAACAGACTCCTTGAAGGAGCTGTTCCTTTTGCTTTACGGTTACTTTATTTCTTTTGGCCGATTTCTTTAGCCGCTTGACGCACGATGTCGAATTTCTTGTCGTCGGATTTCACGTAACCTTGATGTGAGTATACGTCAAAAATGATTTTTTGGCTCTCAGGGTTTTTACCGAGATCGATGAACGCTTGAGCGATTTTGTCTTTCCACGCTTGATCCATATCGGGACGAACGGAAATCGTGTCGTTCGGGATCGGATCGGTGAAGGAAAGCACGCGAACTTTTTGGAATACGTCAGGGAAATCTTTGATTACGTTGATCCGGGCGTCCTGGAATACGGCCGCTGCGTCGACTTCGCCGTTAAGCACGGCAAGAACGCCTTTGTCATGTCCTTTCACGGTAATGCCTGTTACGTCTTTCTCCGGGTCAATCCCGTTCTTCTTCATCAGAATCGCTGGGTATACATAACCGGCGGAAGAGGTAACGTCCTGCCATGCAATCTTTTTCCCTTTAAGATCTTTAATATCTTTAATCGGAGAGTCGGCTTTGACGATGATCATCGATTTGTAAAAATCTACCAGATCTTTCGTCGGTTGGCCTGTTTTATCGTCTACGCCAAAACGTTGTGCTTGCAGCAGCAGATCGGCGGCCTTTTTGTCGTCATGCGCCATAACGTAGTTGCTTGGCGGCAAGAAGCCTACATCGACTTTCTTGGAAGCCATCGCTTCGATTACGGTGTTGTAGTTCGTGGAGACAGAAACTTTCACCGGGATGCCCAGCTTTTCTCCGAGCAGTTTCTCCAGCGGCTTAGCCTTGGCTTCAAGCGTCTCGGCTTGTTGCGACGGAACGAATTGCACTGTCAATTCTTTAGGCACATAGCCTTTGGCAGCAGGAGCCGCCGCTTTGTTGTCAGGCTGTGCAGGGGTCGGGGTTGTCTCTGGTTTACTACCGCACCCAACAGCGAAACCTGCAGTCAGCACAAGGGACAAGCTGATTGCTGCGAACTTTTTGAACATGGAATTGACCTCCTGTTAAATGGCTCGGATAAAAATCCATTACTTACTATATCACAATTTGAAGAAAGAGACAGTAAAAATATTGTTAAGGGAAGTCGAAAATAACATTTTTTTGTCTCCATTGTGCCGGTTGGGCTAAGTTTGATATAGTGTAGTCAAATTCGCGTAACGGAGTTGAATGATTCGTATGGCCCGGGAATGGACACTAACGATTTTGGAAACAAGCGATATTCATGGAAATATGATACCCATTCAGTATGCAAATAATAAACCGACGGAGTATGGATTTGCCAAAATCGCCACATTGATCCGTGAAGAACGCCGCAAAGAAGAGCCGCTACTGGTGATCGACAACGGCGATCTCATCCAGGGGACGCCGCTCGCTTATCATCATGCGAAGCTGAATGCCGCTGCGACGAATCCGATGATACATTGCCTGAACGAGCTGCAGTACGACGCTGCGGTCATCGGCAATCATGAGTTCAATTACGGTCTGGACCTGCTTGGCAAAGCGGTGAAAGAATCCGGCTTTCCATGGCTTAGCGCCAACATTGTGGATGAAGCGACCGGAGAGCCGTATTTCGGCAAGCCTTATCTGATTCGAACGTTCGGGGACGATTTGAAGGTCGCCGTACTCGGGTTGACGACCCATTATATTCCTCATTGGGAAAAGCCGGATCACATCCGCGGGCTGAAGTTCAAGGATGCGCTTCAAACCGCGAAGGAATGGGTGCGCAAACTGCGGGAGGAAGAGGGGGCCGATGTCGTCATCGTGTCTTATCACGGCGGATTCGAGCGGCACCTGGAAACCGGCGAGCCGACGGAGCCGCTGACCGGGGAAAATCAAGGCTATGCGCTGTGCCAAGAGGTGGAAGGGATCGACGTTCTGCTAACAGGCCACCAGCACCGGGTGCTGTCGGAAACGACAGTGAACGGCGTAGCGATTGTACAACCGGGGAGCACCGGAGCTTGGCTCGGCAAAGTGACGCTGGGGCTGGCCGAGGAGAACGGAGTATGGAAAGTGCGGTCGAAACGGTCCGAACTTCTGACCCCGCAGGGTGTAGAGCCGGACCCGGCTGTGCTGGAGCTTGTCCGTCCGCACGAAGCGCTGGCGCAAGTATGGCTCGATCAGCCGATAGGAAGACTGGTAGGCGATATGCGGGTCTCCGATCCGATGGACGTCCGCCTCAGGGAGCATCCGCTGATCGAATTCATCAATAAGGTGCAGATGGAGCTGTCCGGCGCACCGATCTCCAATACGGCACTGTTCGACAACGTCTCGCCGGGGTTTCCGGAACATATTACGATGCGCGACATCGTATCCAATTACATTTATCCGAACACGCTGCAAGTGATCCGGATTACAGGCGCGGACATCCGGGCTGCGCTCGAACGCTCCGCTTCTTATTTCCAGCAATACGACGGTAACGGGGAGATCAAGGTAAGCCCGCATTTCAGCGATCCGAAGCCGCAGCATTACAACTACGATATGTGGGAAGGCATCGAATACCGGCTGAACATATCGCGTCCTGAAGGAGCGCGGGTTACTTGGCTGCAGCACAATGGAAAGCCGATCGATCCGAAGGCGGAGTACGACGTCGTCATGAACAATTATCGCGCCGGAGGCGGCGGGAATTACTTGATGTTCCAGGGTAAGCCATTGGTCAAAGATATTCCGACGGATATGTCAGAGCTGCTCGCTTCTTACATTATGGAACGCGGAACGATTGAAGCGACCTTGAATCGGAACTGGGAGATCGTCTGGGATTAACACCGCCGGCATGCTGCCGTACGGAATGGGAAAATATGAAGATATGGGCCAACCCATGAAAGATTTGCGAATGTGGATCGATGCTCCAAAAACGCCGTAGACTATGTGGCGACGCCCCCTGAGGCTTTAAAGGCTTGGGACGCGGGTCTATTGCCCTTTCTATAGAGGATCTCAAGACCATTGTGGGTAAGTATCCGGGTGTTTCCGTAACCAAACCGTGCGCTGCCGATAGCTGTACCAAACCATGTGCGTCAAATCGCGCACGAACGTTGAAAAAGGCCTTGATTCCGCTCTTGCAGGATCAAGGCCTTTTTGTGCTTAGAAACCCATTCTATTCGTTTCCAATCGCAAAGCCCAGTGAACGGAGAACATCCGGCTGATCCAGTCCTTCCCCACTATAGGACACCAGCGGTGAAATTTCGATGTCCCGCCCCTGGATGACGCCTGCCGGCACGCCCGCGTCCAGCAGCCACTTGCGGTGCAGATCGAATACAAGCTGCCTCGCGGTTGCCGGGCTGTCCACGCCGTCTTTGTTTTTCACGGGAGCGAACTGTTCCTCGCGCTTCATCTTCAGAACGGTCATTTTGTCCGCCAACGGGAAAAAATCGAATATAAACCGTTCGAACTTGTAGGCGTTCGGTGCATCGGGACGGATCAATTCGCCGCTTTCGCCGATATATTTTATTTTTTTGTGCGCCTTATGGTAAGGGATGGCGGTGCCGGCGTGCTTCTCAATGAAGTCGAGGCGGAACAAATGAATCGAGATGTTGCCCATGCCGAACAGAAGCTTGCCTTCGCCGTCTTTTTGAAGCATCACTTCTTCCGGAACATCGGTATACTCGACAACGGAAGGCCGTCCGTCGCGCAAGCAGAGGATACCGACTTTTTCCTCCGGGTACGCCTTCTCGACTACCTTCGTGGCGATCGGATGGCCGAAGTGCGCCGCCACGCCGGCAAACAGCGGATCGGCTATCTTGATCAGCGCATTGTCGACATTATAATAAAACAGCCACTCCACTCCGCGCCGCTTCATGTCGTCAAGCGCGCCGCTCTGCTTGAGGGCAGCGAAGCACTCGCCGTTGCCGCTCGGGGCCAGACCGATTTCGCCTTGTCCGGCAAGCAAAATGTTTCCGTATGCATCGACGGCCGGCATGACGCCCTGCAGGAAAAAGTAGCAATCTTCCTCCGCATAGCCGAAATAATGCGCATCTTTGAAAAATTGAACCGTCTCGGCGTGATTTTCGGGACTTGTCATAATGTACCAAGGGATCGGCCGGCCGGCGCTGCGGGACAAATTCAGCAGTCTTTCGGCTTGAAGCTGAAACAGCGACTTGCCGGACGGCAGTCCGATATCGAAAGTCCCTTTGGGCCCTTCATGGCCTAACCGGCTTCCTTGGCCTCCGGCGACGACGATCACGCCGACTTTGCCGTTCCGCAGCAGGTCCCTTCCTTTATCGGCAAAATAAGCTTGCTCCCGCTGATCGAAATCGTCCCAATCGGAGACGTCCATCGGTTCCAAATGGCTTTGCTGCTGTACGGACGGTGCGTCCGTATTCATCGCTTCGCTCAGCTGCGCAAAATCGAGCTGCAAAATTTGATCGAGCAACCGTTCCGATTGCTCGTCGGACAACTTGGATATAAATTGCAGCAAATGCTCCTGCTTATATTGTTGGACCAAGGCTTCCGCCCGGCTTCGTTTCGTTTCCATATGTTCCCTCGTTCCAAAAGTGATGATCGTGCCTTTGCGTTTATTTTTTGCCATTGTATCATACCCGAGCACGACCTAGCATCAGTCGACGGGCTTAAACTTATAGCCGCCGGGAAGTCTCAACGGAGGGGGCCGAGCGTTGTATTTAAGGGCGAACGGTACCCGGAAGACGCAAAATCATAGTACAATCCCGGCAATGAATGTAGTATGATTTTAGCATACATTTCCATAAGGGAGGATTCATTTATGAGTTTATTGTTGTGGCCGCAAGGGACTCCGAACGCGCTTGGCGAGGAGAAGGAAGACCGTCCGACGTTGGTGCCTTTTTTGGTGCAATCCGAACAGCCGACTTCCGCCGTCGTCGTCTGTCCGGGAGGAGGCTATGGGCGCAGAGCCGACCATGAGGGGGAACCGGTGGCCAGATGGCTGAATACGCTCGGCATCTCCGCTTTCGTGCTGCATTACCGGGTTGCGCCTTACCGGCATCCGAACCCGCTGATGGATGCGCAGCGCGCGATCCGGACCGTACGGCATAACGCCGAAGCATGGAATGTGGACCCGAAGCGGGTCGGCATTCTCGGTTTTTCGGCGGGAGGGCATCTGGCTTCGAGCGCAGGGACGCAATTCGACGGCGGGAATGCAGAGGCGGCCGATCCGATTGAACGGGAAAGCTCGCGCCCCGATCTCGTTGTGCTCTGTTATCCTGTCATTACGTTCGGCCCGTATACTCACAGCGGTTCGCGCAACAACTTGCTAGGTGATCCGGCCGATCCGGCACTGGTCGAGCTGATGTCGAGCGAGAACCGGGTCACCGAAGACACGCCGCCGACGTTCATCTGGCATACGGCGGATGATGCCGGCGTTCCCGTGGAGAACGCGATGATGTTCGCTTCCGCGCTGCGGAAAAATAAAGTTCCGTTCGAGCTGCATATTTACGAAAGCGGCAGACACGGGCTCGGGCTTGCCCAGGAACATCCGGAGGCGCGGACATGGCCGAACCTGTGCGCGAACTGGCTGAAGAAGCAAGGGTTCTAGCCGTGGAACGGAAAGAAGGCGGCTATGAGCTGTATCCGCTTGGAGAGGAGGCTGTCGTCATCCGTTTCCAAGGGGGGATCGGGGAGCGAACCAGAAGACGGGTCGATGCCGCCGAACGTATGCTGAACCGGAAAAAGCCGGGCGCCGTGATCGAATGGGTGCGAGCTTATACGTCGGTAACGGTGTACTACGATCCGTGGCTCGTCTTCCGGCAAGGGATCGGAAGCGCCGCAGGAGGTTCCGATCAAGCGGCGCCCTATGAGCAAGTACGCGAATGGCTGTCGGCGGAGCTGGATGCCTGCCTGGGAACGGAAGCCGATGAAGCGGCGGAGGTAGGACAGTGTCCGGTGCGCGTCATTCCCGTCCGGTTTGGCGGGGAAGCGGGGCCGGATCTCCCGGCGATCGCCGCACAAAGCGGCTTGTCCGCTGAAGAGGTGGTGGAGCTGTACTGTTCTGCCGAATACATCGTGCATATGATCGGCTTTACGCCCGGTTTTCCTTATCTTGGCGGCTTGCCCGAACGACTTGCCTGTCCGCGCCGCAGCGTTCCCCGTACGATTGTGCCTGCCGGATCGGTAGGCATCGCCGGCGTACAGACCGGCATTTATCCGCTCGCCACGCCGGGAGGCTGGCAGCTCATCGGGCGTACGCCGCTCAGGCTGTTCGACCCGGAACGGGAGACGCCGAGTCTGCTGCGGCCGGGGGAACGGGTGCGGTTTGAAGCGGTGACGCCGGAAGGTTATGCGGAGCTGGAAGGCAGCTTAGAACAACGGAAAGGACGATAGCGATGGGCATAGTCGTGGAATCGCCCGGCTTGCTGACGACGGTGCAGGACGGCGGCCGCTTCGGAAGCCGTGCCATCGGCGTATCGGTCGGCGGCGCTGCCGACACGTTCGCGTTGCGTACGGCGAACGCGCTGGTCGGCAATGCGCCGGGGGCGGCGGCGCTGGAGACGACGATGACGGGCGCGTCGCTGCGGTTCGAGCGCGATGCGCTTGTCGCGCTTTGCGGCGCCGATCATCCGGACGCGCGCGCCGAAGACGGGACGCCGCTGCCCGGCTGGCTTCCCGTGTTCGTGCGCAGCGGCACGCTGCTGCGCCTCGGCCCCGCGCGGCGCGGACTGCGCGCGATGCTCGCCGTAGCGGGCGGCATCGCCGTGCCCGCCGTGCTCGGCAGCCGCAGCACGCACATGCGCGCGGCGCTCGGCGGCTTCGCCGGCCGGGCTCTGCAGGCCGGCGACCGGCTGCCCGCCGGGCCGCTGCCGGCGGCGGCTGCGGCGCTCGCGGCGCGCCTCGCGCGGACGGCTGCGCCGGGGACGGCACTCGTCCCCTCGACGTGGGGGCTCGCGCCGCGGTGGCGCCCGCCGTATGCGGAGCAGCCGACGCTGCGCGTCATGCGCGGGCGCGAGGCGGACAGCTTCGAGGCGGCCAGCCTCGAAGCTTTGTTCGCCGCGCCCTACCGTGTGACGCCGCAGTCGGACCGCATGGGCTGCCGGCTGGAGGGCGGGCCGCTGCGCTTGCGCGCGCCGCTCGAGATGATCTCCGAGGCCGTCGCGCCCGGCGCCGTGCAGGTGCCGCCGGACGGACAGCCGATTGCGCTGCTGGCGGAGGCGCAGACGACGGGCGGCTATCCGCGCATCGCGCACATCGCCGCCGTCGATTTGCCGCTGCTCGCGCAGGTGCGGCCCGGCGGCGCGGTCCGCTTCGCGGAGATCGGCCTCGAAGAGGCGCAGGCGCTTTACGTGATGCGCGAGCGTGCGCTTCGCCAGTTTACCGCCGCCGCAGCGGTAAGGATTAAATCGTTATAACGATTTTCTCACCTTGCTCCGAGGCGGCATGTATGAGTTAATAGTACATGTAGCCGGCCAGCTGACGCTAAAGGAAAGGAGTGATCGTGAGCAATGATTACACAAATGGAGGTGGCTTCTGCGTAAGCGGAAGCGCCAATCAAATGGGGGGCCTTCGCGGGCCCCTTCTATGTTCGAAGGAACGACTGGACATATATGGGAAAGTATGGTTAAATAAAGGAGATTCACGTATCATCAATCAAATCAGGTGAAAGGAGTGCAGCTGCAATGATCAACAGAAGCGCATTTAGAAACGGAAAAGGGATTGCTCGCAAGTGAATAAGCATTTTCGAAAGCACCGTCACCTGAACGTCATTGATCGATATATGACATAGAAGGCATTTGGGCACGATACGGTACATCGTGTTTTTTTTATTTTTATTTCCCTTATGCTTAGACATCGGTTTTGTATACCAACAAAGCTCTTGATGGAGGTGTGAAGATGAAAATGCTTGCAACTTTCGAGGCTCGGACGAACACGGCACGAAAGGAGGCTTTCATCGGTGGGGTACAAGAACGGGAAGGATATATTGCCGCCTAGCCTGCTGAAACAACTGCAGGATTACATTCAGGGCGAAATCATTTATATACCGAAAAAGGAACAGACCCGCGCAGGCTGGGGCGAGAATAACGGAACGCGCCAATCGATTCTGCGTCGAAACTACGAAATATTTCGGCTGTACCAGAACGGTCACAGCGTATCGGAACTGATCCGTCAGTTTCATTTGTCGGAAGACAGCATTCGCAAAATTATCGTCAAAACCCGGGGACTTACAATCCGGCAGCAGGAAGCGGCGTCCACAAGGCATTGACCGGAAACGTCGGTTCCCGGTCCGGCTGACATAGAAGAATGAAGCCAGAAGTGGACGCTTTTGGCTTTTTTCTTTTTCGCGTTTTTCCTGCTGCTTTTGCAGATGCGGCAGCGGCATGTACATAGCAATCAATGAGGTGAATGAAGAATGAAGGGGACGGCGCCTTTGCGGACTATCGATTTGAACGGGGATTTGGGCGAGAGCTTCGGCGTGTACCGGATCGGGCAGGATGAAGCGCTGCTGGATCAGATTAGTTCCGCCAATATCGCTTGCGGCTACCATGCCGGAGATCCGGCAGTCATGCGGCGTACGGTGAAGCTGTGTCTGGAAAAAGGCGTTGCGATCGGCGCTCACCCGGGACTGCCGGATCTGGCGGGCTTTGGGCGTAGGATGATGCGCATTACGCCGGAGGAAGCGCACGATATGGTGCTGTATCAGATCGGCGCGCTGCAGGCGTTCGTCCGTGCCGAAGGCGGACGGATGCAGCATGTGAAGCCGCACGGGGCACTGTACAATATGGCCGCGACGGATCGGCGGCTGGCGGATGCGATCGCGCAGGCGGTAAGCCGGTTCGATCCGCAGTTGATGCTGTACGGCCTCTCGGGCAGCGAGTTGATTCGTGCGGCCGAGGCGGCCGGCCTGCGTGCGGTGGCGGAAGCGTTCGCCGACCGGACGTACCGGGCGGACGGGACGCTGACGCCGCGAGACGAGCCCGGCGCCGTCCTTCACGATGCCGGCGCTGCAGCGGAGCAAGTGCTGCGGATCATCCACGAAGGAAAGGTCGCGACGGCCGCAGGCGCCGATATGGCGCTTCACGCAGATACGTTCTGCGTCCACGGCGACGGCCCCGAAGCAGCGGCTCTGGTTGCCCGGCTGCGCGCCGAAATGAAGCGAGAGGGCATCGCAGTGAACGCCCCCTCGAGAATGTAACATGGTTAAATCAATTTGATGCCGCTGATGAGAATGATTGTGGCCATTACCGTACGCAGCGGGGTGGGTGGCAGTTTCGCCGACAGGCTGCTGCCGACGAGTACGCCCGGAATCGAGCCGGCGAGCAGGTTGAACGCCAGGGCGTAGTTGATGGTCCCGAACCCGGCATGCATGAGGCCCGCGGCCGAGACGAGGAGGAACGCATGCACGATATCGGTGCCTACGAGCTCCGCGGCGGTCAGCCGGAACAAAAACATCATGGCCAGCGCAAATAAAGATCCGGAGCCGATCGACGTCAAGCCGACGACAAAGCCGAGAATGACGCCGATCATAATGGTCATCGTTTTTTTCTCCGACAGCGGCTTTTCCTGAATCCGGTTCGTCCGGACGCCGCCCTTGTCGAACCATACTTTTACAAGGCTTACGAGGGCGACGATTATCAATACAATGCCGAGCGCGTGTTTGATAATCGTATCCTGGTAGTCATGTAAAGGCGGATAATATTTAAGCAGCAGAATCGCGGCAACGGCGCTGGGGACGCTCCCCATCGCCAAATACAACACAAGACGCGTTTGTACGGTCCGTTGCCGAATGTGCTGGATGCTTCCGAACAACTTGGTAATCGAATTATAAAATAAGTCCGTTGCGACAGCTACCGTCGGCTGTATTCCAAGGAATACGAGCACCGGTGTCAGCAATGCCGCGCCTCCGACGCCTGTAAGCCCTACAAGCACCCCGACAAGGGCGCCCATCAAAAAGATCGTCCAATCCATCCTATACGCTCCTTGCGATTCATTTCCTTATAGATCAAAGTATAATTCCTAGTTAACCGATGCGCAATACTTGTTTTTTCTTGTTTTTGTTATTTGTTACGTAACGCAAGCCTATAGCGCATCCATTGCACAGCGAATGTGACAGCATCCAAGCGGACGCTGCGCATTCGCATTCTTACTATATGTTTGCCTATGTTTACTGGTGACCTTCAATCCTGCCTTTTCCTCATTCGGCTCTTTTGACCGCTGTTGCAGACAATATTCGGCATTTCGCTGCGCATTTTTTCGAAACGGTACGAATCCCGGCCGGAGCGGAGAAAAGAATGATGAGCCCGCTGCTTTCGGACACGGCGCGGTTGTTCCTCCCTTGCGGCAATTCGATTATAATGCATATGTAATAACGGATATGACGTCCCGGGGTTCGCCGAATGAAGGCGGTCCGACTGCGGGCTCCGGACGCTCAGATGTGGTATGATATGGAGAGTATATTGACGTTTGGTTACAAAGGAGTGTTGTCATGATCCCGGTTTTTGTTTACGGCACACTGCTTGAAGGAGAGTCGAATCATCATGTGATCGCTTCCCATATTTTGTCGGCGCGGTCCGGCGTCGTATACGGCAAGCTTTATGATTGCGGCGCTTACCCGGCGATCGTGCTTGCCGGTTATGGGGATGGCGATCTAGTGGAGGGATTGTGGCTCGTTGTAACGGAGGAAGGGCTTGCTCGAATGGACGAATTGGAGGAATATTACGGTCCGGGCATGCCGAACGATTATGAGCGGATTTGGGTACGCGATGCGCGGCAAGAAGAGCGGGAAGGATGGATTTACGCCTGGCCCGATTCCCGGGGCTGCCCCGCCATCGCCGGCCGTTCGTGGCGATGGCATCGGGAGGGCAAGCAATTCGAATCGGAACGCAGCCCGGCAGACCCTTCGTGAGCTACATTCGCCTTGATTGCGGCTTCCAATCGTCTCTTTCGAACTTTTTGACAATTTCGGTCATTCGCAAGATGACGCTGTTCAATTCTTCCTCACCGATCGCATGTTTCAATTGGTCGGCTGTCAGCTGATCTTGGTACAGTTTCCGCGTAACGGAACTGTCTTTGTACCATGCTTCGGTAATGGCGAAGCTACCATCCTTTTTCAGCCAAACCTCGCGATAATACTGCTCTTGTTCATTTTGCAGCTTCATATTAAGGTAGTATGCCAGTATAGGGAGCCGAGGATCGGATATGCGCTGGCTGATGACGGAGCCGGACGACACCGGCTGGCCGAAACTAACATACTTGGACACTTTGCGGATCAAGTGTTCAATGGAAGTGGGATTCAATATAACCATCCTCTCAATAGGGCAAAACTACCAATATACCTAAAATATTTTTTATAACACAATCATACCATGGTTCTTATGTCTTATGCATCGTACTATTGACTTATGCAAAGTACGAAAAATGTTGAAAAATATGTATGCGGCCATTCGGGAAAGGGGACAGATCGCATGAAGCGAGGAAAAATATTGCTTGCCGAGGATGAGGCGGCTTTACGTTTTCTGTTGACGGAAACGTTGGAAGAGGAAGGTTATGAAATCAAGGAGGCCGAGGACGGCCAGCAGGCGCTCCATTGCTTGCAGTCGGAGGCATTCGACTTGGTGATATTGGATTATATGATGCCTGAACGGACCGGTGTGGACGTGTGTGAATGGCTGCGCGGCAACCCGAATCCGAATTCGCAGGCGCCCGTTATTTTGCTGACGGCCAAAGCGCTGGAGAAAGATCGGGAGCGCGCAAAAGCGGCGGGCGTGACGCAATATATCGTCAAGCCGTTCAGCCCGCTTCAACTGGTCGATACGATAGAGGAAATGATCCGGCGAGGTACGCATGGATCCGCCGGTTTGTGATCGGGAAGACGGAGTGTGATGACGATGGACAACTTGACTCGGGACCGGGACGACAGAGAACGCAGATTGATGAAGGAAGGTCGCAAACGATATATTCATGAGCTTCAAAAGCAAACGGCGTCGCTTCGCGAGTGGATTGATGAAGCGGCGGGGAATGCGGAATCTTTGGACGCGGGCCAGCGGATATACCGGGCCGTTCATACGATCAAGGGGAGCGCGCCGATGTTCGATTTCATGCGGATCGGCTTGCTCGCCGAGGAGCTGGATCGGATCTGGGATTGGACGCAGGACGAAGGCGCTTCGTTCGGGCAGGAGGCGGCCATCGGGCGCTCTGCCGAAAGTGTCCGGTCGTCCCGGCCGCACCTGGAGGAGCTGACGCTGGAGCTCGAGATGTACGGACGCGAACTGGAGCTTGACGAGCAATACGAGCAACTTTACCGGCAGGTGCCTCCGCTGCACGATGAAAGGCTGCTTGTCATCGATGACGATGATGCGATGCGCTCTTTTTTGGCGCAAAGGCTTAACCTTGACGGCTATGAAGTAGACGACGCGGCCGATGTCGCCACGGCGCAAAGGCTGCTGCGGGAGCGGACATACCATTTGGTTACGCTCGACCTGATGATGCGCCCTACAAGCGGGTATGAATTAATCGAATTTATGAAGGAAGATCCGACGCTCAAATGGATTCCCTTGATGATCGTATCGGCCCGAGACGATGTAAACGATAAAGTGCGCAGCTTTTATTTGGGGGCCGACGATTTTGTGGCCAAGCCGTTTCATTATGAAGAAATTCACGCACGCATCTGCAGTTTGTTGAAGCGTACGCGAACGTTTGAGCAGCTTGCTTTTCGCGACCCGCTCACCGGCGTGTACAATCGGCGCTACTTCGATCATCAGATTCAAGTGGAGCTCGGCCGCATTCGGCGTTATCCGGCGCCGATCTCCATGGTGTTCATCGACATTGATCGGTTTAAGTCGATCAACGATACGCATGGGCATCATGTGGGCGATCTGGTGCTGCAAGGCCTGGCGCATTTGCTGCAGCATCATTTGCGCGCCACCGATTTGCTGGCCCGGTTCGGGGGCGAGGAATTTGTCATCGCGATGCCGAATACACCCGGCGCGGACGCGAAGAAGACGGTGGAAGCGATTCTCGCCTGCACGCACAAAGGGCCGGTCGCTCAAAATGAAGGTCAGTCCTATCATATTACGTTCTCGGCCGGAGTATCGGAGTGGCATCCGGGAATGACGGTAGACGAATGGATTCGGAATTCGGACGATGCCATGTACGAAGCGAAGCAGCGGGGACGCAATCAAGTGGTGATCCGCACGGGGGAAAATGGGGCGCCTTCCAGTGAGGAGCCGCTTGCCCTGCAATCATGCAAAAAAGTACTTATTGCCGACGACGACCGCATCTTGCGCTCGATTCTGATCGCCAAGCTGAAGCATCTCCCGGTGCAATTCGTGGAGGCGGCGGACGGCGAGCAAGCTTATCGCATCCTGCTTGAGCAGCCGGTCGACTTGTGCCTGCTCGATGGCGTCATGCCGGAGCTTGACGGGTACGGGTTGCTGGAGCGGCTTCACGCGAACGGCTTGCGACCTGCTGCAAAAATATTAATTCTTTCCGGCCGCAGCCGGGATGAGGATATTAACCGGGGCCTCCAACTCGGGGCCAATGCGTATATGCACAAGCCGTTCTCCATGGTGGAGCTCGAGGTTAAGGTCAAAGAGCTGCTGAATATATAAAACGCACTTATGCAAATCAGACTGCCCAACCGTCAAGCGACGGCCGGGCAGTCTTCTATGATTCTTCGGTGCAAAACGATGCCGGGTTTCCCGCGATTAACTACTTCGCTTTCAATTTCTCCTGATCGATCGTCTTGATCATTTCTTCCTCCGCATTGCGTAGGGCGGTATTCAAGTCCGCCTTGTCGGTAAAATATTGCTCCAATTGCTTCTGGACGATGCCTTGAACTTTGCTGTCATATTGCGTTTTCGTATATGGGTCAGCGTACTTCATATTGAAGATCGGGGTCAAGTTAATGCCTTTGGCCAGCGGATTGCTCTCGTACAGCTTCTTTCTGACTTCGGGATTCGTAACGGCCGGCGGATTGCCGAGCTTGGCCGCTTCGCCCTGCACTTCGTCGGAGAGCAGATGGGCGATAAGCTGGAAGACAAGGTCTTGATTTTTGCCGCCTTCCGGTATGATAAAGCCGTCCGAGAACACGCCCGGACCGACGCCCGGCTTATCTTTCATGGAAGGGAACGTGGTCACGCCCCAGCTCAACCCTTTTTTCACCGCCTCGGCAAAATCGGCGTCGCCGATCAGGAGCAGGTGGGGGAACATCGCCAAATTGCGCGTTTCCAGAAACGCCTTTCTTCCGTCGCCGAAGGAAGCGCCTTTCGGGTAATTGCCGGGAATGCCGTAAATGTCCTTAAAGGTGCGGAACAGCGTTTGCCAGCGGTCGTTCGACAGCAGCACCGGCTTCTCCGTCTTCGCGTCGACGTAAGGCAGCGACATCTGGGTTTGAATGCGGTTAATACTGATGCCTGAATGCAGACCGCGATAATCCACGCCGTCCCGGATACCCGTAACTTTTTTGGCCAGTTCGACGGCTTGATCCCACGTCATATTATCTTTCGGGTACTCGACGCCGAATTTATCGAAGATGTCTTTGTTGTAGTGGAGGCCGAAGGAGAACGCACGGAACGGGAGATAGAGCAACTGTCCTTTGTCCGAATAGCTGCGGATGCTTTTCACAAGCGTCGGATCGAGCCGGTTCAAATCAAATCCATGTTTTTTGGAAAGCGGTTCCAAGTCTACGGGCAGTTTCAGATCCGTGAGCGTCTGCATATTCGTCAAGCCTTCCCAGATCAGATCCGGGATTTGTCCGGCCGTCAGTAAATCTTGAATCGTTTTCCCTTTTTCGTTATCGATTTTGTTGATCGTGACGTTCGGAAATTTTTGACTCAGCGGCTGCTTGATATATTTATCGAAATCTTCATTAAGCAGCAGCGTCCGGGCATATAGAGTGATGGTTACCGGACTGTTGTTTTGCGCGGGAGCGGGCGTGTTGCCGCTTGTTTGCGGTTGTTTATCTCCTCCACCGCAGCCGGCGAAAACGGAGCAGCTGAGAACGAGGCCGGACAGCATCCATTTGGATTGCTTTTTGAACATAGAGATCACCTCATGAAATGGTTTGTTTGTGGATCGGAAACGAAGCTTCCGATTAGTGAAGCGCTTGCATAATGTGCGGCAGAACGGAAACCTTTTTCTGTATACGTCCCGCCGCAGCACCCAAATGTGTTGCCAAAAGCGGATTCCCCCTTTTGCACTGCATCTGTTAGATGCAATTCATAAAGTTGTTCTACAATGAAGAACCTGATTCTATACATTTGAGAAAAAAAGATGAGCTGCATATCAAGATTGCTCGCTCACCGTGTTCTGTAATTAAGAACCACGTTCATCATTATTTGTTTATAGTTGTATAGTACGGGATTAAAAAAAATATATCAACAGGTTTTTCGTAATTTTTTTGTGCTTGTTAAAAAATAGGCGGGGAACACCTTTTTGTTAAGTATCTTCCCCGATAAGGCTTGGATCAGAAGATTTTCTGGAAAATTAGGATTGTCATCGTCAACAATGTGTATTAAAATGAAAATGAAAAGAACGTTGTTCCATAATGGGGAACGAATGAAGATTCGTGAAAAGATAATTTGTTATTTTTTTGTGTCACTACAAGAACTTTGTTCTACTATATGGAACTGCTGAGGGAGGCTTTCTATGATCGTTAGCGATCTGACCCATTGGGATCAGGAAAAGCATATGTTTCATCCGTCCATCCAAGCGGGAATCGAGTATATTCGGCAAACGGATTTTGAAGCCGTGAAGGATGGAACGTATGCGATTAGGGGAGATTCGATGTTCGCGATCGTTCAAACGATCGAGACGCAGGCCAAATCGTTCCGTACGCCCGAGTCGCACGAAATGTTTGTTGATATTCAATGCCTGCTTCACGGCGAAGAGCGGATCGGAACGGTTAGGGCGAACGGAAAACAGCGGGTATCGCAACGTTTGCTGGGCGAAAAAGACTTATTGCTCTACGAAGTCGGCATCGACGATTCGGAGCTGCTGCTTACACCGGGGATGTTCGCCGTCTTTTTACCGGCGGATGTGCATCGGCCTTGCTGCAGCGTGACGAACGATCAAACGATCCGCAAAGTCGTCATTAAAATTCATAAAAATTTATGGCTGCAAGACGGTTCCGGCAGGTGACGGAACGTACGGAGGGCATGTTTCATGCTAAATTTTATAACAGCGAAGCGAGGTAACGATGATGGGCAAAACGATTGCCAGCGGCGTATGGCCTACGATGATTACGCCTTTTACATTGACAGGCGAGGTCGATTACGACGCTTTGGAGCAGTTGATCGAATGGTATATCGCCAGCGGCGTGCAGGGATTGTTCGCCGTATGCCAATCCAGCGAAATGTTTTATTTGACGCTTGCGGAGCGGGTGAGGATCGCGCGCTTCGTGAAGGAGAAGGCGGCCGGCCGCGTTCAAGTGATCGCATCCGGCCATATTTCCGATGAGCTCAGCGACCAAATCGAGGAATTGAAGCAACTGGCGGCCACCGGCGTGGATGCGATCGTCATCGTCAGCAACCGTCTCGCGAAAGCGGAGGAAGACGACGGCGTGTGGATCGATAGTGCGCAAAAGCTGCTGGATGCAGTGCCGGACGTCCCTTTCGGCGTCTACGAGTGCCCCTATCCTTACAAAAGGCTGCTTGCGCCCGAGACACTGAAGTGGTGCGCGGCCACTGGAAGGTTCCTGTTCCTTAAAGATACGAGCTGCGACGTGCGGCAAATAAAAGCGAAGCTCGATGCGGTATCCGGCAGCGAACTGAAGCTGTTCAACGCCAACTCGACGACGCTGCTGGAATCGCTCAAGCTCGGCGCGGCAGGCTTCAGCGGCGTCATGGCGAATTTCCATCCGGATTTGTATGTTAGGCTCGTTGGGCAATGGCGTAATGACGCGGAGTTGGCCGAGCGATTGCAGTCGTTTTTGACGGTAGCCTCGCTTATCGAGCTGCAAGTGTACCCGGTCAATGCCAAATACCATTTGCGGCAGCTCGGTTTGCCGATCGAGACAGTTTGCCGTGTTAAAGACGCTTCTGCGATGAAAGGGAATCATCGATTGGAAGTAGAACAATTGGAGAAGCTCGGCAATACGGTAAAACAGCTTTTATTCCAGGAGAAGGAATCCGTCCGTTAGGCAGCACAAGAGTATGAGCATTATTACATTACACATTGAGGAGGCGTTCTTATGATAAGCGGTGTTCGGAAGCAGGCGTGGGGGTATTTGAATACGAGAGAGTTGACGCGTTCGGCGCAAGGGGATGGAGCGGTCTGCAGCGATCTGAATATCGTGAGGCTGGCGCCAGGCGACGGGAAACTGCGTCTGGACTGGAAGTATGAAGGTTCCTTCGATGCCGGCAAACTGGCTTATGAGATTAGAGTGACGTCCGGGGCAGACGAAGCCGAATTGGCGGTTGTGCAAGTGCCCGGCAGCGAGAACAGCACGGAGATCAGCGGCCTCGACAACGCGAAGGAGTATCGGGTATCGGTTCGAGCGGTGGCCGAGGGAACGGCGGAACCGGTGGCCGGCAGCCCGGTAAGGTTGGTGCGAACCGGCGACGTGCCGGGGACTGTCGTCAACTACATTCATCCCGACGATTATACGTACGGCTTCTCGGGCCGCTCGCCGGCCAGTCCTTCCATCGTCAAGCTGCCCGGCGGCGAATGGGTTGTTTCTCATGATGTATTTTGGGGGAAGGCGGGACAAAACTTGACGAAGCTGTTCCGGTCCGCAGACGAGGGACGCACCTGGTCGTTTCTGTGCGACCTGTATCCGTGCTTCTGGGGCAAACTGTTCCTGCATCGCGGCGCTTTGTATATGCTCGGAACGAGTACGGAATACGGCGCGCTGCTGATCGGACGCTCGGACGATGGGGGGGCAACATGGTCGGCGCCTAGCGAAATTATTCCCGCGGGCAGCCGGGAGGCAAGAGGGCCGCATAAAGCGCCGATGCCGGTCGTGGAGCATCGGGGCCGCCTTTGGACCGCGGTGGAATTCGGCTCGTGGCAAACCGGCGGACACGATACCGGCGTCGTTTCTGTGCCTGCGGACGGCGATTTGCTCGATCCGGCGCAGTGGACCGTGACGCCGTTTCTGCCTTACTCCAGCGAATGGCCCGGTACGATCGAAGGCGGAAAGCCGTCGCTGCTCGAAGGCAATGTCGTCGTGGCCCCGGACGGAAAGCTGGTCAATGTGCTCCGCTACAATACGAAGGGCGGCAGCCCCGAGTACGGCCGGGCGATTATGCTGAACGTCAACGACGAACGGCCGGAGGCACCGCTTACGTTCCGTAAAGTCGTCGATTTTCACGGCAACATGTCCAAATTTACGATCCATTACGATGCGGTCAGCGGCAAATATTGGTCTTTGGTGAACCGGGTGACGCTTCCGAATGTGAGCCAACGCAATATTTTGACATTGGTATGGTCGGAAGATTTGGAGCATTGGCACATTCAGAAGGATGTTCTTAACTATCAGGATAACGGGTGGCCCGAGGATGATACGAAAGTCGGTTTCCAGTACGTGGATTGGCAGTTTGACGGCGACAACATCGTGTACGCCAGCCGGACGGCCATCAACGGGGCGTTCAATTATCATAATGCGAACTACATTACGTTCCATACGATTGACCATTTTCGGAGTTGACGATGTTGACGCGTCTGGAATGTTCGAGATGACGGGAAACGGAAGAAGGGATGGCCATGACGTTTCAAAAAGACGACACCCTTGTGTTCATCGGAGATAGCATTACGGACAAAGGGAGAAAGACCGATCCGCTTAAGCTGGGCGGAAGCTATGTGAGACTGCTTCATGATTATTTCACCGTGGCCTATCCGGAGCTCTCGCTCAAGATCATCAACGAAGGCACGAGTGGCAACAGGGTCATTGATCTGCAGCGCCGGTGGCGACTCGATGTGCTGGAGCATAAGCCGAATTGGGTATCGATTTCGATCGGCATTAATGATGTGTGGCGACAGCTCGATTCGCCCGAGGCGGAACAGGTATATCCCGAACGGTTTGCTGAAGTATACCGGAGCTTGCTGGAGCAAGCGAGAGCGGAAACCGGCTGCCGGTTCATTCTGATGCAGCCTACGATCATTAAAGAATATCCCGATTCGATCGGCAACCGGATGCTGAAGCCTTACGTGGATATTGTCGGGCAGCTTGCCGAAGCGTTCCAAGCGGTACTTGTGCCGACGCATGAAGCGTTTATACAGTTTTTGAGGCGAGGGACGGGGAAAGCGCTGACAACCGATGGCGTTCATATGACTTCACTGGGCGATATGCTCATCGCATCCACGTGGTTGAAAGCGGTTCAAAGGGAAATGTAGCTTTAACTTTTGACGAAAGCGGGGGCCGTACATGACGGATGATCATAAGGAAACCGAACGGCAAGAGCGAGCGAAAGACGAGGATTGTGCGCGACATGCGGGGGATGACGCTAAGCCCGTCATCACGAGACGAACGTTTTTTTCCTCCGTGGGGGCTGCCGGTGCGGCGTTCGTGGCAGCAAGCGTATACGGGCTTGGCAGCGGGACGGATCACAGTCTGAAGCCAAAAGATTTGATGGCGCTCCATTATTGCGTGACGGTCTCGATTGCCGACATTCGCAATGATGACGCGCCAGATCCGGGCTTCGTCTACTTTGTGACGGACCGCGGGCAGGAAGGGCCGTTCGTCTGCGATCCGACGGATACGGTGACACCGGATAATACCGGCCTCGTGCTTGTTGCCAATTCGGGCATGAGGCTGAAGCGGGCTTATGAAGGCGAGATCAGCGTCCGCTGGTTCGGGGCCAAAGGGGACGGCCAAACCGACGATACCGCCGCCATCCAAGCGGCTATTCGGGCATGCGCCGAGCGGGGCGGCACGGTCTATTTTCCGGCGGGGAGGTACATATGTACCGCTACGCTCGTTGTCCCTTCCGGCGTCGTGTTGCGGGGAGCCGGCCTCGATGAGTGGGTGCCGAGCGCGCAAAATATTAAAAAGCTGGACGGCAAAGGGACGCACCTCATCTTCAAAGGTACGGGGCCGAAAGTGCATACCGTTTACGGCATAACGAACATGCGGATGAGCGGCGGGGTGAGGAGCAACCCCGATGTGTCCGGGCAAGAGTACAAGCTGACGAACTTTTACCGGGAAGATGCGGCGGGCAGCAATCCCGCGACACCTGAGCCGTTCTCCGTTGCGGTTCTAGTCGAAGACGCGGTGCAATGCGGCATTTCGCAGCTGCGGATCACGCATCATTTTAACGGCATCGAAGGCTTTAACAGCGCGACGGACCCCGGACTCGGGGATGCGTGGGACGTCGGCCTCTGGTTGAAAAACGCCTCGCAGGGCCGGTACGATCTCGTTCAAGTGGTCGGCTACTGGCGCAAATACGGCGTCCTGATCAGCAGTATGAACGATCCTCGTTATCCGGACCGCGTGCCGACTGCGGAGAGTAACCGCTTTGTACAATGCGTAGCGAGCGGCAAAGTCGGGATGGGAATTCGAAGCGGCGATGTGTACCGCTGCTTGAGTGTGGCGTCCGATTCCGTCGGCATCGCATGGTCGTCCAGCAATCCGTTTCCCAGCACGGGCGGCGTGTTCCGCGTTGGATCGGACAGCTACACGTACGGCCGGGCGAACCGGATCGATGACGCGACCCTGCGCCTAGAGGGCGTAAGCCCGAATCCCGTTTCCGGCGGCATCAAGGCCGGAAGCGAGATCCGGACGTCGGCTTCGAATTTCGGCTTCGCCGGTACCGTCATCAGCGACTGCTATATCGCCGGCTTCGATCACAGCAGCGGGGTGGTATGCACGAACGGCGGTCTTTCCGCGCCTTTCGACTCGCCGTCCGCTTGCCTGGAAATATCCGGGGAACCGGTGCGCGGAATCATCTTCATGAACTGTACGATTCAGACGAGGGAGGATGTGCTGCTGCATTGCCACGATGCACGGGACATTGAATTTATCGCCTGTTATTTCGAGGCGAAGAGCGCCCGGTCCGCCTTGAGAAGCGGCTTTGATCTTCCGGCCGGCGCCCGCTTTATCGCTTCCCCGTTTATCGGTAAAAGCACGGCGCCGTTTCCTTCCGGGGAAACGAACGATATCCAGTTCGTGCGGTGCACGGGAACGGATAGCGTCATTTGCCGGCAGCCGTTGTTCAAGCGAACGGGCGCTTCGCGCTTCGGCGCCGAGAGCGGCTTGTTCACTCCGCGCGGTTTTGTCGACGATAGTTTGATCAACGGCAGAATCGACGGTACGTATCCGATCTCTCTGCCGAAAGCGACGCCGGTTACGATATACGACTACAACGGCAATAAGATCGGAATGATCGGCTACAACGAAACCGGGGAGTTGGACTTAAGGTCCGCTTCGGGCAATTTGCGGCTGCGCAACGACTCGGTCACGCGGATGTTGCTGAGCCCAAGCGACATTACCGTATACGGCACGACCCGGCCGAACGCCGACAATGCGTTAAGCTTGGGAACGAGCAGCAGCAGATGGAAAGACATCTATGCCGCCACCGGCACGGTGAACACATCGGACGCTCGGGAGAAGGAACGGATCGAACCGATGGCGGCTGCGCTTGAGCTGATCGAGCGGCTGCGTCCGGTTGCTTTCAAGTTTAAGGATTACCAGGAAACCGTCAAAGACGAAACCGGGAAGGAGCGCCTCATCGAGCACCGGTTTGATCGCACGCATTTCGGATTGATCGCCCAAGAGGTGAAATCCGCATTTGATGCGCTTGGCATGGATGCCGGGGCGTACGTATACGATCGGGAAACCGACCGTCACGGGCTGCGTTATACGGAATTCGTCCCCGTGCTTATTCAAGCGGTGCAGGAGCTGAGCCGGGAAGTGAAACGTCTATCGGATGCTGCTCCGCGCGGTTGAAGCCTGTATGCATGATAGACTCGGGCGGAATCGAGGCGGGCTGTTGTTTTCCGCCGTACCGCATGATATCACGTAAAAACAAAAAGCCGATCAAGGGTGCTTTAGGATCCCTTGATCGGCTTTTTCGATATAACCCCACTGCTGGCTCTTATGTCATATACCGGCAGGAGCTTGTATTTCACCGCTTTTACACGCTTATAAACACAAAAAAACGACATAACATATGTCGCATGCCTGTTTTAGATAGATTTTAACTAGATATAGATATCCTCGACTTCTATAATATTATTATAACTTAAACTGAATTATAAGTCTATACTTTTTGGGGCAATTTGGATATATTTTTTCAGTACCTAATTTGAAGGAGGTTGTGTTCCATGCAGGAAGGTCGGATTGATAATCACGATACCACCGGTGTGAAGAGTCGGCAAGAAGGGAGAGTGAGTGCATGATTGCACTTCAAGGCATCAGCAAATCGTTTAAGGTCGCCAAACGGTCGTCCGGATTGCGGCAGGCGGCCAAGGCTCTTTTTGTCCGCGAACACACCATCGTCGATGCGCTTCACGATATTTCGTTTTCGATTGGCGAAGGAGAGATTGTAGGATATATCGGCCCGAACGGGGCGGGGAAATCGACTTCCATCAAAGTGATGAGCGGCATTCTGATGCCGGATCGCGGCACGTGCAGCGTGATGGGGTTTACGCCGTGGAAAGACCGAACGGCTTATGTACAACATATCGGCGTCGTATTCGGGCAGCGTTCCCAGCTTTGGTGGGACGTCCCTGTCGTCGATTCATTCGAACTGCTGCGGGACATCTACAAAATACCGGCTGCCGATTATAAAACAAATCTCAGCCTGCTTACGGAAACGCTCGGGCTGCAGGATATCGTTCATATGCCCGTCCGGCAGCTCAGCCTCGGCCAACGGATGCGCTGCGAAATCGCCGCCTCGCTGCTGCACGGACCGAAAATTTTGTTCCTCGATGAGCCGACCATCGGACTCGATGCCGTCAGCAAAATCGCCGTCCGGCAGTTCATCAAGACGATCAATAAGGAAAAAGGCGTTACCGTGATCCTGACGACGCACGATATGCAGGATATCGAGGCGCTGGCGGATCGCATCCTCATGATCGGGAAAGGGACGCTGCTGTACGACGGGACGGTAAGCGCGCTGCGCGGCAAGTTCGGAACGCACCGGATCATTACGGCCGATTTCCGCGAACATGCTTCGCCGGTCGATATTCACGGAGCGTCGCTGCTGTCGTGGTCGCCGGAGCGGGCGGTGTTCAGCATCGATACGGAGCGCGCCGCCATTGCAGGTGTGATCTCCGCCTTATCCGAACAGGTGGAACTGGTCGATGTGGCGATTGAATCGACGCCGGTGGAACAGCTGATCGTTCAGCTGTATAAGGAGCATCGAATATGAATGCGTACATTTCCGTATGGAAGATGCGGTTTATCAACAGTTTGCAGTACCGTTCAGCCGCTTTGGCCGGTATGGCGACGCAGTTATTTTTCGGTTTTATTTTCATCATGATTTATGAAGCGTTCTACAGCCAAAACACGGTAGAGCCGCCGATGTCTCTTGAAGATTTGATCGCGTATGTGTGGCTGCAGCAAATGTTTCTCGGCTTCGTTATGCTGTGGATGCGCGATAATGAAATATTCCAGATGATTACTTCCGGCAACATCGCTTACGAATTGTGCAGGCCGTGCCAGATTTATCCGTTCTGGTACGCCAAGCTGGTAGGCGAGCGGCTGGCGACCGTGCTCCTGCGCTGTGTTCCGATTCTTTTCGTCGTATTGCTTTTGCCAGAGCCTTACCGGCTCAGTTTGCCGCCTTCACCGGCGAGACTCGTACTGTTCGTTGTGACGCTGCTGCTCGGCATGCTGGTCGTGGTTGCCATTTCGATGCTGATCTACATTTCGGTATTTTGGACGATGTCGCCGACAGGTTCGGTTCTGATGATCGCCATTGTCGGTCAGTTTTTCTCCGGGATGATCATTCCCGTTCCGTTGATGCCGCAATGGCTGCAAAACATCACCTACGCGCTGCCGTTCCGCTGGACGGCGGACTTCCCGTTTCGCGTATACTCGGGGCATATTCCGCAAACGGAGGCGTTATGGGGCATCCTGGTGCAAGGGTTCTGGCTTCTTGTGCTTGTAGCCTTCGGCAAGTGGGCCATACAGCGGGCGCTGCGCCAAATTGTCGTACAGGGGGGCTGACCGCATGAGCTTATATATGAAATATGTATCGATTTTATTGAAATCCCAGCTGCAGTACCGCACCTCGTTTTGGCTGTTGACGCTAGGACAGTGCTTGACGCCGTTCACCGTGTTTGCCGGACTTTATTTCATGTTCGCCCGATTCGGACAGCTGAAAGGGTGGGAGTTTTTTGAGGTGGCGTTGTTATTTGCCGTCATCGGGATGGCTTATTCGCTGAGCGAATGTTTTTCGCGCGGATTCGATTCGTTCTCCAGTCTTGTTGCCGGAGGCGGCTTCGACCGGCTGCTCGTTCGACCGCGAAACACCGCGCTGCAAGTGCTCGGCTCCAGATTCGAGTTCAATCGCGTAGGCCGGCTACTGCAAAGCGCGATTATTCTCGTCTGGGCCCTGTACCATTTGCCTGTAGAGTGGAGCCTCGCCAAGGCAGTGACGCTGCTGTTTATGATCGCGGGCGGCATTGGGATATTCAGCGGCATCTTTATCCTGACGGCTACGCTCTGCTTCTGGACGATTCAGGGGCTCGAAATCGCCAACATCTTGACCGACGGCGGCCGCGAGATGGCCCAGTACCCCCTGAACATTTATCGAAAGTGGGTCATGGTCTTCTTCACCTTCATTATCCCGTTCGGCTGCGTCAGCTACTTGCCGCTGCAGTATATTCTGGATAAAGTACAAGGAAGCGCGATTGTCTATATGATGATGCCGCTGGCCGGAATATTGTTTCTTGTTCCTTGCCTGCTCGTGTGGCATATCGGGGTGCGCCATTACCGGTCAACCGGATCGTAGTCCTACATTTATGAATGAATTCGCCCTTTGAATATATATTCGAAGGGTTTTTCTTTTGGATCCTGGGGAATGCAAAAAGTTGGCGAACGTATTGTCCATTTATGCTATAATTTGTTAAAAAAACCATTAGGGCGTTTCGCAGCTTGCAATCAGTCGGTATGGTAGAAAGAAGAGAGACCCCGGGAGAGTGATTTCATGATCAAAGATAAGAAATTAATTCTTGGCGCATCTTTTTTTATACTTCTGGGTCTTGCCGCAACGAGTACGATCGTGAACATATGGCCGAAGCCGGTCGAGGCATCCATCAAGCCGATCAAAGTGATGCTGAATGGACAAGAGCTTAAGCCTAGCGATAAAACGGGATTGTACAAAAACGGAAAAGACTATGTGCCGCTATCGATCTTAAGCGAGAAGACGATTTATGTGCCGATCCGTTTCGCCTTCGAGTCTACGGGATTCCAAGTGAACTGGAATGAGGAGAACAGCGTGGTGAACGTTATTTCGAATCAACCGTCCAAATCTACCAAACCTTTTATCGTCGCTGGACACCGAGGTTATTCGGCCGTAGCGCCTGAAAATACGATGGCTTCCTTTAAAGCGGCCATGGACAACAAAGCGGACGTATTGGAATTCGACGTGCAAATTTCTCAGGACGGCGTTCCGGTCATTATCCATGATAACACAGTGGACCGGACGACCAGCGGCAAGGGAGAAGTGAAGAAGCTGCCGCTTGCGCAGCTGCAAGCGCTCGATGCCGGGTCGAAGTTCAATCTCCGTTTTGCCGGGGAGAAGATTCCGACATTAAAAGAAGTGCTGGACTTCGCGAAGAGCAGCACCGTCACGCTGTACCCCGAGATTAAAGGATACCGCACCAAAGAAGATATCGCGATCATCATGAATGAATTGATGAGCGCCGGTTATGAGCAAAGAAGCGTCATCCAATCGTTTAATTATGCCGATTTTGACACGGTAAGAAGCATTTCGCAGAAGATGAAAATCGCATTGCTCGTAAATAACGATATGACTCAATTTATGACGGCGCTCGATAAAGCGGTCGCTTATAAAAATGCCGCTTTGTTCGTAAACAGCGCGCTGCTCGTCAAATATCCCCGGTTGATCGATCTGGCGCATTTGAGCGAGATCGATGTCGTCGCTTGGACTGTTGACGATAAAAATACGGCCAGTACGCTGATGGATAAAGGCATAGACGGGATCATTACCAACAGGCTGGATTTGTTCAAATAATTTCGCGATTTTTTATATGAGCGGTTTCGTTGATGCGCCCGGGAATGCGGCAGGCGCAACGGTAAAAAAGAGGGCAGATAAGCCCTCTTTGCTTTGGAATAAACGCATCCGATTTTGACGTAAAAACGAAAAAGACCGCTTCGCCGGCATTGGCCGAACCTTACTGCAGCTTCCGATTATTGATCGATTGATCCGTGATGACTTTCCCCGCACGGGTCGTTACTTCTTTATATTCACTCGCTTTGATGGTGTCGAGCGGCTGTTGACTCAGCATGTACAGTATGTTTTGTTCCATCTGCTTGTCGTCGTAGCGGGCTATCGTTTTGACGTTGTTGAACACCGAACCGGCTGTAGCCGTCACGTCTTCGATCAACGAATCCCCCTCGATGGCGCCGATCATATTGATGACGACGATGCCCGAAGGCTTCAGCTTACGCTGTACCAGCTGGAAGAAATCTTGGGTTAGCAGGTGGAACGGTACGCCTTCCGCCTTGAACGCGTCCAGAATGACTATATCGTACTGGCTCTCCCGCTTTTCATTGAGAATGACCCGTCCGTCCCCGATCGCAACCCGGTCTCCCGCGTAGCCAAAATATTTGCAGCTCAACTCCAGCACTTTCGGATCCAGCTCCGCGACTTCGATGTTTTTGCCCGATTGCTGAAGCGCATTCGTAAGAATGCCTGCGCCATGTCCGATCATGAAGATGTTCTCTGCCTGCGGATGATATGAGTCGACGATGTGAAGCGTTTCTCTAATATAGCTGAACAAAATGTTGCTCCGGTTGTTTTTATCGATAGCGCCTTGCAGGGCGTGCGTATCGAATTGCATGAACACATAGTCGCCGGCTTGTCCGTTGTATTCGCTGCTCTCGGTTATGAAAATATCGTGATACGGCGTCGACACTTGCTCCAGGATCGGGTTTGTGCCCAGTCGCGCTCCTCCGATATCGAGCAGGGGAATGAAGGCTATGACGAACAGACACAGCTTGTACCATTTGACCTCCATGACAAACCAACTGAGGAAGTAAATCAGCGCAAAAACGATCATGATATGCTGTAACCGCATCTCGGGAAGCAGGTAAAAGGTCGTGATCAACGTGCCTGCAACGCTTCCGACGCTGACGACCATATGATAAATGCCGATTTTCGCGCCATCCGTTTTCTCCCCGATCCCCATCTTCATTAACCCGGGAATGACGGCGCTGCTAAGGATGGAAGGAATTAAAAATAAAAGCGACGTTTGCAGCAATATGCTGGCCATATTCACTTCTTCGGACAACAGCGGCAAGGTCACACGGCTGAGCGGCCATGCGACAGAAACGGAAACGGCAGCCCAGAACAGGTAAATCCGAATATAACGTTTGCTCTCCTTCATGTCGGCCGTCTTGCCGCCGAGCAGATAGCCTATGCTGGAGCCGATCAGAAATACGGAAATAATACAGGCCCAGACCGTAATGCCGCTGCCGAAGTACGGACCGAGGATGCGTGAAGCCAGCATTTCAAAGCCCATGTACACGTAACTTGCTAAAAACAAAATTAAGGCAATCATACGGACCCCCCGTGCTTTTCTTTGTCTGCATTCAATTGCTTTATTACAGTATATATGATTTGCGTTCCGCGGGGTAATCCGTTCCGCTAACCGGACGCATCAGGATATGAAAAAAAGCAGCCTGCCTTGGTATCATCCCCCGCCATCGTTTGCGAAAAAGGGAATATACACCTGAGGCAGCGCTGCTGCTGTAACGGATTATTTCAAGCTATGGCTCAAAAATGCTTTCGTTCGGTCAAAGCGAGGATTCGTAAAGAGTTCTTCAGGCGGCCCGGATTCGATAATTTGACCGTTATCCATAAAGAGGACGCGGCTTGCAACCTCTTTGGCAAAGCCCATCTCATGGGTAACGACAATCATCGTCGTATGTTCTTCGGCCAGCCGCTTCATGACTTGAAGCACTTCCCCGGTCAACTCCGGGTCGAGGGCGGAAGTCGGCTCGTCGAACAGCAATATTTGCGGGTTCATCATCAGCGCACGGGCGATGGCCACCCTTTGCTTCTGACCGCCGGACAGCTTCGCTGGGTACACCGACGCCCGTCCGGAGAGTCCCACTTTCTCCAAGAGCTCGCCGCTTCTTCGGCGAACGTCCGTAGTGGGCTCCCCTTTAACCATTTTCGGGGCAAGCTCCAAATTTTGCTGTACCGTCAAATGCGGGAACAGATTGAAATGCTGGAATACCATTCCCATCTTGGAAGTGATCTGCTTGATTTTACGCGGTGCGGAGTATCTCCCGTCCTTCGCCAGATCATCCCCGTCAACTCGGATCGTTCCGCCGTCGATTTGTTCCAGATGAACGAGACTGCGGAGCATGGTGCTTTTCCCGGAGCCGGAAGGGCCGATCACGGCAACGACATCGTGCTGATGGACGTCGAACGTGATTCGTTTCAGCACTTCGAGCTCCCCATAACGTTTGCTGAGGTCGGAAACTTCTATGATAGCCACATTCGCCATTCCTTTTAGTCAAATTTGAATCGCCGTTCCAGCCATTTGAAAAGTGCGGTCAGCAGGAGCGTCATGATCAGATAAATGATGCCGGCGATGAAGAAGGGCATAATCGTGAAATCGCGGTTCACTACCGTCTGGGCATAGTGAAGCAGCTCCGGGACCGAGACGGCGTAGAGCAGCGCCGTATCCTTCACCAACGTGACGGATTCATTGGATACAGCGGGCAGTGCGACGCGAAACATTTGCGGCAAAATAATGCGCAGCATCGTCTGCCATTTGCTAAGACCCAGCACCTGAGCCGCCTCATACTGTCCCTTATCGACGGCGAGCAGGCCGCCTCGGAAAATTTCGGCGAAATAGGCCGCATAATTTAAAATGAAGCCAAGGCAGGCCGCGGTAAAACGGTCGAACACCAAGTATTCGCCGATCACCGGGAGCATGGGCAGCCCGAAGCAAATAAAGAGCAGCTGCAGCAGCAGCGGCGTCCCGCGCATCACATAAATATAGGCGTGAGCAAACCAAGCGAGCGGCTTTATGCTGCTTTTTACAGCGAGCGTAAGCGCGAATCCGAGCGGAATCGACACCACGATGGCGATCAAAAACAGCAGCACTGTCATTTGAGCGCCTTCGAGCATCGGCTTTATCATTGTAGCGATACGATCAACGGACATAACAAATTCCTCCAACAATAAAACAGGATTTCCGAAGAGATCCCGTTTGCTGCGTTCATGAAATGAGCTTATTTCAACACTTTATCTTCGCCGAACCATTTCTGCGAAATTTTCGCGGCGGTACCGTCCTGATTCAGTTCGTCAAGCGCTTTTTGCAGCTTTTGCAGAAGCGCTTCGTTGCCTTTCTTTACGCCGATGCCATATTCTTCCGGGGCCAGCGATTCGCCGAGCAGCTTAAACGTGCTGTTTTCTTTGGACATGTAGTATTTAACGACCACCTCGTCGATGACGACGGCATCCACGCGGCCGATCTTCAGATCGCTCAAGGCGAGCACATTATCCGCATATTCGGTGACGGTTTTGATTTTGGATTTAATCGGACTGTCGTTCAAGGCATCCGCCGCGGAAGACAAGGATTGCAGACCTACCGTTTTCCCGGCCAGATCGTCGAGCTTGGTCAAGTTCGATTTGGCTAGTGTGACGATCACTTGCGCATTTTTCAGATAAGGCTTGGTGAACAGCACTTTGCCTTTCCGTTCATCGGTAATCGTATATCCGTTCCATATGAGGTCGATCCGGCCGCTGCTCAGTTCGGATTCTTTCGTTTTCCAGTCAATCGGCTGGAATTGTGCCGCCGTGCCCATCTTTTCTGCGGCCGCTTTCGCATAATCGATATCAAATCCGACAATCTCGTTCTTCTCATCGCGGAACCCCATCGGCGCAAATTTGTCATCGATGCCAATGACCAGCTTTTTACCTTCTCCTGCGGAAGTCGGCTTGGAGGCGCAGCCTGTAAAAAACATAAGTGCCGAAGCGAGAATTAAACCGACCGTTGCGATGCGTTTCATAACGTAAAAAAACCACCTTTACCTGAATGTGTGTCATGTTGCTTTAGTGCGTTACCACTTTATCAAGAATTTCATCATATCATAGTTTATAAAAAGCTGTCGATAAGCAGGTAGAACCAAAATGTACCATAAATTTATATATAATTTGATAGATATGACTTGATTATAAAGAGATTATTTTCATTTTATTCGAACAAAGGTAAATAATTTTCGTGTGGTTCAACCTCCGGGCGACGAGCCTGCTCGGAATGTGATGCGAGCCTCCGCGACAGCGAAAAACAAAGGACCGACCCGCTGAGCATCGCTCGAGGATCGGCCCTGAGGTACGGGCTTACAGGTCGTCCCAGTTCAAATTGGACGATTTGCTGTAGTTGGTCACTTTTTGCTCGAAGAAGTCGGTTTTCATGCTGTTCATATTGCTGAAGCTCTCCACCCATTTCATCGGATGGTCGATGATTTCGGGATATAATATTTCCAGGCCCAGCTTTTTCAACCGCTCGTTGGAGAGGTACTTGATATATTGGTCAATGATGTCGTTGCTGAGACCGTGAATGTTGTTGTCGGTAATGTATTGTCCCCATTCGATTTCGTGCTGAACGGCGGTACGCATCATGCCGCGAAGCTCCTCGATCAGCTCGTCGGTGAATATTTCCGGATTTTCCTTGCGGATTTCGCGGAAAATGTTTTGGAACAATGCGAGATGCGTCAATTCGTCACGCTGAATGTATTTGATTTCCGAGACGGTGCCGAGCATTTTTCCTTGACGGCCGAGCGCGTAGAAGAAGCTGAAACCGCTATAGAAGTAGATGCCTTCCAAAATGTAATTCGCCATAATCGTGCGCATCAAATTCGCGGTCGACGGGTCTTCGATGAACCGTTCATACAGATCGGTAATGAACCGGTTGCGGCGAAGCAGATGCTTGTCCTCGCGCCATTGGTTGTAAATTTCGTCGCGCACCTCCGCGGAGCATACGCTGTCGAGGATGTAAGAGTAGCTTTGGCTGTGCACCGCTTCCTGGAACGTCTGCACGGTCAAGCACAGGTTAACCTCCGGTGCCGTAATGTACTCGTTGATGTTCGGCAGGTTGGCCGTTTGCAGCGAGTCGAGGAAGATCAGAAACGAGATGATTTTATCGTAGCTTTGCCGCTCGATCGGCGAAAGGAATTTGTAATCCTTCGCGTCCTGGGCCAGCGGAATTTCTTCCGGAATCCAGAAGTTGTTCATCATCGTGCGGTACATTTTGGTCGCCCAGTCGTACTTCACGTTATTCAGCTCGATCAGATTCGTCGTATTGCCGCCGATCATGCGGCGCTTGCCCCAATCCCGGTCGCCGTTTTCGTTGAACAGTTTTTTCTTTTGCAGTTCCATGGTTTTTTCGCTCCCCCTAAATCCCCCTCCCGAGGGGGACCCCAGAGGGCGGCTGCCCCCCGGACCCCCGCTCGGCGGAGAGTGGTACTTGTGTGCTTGTGGCTCGCGTCGGCCTGAAGCGCGTTTGCCCTGTAGGGCAAACGGCGCTTCAGGCACGCTATACGTTGGTGCGGCGGAAAGCCGGCAGGTTGGTGCAGTTTTGGCGTAGCGTTGGTGCGGGGGCGCGCTTTCGCAGCAGAGGTTCCTAGGCTTTTGCCAAGGAACCTCTGCTGCACGCTTTACTGCGCAAGCCCCTCGCGCGCGGTAGGCGGAAATGCGCTTCGCTGTTTCCGCCGTCCGCACGTGGTGCAAAAACGTAAGCGGGCAGAGGGGGGAAATGCGCTTCGCTGTTTCCCTCCTGCCCGGCGGCATCGTGCAACTGCGGGAGCCCCCGCGCAATTAGTGCAAAAGCGTGAGCGGGCGGGGGAAGGAAAATGCGCTTCGCTGTTTTCCACCCCGCCCATGCGCATTAAGCGCTGCAGCTGACGCAATCTTCGATTTCGAGGCTCTTGTTGCGGCAGTAGTAGACGGTTTTCAGGCCGTTTTTCCAGGCCGCCATGTAGAGCTCGAGGAATTCGCGCGCGGACATCTCCGGCGTGATATATAGATTGAACGATTGCGACTGGTCGATGTGGCGCTGCCGGACACCGGCGGCGCGGATGCTCCAGAGCTGGTCGATCCGGTGCGCTTCCTTGTAGAACCACATCGTCTCGGCGTTCAAGTTCGGCGCGGTTTGCGGGATGACCGCATTTTTCTTCTCCTCGACGAAAAACTTGTTGAAGATCGGATCGATGCCCGCGGTGGAACCGGCGATGAGCGAAGTGGACGCGGTGGGCGCGACGGCGAACATCCAGCCGTTGCGCACTCCGTGCTTGGCTACTTGCTCTTGAAGCTCCTGCCACTCGGGGCTGTCGTAGCCGCGATCTTCGAAATACGCGCCGCTTTGCCATTCGCTGCCCTCGAAGGCAGGATAGGCGCCTTTTTCTTTGGCGATTTCCATCGATGCCTTGATCGCGTAGAAGTTCATCCACTCGTAAATTTCGTCCGCTTTGGCAAGATGCTCGTCGGATTCCCACTGAATTTGGAGCTGCGCCAGCATTTGGTGGTAACCGCTGGAGCCGAGGCCGACGGCACGGTATTTTTTATTTGTAATTTCCGCCTGCGGAATCGGATAGTAGTTCAGGTCGATGACGTTGTCCATCATCCGCATTTGCGTCGTGACGACGCGCTCGACGTCTTCTTTCGTATAGACGCGTCCCAGGTTGGTCGACGACAGGTTGCAGACGACGAAGTCGCCGCTTTTCACTTGCGATGTGATGATCCCGTCTTCATGCTGGGTTTGGATCAGTTCGGTCGGGCTCATGTTTTGGCAAATTTCGGTGCACAGGTTGGAGCAGTAGATCATGCCTTTATGTTTGTTCGGGTTGGCGCGGTTTACCGTATCGCGGAAGAAGACGAACGGCGTTCCGGTCTCGAAAGAGCTCGTCAGGATGCGCTTCATAATATCGATGGCCGGCACTTCTTCCTTGGAAATGCTGTCGTCGTTCACGCAATCCAAGTAGCGGCTTTCCCATTCATCGCCCCACGAATCCTCGATGGAATACCCTTTTGCTTTGCGTACCTCGTGCGGGTCCAGCAAGTACCAGCTGCCGCGTTCTTCGACGGTTTTCATGAACAGGTCGGGAATGCACACGCCCGGGAATATATCATGCGCCTTCATCCGATCGTCGCCGTTGTTCGTCCGCAGGTTCAGGAAGTCGAGAATATCTTTGTGCCATACGTCCAGGTATACCGCGACGGCGCCGGAACGTACGCCCAGCTGGTCGACGGCGACCGCCGTATTATTGTAGTTTTTGATCCACGGGACGACACCGCCTGCGACGCCTTTGTATCCGCGGATGTTGGAGCCCCGGCTGCGCACTTTGCCGACATAAATGCCCATGCCGCCGCCATGCTTGGATACTTGGGCGAAGCTTTGATCGACATTGTAAATGCCCCACAGGTTGTCCGGCACCGTATCGATGAAGCAGCTGGACAACTGATGCAGCGGCTTGCGCGCATTGGCGAGCGTCGGTGTAGCGACCGTCATCTCCAGCTGGCTCAGCACATCGTAGAATTGTTTGGCCCAACGCAGCTTGTCCGCTTCTTTCATGGCCAAATGCATCGCTACGCCCATGAACAGCTCCTGCGGCAGTTCCAGTACTTCCTTGTCCAGCCCTTTGATCAAATAGCGGTCGGCGAGCGTCTTCAATCCGATGTAGTTCAGCAGGTAGTCGCGTTCCGGTTTGATGTAATTGCCGAGCTCCATAATTTCATCGCGGCTGTAATGCTCCAGTATGTAAGCGCCGTACCGTCCCGCATCGGTCAAGTATGTAATTAAAGAGTACAGGTCGCCGTAACCGAAATGACCGTATTTGCGGTTCAGACGGGCTTCTTTATATAGATCGTAAGTGAGAAGTTTGGCTGCGACGTATTGCCAGTTCGGCTGCTCGACGCTCGTTTTCTCTACGGCGACCTGGATTAACAGACGCTGAATTTCTTGGGTCGAAATTCCGTTGCGGAACAAGGGCAGCAGCGCCGTCTCCAGCTCCAGCGGATCGCACTCCGGGTACGATTCGCAGGCGAAATCGATCACTTTTTTCATTTTGGAAAACACGAGTTCTTCCTTCGTGCCGTCTCTTTTTACAATAATCATGCGCGTTCACTCCTTAGCATATATGCACTAAAAAAATGAAAAACATGCTCCGCCGTCCCAAGGCAGATGCATGCTGAAATAAAGCGTTGTTCTTGCGACACATCCCTATCTGCCGTAGGGGCTTGCGTGCCGTAGACAAAGGCAGGTATCCTGGCTTCGAAGTACAGCGCTCGCGGCGGCCTTCCCGATCCGTGCGGATCAGTGGCGAAATTTGCCGAAAGCCTCTTCGTTACAGTGGCGGGACCGCTCCGGAATCAAACCGGCTTCCCTTTTCAATCTTCCACAACATATCGTGGTGAAAGATACCTCAATCTACAATATGTAGTTTTTGTGAGTGCTAAAATGAATTTTACCTATCGGCTCTTCATCTGTCAATCTATTAATTTTTTTCGACAATGGGAGGAAAATAGAGTCGCCCGGAGAAGGGGGACCCGCGGGTTTGGTTCGTACGTCCAAAATATGCTACATTATAGAAAGCTGCGGCATGAGCGCTTTAAAACAGCCCGAACAGAGGAACGCAAGTCGTTTGCGATCATGCTGCACAAGAGCCATGTCATTGGATTGATGGACTGCAGAATGCAACAAGCTATGTCGTTTGGATTAACAATTGTTCTTAGGCCATGGAGGGAGAACCGTGAAAAAATATTTTACACCGGAAGAGGCGAACGCATTGCTGCCCGCCGTTATCCTCGATCTCGACAGGCTGCAAAGCATAAGCAGGCGCCTTGAAGTGAAGTTTGCTCAACTGCAGGCGCTAAAGGCGCATGTTCGCAAGTACGGCAAGCCGGAAGGCGAGGACCCTTTCTTTTCCATCGAGTGCGAGCTGGAAATGATGCAGCTTGAGGCCGATGCCGGTTTCCGCAGCTTGCAGATGAAGGGGGCTCAGCTCAAAGACCTCGATACCGGTTTGGTTGACTTTCCTGCGATGATCGACGGGATCGAAGTGCTATTATGCTGGAAGCTCGGGGAAGAACGAATCGAGTATTATCACGGGCTGGACGACGGGTTTATCGGCCGGAAGCGGCTCTCGCAGGAGTAAGTTGATCGAATCTTGTCGATTAGCAGGAGATTAGCTCAGATGGTTATATTTTTCTTCCTGTTAGCCGGCTGTTTTTCGTCGGACGTGATGACTAGGAGGTTTATGAAATTGCTGCACCGCATCAGAAGGCTGGGGCTCCTGCCTGGAGGGGCTTCTTTGTACCGTCTTTCCACAGGTACTTTTATTTTTGTTTTTTTGATAAGCATGCTGTTTGCCGTCCTTGGCGCCCGCGAAGCAAGCGCTCACGCAAGCCTCATTGAATCGGCTCCCGCCGCTAACTCGTCTTTGACGCAGTCGCCGGAAAAAGTCACGCTGACCTTCAATGAACGTCTGGAAGAAGGGCTGTATTATTTGCGTGTATTCGATGCCGAGAAACGCAAAGTGACGGACCGCAGCGCGGTCATGAACGCATCGAAGACCGTTCTTTCGCTGGATCTGCCGAAGCTGGAGAAAGGCACGTACCTTGTAACGTACCATGTAATTTCGGCGGACGGGCATCCGGTGGACGGCACCTACCTGTTTGCGGTAGGACAAAGCCTCGACAACATCTCCGGGGGAACCGCACCGCAGACGGGCCACCTGCAAGGACATGGCGGTCTGATTGACCGGTTTACGCTGGGAGACGGGCTGCGGTTCGCTTCGCGCATCGCTTTTTATATGACAATGCTCGCTTTTACGGGATGGCTGCTATGGATGCGATGGTTCGGCAGCGGAACAGCGGAGCCGGTACGCGCAAGGCTGAGGCTTTGGGGCGAACGCATTCAGCAATCTTATTTGATCGTTTATATTTTGTTCATGTGGGCTCATCTGTGGCAGCTTGTCGGCGACGGCGGGGCCCAGGAACTGCTGCGGCTGTTCACGGCGACCGGAATCGGCTATGCCTGGATCGGAGGCTTGTTGCTCGCCCTGCTGTCTTTCGTGATGCTGTATCGCAGCGCCTTGCTGGATTATGCATGGGTTGCGCTTGTATGGGGAGCGAAAAGTTTCCTCGGCCACGCCGCCGCCTTTGAGCCGAAGAGCGAGACGATTTTGCTTGACTGGCTTCACTTGGCTGCAGCTTCCGTATGGGTCGGCGGTTTGCTGTTCATGCTCGTATTGTGGTCAAGCGCAAGGGAAGAAGCAAAACGGTTGTACGGCTCGTTTTCGCTGGCTGCGCTGCTCGCTATGTTGCTGCTGATCGTGTCCGGCGTCATGTCCGTATTTATATTCCTTCCGGATATCGCTTATATTACGGAAACCGCATGGGGCAAATATTTGCTGGTCAAGTCGGGGCTTGTGCTGCTTGTCGTCATTACCGCGACGCTCATTCGGCTTGGTTACCGGCGCAGGAAGGAAGCATCGGTCGGCTTGCTTGTCCGGACGGATGCAGTACTGATGACGCTAATCGTTGCGATCGTAGGCATATTCACCTACTTGACGCCGCTCCCGGCCAACGAGCCTTTGAATTGGCATGTCATGGGAGAAAAAATTCATATGACGGCGCAGATCAGTCCCGCGGCCCCCGGCGTAAACGATTTTACGGTCAAAGTATGGCTCCCGGATTCACTCGGGAAACCGAAGCAAATCATTTATAAATTGCAGGAACAGAAGAGCGCGGACATCGCGCCGATCGAGGTGCCGCTGGAACCGTTTGAGGATCAAAGCTTCGACGAATCGTACGGGATGAAAAAATATAGCTACAAAGCACGCGGCCCCTATATCCCGTATCCCGGCTATTGGAATTTGGAGATTCGGGTCATGAACTCCGCCGACGACGAGACCGTCTACGAAAAGACCATACGCGTGTACTAAGCGGCATCTGATGTATAGTCCCGGGGGACCGTCATTATCGGTCATGAAATATAGGCCTAAATAACCACATTTTTCTTGTACATTTGGTTCCTCCGTTTTACAATAAAGCTAACACCTTATACAGGAAGCAGAGGAGCATCATGGTGAACAAGAAGGTTTCCGCAGGAACGGCTTCGACTCGCGGACGTTATGTACAGGCCAAGATTTTACAGCATGTTTCCGAGCTGCGGTTATGGTCGGTTTTGGCCGGTGTGGAAATGTTCATGCTTACTGCAAGGGAAGCGTTCGGCTACCGCAACGATGCTGCGGAATATATCAGCACGTCGATGATCGTCTTGCTATCGGTCCCCCTGCTGTACATTGTTTTTATGAGGCGAAACGGAAAACCGGCCAAAGTCATCGGACAAGTTTTGGCGTTGATTTCCGGGCTGGAGCTGCTGGAGTACGGCGTCCGCCTGGTACTTCGTCTGCCGACGAACTGGTCCGGCGAGCTTCTGAGTTGGGCCGGAACGGCGGCGCTGCTGGTGCCGCTGCTTTATTTTGTCATCGTGGATATTCGCCACCGCGAATTTACGGAGCGCCAGCTTACGTACATGGCATATCACGACGTGCTGACCGGTCTGCCGAACCGTCAAATGTTTCAGAAATCGTTAAGCTTGTCCATTCGCGGGTCGAAAGCCTCCAAGTGCATGTTTGCCGTGCTGTTCATCGCGCTCGATCGGTTTAAGAACGTGAACGATACGTTCGGCCACGCGTTTGGCGACCTGCTGCTGATCGAAGCTGCGGACCGGCTGAAGGCGGGGCTGCGTCCCGGCGACCGGGTATCCCGGCCGAGCGGCGGGGAATTTACGGTGATGTTGAAGGACGTCGCGGACCGGCAGGAGACGGAGCGGATGGTCAAGAGCATCATCGACCAGATGTCCAGACCGTTTGTGATCGACGGTCACGAGGTGCGGGTCGGCTGCAGCGTCGGCATCTCGATCTATCCCTTTGACGGCGGCGATGCCGTTACGCTTATGAAGAACGCGGACACGGCCATGTACCGGGCGAAGGATGAAGGCAAGAACGGCTTCGCGTTTTTTGCGGCGGAAATGAACGACAGCGTCATTCAAAAGCTGGTCATGGAAGAGTGGCTCAACAAAGCGATGGAGCAAAACGAATTGATGCTCTATTACCAGCCGCAGGTCGATATGACCGCCGGGCGCGTCATCGGTATGGAGGCACTGATTCGTTGGGCGCATCCGCGCATCGGGTTCATCTCGCCGGCGGAATTCATCCCGCTGGCGGAAGAGACGGGGCTGATCATTCCGCTGGGGAAGTGGATTTTGCGCAAAGCCTGCATGCAAAACAAAGCATGGCAGCTTCAAGGCTACCCCCCGCTTAAAATGGCGGTGAACATTTCGCCCGTTCAATTTTACCAGCACGACTTTGTGCAAGAGGTGCTGGACGCACTGAACGAGAGCGGGCTGGAGCCGAAATACCTCGAGCTTGAGATTACGGAAGGCGTCGCGATGAATCATGTGGATCAGGTGATCCACAAGCTGCAATCGCTCCGCAATCTCGGCGTGCATATTGCGATGGACGATTTTGGGACAGGCTATTCTTCCCTACACTACTTAAAGAAATTTCCGATCGACAAGCTGAAGATCGCCCAGCAATTCGTGCGGGACATCACGGTAAGCCCCGACGATGCGGCGATCGTACAGGCGATTATGGCGATGGCCCGAAGTCTGAAACTGCATGTCATTGCCGAAGGCGTGGAGACGGAGGAGCAGCTCGACTTCTTGATCCACGCCGACTGCAAAGAAATTCAAGGATATATTTACAGCAAACCGCTTCCGGCGGAAGAAATACCCGGCTTGCTGGAGCGGATTTCCGCGTAAGGAGCCGGCAGCGCGGCGACCGATTGGCGTCGGCTTTGTAGGCACACCGGCTATCCAAAGCAGGTCAACATACGAACAGGAGCGTTTCCTTCCCCGTGAGGGATAAGAAACGCTCCTGTTTTATGTTTGTGCCGGATTCCCGGCGCCGCTGCTACATCTGAGTTCGAGTCGTTTGCTGCGACGAGGATACGGCGTCTTGGCTTTTCACCTCTTTGGCCCCGCGGTAGCACATGTAAAAGAGCAGCCGCGTGATGGCGATGACGATAAAGCATCCCCATAGCGGCAGGACGGCGGTCAAGAAGCCTGCGATCAAGGCGCCGACGGCGTTGCCTGCATTCATGACGAGCTGAAAGTCGGAGAAATACGCCATTTCTTTGTTATGCCTGCCGGCTTCATTCATCATGATCGATTGCGATACGACTTCATGCACGGCAAGACAGACGCCGATCCAGCCTTGCAGGGCAAGAATCGCCCAGAAGCTGTCGATGAAGCCGTAGGGCAGCACCGAGAGCGCCATTCCGATGACGGCCGCGCCGTACACTTTCATGAGGCCGAACCGCTCCATCCAGCGTCTGGCGAGCGGGAGCAGCAAGGTGGACACAATGCCCGCCGTGACGACAAAATAGGCGATCTGCGAATTGCTCAAATTCAGCACTTTGACATGGTAAATAATGAACAGAGGCGCAGCCATGGCGATGCCTACGTTGTTCAGTCCCATCCACCACGTCTTGCGGTCGCATTCCTGAAAGGGCCGTACGAGCGCCAGACGGAATTTGTACTTTTCGCGCGGCGCGAGTTCGGCGATCAGCGACATGCCGGCGAACGTTGCGATGCAGCCGACGAGCATGGAGATGACGTAATTCATCGGGAATATATGGTTATAGGCGTCTAAATATTGGCCGATCCCGAAGCTGCCGATCGTCACGATAATGATGCCGATCATTTTGTTGTTGCTGAATATTTTCGGAAACTCGCGCGGCTCGACCCACCGGCGCATAATCGCGGGCTGCTGGGCGCCGTTGACCATGACGGCCACCGCATTAATGGACCAGAAGAACAGCAGATATGGAATCGGGTTCGGCAAAAGCACCGACAGCGCCATCGATAAAAAGGCAAATTGACGAACGTAGCCGCTGGTCAAAAAAACGCCTCTGGTCACGGGCAGCTGTCGCGTCAGAAACGCGAGAGACAGCGCGCAGAACAGAGGCGGCAGCGAATTCGACAGCGCAATTTCAAAGTTGCTTGCGCCCAGTCTTGCAATCAACACTTGCAGAAACGTAAAAAAGCTGACGCTCTTAATATTTTGCAGTGCGGCATCCAGATAGATTCGGGTCGACAGCTTCATTACGTCTCAAAACCTTTCGCGGGTAGATTTCTAATGTATTGTCATTAGTCTACCGCGGGGACAAACCGATTCCCATGGACGGTCTAATCGAAAAACATGGATTTTTATGCTTCCTCGGCGTTTGCCTTATTCCAATTTTGCGGATGGCCGTCGCCCACATAGTTCGCGGCCGCTGCGTTCGAGATCACTTGCTCCGGACTTTTGCAGCCGGGAATGACGGCGGTAACGGCCGGATGCTTCAGGCACCAGGCGAGCGCCCACGTCGCCATATCCATGCCTTCCGGCACTTCCCGTTCACGGATGCGCTCGACCTCCTGCAGCTTGGCAAGCGTCTGCTGCGGGTCGTGGCGCTGCCTTACATCGTTGTCGCTAAACGTCGCGCCAGGTTTGTATTTACCGCTCAAGTAGCCGCTGGCCAGCGGCACGCGCGCAAGAACGCCCAAATCCTGCCGCTCGCAGGAAGGGAACACCCGCTCTTCCGGCTTGCGGTCGAGCCGGTTGTACACCACCTGGATGACCTGCGAGCCGACTTTTTCGGAGGTATCCGTCTGATGCAAATTATCGTTGCTGCCGATCGAGGTGCCGAGATGGCGGATTTTACCGGCCTGCACCTGCTTGTCCAGCATCGTCCACAGCTCGTCTTGATCGAATGCCTCGTCCGGTCCCGAGTGAAACTGGTACACGTCGATGTAGTCGGTCCGCAGTGACTGAAGCGATGCCTCTAACTGCGCGAGCACCTCTCGGGCCGAATAATGCGGCGTCCGGTTTTGATGCCCGTGAAAGTGATGGCCGAATTTGGTGGCGATGACCCAATCTTCGCGTCGTCCGCGGGAAATATAATCGCCGATTAGCGATTCGGATGTATGATCGCCGTAGCATTCCGCGGTATCGATCAGATTGATGCCGCTTTCCTTCGCCTGATCCAATATGGCGTCCGCTTCGGCCTGGGTAAACGTCTTGCCCCATTCACCGCCGAATTGCCACGTTCCTACGCCGATGACGGAAACTTTCAAATTGGTTTTACCGAGTCTGCGATATTTCATAGCCTGTTTCCCCTCCTATTCGTCGTTGATTCCATTCTACAAAAGTTGGTAGCCCCCGGCAAATGCACGGAGATCATACCGGCGGCGGAAGCCGATATTCCGACTAAAAAAGTTAGCCAATCGGATGATTACCACTAAATTTAATAGATAATGCAACCGATATATATTACATAATTCTACAAAAGGCGATAAAATTTCTTTTAAAACGACATAAATCGACAAAAATCATTGCGATTTTGCAGGAGTCGTCGGTTTACACAACATCGGGGGGATTGTATTATGTTCACTGCCATCACCGGAAGTGTCTCACGCAAGCTGACACTCACGCTTTTTGCCATTCTGCTTGTTTTTTCAGCCGTATCCGCTTATTTGTCTTACCAGTCCGTGCGCGGATTGTACCTTCAAAACATTAAGACGATTCATGAAACGGATGCGGTCACGACCAATTTGGTAAAGGCGTTCATCACCGGAGCCATAGCGAAACAAAAGGCAGGCGGTGACATGAAAAACGATGAAGGTCTCAAGACGCTATCAAGCGTTCTCAGTTCGATGTCCGAGAAAGATCTCGTGGATAACGCCTATGTTTTATACCCCGATGTCGTGACAGAGGGAGGTAAGGAATTTTTGCAGGTCGTCGGTACCGGGGCTTCATTAGAAAAGGTGCTTCCGCCGATGAGCAAATACGAACTTACCGATGTGTTTAAAAAGGGGGTCGAAGAGCTCAATCAAACCGAATTGGTTTTGACGGACAGCTATACGGACGCCAACGGCACGTACATCAGCTCTTTGTCCAAGATCACCGATGACAAAGGGAATGTGATCGCCATCTTCGGACTTGATTTCAATTTTGGCGATGTGCAGAAGCAATTGAATAAGGAAGTCGTTCATTCAATTATTACGGCCGTTATTTTAGGAGTCGTTTTCTCCTGTCTGATCTGGCTTATTATTACGAGAGAACTCGTTCCGTTCAAAGAGCTGACGATCGCAACGAATCGCGCGGCCAACGGCGATTTCTCCTTCCAGATGAAGGTTACGCGGAAGGATGAATTCGGACGCTTGAAGCAAAACTTTAATACGATGCTGGCGAACGTATCCGCGCTGCTCCGGGACGTTGCGGACTCGACGAAAGAGGTTGTCTCCGCGTCGCAATCGATGTATGAGGGGGCCGGCCAAAGCTTGACGTCCGCCAAGGAGATTGCAAGATCGGTGCAGGAGGTTGCGGCAGGGTCGGAAGCACAAATGCAGAGCACCGAGGAAACGAAACGGGCGGTCGGGGAAATGACCGCAGGCGTGCAGCGGATCGCCGAATCCGCGGGCGACGTAACCGAATACGTCTTCTCCGTTTCCGCTGAAACGGGGGCCAACCAGAAGCTGATGGCAGGCACGGTGGAGCAGATGGAGCGCATTAACGAGAGCGTACAGGCAGCCGTTCAACAGCTGGAGCGGTTGCTGGAGCGTTCGGCCGATATTACCGGCATTGTCGGCGTCATTACCGATATTGCCAACCAAACGAATTTGCTCGCGTTGAACGCTTCGATCGAAGCGGCACGCGCCGGGGAGCAGGGGCGCGGATTTGCCGTCGTCGCCGGTGAAATCCGGAAACTGGCGGAACAGTCCAGAATCTCTTCGGAGAACATTGCCCAGCTGATTCATGCCATTAATGAGGACACGCGCGAGATCGCTCAAAGCATGAGCTCCGGCGCGGAGGAAGCGACCAGCGGCGCCGAGATCGTAAGAAAGGCGCACGAAGGGTTTGACCGGATCGCCGAATCGATGCAAAGCATCACGGCGCAGGTCCAGGAAATTTCCGCTGCGACCGAACAATTGTCCGCGAGCTCGGAGGAAATTTCCGCCACAATGGAAGAGCTCGCGCGCATATCGGAGCAGTCGTCGGGCAGCAGCCAGGAAGTCGCCGCATCCGTAGAACAGCAGTTGGGAACGATGGACGCGATGGCCGCATCGGCCCGAGGGTTGAAGAGTACGGCCGACAAAGTCAAAGCGGGCGTGAGCAAGTTTACGGTATAGCCGAACGAACAAGGACGATAAAGTCAAAACGCGAACGGCCGGCCTTCCCTGATAACGGGGGAGGCCGGCCGTTCGTATGCTGCATGACGGATTGCGACGCTATTTGGCCGCTGCTTTCTCCTCCTCTATCGCCTTGGCGATTTTCTCGTCCGTGTTGCGCAAAGCCGAATTGACATCCTGCTTGCCGATAATGACGTCGCCAAATTCCTTCGCCAATATCGTGGCCGGATCGGTGGAGAAATTCGGGTTGAATGCCGGCGTAGGCGCAAACTGGTTGAAGTATACCGCTCCCGTATTTTTTCCGGCAAGCGCCGGGGTTTGCTGGCCGAACGTTTTACGGACTTCCTCGTTTTTCAAGCTGGTCAGCTGTCCTTCTTTGTTGTTCTTGATCTGTACTTCGTCGGAGAGCAGGTGGGTAACCGATTGGAACGCTTGTTCCTTATGCTTCCCTCCCGTGATGAAGTAGACGCGCGGTTCGGATTGAAAGCCGACCTTCGGCAGATCGGCAAATGTCGGCGCAGCAGTCATATCCCAGTTCAGCTTTTGAAATCCTTCGCGGTTGTAGGAGGACAACGGGGAAACGATCATGGCGATATTTCGTTCCGTCAGGAACGAGTTCAGCTCCGAATTGCCGTCGCTGCCCTGCTTAAAGCCCGCCATATTGCCCTCGATCTCATAAAATCGCTTCGTACTGTCGAGTAAACGCTTCCAATTCGGAGTAGCGGCAGCGAGCGGCTTGGCGGTCGAAGCGTCGATCAGCGGCAAGGACAGCTGGTTCCCGTTAAATACAAGCCGGTAAAACATGCCCATCCCGCGGTACGATACGCCGCTATCCGTTCTAGTCAGCTTCCGTGCCAGCTCATACGCGCCGTCCCAAGTCATTCCGTTCGTCGGGTAAGGAACGCCGAACCGGTCGAAGACGTCTTTGTTGTAAAACAGTACCATCGGGTTGAACGAATCCGGCAGACCGAATATTTTGCCGTCCCCGGAAACGTTGCGGATCGTTTGAACGGCGGACGGATCGAACCGGCTCAAATCGTACTTGTTTTTCGTGATGAGTTCGGTCAAGTCGTATTGCAATTTGAGCTGCAGCACATGTTTGCGCATCTCGGAAAGCGACAGCCACAGGATGTCTGGAACTGTGCCGGCCGTAATGAGCCCGGTTAGATCCGTTCCCGGCGGAATATACTTCAGCGTATATTGCGGATATTTCGTCCGCACCGGCCCCGCGATCTTCTCCTCGAACAGCTCCGGCGTCATCGAAGTGCTCGCCGCATAAAACACAAGCTCCGCTGGAGCTGCCAAATCGGTTTCTTTCGAAGAATACGCTTTTCCGGAAGTGTTAGCGCATGCAGGAAGCATCGCTGCCACTGCGGCCGCAGCGATCATTCGTATAATACGGCCTTTAGCTGTGCCATGTCTTTGCTTTATTTTATTGATCATACAATCCCCCTCTTTAATCGAATCATAGAATCCAATCGGCTCACATGTGCCTCTTCCCCAAGTATTGCGGATGACCTGCAGCGGCGTAAATAGAAAAAAGATCGAACCTTATGGAAAATTGATCGAACCTATTTCCGTATCGGACGGCTTGCGCAAGCTTGCCGCATCGCTTTGAACATTCAACTTTTATTCCATATGATTTAACTCATCCTCCATTTACTATGTCAAAGCAGCTTCTATAATTGAATTAAGGATCGATTAAAATTTTATATTTTCCAGTTCCGCATAGGGGGGGACGTCCGTTGCAGCATGCCTTTTTCGACCGGATTCATTTGCGTATTATCGATGTATTGCAAAGGGACCGCACTTACTCCGGGTCGGTCGGTCATGTGATCCGCAGTCCTTCTACGCACATTCGAAGCTTTCTGTACGCGTATGAAGGCAAAGGCATGATGGAGTTGGGCGGAGTGAGCTATCCTCTAAGCGCCGGATGCGTTTTTCATTTCCCGATGAATCAGAGCCTGCTGATCGACAGCTCGCCGGAGCAGCCGCTTTGCTACTTTACCGTCAGAATGGATTACAAGTTCATCGAATGGGAAGGCATGCAAATTCGCAGCGTTGAACCGGATGACCGGGTGCTTCCTTTCGACTACGTCGTTCCGATGCCGGACAAGGAGACGATGCTTGGCGAGATGCAGCGTTTGCACAGCTTGTGGCACAGCAAGCAGCCGGGCTACGAGTGGGGAACGAAGCTCGCTTTCATGAACATTCTTCAGCGGGTCAGCGAAAAACAGCAGCTGCAGGAGGAGCACAACCTCATGGCGCAATCGATCCTGAAATGCAAAGACTACATTCGCAACCATTATCATGAGCCGCTGGAACGCGAAACGTTGGCGCGAAAAGCTTCTTTGTCGACCAGCTATTTTTCCGTCATGTTCAAGAAGCACACCGGCTATTCTCCCGTGCAATATATTACGAAAATCCGCTTGGACAAAGCGAAGCTGCTGCTCCGGCAAAAGCATTTGACGATCGCCGACGTGGCCCGGGAAGTCGGGTTTCGGGACCCTCTCTACTTCGCCAAGGTGTTCTCCCATGAAATCGGCGTCCCGCCGAGAGAATACCGGAACATGTAAAATGTAAAGTCATGAATCGCGACAAAAAAATAGCGGAAAGAAGGAGTTGCCATGCTTCAATCGCATTACCCCGTCCTTGTATACGGAGCGACCTTTGCCGGGCTGGGCATCGCAGCCGCTTTGAAGGATCGCGCGCTGGTCGCGGAACGCTCGGCGCTGGTCGGGCATGAATTTATCGCGGCGTATCATAGCGGCGAGTCTTGGGCGGCAAATCCGCTGCACTCGACCGCCGCCAAAGATCTGCGCACGGAGCTTGCGAGCCGCAATTTGCTTTCGGAGAACGGCGGCGTCCATCTTCCCGCCATGGCTCCGGTCTTGTTCCACCGGATTCGCAAGCTCGGGCTTCAGGCGACGATGATGACCGAAATCGTAGACGTGAAGGTAAGCAAGAAGGGGTACGACGTCACGCTGTTCAACGCTTCCGGGCTGCAGCAGGTCACCGTCGACCATCTCATCGATACGACATCGACCTGCTTATCGGATTCATCGCATCCCGTTTCGATTGAATCCAAAAGCATTCATGCCATGCTGCACAGCCAAACGCCCGCTCCCGTTCCTTCGCTCCCTCCCGGCGATGAGAAGCGCGTTCGCTTCGTCAAGGGACTCATGCCGGGCGAGCTGATCCTGGAGCTATCGCTTCATCCGTCGGACGGCTGGACGGAGGCAAGAACGGAGCTGCACCGGTATTGGGAGCAGCGATACGAAGCGTTCGCGCCGTGGACGCTCGCCGCCGTGGCGGATGCGTTTGCGATTCGCACCGCCGGCCGCGAGCGAAGCGTTGGGCCGGACTGGTCGTGGTTCCCTTCTTCGAACTGGGCCAACGGGCTGCAAGCTTTCGACGCCGGATACTCGAAAGGATGTCATCTGCATGAAACAATCTTATCGGCTTGATCAAAACGTCGTGCAGCGGGAACAGCCGGATATGCCGTTTGCGGTAATGTACGATATCATCGTCGTCGGGCTCGGCACGGCAGGCGCCCTTGCAGCCATATCGGCGGCGCAGCGCGGACACAAAGTGCTCGGTCTGGAGCGATTGAACTGCATGGGCGGCACCGGTACGGCAGGTACGGTGCAAGGCTATTACTTCGGATCCAAAGGAGGCGCGTACGAGACGCTCGACGAGGAAGTGGCGGCCTTGGGGCAAAAAGGCTATACGCGGACCGGCGGAGTCAACGGCGAGTTGAAAAAATACGTGCTGGAACGCCATGCCGTGGAAGCGGGAGTCACCATTCGCTATGAATCAACCGTGGTCGGCGTGTTCCTGGAAGGAAACAAAGTGACCGGCGTGCGCTGGTTCGGAGCGAACGGTATGGAGGAAGCGGGCGCTTCGGTCGTGATCGACTGCACCGGAGACGCTGAAGTGAGCACGATGGCGGGTGCCGCATTCCGATTCGGAAGAGCGTCCGACGGCAAGGGGCAGCCGTTCTCCAATGTGATCAAACGGACAACCGATACCGGCGTGCATCAGTTTTATATCGACTCCGGCTACGTCGACCCGACGGACGGAGAGAGCGTATCCGCAGCGATAATCGACTCGGCACTCCGCTCGACGCATTTGAAGGAACGGTACGAGGCCGGTGATCGGCTGATTTACGTAGCGCCGCTTCTGGGCATACGAGAGGGCCGCTTCATCGATGGGGAATACAACGCGCGGTTGGCCGACTTTTTCGCAGACGGAATGACTGCGGAGCCCGTATTTTACGCTTATTCGAATCTCGACAACCACAGTAAAGACGTGGCGCTGGAAAGCGAAACGTACCAGGATTGGATCGTGGCGGCCAGTTTGTGGGGAATTAACTTTTCCGTCCCGATCCCGCTTGGAGCGATGATTCCCAAAGGGTTCGAAGGCCTGCTTGTCGCCGGCCGCTGCATTGCGCTCGATCATGATATGGCCACCTGCGTACGGATGAAGCGCGATATGCAAAAATGCGGGGAGGCGGCAGGGATCGCCGCATCTTTATCGATCGAACGCGGCGTTCCGCTGCGTAACGTGCCTTATCCGGAGCTGGCTTCACTGCTTCGGGCAACCGGTTGCTTGGATGAACGCAACGATGTCGGTATCCGTGCTCCCGTCGGCGTCGTGCCGAGCGGCGATACGTCGCATCATTGGCTGACGGATAGCGAGTTGATCCGCATAGGGCTCGAAAGCGACAAACCGGGCATCGCGATCTGGTCGGCCAAACGGCTGGGAGATCGGATCCACGCGGATTTGACACGATGGCTGAACGATCCGGGCCATGATCATCTGCGCAGAAACAGCGCCATTGCACTCGCGCTGCTGGGGGATCGCGCCGCACTGCCTTTGCTGCGGCAAATGGCCAGGGAGCGGGACAGCTACGTACCGCAAACGAGCCGGAAGTACAATCAGGTGCGGGGCTATGCCGCAATCTATTTACTCGGCAAGCTGGCCGATACGGACATCGTGCCCGAACTCATCGCGCTGATGAGGGACCGTGCCTCGTTCACCAACGTCTCTACAGATGCGGAGTTTATCAACAGCGATGAGGAATATTATTTTCAATATTTCACGTTCTCGCTAGCGGCGCTGTTTCGCATCGGAGACCGGCATGAGGACCGAAGGAAGATGATCGCGGAAGCGGTTTCGGACATAGCGGGACATGAAGATTTCTCTTTGTCGATTACGTTGAAGCCAAGCAAGGATCAGCAGTATGCGATGACCGATACGATTCGCAGGTACGCTGCTTCCAAGCTGCAGCAATGGGGCATGACGTCTTATTTGAAGCGATCGCCAAGCCAAGAAATGAGCGGGTCATAAATAAACGGCACCAATGGCAGCATCCGATGGAACCAGGAACGAATCCAAACCTCCGAAACCACTTTATGAGTGGAGTTGGAGGTTTCTTTTTGTTTTCGCCTGACATGGTGCTTCGAGCGGCCCCAAACATTTTCTTGTCAAAAACGGAACCTTCCGATGGCTACCGGGTTCTAATGTAGTAGAGAGGTGAGGCGATTGTGGAGCTGGATTACTTGAAGCATTTGACCCGCAGTGATGATGCGGCGACCGTGCTTGACGATATGATGCGGGTATATGGCCAGGACGTTTGGCGTTATGCGTACTTTTTGACCAAAAGGACGGATGCGGCGGACGATATAAGCCAGGACGTTTTTTTGAAGGCTTACCGCAAGCTGGCTTCGTTCCGGGGAGAGTCCTCCGTCCGCACATGGCTGCTCGGCATTGCCAGGCACGCTTCGCTGAACTATATGCGCACCGCTTTTTTTCGGAAAGTGACGCTGGTCGATCGGATTTGGTCCAATGAGAACGAACGGTCCGCGGAACAAGCAGCGATGGAACGGCTGCAGACGGAACGCATCTGGGACATGGTGCTGTCGCTTCCCGCCAAATACCGCGAGATTTTGATTTTGGATGCACACTACGATTGTTCGGAGCAGGAAATGGCCGAACTGCTCGGCATATCCCGCGGAACGGTCAAGTCGCGCCTGCACCGCGCCAGGGCAAAAGTGGAGAAGCTGCGGAAAGGAGAGGATCACGATGCATGAAGACAGCAGACCGGCGTGGTACAAGGCGCTCAAGGAGCCGCCTCGGCTGCGTGGCGGATTCGAGGTCAGGCTGGCGGAACGGGTGAAGGAGCGGGCGGCGAACAACCGACTGAAGGGTAGAGGCCGCAAGTTGACGGTAAAGCTCGGATTGCTCCTGGTGGCTGCTGCTGTGTTCGCCGTTGGCTTCTGGTCGAAGGAAGAGATGGGTACGCAGTTTCGGCAATGGGTGCAGGACGCGGAGTGGAAGGGCCATAATGCGGTCTGGAGTGAAGGCAAGAAGTTGATCGAAGTGTTTCCGGGTGGAGATTATGCGGCAGGAAGCCCTTACGGCTGCGGATGGAACCTGTATTTGCCGTTCGAAAGCGTCAAGAACAGCGCCATCCGGATTGAAGCGCATCATAAGGAAACGGGCTTGACCGTAACAGAGCTGCCGGAGACGTTGCTAGCGGACAAAGCGGCGGCTTATGACGACTTTACGCGTTTCAGCTCGCCATTCCATCTTCCCGTGGGCGGCCATTGGCGGTTCGATGTGTATCTGGACAACCGGAAGATCGGCGACGTCGTTTTCGATGTGCCCGACGTATCCTGGGAGGCCAGTCCGCTGTTCCGATCCGGCAGCTATTCGATGCGCGGGGAGCAAGGAAAGCTTGGGTTTATCGATCCGGGATTTATGAAAGGCCGTCCGAATAAGTACATGTGGCACTTTTGGGGGAAGAAAGAGGAGCTGCAGGGCGCTCTTCGCATCATCGGGCTGCATAAAGGAAGCCATCAATGGATCGACGTGTTTCAAGCGGACGGAATCGCCGTATCCGCATTGAACGGTGCGGACGGCAGCATTCCAACGTCTATGACGCTGCCTGAGAAAGGATACTGGCGGCTCGCCGTATTTTTGGGGGAGCGATACTTCGGCGGTGTGACCGTGGAGGTAAAGTAGTCGTATCCGGTTGCTGCCTTCCTATTTTTAACAGGCAAGCACAACAAGGTCCGTCGGTTGTTTTACGCAGGGAACCGAACACGGATGACGAATAAATAAAGGATGGTTTGCTTAAGCTTCCGTGAGGAGGACGATACGATGCCGCCTAGGGACCATTTTTTCTTTCCGGGATTTTTTACGTCGTTTCATATTTGGAGCGTGCTGTATCGCAATGCCGAAAAGGGCTGGGTGTATCCGAACCACAAGCACCCACTGTTTGAGGTCTTGTATTGCGAATCGGGATCGATGAGCGAATGGGTGAGCGGGGTGGAGTACCGCCTTGCGGCAGGCGATTTTATACTCATCAATTCGGGAACGCTGCATTATCCGCAAGCTCACGAGGAGAGCCGGTATTTCAATTTCCATTTTGACGTCGAGCCCCGGGAGGTTCATTCCCTGTTTCGCCGGCTTCACAAGCCGATTGTGAGCAGTGAACAGCCGCCGGACGTTAAACTCGAGATCCGAAAATGGATGGACCGTTTGATCGAACTGTTTCAATCGGGAAAAGAGATGTCCTTCGCCCAGAAAATGATGCTGCAGTCGAATATGCTTCAATTCCTCGCATTCATTCTGGAGAAGATCATCAGCACGGACGTTGAGGCAGGCAGGGGCGCTTCGCTTTCCAAGCGTCAGATCGCTACGGAGACGGCGTACTTGCTGGAAACGTACGGAGGCTCGGAAAGCATGCAAATTTCCGGATTATCGGAGCGTTTGAATGTGCACCGGAACTATATTACCGGCTGCTTCAAGGAAGTATACGGGGTATCGCCGAAGCATTATTTGACGAAGGTAAGGATTGAAAAGGCCAAAAAGCTGTTGCAGGAGACAACCTTGTCGATCGAGGAGATCGCCGGTGAATTGACGTTTTCGTCGGCAGCGTATTTTTGCAAGTTTTTTCGTACGCATGTCGGGATCACGCCGTCGCAATACCGGTCGGGCATAACGATATAACCTATTACGAAAGCGGAGGGCCGTTCAGGCGCCTCCTTTTTTGTGTGCAAAATGATAATTTTTGCATTCGTTTATAAATTGTGGCCCGCTAAAAGCACATGATACGATAGATTTAATGAAATAGTAAACGCTTACAAAAAGCGTATGAACCTGATTATCGCAGGGGGGACTGCCAAATGAAAACACGTCTAACTGCTGCATTGACGGCAGCTATATTCAGTTTGGGTTTCGCAACGGGATGCGCAAACGGCGGCGCCAACCGGACGAATGACAGCGGCTCCGGGCAAAATCAGCCTGCCGTGAATTCAAAGCTGGAAGAGCCGGTAAAGCTGCTGCTTGCACAAAAATGGTCCGAAATCAACGAAGCCGATTTTAAAGCGCTCATTGTCGAGCCTTTGCAAAAGAAATACCCGCACATTCAAGTCGAAATGCTCAAGGGAGAAAATATCAAGGAAATGGTTGCGGCCGGCACGGTTCCCGATATCATCGCAACATGGGTGAATCTCATCCCGGACTACCAGGAGCTGGATTTGGTAGAGGATCAGACGCCTCTCATTAAAAAGCATAATTTGGACTTGAACCGTTTCGAAACGACTGCGCTGGATACGATTCGGGGCTACGATAAAGCCGGTCTGGTCGCTCTGCCCTACGATTCGAATTTCAACGTCATTTATTACAATAAAGATATTTTCGATAAATTCGGGGTGGACTACCCGAAGGACGGGATGACCTGGGAGGAGACGATTCAGCTGGCCAAACGGGTGAGCCGGGAGGATCAGGGCATCCGCTACCGGGGACTGGAGGCCGACGGCTACGGAAAACTTGCACTGCAGCTTGCGCTGCCGGTCGTGAAAGACGGCAAGCCGAACTTGAATAACGAGCAGTGGAAACAAGTGCTGACGCTTGCGAAAAGCATCGAGTCGATCCCATCCAACGAGCCCGTTCCGAACGTCCATCAGCGCAACCAGTTTATCAAGGACCGCAATTTGGCCATGTTCGCTACCGGCAACAACTTTAATCTGCTGCAATCGGATGCGGCCAAAGGTCTAAATTGGGATATTGCGCAGTACCCGAGCTATCCGGACAAACCGAATCAGGCCGGCATGGTCGATGAGCACGTCATTTTCGTCTCGAAGCAGAGTAAGCATAAGGATGAAGCGTTCAAGGTCATCGAAACGTTAACTTCGGACGAAATTCAAAAGAAGCTGACCCGGGCGTCCGGTAAATTATCGGTTTTGAAAGATAGCGCGATTAAACGCGAGCTGGGTGCGGATATGCCGGCGCTGCAAGGGAAGCACCTGGATGCGATATTCAAGGGCCGCTACATTCCTGCCTATACCGCAACGAGCAAATATCCGGACGCCGGTAAAATCATGAACGAGCAGGTCGCCAAGTTTTTGAGCGGCGAGCAGGATGTGAATACGGCGCTGCGCTCGGCGGAAGAGGCGATCCAAAATCACATCAAGCAGGTGGATGCCGGCGCTGGCAAGAAATAAATAAACAAATATCGGAGGAATTCAGTATGGCTTTCATGAACGGTTCTTTATGGCACGACACTTCCGGCAAACCGATCCATGCGCACGGTGGCGGTATGCTGCGGACAAATGGTTACTTTTACTGGTTCGGTGAAAACAGGGAAGGGAGCAAGCGGGTATCCTGCTACCGTTCGGCTAATTTAAGCGATTGGGAGTTTCGGGGAGACGTCCTGACGCTGGATGCTCCGTTTCGGCCGATCGAGACGCGTACGGCTCCCGAGCTTATCACCGATTCGGAGACCGGCAGAGGCGCCAACATCGAGCGTCCGAAGGTCATTTACAATAAGCAGACGGGCAAGTACGTCATGTGGATGCATTGGGAGAACGGCAAAGATTATTCCGCCGCACGCTGCGCCATCGCAACCTGCGATACCGTTGACGGGGCGTATGTATACCACGGAAGCTTCGATCCGGTCGGCCACATGTCGAGGGACTGCACTTTGTTCGCCGACGACGACGGAACGGCGTATTTTATTTCGGCGGCTCGGGATAATGCCGACCTGCATATTTACAGGCTAAGCCGTAATTATCTTGCGATTGACGAACATGTCAAAACGCTGTGGCCCGGCCAGTACCGGGAAGCCCCGGCACTGGTGAAGCGGGACGGCGTTTACTATATGCTTACCTCGGGATGCACGGGCTGGGAGCCGAACCAGGGGAAGTATGCTTGCGCGCGCACGATTACGGGCCGGTGGTCGGAGCTTGTCGATTTCGGAGGGCCGACGACGTACGATACGCAGCCGACCTGTATTTTGCAGGTGCAGGGTACCGAAACGACAAGTTACCTGTATATCGGCGACCGATGGGATCCGGTCGATTATCACAGCTCTTCCTATGCGATTTTGCCGCTTGAGTTTCCCGACGGCGAGTCGCTCGCGTTGAATTGGGCGGATTCGGTTGTGATTGACGCGGATTCCGGGAGGACCCGGACCGAAAGGGAGAGAAGCGGCATATGGCGAATCCGCAGCGGTTCCCACCGTTATTTGACTGCGCAGGGGGAAGGAGAGCCCCATGTGATCGCTAAAAGGCTCTCGTATGCTTCCATTACACAGCAATGGATGCTCGAATCGGTCGCAGACGGTTATGTCCGAATCAGAAATAGCGACTCCATGCAATATTTGGAGCCGACGGTACGGAGTAATGATGAGACGGGTGCACTCGTTTCACTTACGGACAGATCGGATCGTCCGATCCAGCAGTGGAAGCTCATGGAGGATGAAAAGCCGGGCTGGTATTTTATCCAAAATCGGGTTACCGGCGAAGTGCTGACCTTGAACAAGCAATTCGACGGATTGCTTCACGTTTGTGCTTTGCAGCCGGATCTGCGCACCCGTCAGGCGCAGCGGTTTCTTGTGACCGAGCATTATGGGGCGTGACAAACGACGCGTTAGCCGTTGACATCCCGAAAAAAACAAGACCGGCCCCCTACTTCGGGTCATATCGGTCTTGTTTTTTTGCTGGATCAGCGTATCGGTTTTTTGACCAACTGTTTAAAGTGTTCCACGCTGCGCGGAGGAGTTCCCTCTCGCAGAAATTCGGGAAGCGCATACCATAGTTCCAGCAGCATGGGCAGCTCCAGCCCAAGCGAGACAATGGCGTCCCGATCCTCGAACACCTGCTGCGGCGTGCCCTGCATGACGCATTGTCCTTGTTCCATGACAAGAATCCAATCGGCCCACGCATAGGCAAGGTTCATATCATGAGTAGCCATCGCGACGGTGACGCCGCTCGCGTGAATCCGGTTCAGCTCGTCGACCAATTGCCGTTCGGACGCCCGGTCCAAGTAAGCGGTCGGCTCGTCCAGCAGCAGCAGCTCGGGCTCAAGCGCAAGGACGCCGGCCAAGGCGACGCGTTTTTTTAATCCAAGGCTTAGATGATGAATCGGGGTATCCGCGACGGAAGCCAGTCCCATCGCATCCAGCGTGTTACCGGCACGAAGGCGAATGTTCGGCTCGGACATTCCGGCATTGCGCAAACCGAACGTTACGTCTTCATACGGCGTGTTCAAAATGAGCTGCTGCTCCGGATCTTGAAATACAAGTCCGATCTGCTGCCGCAGCGTTTTCAAATCATTCGGCCGATAAGACAATGCCGAGCCTCTCCACAGCATTTGTCCGGATGAGGGACGGTGTATGCCGATGGCGTGAAGAAAAAAGGTCGATTTGCCGGAGCCGTTATGGCCGCAGATGGCCGTTTTCTTGCCCTTTGGCAGGCAGAGGTTGAGTTCGCGCAAGGCTTTCTTGTCGGTTCCGGGATAACCGAAGCTAACCCCTTTCGCCTCCATTATAGAATACGCAGAATTTATCGGATTCATCGGATGTCCCTCCATCGAAGCCAGCATTCGAGCGCGAACAACAACAGGATGCCGGCTGCGCTTTCCCGGCGGTAACGGAAAGGGACGGCAGAAGCTTCGTAAGGAGCCATCCGGATTTCATCCGTAAATCCGCGTGCCACAAGCCCGTACGATAGCGCTTTGTAGCGCTGCATCGTTTTGCCGAACAGCCTGACCGCGAGCATCGCCGTATCGTGCAGTCGGCTTCTCAATCCGGTCTGGCCTCCGCGGGCTTGCTGCGCCGTATACAAATCGTGGGCAGTATCGTTAAGCAAAAATAAAAAACGGTGCATGATCAGCATGATTTCAAGCACGAGGCCCGGAACACGCAATTTTTTCAGTACCTGAAACAGATCGGAGACAGGGGTCGTGACGATGACAAACGTTAAGCACGAGACGCAAGCAACAATGCGCAAGAACAAATCATCCGTCATGTACAGCCGTGCCTCGGGAATATACGCCGTCCAATGCGCGAATGAAAACAAAACGAACGTTGGCGGCATACCGGATATGTTGTCGGCGGATCGAAGCTCGATCAGCAGCGACGGCAAGCTGGCTGCGTAGAACAGGCAAGGGCCTCCGTACAATAGGGCGACGTATTTGACCGGAATCCGCGCATAGCCCACCGTCCAAACGAACAGCCAGCCGATAAGCAGCATCTGCACTATGGGATGTGCAGCATAAGACAGCGTAAATAAGACGGCTGCAAATCCGCTTTTCCACAACGGGGAGACGGCGCGCAGCTTGTTGTTGTATGAAAGCGTGTCAATGAGCCGGATCATGGCGTTTTTGATTTGGAAGATTTGCCCCGCAGCAGTCCGGCCGTATAACCGATGAAACCGGCCCCCAAGGCCGCCTGCAGAGCAAACAGCATGCTTTCCGTTTCGGCTGGCGGCTCATATAGCGAAGAGAACCACGGCGTATAGGAAGGATGCAGTGTCGTAATCAATTGCTCTGCGGCATCGTCTGCGCCCCCAAATTCGCCGCTCACAAAGAGCAGGGGAAACACAGCCAGTACGATGACGGCTGCGAGCATTAGGATGTTCTTCGTACGGTTTGTCATCATTCCCGAACCCCTTTCATTTTTCGCTGCAGCAGCGACAGTTCATGCGAGCTGTACGATTGCAGCCAGTTCCAGATCAATACGGTAAGCAGTCCTTCGCTGATCGCCAAAGGAATTTGCGTGAAAGCGAAAATGCTTGCAAATTTGGAAAACGAGGCGAAGATCCCGCCGCTTTCAGCCGGAAACGCCAAAGCAAGCTGAGCCGAAGTGACCACATACGTGGACAAATCCGCCAGCGCCGCCGCCGTAAAAATCGCCAGCTTTTGCTTTCCTGTCGATTTCATCAACGTTCTATAGACAGCATACCCGACGATCGGCCCGGCTACCGCCATGGAGAACGCGTTGGCGCCGAGCGTCGTCAGGCCGCCATGGGCGAGCAGTACGGCTTGGAACAATAACACAATCGACCCGAGCACGCTCATGGGCAGCGGGCCGAACATGACGGCTCCGAGTCCCGTTCCCGTCGGATGCGAGCTGCTTCCGGTGACGGAAGGAATTTTGAGCGCCGACAGGACGAAAGTAAAGGCGCCGGCGAGCCCGAGCATAAGCTTCAGTTCGGGCGTTTCTTTCGTAATTTTGGACAGAGCACGGAGCCCGAGGATGAAAAAAGGCACAAAAACGGCCCACCAAAAGATGGCCCATCCTACGGGAAGAAACCCTTCCATAATGTGCATCGCATAGGCCGATTGCGGTTCGTTGGCGATAAAGTACAGTGTAAATCCTAGAATGAGGAGCAGCGAGCGGCCCCATTTTTTTTCTTTCATGTCCCTTAACCCTCCTTATTTGATTGACGGTAATACAAAAAAACCAATCCGTCTGGATTGGTTATGGGTACGTATCGTCGGACGACAAAAATAAAGGCAAGCGTCGCTTCACTGTTCGTACACCTTTCCTTTCCGCGAAGGTTGTGTTGGTGCGTAAATGAGGTAGGTCTCCTGGCTCCCGGATCAGCGCTTTCTCCCGTCTTCCCCGATCGGCTGATCGAGTGACGTCTTGGGAGAAACTCCCCGGTTACAGTGGCGGGACCGCTCGGGATTTGCACCCGATTCCCTGTTACCCCTTGTCTTCACAAGGGCACCTCATTTAATGAATCTATGAAATTATGAATTATGCCGCGCCACCTATACGGATCGGAGTCTATCGGATCATGGCGTCGACGTTATTCTACCAAAATGGTTTTCAATAGACAACACCCAGATGGAGTGCTATAGTTACATGTAGAAAACTGAATAAACGATCATTTAGGTGCCGCTTTGCAACCATTGGGATGTAATTCGGCTTAAAAGGGAAGACCGGTTTAAGCCGGCACGGACCCGCCACTGTGAAGAGTATCGATTTTTTTTGGAAAATCGGTAACGTTTTTGCAACGAGTCACTGGAGAAATCTGGGAAGACGCAAAAACGGATGCTCGAAGTCAGGAGACCTGCCTATTTGAGACACTGTTACCTACGGGAGTTAGGGTGGTGTTGGAAAACGTGCCCCTCGTTTGGGATGCTGACGGTTTGATCGCCGCTCGGTTTCCAAGCGCATTTTTGTTGTTTAGCAGGCGGAGCATTTCTGACACATGTTGTCGGAAATGCTTTTTTTGTTGTTTTACAGCCGGTTTCGGCAAAATTTGAAAATCGCCGCTGTTCGTTCGCGAAACAAAGACGGCGGCGCCGACGATCCTGGTTGCCAATGAAACGGATAGAGGTGAAGGGTATGGGAGACAAAGGGAAGCTGCTCATTATCGGATTCGGCCCTGGCGCCTTCGAGCATATTACCGAACGGGCAAGAGCCGCAATCGAAGAAAGCGAAGTGGTGATCGGATACAACACTTACGTCGATCTCATCCGCGGGCTGTTGACGGATCAGGAGATTGTGCGGACCGGCATGACGGAGGAAGTGAGCCGTGCGCAGGAAGCGGTAAGGCAAGCGGAGAGAGGCCGCAAAGTAGCCGTTATTTCAAGCGGCGACGCGGGTGTGTACGGCATGGCCGGTTTAGTATACGAGGTGTTGATCGGCCAGGAGTGGAATCCGTCAACCGGCGTCGAAGTGGAAGTGATCCCGGGTGTTTCGGCGATCAATTCGTGCGCCTCGCTGCTCGGCGCGCCGGTGATGCACGATGCGTGCACGATCAGCTTGAGCGATCATTTGACCCCGTGGGAGATGATCGCCCGCCGGGTGGAAGCGGCCGCTTCCGCAGACTTTGTCATTGCCCTGTACAATCCGCGCAGCGGGAGACGGACGCGGCAAATTGTAGAGACGCAGCGGATATTGCTGAAATACCGGGCGCCGGATACGCCGGTGGGCCTCGTCAAAAGCGCGTACCGCGACCGCGAGCAGGTGATTGTAACGACGCTGGGCAAGATGCTGGAGCATGACATCGGGATGTTGACGACGGTGATCATCGGCAATTCGGCGACGTTCGTATATCACGGCAAAATCATTACGCCGCGCGGATATCAGCGCAAATATACGCTCGATTCGCTGGAACAGCCGCTGAAGCCGCATGAACGGCTTCGTCCGGAAGCCGAGCCTTGGTCGCTGCATGCGTCCGAAGGGACGGAAGACTGGGAGAGCGAGGAAGAGGAGCTTGCGGAGGCTGAAACGGCGGCGGGGCGGCCGCGTGGAGCAGTCCCTGCCGAGCCATCTGCCGATAAGGTACGGAATCATCCGGCAGCGCTTGCGATGCAGGCGCTCAGCGCTTTGAAGGCGGCGGGCGTTGTATCGGACGGCGGTGTGGCTGAAGCTGATCGCGGCATTGGCGTGAGAAAAACAAAGCCAGTTGCCATCTTCGAAGCGGGCGTTTCGCCGGGCATCGCGAACAAAAAGTTCAGCGCAAGGCAGATGGCCGTTTTGGCCGAAATGGCCGGGGAGACGGGGGAACTTGAATATACCCCCAACCACCAGATCATCATGCGCGTGCAAACGGAAGATCCATCCGAGCTGGTTAACCGCCTGAAGCAGGAAAAGCTGCTCGTGTTCCCGATCGGCGATGTCGCGCAAATCAAAGCGTGCGACTTTTGCAATCTAGAGAAGGACAGCGCGATTCCCGTTGCCGAGCGGCTGAATGTGCTCGTGGGCGGGATGAAGGCGCCGAAGGAATTGATGATCGGCGTGAACGGCTGCGGGATGGCGTGCTACGGTGCGGTGCTGGAAGATATCGGGATCGTGCACCGGAGCGGCGCGTACGATTTATTTCTCGGCGGCAAAAAGATCGGGCGCAACGCGCACCCGGCGCAGCTCGTTGCAGAGGGGATCTCGGCGGAAGACATCGTACCCGCGGTGGAGCGAATTTATAAGCAGTACGCGGAGCAAGGGCATCCGAACGAACGGTTCCATAAATTTTTCAAGCGCGTAGGCGTGGTTGGAGGCTTCCAGCACCGGGAGCACGCGCCGCAAGTGGAAGTAAACGCCGTATGCGGCGATTGATACGGGGGAGATTGAGAAATGGAAGCGATATTGTTAGTCGGCCACGGGAGCCGCGATCCCGAGGGGAATGAAGAACTGCTGCAATTTGCCGGGACGGTTCGCCGGATGGCGCCGGAGTACGTCATTGAAACCTGCTTTTTGGAGTTCGCTGCGCCGAATATCATGCAGGGCATCGACCGCTGCGTAGGCCAAGGAGCATCGAGGGTCGTACTCGTACCGATCATTTTGTTTGCGGCGGGACATGCCAAAATTCATATCCCGGCTGCCATTGATGATGCAAAGACGAAATACCCTGAGGTCGAGTTCGTGTACGGCCGTCCGATCGGCGTCCATCAAAAAGTCGTCGATATTTTGAAAACGCGTCTTGCCGAAGCCGGTTTTTCCGGATGGAACGGGGACGGCGGCAGAGATCCGGAAACGGCGGTGTTGATTCTCGGCCGAGGAAGCAGCGACAGCGATGCCAACAGCGATTTCTGCAAAATGACCCGGTTGCTCTGGGAGCAGGTGCCGGTAAAATGGGCGGAAAGCTGCTTCATCGGCGTGACCGAGCCGTCCTTCGAGGACGGGTTGGACCGCTGCCGGAGGCTCGGAGCGAAAAAGATCTACGTGCTCCCCTATTTTCTGTTCACCGGGGTACTCATCAAACGAATTGAAGAGCTGACGGCGGCGTTTGCAGCACAATACCCGGAGCTTCAGGTCGTGCTGGCCGGTTATTTCGGCTTCCACCCGCAGCTCGTTGAGCTGCTGCTTGACCGGGTATCCGAAGCGTCGGGCGGCCGGGCGTTTATGAACTGCGACAACTGCAAGTACAGGCTTGAAGCGGCTGCACATCTGGAGCATCACCATCACCATGATCATGATGATCACGATCACGGACACAGCCATCACCACGACGATGACGGCGATCATCATAATCATGGACATCACTTTCGCGATCATGAACACGATCATCATGGGCATGACCACAATGACGATCACGCATATGACCATCACCATGGACACGAAGATCACGAACACGGAGACAAGCACCATCACGAGCGCGACGGCCATCTTCATGATCAAAGGGGGAAGGTTTCCCGATGATCTTCATGCTATGCGGCACAAGCGATGCAAGGGAACTGGCCGTCCGTCTCTCGGAAAGCGGCCGGGAGCTGCTGTGCTCGGTCGTGACCGACAGCGCCGCCAAAAGCTTGCAAGAGGCGGGACTTCGCGTTCGGACCGGCCGCTTGGCCTCGGGCGAGATGGCGGCGCTGCTGCAGGAAGGCGGCTTTCGCGCGGTTGTCGACGCGAGCCATCCGTTCGCCGAAGAAGCGCACCGCAATGCGATGCAGGCTGCCCGGGAACTCGGCCTGCCGTACATCCGGTTCGAGCGCGCTTCGCTCGTATACGGCGATCACCCAAACTTGACGGTGGTGGCCGGCTATGAGGAAGCGGCGCTTGCGGCGAAGCGGCGCAAAGGCTCTGTCATGCTGACGACCGGCAGCAAGACGCTGCATATTTTCGCCCGGCATCTGATCGGCGATCCGGAGATCCGGCTCGTGGCCCGGATGCTTCCCCGGCGCGACAATATGGAAAAATGCGAGGAGCTCGGCGTCGAGCAAAAAAACATCGTCGCGATGCAGGGGCCTTTTACTAGAGAAGTGAACGAGGCGCTTTACCGCCAATACCGGACGACGGTGATGGTATCCAAGGAGAGCGGAACGACGGGAGCGGTCGACGAAAAGGTGGAAACGGCGCTGCAGATGGGGATCGATGTCATCTTGATCTCGCGTCCCGAAATCGAGTTCGGCACTGTCTTTACCGAATACGAAGGCGTGCTTGCCGAGGTCATGCGCATCTTCGCATAGCTTTGTAAAACTCGCAAACCTAGTACTTGAGCTTAAGGGGGATACGCCCATGGATTTTAAAACGGAGTTCAAACCGCTGACCATTCAGCCGCAAGAAATTGAAAATAAAAGCTTTCAGATCATTACGGAAGAGCTCGGCGCGCATTCTTTTAGCGAAGAACAGTATCCCGTAGTGCAGCGGGTCATTCACGCATCGGCCGATTTTGAACTCGGGCGCAGCCTGGTGTTTCATCCGAAAGCGATTCAGGCAGGAACCGAGGCGATCCGAAGAGGCGAAAACATCGTCGCGGACGTGCAGATGGTGCAGGTCGGCATCAGCAAGGAGCGGATTCGCAAATACGGCGGGGACGTGCATGTGTATATTTCCGATCCCGATGTCATGGAGGAAGCCAAACGGCTGAATACGACACGCGCCATCGTATCGATGCGCAAGGCGATCGAGGAAACGGAAGGCGGCATCTACGCCATCGGCAATGCGCCTACGGCGCTGCTCGAGCTGATTCGGTTGGTGAAGGAAGGACGGGCGAAGCCGAGTCTCATTATCGGGATGCCGGTCGGTTTCGTGTCGGCGGCCGAATCGAAGGACCAACTGCTGAAGCTGGATGTGCCGTTTATTACGAACATCGGACGCAAAGGCGGCAGCACGATCGTCGTTGCGGCCGTCAATGCGCTGTCGCTCATGGCCGACAAACAGGGATGAGCCGGAGGAATGCCGGTGAGTGACAAAGTGGAAGGTCAAGAGGAAAAACCGCTGAAGCACGGGTTTACGACCGGCGCATGCGCTACCGCAGTGACTAAAGGGGCGCTCACGATGCTGATCACGCAGCAGTCCGTAAGCGAAGCGGAAGTATGGCTGCCGGCTGGCTTTGCGCATTCGTTCGAGCTGTTGGAATGCGAGTTTACGCGGGATATGGCGCAGTGCGCGACGATCAAGAATGCGGGAGACGATCCGGATGCGACGCACAAGGCGAAGATCGTCGCGACGGTTTGCTGGACGGACGGCAGCGGGATTGAGCTGGACGGCGGCGTCGGGGTCGGCCGCGTGACGAAGCCCGGACTGCCGGTTCCTGTCGGGGAAGCGGCGATCAACCCGGTCCCGCGGAAGATGATAACGCGCGCGGTGGAAGAAGTGATGGCCGAGTTTGAGATCGAGCGCGGCGTCAAGGTCGTCATTTCCGTTCCGGACGGAGAGGAAATGGCGAAGAAGACATTGAACGCGCGGCTCGGCATTATCGGCGGCATCTCGATTCTCGGCACGCGGGGCATTGTCGTTCCTTTCTCCACGGCGGCCTATAAAGCCAGCGTCGTGCAAGCGATTCAAGTCGCTAGGGCGTCGGGCTGCAAGCACATTGTGCTGACGACCGGAGGCAGCAGCGAGAAATACGCGATGCGCATGTACCCCGAGCTGCCCGAAGAGGCGTTTATCCAGATGGGAGACTTCGTCGGTTTTTCGCTGCAGCATGCCAAACGTCTAGGAATGGATACCGTTAGTCTGGTCGGCATGATGGGAAAGTTTTCCAAGGTGGCCCAAGGCGTCATGATGGTTCATTCCAAGAGCGCGCCCGTCGATTTTTTCTTCTTGGCGCGGGCGGCCGGCGAAGCAGGGGCATCGCCGGAGCTGCAGGCTGCGGTGGCCGAGGCGAACACGGCGGCGCACGCCGCGGATCTTGCGGCGGAGGCCGGCGTGATGCAGTTTTTTGAAATCTTAAGCGAATACGCCTGCCGGCATGCGCTGGCGCATATCGGAGGCGGGATCAAAGTGGAGACGGTGCTGGTCACCATGAAAGGCGATGTATTGGGGAGGGCGGAAATCAGTGGATAAGCGGATTCATATTATCGGCATAGGCGACGACGGCCCCCGGGGGTTGAACGACCGGAGCGTGCGTTTAATAGAAGAAGCGGACATGTTGATCGGAGGCGAGCGTCATTTGGCGATGTTTCCGGAGGCTGCGGCGGAGCGGGTCGTGCTGAAGGGCGGACTCGCGCGAACGGTCGAAGAGCTTGTGCGGCTGCGCGAAACTCGCCGGATCGTCGTTCTGGCGTCCGGCGATCCGCTGTTTTTCGGCATTGCCGGCTTTATTGCCAAAAAAGCGGGAGCGGAGGCGGTTACGATTCATCCGCATCTCAGCTCGCTGCAGCTGGCGTTCGCGAGGCTCGGGGACAGCTGGCACGATGCCGTGCTGGAGAGCGTGCACGGCAGGCCGATGCGGGGCTTGGCGCAGCGGATCGACGGGAAAGAGAAAATCGCGATATTAACCGATGAAGAGAACAGTCCATCCGCTCTGGCCCGTTATTTGCTCGATTTCGGCATGGACGAGTATGAAGCGTTCGTTGCGGAAAATCTCGGCGGGGACAACGAACGATTCGGGCATTGGACGCTGAGCGACATGGCGGAGGGGGGCTTTTCCCCGCTGAATATCGTGATATTGCGGCGCAAGCCTGAGGCACCTGCCGCCCGCAGCGGATTCGGATTCGAGGACGAGACCTTCGCGCAGCGAAAACCGGACAAGGGGCTGATTACGAAAAAAGAAGTGCGCGTGCTCAGCTTGTCCGAGCTGAAGCTGAAGCCGGACAGCGTCGTGTGGGATATCGGCGCCGGATCAGGCTCGGTAGCGGTGGAGTGCGCCAGACTGGCGCCTTACGGGCAAGTGTTTGCGCTTGAGAAAAATGAAGCCGACATGGGCAACATCGAGCAAAACCGCCGCAAATTTCGCGCGGACTTTACCGCCATCCATGCGAAGGCGCCGGAAGGGCTTGATGCGATTCCCGATCCGGATGCGGTATTCATCGGCGGCAGCGGAGGCGAGCTGCGCGAGCTGATTCGCGTATGCTGCAACCGGCTGCAGGAAGACGGGCGCATCGTCGTCAACGCGGCGACGATCGAGACGCTGGCGGATACGCAAAAAGCGCTGCGCGAGGAAGGCTTCGATACGCGGATTGCGCTGGTACAGATTGGACGCAGCAAGCCGATCCTGGATATGACCCGCTTCGAAGGACTGAATCCGATTTACGTCATCACCGGATTCCGGCCGTCATCGCCGGAACCGGAACAGGAGAGAGAATAACATGACAGCGACAGCGGTAAAACTTGGGACGCTCTACGGCGTAGGCGTCGGTCCTGGCGATCCGGAGCTGATCACGGTGAAAGCTTACCGGATGCTGCAGGAATGCCCGGTCATCGCCTATCCGAAAAAAAGAATGGGAGCCAAATCGTACGCGCTCGAAATCGTCGAGCTGTACGTCGATGTAGCGGAGAAAGAAATGCTCGGTCTCGTCTTCCCGATGACAAGAGATCAGGCGACGCTTGACCGCGAATGGAACAAGACGGTAGAGCTATGCTGGCAGCAGCTTATGGCGGGGAAAGACATCGCGTTCGTGACGGAAGGCGACCCGAACCTATACAGCACCTTTATCCATATGGCGCGTTTGATGCAGGAGAAGCACCCGGAAGCTCCGGTTCGTTCGGTGCCGGGCATATCCTCGGTACTGGGCGCCGCGGCGCGCCTTGACCTGCCGCTTGCGGACGGAGACGAGCAGGTGGCGATCGTTCCGGCGAACGGAGACAAGGAAGCGATGAGACAAGCGCTGCAATCGCATGACGCGATCGTCTTCATTAAAGTGGCGAAGGTGCTTGATCTGATGATCGAGCTGCTGGAGGAGCTGGGACTGACGGACAAAGCTTCGGTCGTGACGAAAGTGACGTCGCCGTATGAATTGATATGGAGAGACGTCCGGGAGCTGAAAGGGCGGGAGCTTGAATATTTGACGTTAATGGTGGTGCGAAAATAATGCGGCTGCAACCAAAAGTATATATTGTCGGCGCCGGGCCGGGCGATCCCGACTTGATTACCGTAAAAGGGCTGAATATATTGCAAAACGCCGACGTCGTGCTGTATACCGATTCGCTTGTCAGCGAAGACCTGATCGCGCATGCGGGGAGCCATGCCGAAGTGCTGCAAAGCTCCGGCATGGACCTCGAGCAGATGGTGGAGAAGATGGCGTTCGCGGTTCGCGAAGGCAAAACGGTTGCTCGTGTGCATACGGGCGATCCGTCCGTTTACGGAGCGATCCTCGAGCAGATGGTACTGCTCCGGCAGCGGGAGATTGACTATGAAATCGTGCCCGGCGTCAGCTCGGTATTTGCCGCGGCTGCGGCGGTGGGTGCGGAATTGACCGTGCCCGACTTGACGCAAACCGTCATTTTGACGCGGGCCGAGGGCCGCACGCCGGTGCCGGAGCGGGAGAAGCTGCGCGATTTGGCGTCGCACCACTGCACCGTGGCGCTGTTCCTTAGCGCGACGCTCGCCAAGAAGGTCGTCCGGGAGTTTCTGGAAGCTGGATGGTCGGAAGCGACGCCGGTCGCCGTCGTGCAGAGAGCGACATGGCCAGACCAGAAGATCGTCCGGACGACGCTGGAGCGTCTGGATCAAGATCTTCGCGAGGCGGGCATTCGCATGCATGCGATGATTTTGGCCGGATGGGCGCTGGACCCGACGATTGTCGAACGCGATGAGCACCGCTCCAAGCTGTACGACAAGACGTTTACGCACGGCTACCGGAAAGGGGTGCCGGCGCATGAGTAAGCCGTTCGCTGCCGTCGCCATCACGAAGCATGGCGTCGAAATGGCAAGGCAGTTGGTCGACCGATTTCCGGGCGCGGATTTATATTATATGAACAAATTTGCGCGGGGTGATGAGGCGGATCGGGGATACGAGCTGTTCGAGGGCTCGGTTAAGCTCATTTTGCCGGATTTATTCAAGCGGTACAGCGGTATTATTTTATTTATTTCGCTCGGGGCGGTCGTCCGCATGATCGCTCCGATTCTGGAGGACAAGAAGACGGACCCGGCCGTCGTCGTCGTCGACGACCGCGGCGAGCATGCGATCAGCGTCTTGTCCGGCCATCTGGGCGGAGCGAACGAGTTGACCCGTGAGGTGGCGGCGGTTATCGGTGCCCGTCCGGTCATAACGACGGCTTCGGACGTGCAGAAGACGATCCCGGTCGACCTGTTCGGCCGCAGCTTCGGCTGGGAAATCGAAAGCTTCGACAAAGCGACGCCGGTCAGCGCATCTGTCGTCAATGAGGAACGTATAGCCGTTGTACAGGAAGCGGGCGAAACGAACTGGTGGACGTATGATAAGCCGCTGCCCGAACATATCAAAATATACGCCAACGGCAAGGAAGCCGCGGAGGCCGGTTTTGACGCTGCCCTTGTGGTAACGGACCGGCTACTCACGCCGGAGGAGGAGCAGGTGCTGATGCGCAATGGCGTGTTGTACCGGCCCAAGACGCTCGTGCTCGGGATCGGCTGTAACCGGGGAACGGCCGCAGAGGAAATCGAGCAAGTCATTGCGGAGACGCTGGCCGAATTGCGATTATCGATGAAAAGCGTCCGCAATATTGCGACCATCGATTTGAAAAAAGACGAGCAGGGGCTGCTTGACCTGTGTCGCAAATATAAGTGGCGCCTGGACATCTACACGCCGGAGCAGCTGAACACGGTTCCCCTGCCGAATCCTTCGGAGAAGGTGTTTCAATATACTGGCGCCTACGGCGTAAGCGAGCCTGCGGCGAAATTGTCCAGCGGGGCGGACGGGTGGCTGCTGGAGAAGAAGAAGAACGGGAACGTGACGTTATCGATTGCCCGCGTGCCTCATTATGTTCAAATGGAAGTTACTGGATAAGCTTGGACGGCCACTGGTCCGTCACCAACGGCAGGGAATAACGAACATGTACAAGGAGAACAGAAATATGGGCATCATCCAATCGTTACAACAGCGCCGCGCCGTTCGCAGCTACGAACCGCGCGAAGTGGAAGACGACAAAATTTCCACTTTGCTCGAAGCGGCATCCTGGGCGCCTAACGACCGGCTGCGCGAGCCGTGGCATTTTTACGTCATCCGTGGAGAAGCGAAACATCGTTACGAGGAAATCGCCAGGCAGTTTCTGGAGGAGCGGTTTCCTGCAAAGCCGCATTTGGTCAAGGAATCGCTGCTTGTTCTGGACAATACGCCGCTCATTATCGTCGTAACGGCCGATCTCATCCCGGGAGACGACGCCTCTTCCGAAGATAACGAATACGCTGCAGCTTGCGCGATTCACTCGATGTGGCTCGCGGCGCAAGAACTTGGACTCGGCCTTGTGTGGAGAACCCGCGGCATCGGTCTCGTTCGGGATGAAAGGCTGCACCGTTTCATCGGCGCGCCGGACAACCGGAAAATCATCGGTTCCGTTTTCGCCGGTTATCCTTCTGAGGAAACGCCGGCTACCAAACGGTCCCCGTCCTCCGACAAAACGACTTGGCTTTAAACGCAGACTCCCCTCGAAAAGCAGTTAACGTTCATGAGGCGCGTTCGGTACCCTGAGTGCTATTCAGAGACATATATAATAGAAGGGATGCGTGCAGCAGCATGAAGTTCATTTCGGCCGGCCGAAGCATCGTTATTGCAGGGACAGGCAGCGGTGCAGGCAAAACGACCGTGACACTGGGTATTATGGCTGCATTGCAGCGGAGAGGACTGGTCGTTCAAGGGTTCAAATGCGGTCCCGACTATATCGATCCGACGTACCATCGGGCGGTGACCGGCAGAGCGTCGCGAAATTTGGACGGATGGATGCTCCCGCATGAGGCGGTGCAGGAAATATATTGCCGTGCTTCGGCGGATGCGGATGTAGCGGTGATCGAGGGCGTCATGGGCTTTTACGATGGAAAAGACCCCCTGTCGAACGCCGGAAGCACGGCGGAAATCAGCTTGCTGCTGCGGAGTCCCGTGCTGCTTGTGGTGAACTGTCAAAGCATGGCCCGCAGCGCAGCGGCGGTAGTCAAAGGCTTTCAACTGCTCGACCCGCGCGTTTGGATCGCCGCGATATTCGCCAACAAGGTAGGGAGCGAGGGCCATTACCGGATCGTAAAGGAAGCGATCGAGCAGGCGTGCGGCATTCCGGTCATCGGCTATTTGACCAGAGACGACGAGCTGACGGTGCCGGAGCGGCATTTGGGGCTCGTCCCTTCGATTGAACGCGGCGAACTTGGGGGCTTGTTCGAACGGCTCGCAAGCCGTATCGAACAGGCCACGGATTTGGACCGGCTGCTTGAGCTTGCAAGCGAGACGGAACAAGTGGAATACGAGCAGCCCTTGTTGTTTGCCCCGCCAGTACAGTCCGATTCTCAGGAAGTTACGATTGCCGTAGCCCGGGATGCGGCGTTTCATTTTTATTATCCGGAAAATATCGAGCTGCTGGAGCTATACGGCGCCAGGATCCGTTATTTCTCCCCGTTGGCCGGAGAGCCTCTGCCGGAAGCGGTCGACGGGCTTTATATCGGCGGAGGATTCCCGGAGGAATTTGCCGAAACGTTAGGCAGGCAGGAGCACGTGAAGCAGTCGATTCGCCAAGCGGTCCAGGACGGTCTCCCTACACTGGCCGAGTGCGGTGGCTTTATGTATTTGACCGAAGCGATCGAAGACACGCGGGGAAGAAGCTTTCCGATGGTAGGGGTTATACCGGGCAACGTAACGATGCAGCCCAAACTGGCGGCGCTCGGTTATCGCGAAGTGACCGGCATGGAAGGCAATTTCCTGCTTGGACCCGGCGAATCGGCTCGTGGGCACGAGTTTCACTATTCGACGTTTCAGCAAGGTGCGGAACGGCCTGCCGCTTATATAAGTAAGGGACTGCGGGGGACGAAGCCGGAGGGATGTTTGTTGCATCAGCTGGTGGCGGGGTATACCCATTTACACTTTGCCTCCCGGCCGGAAATGGCACGAAGATGGCTCGACGCATGTGCCGCGTACCGGAAACGGAAAAACAGTGCCGCGAAGCACTGATAAAAACAACATGGCCTTCCATTATTCCTTTCTTGTGATAAAATGTGGTAAATCCACGCTGGAATAGAAAGGATGGGTTGTTGCGATGAGAAGGCTGCAGGAAGAAATCATAGCTAAATTATATGTAAAGTCCGAGATTGAACCACATGATGAAATCAAGAGACGGGTGCAATTTTTGAAGGATTACATGCGGGCAACAGGCAACAAAAAATTGGTTTTAGGCATATCCGGCGGTCAAGATTCCACATTGACGGGCAAATTGGCTCAACTCGCAGCAGCGGAGCTGCGGCAGCAGACAGCCGATGATGAATACCGGTTTATCGCCGTTCGGCTGCCTTACGGCACGCAGAAGGATGAGGCTGACGCACAATTGGCACTCCTTTTCATTCAGCCGGACCAAGTGTTCACGTTTAACATCCAGTCCATGACGGACGCTTTTGTTCCCGAGTTTGAAAAGGCGACAGGTACACCGATCCGGGACTATGATAAAGGCAACGTCAAAGCGCGCATACGAATGGTGGCGCAATACTTGCTCGGAGCTTTCGAGCAGGCGCTTGTTCTAGGCACGGATCATGCGGCGGAGGCGGTAACGGGGTTTTTCACGAAATTCGGAGACGGCGCCGCAGATCTTACTCCTTTAACGGGACTAACCAAGCGGCAAGGAGCGCTATTGCTGCAAACGATGAATGCGCCCGAAAGATTGTATACGAAAACGCCTACCGCGGACCTTCTGGATCATCGTCCGGGACAAGCGGACGAAACGGAGCTTGGCATCGCCTATGACGCGCTGGACGATTATTTGGAGGGCAAACCCGTTTCGAACGAAATAGCGGAAAAAATCGAGAAGCGGTATAGGCAAACAGAGCATAAAAGGGAACTGCCGGTGTCACCATTCGATACATGGTGGAAATAATTTTCCGCTTTTGAACCTAGATCATTCAATTACCTCATAGGCAGGTTGCCGGCAGAGTACTGCACGGCAGCCTGTTTCTTTTTCTCGTTGTTCTCCATAAACCATGCTAAAAGTAATTTTATTTAAATCATCACATTTTCCAAAATATGATTAATCCGTTGTAAACGAGTAAACAATATTGTTAAGGATACCTGCTTAACGGTAGCGCTAAGCGAAGCGATGGTAGGGCACAAGATCGGTTTAAAAGGGGAGAGCGTTTATTAGAAGTCATATTACGAAAGCCTTTGAAGAAGTGCAAAAGGCAAGGGAGCAATTGCATCACCTGGATTTCAAGCAATGGAAAGCCGACTCTTTGTTTACATGGGAATGGTTTCTCCTTGCCGGTTTAACAACGATTCCCCTCATCATTTGGTGGAAAGTGCTGGATAAGAAAAGAGCATATGAAATCGCTTTTTACGGCTGCATGATTAACATCATGGCCATCATTTTAGACGATTTTGGTACGAACCTCTCTTGGTGGGGATACCCGATCAAATTGCTTCCTACCATCCCACCGCTGCTTACGGCAGACTCCATTTTAGTGCCGATCGTCTTGATGATTGTGTATCAACGGTATTCCTCAAACTGGAAATCCCATGTAATTTCCAATCTGATCATAGCGGCTCTAGTAGCTTTCATCGCCGAGCCTATCTTTATATGGATCGGATATTATGAGTTAAACTCTTGGAAATTGATTTACTCTTTTCTATTTTACAATGTTGCTTCTTCGCTAGCCCGGTTCATCGTAATTAAGATCGGTAAAAAAGTTCCCGCTTAGGAACGAAAACTGTGAGCATAATGAAAGAGCCTCCAATCCGGAGGCTCTTTTCAAGAAAAAGCGGCACCTTCATTCCAGGCGATGGAAGCGCGGATGGTGCGGCGTCAAGAACAAACACAATACTATTTTTCTCAAGCGAATCTCCTTTTATTGGGATACGAGTAGTGTGTGTCTAAATCAGTCGTTTATTCAAACTCGTTTTGGCGTCCTTTCATCGTTAGTGGATGCGTTTCGCATAAAACTGTAGTATAATTTGGAAAATCTTTTTTTGCGGGGGCTGGGGAAACATGGAACAATCTGCGGGTTTCACGAATCTGGGCGCGACAGAATTAAACCGTCTTTACGCTTCGCTGAAGGAAACATACGGCGAGTACAAGCGGCGGAACATGAAACTGGATATGTCCAGAGGCAAGCCTTGTCCCGAACAGCTCGCACTTTCCAAAGAAATGCTCGACATATTGTCTTCGAACGATCTGTTAAAGGCCGAGGACGGCTCGGATTGCCTGAATTATGGAGGCATCGACGGAATCCCCGAAGCTAAGCGGCTGTTCTCTCAAATGATGAACGTGAGCGAGAATGAGGTTATGATCGGCGGCAATGCCAGCCTCAATATGATGTTTGATGCGCTATCCCGAGCGATGCTTCATGGCGTTTACGGCAGCGAGGTGCCCTGGGGGAAACTGCCGAAAGTCAAATTTTTATGCCCGAGCCCGGGATATGACAGGCATTTTTCCATTTGTGAACAGTTGCAGATCGAAATGATCACGGTAGATATGCTGCAGCACGGACCGGATATGGATATGGTGGAGAAGCTTGCGAGAGAAGACGACTCGATCAAAGGTATCTGGTGCGTGCCCAAATACAGCAATCCTGACGGCATCACGTATTCCGATGAAACGGTCGACAGACTTGCGCGCATGCATACGGAAGCATCCGATTTTACGATATTTTGGGATGACGCCTACACTGTCCATCATTTGACGAACGAGCCTGACCCGCTCAAAAATATATTGGCCGCATGCAAAACGGCGGGGCATCCGAACCGCGTTTATATGTTCTGCTCCACCTCCAAAATAACGTTTCCCGGTTCCGGCGTTGCTGCGCTAGCGTCGAGCGAGGCTAATGTGAGCCATATCCGAAAGCAAATCTCCGCACAGACGATCGGCCCCGATAAAATAAACCAGCTGCGGCATGTTCGTTTTCTGCAAAATATCGATCATATCCATGCTCATATGAAAAAGCATGCGGACATCATTAAACCCAAATTCGATATGGTGCTGCATAAGCTAGAAACGGCACTGGGTGGGAAAAATATCGCATGGTGGAATAAACCGAACGGGGGTTATTTCATCAGCTTGAATACGCTGGACGATTGCGCGGCGGAAGTCGTTCAGATGGCGGCGGAAGCGGGGGTCACCTTGACCAAGGCCGGGGCAACTTTTCCTTACGGGAAAGACCCGAGAAATCGCAATATTCGAATCGCTCCGACGTTCCCGTCGCTCGAAGAACTGGAGGCGGCCATCGATATTTTGTGCTTATGCATACAATTGGTAAGCATTAAGAAGTTGCAAGTTCAACGATAGCTTACTATAATTGATGCAGCCGTACATTGACTGCTCGGTGCGGAGGGGGAGGCCCCAGAGCCGGCATCGTAAATTGTTGATCCAAGAAATGTAGGTGAACAAATGGATCAATTCGCTAAGGTATTACACTCATTTCATCTTAGCGGTGACGCTATCACCCGATTGAGCGGCGGACAAAATACATCGATCCGCGTTCAACATGCTGTATTAAAGCCTGTAGAGGACGAGCGGCATTACGAATGGATGCTTCGAATTATAGAGAAACTGTCTCCTCGAGAATACAGATTGTCCAAGCCTATAAGAAGCGTGAACGGGACTTTTGTAAGCGAAGGATGGATTTGCACCCGGTTTGAACAAGGGCATGAAGCAAAAGGACGCGTAGAAGAGAAGCTTCGGGTTTCACGATCGTTTCACCGCGACCTTTCTCACATATCCGCTAAGGACTTCCCTCTAGCCGATCACCCCTGGTCCAAGTCTCATCGGATCGCATGGCAAGAAGACGGATTGCCGCATGATATGCCTAAAGAGGCGCATGACGTATTAACCGGTTTGCTTCGCAAGGTAAACCGCGACGGACATTATAAGATGCAGCTGATCCATGGCGATTTGGCAGGAAATATTCTTTTTGATGAAACGCTGCCGCCCTTGATCATCGATTTTTCACCGACGATCGCCCCTGTGGAATATGCCGAGGCTATCTTGGTGTGTGACTGTATCGCATGGCAGGGCAGCACCCTTTCTGAGCTCCGTTTGCTTCCCGGTGACGAATTTTACAAAGAAATGATCATAAGAGCCATTATCTTTCGATTATCGGTTTCCGCTATATTATCGAAAGGCAATATTACGCCATTTTTTCAAGACTACAACGCCTTCAAGCCGATTATCGATGACTATATTTGATGTGATCTGGCAAAACCCCGCAGTTTCAAGAACAAACCAGTCTACCACTTTTTACGTGGAACGGCTGGTTTTTTATTACACCTTGATAACTTTTCATGGAGTTAACATTACCTGCTGTTAACTTTCGTTAGGTTACGGAAAAAACGTCCCAACTTATAATAAAAAAAATATGAACTGCTGAAGGGGAGGGCTGTTGTGTTGTCAAAATCATTTCGGAAAATCGGATGGCTGCTGGCCATCGTTATGGTTGTGAGTCAGCTTGGCCTTACGGCGCCTTATGCGAATACCGACGCGGCTGGACCGTACTCACTGAAAGCCGTTTCGGTCGTTGCGGCTACGGGAGGAGACCATGTTCTTGTCGTTTTGGAGGACGGTTCCGTGCTTGCGTGGGGAGAAAACAGGACGGGGCAAATCGGCAATTCCACGGCCGGAAATACATATTCGGTAGCGATGCCCGTTTACGAACAAAACGGCGGCTTGAAAAGATTATCTAATGTCGCTGAGGTAGTCGCCGGCGCGCAATTCTCACTGGCGCTAAAAAAAGACGGGACGGTCTGGTCGTGGGGGATGGACGCCAGCAGCGAATTGGGAAGGCCGACCGACGGATATGTCAGCGCAGTGGCCGGGCAAGTTCAAGGCTTGAGGGATATCGTTCAAATATCGGCAGGAGATACGCATTCGCTTGCGTTGGACAAGGACGGCAACGTCTGGGCTTGGGGGGACAATTTGACGGGCGGGCTGGGTACGGGATCGATGGGTGCACCGCAGTCCGTTCCGGTCCGGGTCATGTCATTGACGGATGTCGTTCAAGTATCGGCAGGCACGCTGTATTCCTTGGCCTTGACAGCGGATGGGAAAGTGTATGCATGGGGTTATAACGGCAATCGGCAGACGGGTGACGGCGTAAATACGAATCAGCCCAGATTAACGCCCGTGAATGTGAAGAAAAGCGATGGCCAGCCGCTGTCTGGCGTCACGCAAATCGCTGCCGGAAGTTTTCATGGTTTGGCGATTTTGAACGATGATACTGTCTGGAGCTGGGGCTCCAACAGTTTTGGGCAGCTGGGGAGCGGTGACCAAAGTCTTGGCGTAAGCGCGCGTCAGGTCATGCTCGCCCCGAACGTTCCATTGAACGGGGTGAGATCGGTCGGGGCTGGGAGAATGCACTCGCTAGCCATCCGTCAGGACAAAACTTTATGGGCCTGGGGAAGTAATAGCAATGGTCAGTTGGGTAAAGACCCCGCATTAGCTTACTCCGTTTATCCGCTAAAGATGACGGAGACGGAGGATGGCTCACAGGTAATGGGGGTGCGGAGCGCCGGCGGCGGCAATGAGCACACGACCATAATGAAAGAAGATGGGACGGTCTGGGGCGTCGGCAGAAACGACAGACAACAGCTAGGCGGAAACCGAACGGAGGGGGCGCTGTCCAGGCTGTTCCAAACGACACTGGCAGTACTTTCCAAAACGTACTGGACGAACAATCCGTCGGTTCCGGTCACGCTAGGCGAATCGGCGAATGTTATGCTGCAATTGGCCGATTACTGGGGAGGGGCGGTGAAATTCGGCACCGATAGAGTCACGATGGAGGCAAGCAGCGGGACGCTCGGTCCGGTCAACTACGCCGGAGACGGACAGTTCACCGCCTCGTTTACGCCGAACCAGCTTGGTGAAACAGAAGTGAAAGCGAAAGTGAACGGGCTTGACGTACCTGCCAAGCTGAAACTCCAGACATACGGCGTTCCCGACATGAATCAGTCTTCGATTCATTCGAGCGCAAGTATAGCGACAGCCGGGATGGGTAGCGTGACGTTGACGGTATACGTTCGCGATCAAATGAATCATTTATTGACGATGCCCGCCGGCAGAATCGGCTTCTCGACGACTCTGGGAAATATTCAGGCGCGAACGGTTACCGGTGCCGCTTACTACCAAGCCAGCCTTTCTTCGACCGTTACGGGTACATCGACTGTGACGTTCTCGATCGACGGCCAACCGTTCTTAATAACGACCGTTCGTTTTGCGGCCGGCGATCCCAGCAGCGCACACTCGGCCCTGACGGCGAATCCGGATCGGCTTCCTGCTGACGGCGCAAGCTCGACGGAAATTGTTTTGTTATTGAAGGACGCTAACGGAAATGCGCTTACGCAAAGCGGCGGGGCTGTTACGTTTGAGACCGATTTGGGGCGCTTCACGAATTCAGTGACGGAGACGACTTACGGGGTCTATCGAAGTAACCTAGTATCCGATGCCCCGGGCGCAGCCACCGTAACCGCGAAGCGAAACGGAGTCACAGTATCCGCGCCGGTTACCGTTCATTTCACTAAAACGATCACCAGCGTCGCTTTCGATACGAGCGACTACGAGCTCGAAGTCGGAGAAACATCGCAAACGAAGGTTCATGCGTTGTATAACGACGGCAGTCAAACCGATATAACGGCGATGAGCAGGTTTGTTATACAGGATAACGGCATAGCTAACGTTAGTGCGAATGGTTCGTTAACGGCGGTTGCGGCAGGCTCTACCGTGCTAACAGCCACGTATGGCGGGTTCCAGGCGAATGTCGCGGTGAAGGTTAAAGCGAAACCTGATCCGGAGCCGATAGTGGATGGCATTGGGTTTGCAGCGGGCAGCTATGAGCTGGAAGTCGGGGAAACGGTGAACCCTACTGTCACGGCGCATTACGCGAATGGAAGCGAGAGGGACGTCACCGCATTCAGCCAGTTCACGGTGCGAGACAGCGGCGTGGCGCAAGTGGGCGGTGACGGAATGGTAACGGGCGTCGCAGCGGGCTCCACGGTGTTGACGGCCACGTATGGCGGATTCCACGCAAATGCGGCGGTGAAGGTAAAAGCGAAGCCTGATCCGGAGCCGGTAGTGGACGGCATTGAGTTTGTTGCGAACAGCTATGAGTTGGAGGTTGGGGAAACCGTAAGCCCAACGGTTAAAGCGCATTATACGAACGGGAGCGAGAGGGACGTTACCGCATTCAGTCAGTTCACGGTGCGAGACAGCGGCGTGGCGCAAGTGGCAGGAAACGGAACGGTAACGGGCCGCGCAGCGGGCGAGACGGTGCTAACGGCCACCTACGGCGGGTTCCAGGCGAACGTGGCTGTGAAGGTGAAGTTAGCAGGCAACGGCGGAGGAACCGATCCTGGAACGGATCCCGACCCAGAAACAGACCCGGGCTCAGGAACGGATTCCGGCGCACCGCCGGCCACTGGAACAGACTCGGGCTCCGGAACAAACCCGGATTCCGGATCAAATCCAGACCCCGGAACGACGAATCCGGGAACGAATCTTCCGGGTGGAGGCGAATCCGGAACGCCTGCGCCGTCCGAAACGATTTCTTTTTCCGATGTGGCAGGGCATTGGGCGTACTTCGATATTCGCCGGGCGGCACAGGCGGGAATGATCTCGGGTTATCCGGACGGAACGTTCCGGCCGGAGGAGCACGTCACGCGAGCAGAGTTCGTCGTGATGCTGAGCCGCTTGCTCGGATTGCCCGAAAGTCAGGCCAATCGACAGCCTGTGTCGGGTGAAACATGGCCCGAATGGGCGAACGGGGCGATCGATCAGGCGATGGCCGCCGGCATTGTGTCCGGTTACGAGGACGGTACGTTCCGACCGGACAGTATGATTACCCGCTCGGAAATGGCGGTTATGTTAATGCGGGCGGCCGCTTATGCCGGGTGGACCGTTCCGTCGTCCGGAGGTAACCCGATCGGCGCATTTTCCGACGGAACGTCCGTACCGGAATGGGCGCGCGATGCGTTTAGCGCCGCCTTGAACGCGGCTGTACTTGTGGGCGATGATACGGCCAGTCTGCATCCGCTCAATTCGACGACACGCGCCGAAGCGGTAACGGTGTTGCTTCGCCTGCTTGAATTACAGATGAAATCATAATTGCGAAAGTCCGGCAACTCGCGTGCCGGACTTTCTTTATGCTTAAGACGTGACCCGGCTGTTTTTACACCTCTAGTCCGGCTGTCCAACGCGCACTATTGCGTATCAATTGCCTGTACGCTTCCGGTTTGAATGAGTCGTCCCGATGCCCCGGCTGCAAATAGACGACTCGCCCAAGGCCGTAAGCATGTTCCCATGCCGCGGGGTAACGCGTTCCTTGATATTCGAATTCGAGGAACACGTTTCTGGGTGTGAAAGGATCGAATTCGAACATATACGGCTCCTCGTTAACGGTAAAATCGGCAACGCCGGTCAGCAGCGGATGTCCACCCGCCGCTCCGAAATAGCTCAGCGGTTGATACGGCGGATGCCCGGTAAATTTGGCGCCGATCAGTTGCGCCAGTTCATTGCCGCGTTGAAGCGAAATGCCGTTATGGATGGCGAGCAGTCCGCCCCCTTCCGCTACGAATCGCAGCAGTCCCGCGATTTGTGCCGGTGCCAGGTCGCGTTTCCAGCAATCCGTATATGAGATAAGTGCAGCGAACTTTTTTACGTCAAGCTTCGATAAATCATCGTATTGTTCTGTGACTGTTATTTGAAACCCGCTTGATAAAATTTCCTCCAGTTGTTGCCTTGCAGGTTCCAGCGGATGCCATGGAGCGCCCTCGTTTTCGCCAATCAGCAGTACGTTCGTTTTATCGCCCATATTCCGTTTCGCTCCTTTTCCGTCCTTGTCCGTTTTCATTGCTAAGTAAATTATACTTCTTTTTATTTGCATTCTCCTATCGCTTCGGTTACATCAGTGTTGACGCAGTAAATTTCCAATGGACGCAAAATTCGTTAAAATTTTGCAAGCCTCGGAGTTGAAGTATCGTGAATGCAAGGTCCCTCCGGACTAAAGATTATGTAAGGCGATTTGGGTGGAAAAATGAACGATTACGCTGAGGCCCATGTCATACCTGCAAATGGTTATCGATTCGATCCGGTACTTGAAGAATGCCGATGTTAAGCGCGTTTACAATATATACCAATGGGTTATATAATTGTTTTTGGATAAAAGAACAATAAAGGCAGGAGGAGAAAGGCTTGAATCTTCCCCGAACCAAAGAGGTAACCCACGATCACCGTAAATTATATCCTCAAGTGTATGGAGCAAAGCAAGGGCCAGTAACGATCGAACAAATGCCTCCGCTAGTATACGTTTCGCAACAAATGAATACATCGTTTCGTATGAATTGGGCCGGACATCCGCAGCCATTGGATGAACAATGGATTGCGTGGAAAGTTGTGAACCAGTTGAAGCGAATAACAAAGAAATCTTTGGGATACAAGTTTAAGCTAATGCCGCATGAAGTCGTATGGCATGAAGAACTGGAAGCTGGCAAGTGGTCCGTTACCAAAATGATGCAAGTGCCGGATTTTATTACATTCGAAATGTTCGAGCAAGCGAGGGCTCACGTGGAAAAGAACTTGCCCGGACAGCACATCCCATCGACGAAACTGGTTCGAGCGCCATCGGGGCCGTTTGCGCATAAACTGCATGTCGGGCATTACCGTCATACGCAGCAAACGATGCAAGAAATATGTACATACGTTCATGAGAACGGGTATGTGGTAAAAGGGGATCGAAGAGAAATTTATCTCACGCCTGCCATGGATTGTCATCCGCCGGATACGTGGAAGACGATTGTGAGAGTCGAGATTGAGCAAGCCATTTGAAAAAAAAGCGACAGCGTTGGCACATTAAACATTCAGGGAAAACGAAAGAAACCTGTATTAGGGATACGCAGTTGTTTCAAAATGACGAGGGCTACCAGGCGGTAGCCCTCTGCTTCTAAGCGCGCGTGCGCAGAAGTGATGATCGCAATGGTTCGGGAGCAGGTTTGAAAATAAATGAAATGGGGTCCAATGATTGATGACACGCAAGATGTCACCAATGGATTGGTATACTGATTTCGATGGATGGAGGAGCAGAACGTTGAAGAGAAATGACCGGCTCATCGCGATTGTGATCGCCCTGCAGCAGCGGTCGGAGACGGCCCAGTCGCTGGCAGCGAAGTTTGAAGTATCCAAAAGGACGATTTTGCGGGACATGCAATCTCTTTCCGAGATGGGGATTCCGCTCTATTCCGTTACCGGCCCGGCAGGCGGCTTTCGTCTGATGGACGGCTTCCGGCTGCCTCCGCTGCAGTTGGATTCACAGGAGGCGCTCACCGTATTGTTTGCGCTGCGGGCGATGACAAAAATGGCGGATACGCCGTTCAATCAGGCGAGATGGACGGTCATGGACAAAATTACGGCCGTATTGCCCGAACAGACCTTACGGCAAATCGATCCGGTGCTCCGTCATGTCGAGGTGAATGTTCCCGAGCGTAAGATCAAGTCGCCGCTGCTGCCTGCATTGATGGAATATACTGCGAATTCCCGCTGGTTGCGAGTGCTATATCGGTCCGAAAACCATCGCCGCTCGCTGCAGCTAAAACCCGAGCGGGTCTATACGGCATACGGTTTTTGGTATTGCGAGGCCTATTCGGTTGCACACGAAGAAAAGAGAACGTTCCGTGTCGACCGGTTTGAACAAATCGAAACGATCGACAAGCCCGAATCCGAAGAGAACCGCTCAAAATCCGGAACGCATGTCTCGCCAAAAAAGGACAAGCCGCAGACCAGTACCCGAATCGTGGCCAAACTGTCATACCGGGGAGCACTTCGGGTTGAACAGGACGAGCATATCGGAGAGTTGGTCAAACAACGATCCGATGAAGAATGGGAAATCGACTTCATGTGCCCGCCGTCGGAAATCGAATGGGCTGTCCGCTTCTTCTTCATGCTTGGTCTGGACGCTTCGGTCATCTCACCTCCATCGCTGCGGTCCGCTATCCATCGGTTGGCAAGCGAGGTGTGCACCCGCTATAAAACGGAAGTGGGAGATGGCACATAAACAAAAGAAGGGAAGAAGAAACATATGGGGAATCGCGATCGCTTGGAGCGAGCAAAACCATTTATTTACGGCAATGCGCGTCTGCTTGACCGGAAACGGTTTGAATATCATTTTGAGGGAGGGTCACAAGAGGGGGTCATCGAGGCGCTGCGAGCGTACCAGAATCCGGATGGTGGTTTTGGAAACGCGCTGGAGCCGGACATCCGTTGCCCCTTCAGTCAGCCTGTGCCAACGGAGATGGCGCTTGCGATCATGGATCAAATCGATTACTTCGATCCGCGCATCCTCGAAGGAATCAACCGATTTTTGCGGGAGAATACGCTCAGGGAAGGAGGCTTGCCGCTGGCATTTCGCAGCGTGAACGACTTCCCGCATGCGCCTTGGTGGAAGACGAAAGAAGATGATCGGCCGTCGATCAATCCGACTGGAACCATCATCGGATTGCTCTACAAACAGAACGTATTGCCGGAAATTGTGCATGAACCGTATTTCATCAAAAGTGTCGAAACCATTTGGCGGCTCATGGAGCGGGAACACCCGTCCGGCTATCACGACGGCGTGCAGTGGATCACGTTTTTGCAGCATACGCCCGAGCGCGAGCGTGCTGCCTCCTATTGGTCCGTCATCGATAAATGGCTCCGCAGTTCCCGAGCAATCGAGAAAAATCCCCACGCGGAAGGGTATGTCCATAAAGTGCTGGACTGGGCCCCCGATCGGGAGAGCTACGCCCGCATGTTTGTTACGGACGAGGAACTGAACAATCATTTGCAAGCGCTGGCCGATCAGCAGCAGGAAGACGGCGGGTGGCCGATGAACTGGCTTGCCGTCAGCCCGGCGGGAGAACAGGAGTGGCGCGCTTATATAACGGTCGAAAGACTCAGGACGCTAAGATCGTACAATATTTTGTAGTATAGCACCAACATGCGAAGCAGGCCGTCGCTTTTTATGCGATGTGTCTGCTTTTTGGCGGTAAATTCGCAGGCTCCATTCCAGGCATGGTATAATATGTAAGGTTTCATTCGAATTCATGCAGAGGTGATGATCGTATTGAACTGGACAGAAACCAGCATTCGTCTTGCAGATGCGCAAGCTCAGAAATGGGACGAAAATAACGAGTTGTGGAAGCAAGGACCACGGGCGGAAATGCTCCAGTTTTTTTTCGAATTCACGGCAGCTCCAGGCTTGAAAGTGCTCGACTTGGGTTGCGGTCCCGGCGAAAGCACCAGATTGATGATGGAGTGCGGTTATAAAGCCGTCGGAGTGGATCAGTCTCCTAAGATGATAGAAGCCGCGTTAAAAAGGGAAGTTGAGGCGCACGTGAGCGACAGTGATCCGCTTCCTTTTGACGATGGGGAATTTGATGCGATATTTGCATGCACCTCCTTGGAATGGTCGGAACAGCCGCATAAGATCGTGAAAGAAATGGCTCGGGTACTAAAGCCCGGGGGATTGGCTGTCGCGGTTACGCCCGGACCATCGGCAGCACCTCGCTGGGCGGCATATCGAAGATTGTATGGGGAACCCGTCGTGCACAACTTAATGATGCCTTGGGAGCTTCATAAATTGATGGAAGAGCACGGATTTGCCTGCAAGGACATGCGTGGCGCATATAGCCGCGAGGCCAACGGTCCGGATGAACGGGCGATTGCACTGCTTCAAAACCACTGGATTCATCAAGCTTCCTTATCTTCCTTCTGGGCGTTCGGCATGATCAAGCAATAATCGGCTGTCCCGCTTACCGATAAAACAAGAAAGCCCTTTTCGCCGGGCTTTTCTATGATTTGATTTATTTCAAGTGTTTAAGAATCGAAGCCAGCTTTCTGGCGAAATTGATCGAATTTTCGACAGATTCAATATGAACATACATAAGCCGCGGCTTATCGAACAGCCAGTGGTTGTGAACGGCCGTTACTTTGAAACCTTGTCTCTGTGCGCTTCTGACAAACGACTGAACTTCTCTCTGCAGTAAAGTGATTTCAACGGTATTTAGCGAAACGCCATTGTGCCGTGACTGTATTACAATTTCATGCTCCTCTTCCCAAAATCCTTGCGTTCAATGATCTTTTGACTGTGATGGAGCATTGGTTTTTCTCATGCTCCCCTTTTCCGCCCAAAATTTTCGCCAAACGATCGCAAAGTGCTCCCGAAAGGGCCATGGTTCTCACGTCCTTCTCTATGAATAGTATAATTTAGTCAAGAGAATGCACATTGCTATAGACGAGTCTCTTCTAAACCATTCCTATTTCGACCATATAACTCTATGGACGTTTGTTAAGTTAACTCATTTTGTACCAGGAAAGATACGCGGATTACCCGTATAATAGAGATAATGGATTATTGGAAATGAATGACATACGCTAGAGGTGGGCTATGCAGATCGAATCTTACATCATCCCGTCGGAGCTGTCTTCGCTAGTCATTGCCGACTCATGGGAAAAAATCGATGCACCGTATTCCGGCGCAGCAACCTATCGGTTGGAACAAGCTACGGGAGAAGGGGCGTATCTGAAAATTTTGCCGGTTCCTCATCGGGAGCCGCTTGAGCAATATCTTAAAAAATTAAAGTGGCTCAAAGGCAAACTGAACGTTCCGGAAGTGATCTACTATGCAAAAACCGAACGGTTTGAACTGTTATTGATGTCGGAAATGATCGGAATCGATGGATCGAGCGCCTTGCATAAGGAAAATCCGGAACAAGTCGTAAGAAATCTTGCCGAAGGGTTAAAGGAAGTTCATCGCATTGGTGTGCAGGATTGTCCTTTCGACTGCACGTTGGCGAAACGATTGGAACGAATCAAACAAAAGGTAGATAGGGGTACCATTAACAAAGAAAAGTTGGAAAAAGAATTTAGCGATAACTTTGATCATTTGTATCAGGCTCTAATGACCAACACCCCCTCTTGCGAGGAGCTTGTTTTTACACACGGCGATTATTCCGCACCGAACGTAATGATTCACCAAAATGCCGTAAGCGGGTTTGTAGATTTGGCCGACGCAGGAATATCGGATAAATATAGAGACTTGTCCGCCGCGTATTACAGCATTATTCGTAATTATGGCCAACCGTGGACGAACGTTTTTTTCGATGAGTACGGGTTATCGACAGTAGACCAGGCCAAAATCGAATATTACGATTTGCTCGAAGCCTTCGATTATGACTAAGGGAGTCCGTTTTCAATGAACGGGACTCCCTTCCGATTTTATGGATCCGCCGTCAAAGCTCACGCTGCTGAGAGGCAGTCATCATTGCATTATCCAATGGAGAGTTATCGGGCAATCTGATTTTGCTCTGCTTCTTCGGCCCACTGCCTCAGTTTCCGGTCGGACGGCAGGAAGATGGTGAGCAGCCCGATCAGCGGCAAAAAGGCGCACAGCTTAATAACGTACGCGATGCTTGTCGTGTCCGCAAGCGCACCGAGTGCGGCCGCACCGAGGCCTCCCGCCCCGAAGGCGAGGCCGAAGAAAAGACCGGATACGGTTCCGATGTTGCCGGGCAGCAGCTCCTGCGCGTAGACGATGTTGACCGAGCCGCTCGACATAATCGTAAATCCGATAATGACGCAAAATACGACGCTCGTCGTGAAATTCATATACGGCAGCAAAAAAGCGAACGGCAGCGCGCCGATAATCGAGAACCAGATGACGTTTCTTCGTCCCCACATATCGGCGAGCGGACCGCCGAAGAATGTGCCGGTGGCGCCAGCCGCCAGAAATGCAAAGACGCACCACTGCGCCTCCTGAACGGATAGCTGAAATCGATCGATAATATAAAACGAGTAAAAGCTCGTCATTCCGGCCAAGTATGCCATCTTGGAGGTGAGAAGCAGCACGAGGATGGAAATCGCCGCAGCAATTTTCCTGCGGCCCGCGACCGGTACGCCTGCCGCCTGACTGCTTCGTTTTTTGACCGTACCCGAACGCAGCCTGCCGCTGTACCAGCGTGCGGTATACATCTGTATGGCGATGGCGATCGCCGCCAGTATTGTGAACCATAAAATGCCGGCTTGCCCCAGCGGCACGAAGATGAGCGCGGTCATGATCGGCGCAAGCGCCTGCCCTGCATTTCCCCCTACTTGAAATATCCCCTGGGCCAATCCCCTTCTTGCGCCCGCCGCCAAGTAGGCGACCTTTGCGGTTTCGGGATGAAATACCGACGAGCCGATGCCGACAAGCACGACCGAGCCAAGCATCGACCAGAAGCCGGTAGCGAGCGCCAGTCCGAGAACCCCGAGCAGGGTGGCGACTACGCCGAGCGGGAGCAAATAAGGCTGCGGTTTTTTGTCGCTGTACATCCCTATGGCCGGCTGCAGTATCGATGCGGTCAAATTTAGCGCAAAGGCAATCAGTCCCAATTGCGTATACGTTAGAGATAGCGAATCTTTGACGATGGGGAATATCGCGGGGACGACCGCCTGAATCGTATCATTTAACAAATGAACCATACTGACAGCGATCAAGATGGTGAACATCGTGCCGTTTTGCGCGAGTGGTGCATGGTTCGCAGCCGTATTCGTTTTCGTTTGCACCCGAAATCATCCTCCCGTTCCTTCATATGGTTTTGGAAAGTATAGCACAAAATTCCATTTCGATGGCAAACTTTTTTGGTGGAAATCGGGCAAGACATTCCACTTTACAAACGAACAAGTGTTTGGTATATTGGTAAAAATGGAAATTCGAGGTGAGTACGTAGTGGAACTTTCCGGTAAACTCATTGAAAGCTTCTTATGGAAATTCAGAGCGGAGAAGAAATGGACGCTTCAGGCCATTGAACAACTGTCCGAGGAAGACATTTTATGGAGACCTACCGCCGCCAGCAACAGCATCGCCAATTTGGTTGCTCATATTTGGGGAACGGTGCATCAACGGGTGGAAATTATATTTTTTGACGTGCCGGATACGAGGAATCGGGAGAAAGAATTCGAGAAAGGGCTTGTCATGACCAAGGAACAAGCGCTCGATCTCATCGGCAAATCGTTCGATATCATTATACACGTACTGGAACGTATGAAATCAAAGCCCGATACGCTGCTCGATCAGCCCTATGCCAGCATGGAGCCGCTTACGTACAGCGCTTTGAGCAATCAATCCACCGTTCTGGATGTTATGATGCAGATGGTGAATCACTTGCCCTTCCATACGGGGCAAATCGTATACATAGCCAAGATGAGGGTAGGGGACCTGCAATGGCACAACTAATCAGCGCTTATCTAACGATTCCTGTAAGCGATCTCAGACGGTCAGCCGATTGGTATGCGGAGCATCTCGGTTTCACAATAACGGCGGAAGATCCTTTATACCTGGAGCTGACAACCGAAACGGGAGTTCGAATTCTTTTTCAGCAAAACAACGACGGCATCCATTCGCATATGACTTACCCGAACGGGGCGCTCCAGTCGGCTTACGGTTTTATCGTGCCCGATGCCGAGTCGCTTTACCAGCAGTTTAAGGATAAAGGCGTACAAGTCGGGAAGCTGTTCCATTATCAAGGGAAATCTTTTTCGTTTTACGATCCGGATGGAAATTTTATTGAAATCTGGAGCTTAGCCACGGATCATTAAGCGGTTTCCTGTCTCTAAAAGGTATGAGTCTGTCCGAACTCGGCATGGTTGTATTTAGCATCAGGAATGAACGGAGCAAATCTGCAGTTGAGCACTTTTACAATCCGGGCTGCGGTGTGCAGCCTTTTTTGGTTTTTTTCGTTAACGGGATAAGAAACATAAAAAAAGTTATTTTCTTCTCCAACCGATGGCTGACATTTCCTACTTTACTTATAGATCGCTTCAAAAGGGGCCCCATGAATGACTCATATACTGCATTTTACCGATTTCCATATGGAGCAGTACGCTAAGAAGATATTCGGTTTTGCGATTCGGAAGACCGGTAATCATCATCATGCCGAAGATTTGTCCCAGGACATTTTGCTGGCCCTTCTAAAGTCTCTTCAGTCGGGACGCGAGATTGAAAACATGGATGCGTGGGTGCACACCATCTGCTGTTATACTTGGTCGAACTACTTGTCTAAAGAAAAGCGGTATTGGCAGACGTCCGATATTGACAGCCTTCAGATGGAGGACGCTTCAATCCGCCTGGAAGAGGCGCATGTACTGAACGAAAGCTTGGAGCGAACGAAGCGGGAGATGGCTTTCCTTAATCGGCTTCATCGGACGATCAGTGTGATGTATTATTACGAGAACAAGAACGTGAAAACCATTTCCGAACTGCTGCATATCCCGTTAGGAACGGTCAAATGGCATCTCTATGAAGCGCGCAATAAAGTGAAGGAGGCCATGAATTTGGAGCATGGAACGAGCACGTTAAGTCTGAAACCCGTCCGGTTGACGGTAGGTCATAGCGGCAGCCCCGGGCCGAAAGGGGAACCTAACAAATATTTCGAAGCGCTGCTCGCGCACAATATCGCAATCGCTGCTTACGAACAGCCTGCAACGATCGAGGAAATCGCCAGGTCTCTGGGCGTGTCCTGCGCCTATGTCGAGGATTTCATTCACAAATTCGAATACTCCGGACTGTTTCGAAAAGTCGGCAAGGACAAATATCAAACCGATTTTATCATCGGGGACATGAAAAGCAATATAGCGCAAGCGACTTATCTAAAAGCAAAAGCGGCAGAATTGGCGGATAAGATGCACGAGGCCGTCACTGCAAAGCTGAATGACTTGAAAACTATCGGGTTTCATGGCTGCAACTGCAGCGATGCATTCCTGTTATGGACGTTGATTCCTTATGCCGTTAACTATCAGTATAACCGGGTCAAGGCCAGGGAGTACTACGCCCGGTACGGGCCGGAGGAAAGAAAAGACGGAGGCAAGTATACGGTTCAAGCCAGAATCCGCTACGAAGAGCCGGAGTACAAAGCATCGATCCCCGACTACGACCGAGTCCGCCAATATGCGTCGAACGGCATCAAAAGCCGAAGCACAGGAAAGTACTTCGGCATGCAGATGGAGTCTTGCTGGTCCGGTATGAAATGGCGGGACTTCAATTCGTCCGACATCGTGGACATGCACCATGTCATTCGGTTAATCGAATCCGGTGCATCTCATACAGAATATGATAAAGAACGAATCACTCGCATGGTCAGGAAAGGCTTCGTCTCTTACAAGGATGGAAGGCTCGATTGCCTGGTCCCTTTCTTCAAGCCGGACCAATATAAGGCTTTCATTCGAATACTGGAGAGTCTACTTCAGGAAATCGATGCAAAAGCCGCATTGGAACAGGTGCATGACGATTTCGTAGCGATATGGAAATCGCTGGCGCCGGTGCATATCTCGCACAAAGATATCGTGACCAAAGCGGTGAGTGACGGTGCGACGATTGTGTTCGCCGTTATGGAACACCTGGTACATAACCAATTGCTGTCTCTGCCTTCGGAGGAAGAAAAGGAAAGGCTGACCACCATCATGTGGATGAGCGGTGAAGATTAAAGAGAGGGTTATAAGTAGAGGAGCACGCTTTTGCGGGCTCCTCTATATTTTTGGGGCAAAGTCCAATCAAGGTAAGACGTAACGCCGACAGGTTCGTTCGGTCTGCTGAAACCCGATTAATAAGAAAAAAATCCGCTGATGGCCACGACGGCAGGCCGCGGTAGCTTGCTGCCGGATCCGGCGGGCCATGTGCTGGCCGGATGGGAAGTTTCGCTTGCATTTGCTCCCGGATACTGCACGGCCAAAAACATCGTCCGCTCATCCGGAGTGAAGCATGGACCGGTTAATGCGGCCTCGGAAGGAGCCGAAGCGAATTGCATGATGTTTCGGTCCGTGGATAACGGAGAGACGACGGCAAATAGGCCATTGTTTTTGAACTCGGCATAAGCCCCTTGATTCAATTGACTGGAACCCATATCGGTTGAGATCCACAGGTTGCCGAAATGATCGGCAATCAGGCTGCTTGGCGAGCTGAATCCGCTCTGCAGCCCCCCCGTTGCAACGGTCTCGAAGCTGAACTCCAGCGCACCGTAGTCGCCGTTCTTCTCCATCAACCGGCTGATCTGGCCGTGCAGGTTGCCGTGAGCCGTATTGTTCGTGTGGGTCACGAACAGCAATCCCTCCTGCGGACTGGTTTGCACGGTTTTCGGCCGATCGGTCGGCGTCGCGCCGAGAATAAGCGCCGCTTCGCTAGTGTACACGTACACGTCGGCCTCTTCCCGGAACAGCCCAAGCAATTCTTCACGTGTATATTCGAGTGCTGAAGGCAGACTGAAGCGCAGATCGTTCAACGCATCGCGCACCGCCTGGACGGTTATTTCAATCCAGCGGCCCCGAATTAGATCCGCTGCATACAGGATGCCGTCGGTCAGCAGGTTGGAGTTGGCTTTTCCTTTCCTAGGATCGAACGAACCTTTGCTTATATATTTATAAATGCATGCATAGGCCGCGCTATCCCCCATGTAGACAACGACGCGGTTATCCTTGGCAAGGCTCATGTCGATCGTTCCATGCTGGAAACGTCCTAGCGCCGTATGTTTGCGCAGTTGGAAACCGGCGTCTGCCGGGTCGGCTTCAATGATCCAGCCGTAGTGGGTTTGCGGCAGCCCGGCTTCTCTGGCCGTATCAACGGCGTGATTTTCCGCGGATAGCTGCGTACCCCAGAGCGTTTTTCCTCCGAATCCGTTGCCGAATGTGCCCTGTATCCGGCTTGCGCCGTGAACCGCCTTGGCGCCGCGCGCCGGACCAACAAGTTCGAAGGCGTTAAGTCCGGTTATCCGGCGGGCGTAAGGCGATGCCGCGTCCATTTTCCAGCCGCCCGCAGCGTCTCTGGAAACGCCCAGCACGGATCCCCCTTGAGCGTAAAGTAGCTTTTCGATTTGCGCAGAGCTGTAGTGGCCGTTTTGTTTGGCTCCGAGCACCCAGAAAGCGTCGGCCGACTCATGGTTTACCCAGAGCAAGCCGTTTGCGGATGAGCCTTCGGCCGGGTGGTAACTTATACCGCTATTATTGAAACCGAAGGTGTCGCCTTTGGCATTGATTGGGTCTCCGTAAGCTGCGAGCATATCGTATGTAAAACCTGGAGGGAGCAGGAGCTCGTCCTGGTTGGATGGCCCGATGAGACCTTTGGAGGCTGCAATGGCATCCGATGGATAAGTAAAAATTGCTTCCGCTCTTTCCTCGGCGGAAGCCTTGCTTCCGAATATGCTTAAACCCGATGAAGCCGCGAGAAGGGCAGCGGTCCCCGAACCGACATATGCCAAAAACGAGCGGCGTGACATTTGTTTTTTATCGTTCATCGTATGCCTCCTGAAACGGGATTAAAGTCCTATGTATTTCCGAAATATATTATCGCAACTAGTAGTTTATTCACTATGATGTATTTACTGTACAGGAATATAATAGAAAAGTATATGTGCATATAGTTACAATCAATCTGGGTCTTGGGGTGGGGTAAGTGCTGGATTGGACGGCCGAAGTTCCTGCCGACGAATCGTTTTTGTACGAATTGTACGCCGATGTCCGCAAGATAGAAGTTCAAAGCTTCGGCTGGGATGAAGAGCAGGTCCGGGCTTTTCTTGTCATGCAGTTTGAGATGCAAAACCGTTCCTACCGGATGCAGTATCCGGGAGCCGAACACCGGACGATCTGGAGTGCGGGCCAGCGAATCGGCAGGATGGTCACCGCACAGCTGCCGCAAGCAATCGCGCTGGTCGATATTTCGCTTCTCTCCGCATTTCGGAACCGCGGGATCGGTACGGAACTGCTAAGGTCGCTGCAGCAAGCAGCGTCGGATTGCGGAAAGCCGATTCAACTGAAGGTGGTACATAGGAATCCGGCCAAACATTTATATGAACGGCTGGGGTTCCGAACTACGCAATCCACCGATATGTACGATGCTATGCAGTGGCATCCCACCATACATTAATCTTCGGGGAGGCACAAACCTTTAATGAGTTCTTATTCTTTTTCCGCATTTCGCGAGGCGGTGGGCACGCCGTTTCGAATCCCGCTTAGCCAGCAGGAAGTTATGCTGCAACTGGTCGACGTATCGGAACAAGCGTCCTCGCCGAATATGGTGCAATTTTCACTGCTGCTTCGAGGGCCGCTTGAATTTTTCCTTCCGCAGCAGACGTATCGGATGGTGCATGAGCAGCTCGGGGAGCTTGAATTGTTCATGGTGCCGGTCGGCCGGGAGGCGGACGGCTTTCGGTACGAGATCGTATTCAATCTTTTCACAGCCAATCGATAAACGACGAGGGGAGGGACCGGAATGGCGCAGCCTTATATTGGTGAAATCCGTATCTTCGCCGGGAACTTTGCCCCGGCCGGCTGGGCGTTTTGCGACGGCAGCATGCTAAGCATCTCACAAAACGATACATTGTTTAATTTGATCGGCATCACGTACGGCGGCGACGGCCAGCAAACGTTCGCGCTGCCGGATTTGCGCGGCCGCATCCCGATTCACATGGGACAAGGTCCTGGGTTAAGCCCGTATGCCCTGGGTCAAACCGGAGGGAGCGAGGCGGTAACGTTGACGACGAATCAAATCCCCGCTCACAATCATCAGATGCTTGGACAAACAAAACGCGGCAACACGAATAGCCCGCAGAACGCGGTTTGGGCCAAATCGACGCTTCGCCAGTTCAACGATTCCTCCGGGCAGACGCAATCCATGCACCCGAACATTGTCTCCCCTAGCGGAGGAAGTCAACCGCACGATAACATGATGCCCTACCTGACGATTAATTTCATCATAAGTCTCTTCGGAATATACCCTTCCCAAACGTAAGGTTGCCTTACAACGAGTCGCATCGGAATAGGAGGTACATAGGCGATGGCCGAACCTTTTTTGGCTGAAATACGGATGTTTTCTTTTTCTTTCCCCCCGAAAGGCTGGGCGCATTGTAACGGCCAGCTGATGCCGATCAATCAAAATCAGGCGCTTTTTTCCTTGCTGGGCACGACTTACGGCGGCGATGGGCAGGTGAACTTCGCCCTCCCCGATTTGCGCGGAAGGGTGCCCGTCCATTTTGGACAGGGCATCGTATTGGGACAGAGGGCAGGCGAGGAAGCGCATACTCTGATTCATAGTGAGATGCCTGCTCATACGCACGCGGTGAAGGCCAGTAGAGGGATTGCGTCTTCCAAGTCGGTGTCGGGCCAAACTTGGGCGACGACCGCTGCCAGTTCTTACAATACCCAAAGTGCGCTGTCGCCGGGGGACGGCGCGCTGCAAGTGAATGCCGTTACCAATACGGGAGCCAGCCAGCCCCATGAGAATCGGCAGCCATATTTAACGATCAATTTTTGCATTGCTCTTATTGGAATTTTCCCATCTCAAAATTAGCCCGGGAGGTATGAAATGGCAGATCCTTTTGTAGGGGAAATACGAATCTTTGCGGGGAACTTTGCGCCAAAGGGATGGGCTTTTTGCAACGGGCAGCTCCTTCCTCTGTCACAAAATACGGCGCTATTTTCCCTTTTGGGAACGAACTATGGAGGCAACGGGGTATCAAACTTCGCTCTGCCCGATTTACAAGGCAGTGTCCCTCTAGGCCAAGGGCAGGGGCCGGGGTTATCTCAATATGTACTTGGACAATCGTCAGGGACCCCCACGGTCACTTTGCTGCAAAGCGAGATTCCCGGGCATACCCATCAGGTAAACGGTGCAATTGCGGTCGGCAATCAGGAATCGCCCGGGAACGCAGGGAATACGTTATGGGCGGATACACCGGGGATGGGAACAGGGAATGCTTACGATACTCCGGGCCCGTCGGATTGGGTATCGATGCATCCGAACGCGATGATTCCCGCCGGGGGCAGTCAGCCGCACAATAACATGCAGCCGTATCTCGGGCTTAACTTCATCATCGCCCTGCAAGGGGTATTCCCTCCCAGGTCGTGAATAAGGTACGGGGAGAAAGGTGGGATTGGATTGGTAGAAGCTAAGCGTGATGAGGGAAGGCTGCCGAAAAACAGATACCCGCCGTTGCGAATGTACGGAAAGGCCGGAGGATTGCTGACGGCGCTGCTGTTTGCAGCGATCTGGATCGGAGGCGAAGCCTCGGCTGCTTCTTATACGGTAGATAACACGGGAGATGCCGCAGGGAACTGCTCCCAGCAAGGACAGTGCACGCTGCGAACCGCAATACAGCTAAGCAACGCCGCCGGAGGCACGAATACGGTTCGAATCAAGCCGGGGACGTATAAGCTGACATCGGGGCAACTTCTCATTTCAAGCCATGTTACGCTAACCGGCGCAGATGGAGTCGCCTCGGGGGACGCTTCGACAACGATCGTCGAAGGGGATGGCAGTCACAGGCTGTTTGAAATACAGCCGGGCGTGAACGTTGCGTTCGAGGCGCTGACGCTGCAAGGCGGCAAGGCTGCGCCTGATTCTTCCGGTTACGGGGGCGGAGGAGTAGCCGCGAAGCTGGGAGTGGGCAATACGCTGGCATTCACCAATGCCGTGATTCGGAACAACATCACGACGACTTCCGCGAATCCGGGATATGGCGGGGGATTATTCGTATCCGGGCCAGCGACGTCGAAGCTGGTATTGGCCAATGCGACTTTTAATGCAAACACCGCCGTGGAACGTGGTGGCGGCGTATATGCGGAAGGCGATTTGGATATTCAGGCCGATCAAGCGAAGTTTATTTCCAATACGGCTTCCAAGCAGTTGGGAGGCGGGATGGCGATATTGTCTGCAACGCCCTCAGCAGGTACGATAATGATCCGGGACAGCCTGTTCGACTCCAACGCGGCTCAAGGCGTGTCCGACGACGGCATTGGAGGCGGCTTGTACTTGAACGCCCCGGCTAACATTTTGGGAACGACATTCAAGGGCAATACCGCAAACAGCGATGGCGGAGGCTTATTTCTCAGTTTTTTTCAAAAAACGACGGAATTAACGAATGTTACGTTCCAGACCAATACATCGCAAAACGGAGCGGGCGGCGGATTATTCATACAGAATGGCAATCCGGCATTGACCAACACGACGTTTTCCGGTAATAGGGGCGCATCGTCTCCTGAGTTTGGAACCGTAGCTTTTCCGGTTGAACCCTTTAGTCCGGTTGCTCCGATGAAGACTTCGGATAACGTGGAATACAAGGGCGGCGTGTGGACGGCAAAGGACGTTACCGTTGCAGGCGTAGACGTTTCCACGGACGACGGGGCAACCTGGAATCCGGGACCGGTCAGTTATACGGCTGAGGGAACACACAAGATCATGTTCAAACAGGCGGACAATGCTGGCAATGCGGTGCTGCAAACGAAAAACGTACAGCTGGATAAAACGAAACCGACGCTAAGTGCGGACATCACTTCGGACAATGCAAGCTACGTGGAAGGAACATGGGCGACGAAAGACGTTAAAATAACAATCTCGGCAACGGATAATCTCAGCGGTGTGAAGTCGACGAAATATTCGTTAAACGGCGGGACCACATGGAATGATTATTCGGTTCCCGTTACTCTTGCCGCCGACGGTACATATACCATGCAAGTTCAGGTTGTCGACCAAGCGGGAAACATCGAGGAGAAGTCATACACGGTAAAGCTGGATAAAACCGCCCCCACCTTGACGGCCGATTGGAAGACCGAGGACAACCAGACTTACACGCCAGGTACTTGGACGAAACAACCGGTAACGTTAACGGTAACTTCTTCCGACGGTGGCAGCGGGTTGGCTCTTACGCAATACTCCCTGGATGGCGGGACGGCATGGACGGATTATACGGTGCCGGTGACCGTTACTGAAGGAGTGTACGACGTTCGAGTCAAAGCGTCCGATCAGGCGGGGAATACGGTTTCCAGGAACGGAGCGGTCAAAATCGACCAAACCGCCCCAAAAGTTGCAGCTGTTCTGAAAAAGGAGGACGGTTCGAGTTACAGTAGCAGCGAGTGGAGCAATAAAGCCGTTACACTCGATGCGTCGTTCGAGGATAGCGATGGCAGTGGCCTGAATCAGAAGCTATATTCGTTGAACGGAGGAACGACGTGGTTGAATTTCTCCGCCCCGTTGAACTTCGCGGATGACGGCATACACGAAGTTTGGTTAAAAGGTGTAGACAACGTAGGTTTCGAAGATGCACATCTCTTCACGATTAAAGTCGATTCCTCCGCACCGTTACTCGGCGCAACGGTAGAAACGGCGAGTGGAGCGAATTACCCGGGTGGGACCTGGTCAACGGAATATGTGACGCTTACGCTGAATCCGAGCGATTCGGGAGACAGCCAGCTAGCTGTTACGCAGTACTCGCTCGATAACGAAGCGACGTGGACGGATTATACGGTTCCGGTGACTGTCACCGACGGGGTATACGCGGTTCGCGCGCGAACGAGCGATCATGCCGGAAACAGCGTCGCTGACGGCTGGTCCATCATGGTGGACACCATTGGTCCAAGTCTCTCTATCGAGATGAAGATGGAGGACGGAACACCCTACATCGATAATACTTGGGCAAGCGAGCCTGTTGCCTTTAAGCTTGAAGCTGCGGATATTGGCGGAAGCGGCTTAACGGTGAAACAGTATTCGCTCAACGGCGGAACCACATGGACGGATTATATGTCTCCTGTTACCGTAACGGACGGGGTGTATCATGTATCCGGCAGGGCGGTTGACATTGCGGGAAATGTGACCGAACGGAATGTATGGATTAATATTGATCAGACTCAACCGGATTTGACCGTCGCGATGACTGCGGACGGAGTGCCATACGTGAGCGGAACTTGGACGACGAAAAACGTTAAAGTTGAAGCGACAACAGATTCCGCCGGCGTAAGCGTTCGTTCTACGAAGTATTCGCTTGATGGCGGACGCTCTTGGGATGATTACACGGCACCCATCGTTATAGCTGAAGAAGGTCAAAATGTGATTCAGTTTGAAACCATGAATCAAGCGGGCAAAAAGACGCTGAAGCAAGTAACCGTGAACATAAGCCGTACGGCACCGGCGATTGTCGCCACTCAGTTGCCGAGCAGAGTAACCAAAGCAGATGTGACCGTTACGGTTACCGCATCCGCCTATGGCAAGGACGTCGGCAATACGGTTCCGGTCTTACGTTATGCACAGGGAACACAATCGGCCGAATATTTCGACGGCGGCGAGGGCATAGAGTTGCCTGCCGGGAACCAACAATTTACGGTCACGAAAAATGACGTGTATTCGTTATATGCGAAAGACGCAGCAGGCAATGAAACGGTGCAAGAGGTTGCCGTATCGCAAATCATTCGCGATCTGCCTTCACTTCAACTAGTGGCTTCGCCATCGGCCCCGACCAACGGTTCAGTAACGGTATCCGTTACGGCGATGGTATATGGAGCCGATAAAGGCAATGCGCTGACGCAGCTTAAGTGGGCGGAAGGCAGCCGGGATGTAATTTATTTTGCGGGAAGCGGAATCGGCTTGAACAGTACCGGGGGGATTGGTTCGTTTACGGCCATGAACAATGGCGCGTATACGGTATATGCGAAAGATGCGGCAGGTAATGAAGCGTTGCAAGAGATTAGCGTATCGCAAATCATTCGCGATCTGCCCGAGCTTCAACTAGTGGCTTCGCCATCGGGCCCGACCAACGGACCAGTAACGGTATCCGTTACCGCCACGGTATATGGAGCCGATAAAGGCAACGCACTGACACATCTCAAATGGGCGGAAGGCAGCTGGGATACAAGTTATTTTGCAGGAAGCGGAATCGGCTTGAACAGCACCGGAGGGATCGCTTCGTTTACGGCCACAAACAATGGCGCATATACGGTATATGCGAAAGATGCGGTAGGCAATGAAGCGGTGCAGACGATTAACATTGTCAATATTAATCCTACGGCGCCTTCCATAGAACTTGCAGCCGTACCGGTTGGACCGGCGAACGAGCAGGCGAAGATCACCGTGACCGTCTCCACATACGGAATTGGCAATACCGTATCGTTGATCAAATGGGCACCGGGAACAAGAGATGCCGGTTATTTTGATAGTGCGGGCAACAAACTGGCGGCGGGGGTGCATGAGTTCACCGTGAGTGAAAACGGCATTTACACCGTCTATGTTAAGGACGCACTGGGTATTGCGGCCGTTCGTACTATCACGGTAACTACGATCATCCGCTCAGGGACAGGCAATCAGCCGCCGATTGCGGGCGAGGTGCAATTATACGTCGAGGCTGATTCCGTGGGTTACGGCATACTCGCTGGATCTGATCCGGAAGGAGATAGAGTCACGTTCAAGGTCAAGGAGCAAGGTACGCGTGGCACATTGGATATCATGGATGAGCAAACGGGTCAATTTAAGTATACCCCGCTGCCAAGTACGGTAGGGGCGGATACGGTCACTTATGCCGTGTATGACAACCGGTCGGCGGTTGCTTACGGAAAGGTCCATGTGACGATTGCACCGAAGGGCACACCGGGACCTTCAAACCGGGCGGATCTCGTATCGCTTTACGTATCGGCGGGTTCGCTGATTCCTGCCTTTAACTCGGGCGTGTACAACTATAACGTGTCCGTCCCTAACGAGGTGAATGCCACTACGGTAACGGCGGTGGCATACGACTCGCGTGCGGTGTTGACAGTCAACGGGATGAAGGCGGCAAGCGGAAGCGCGAGCCCGCTTCTGACGCTTCAGCCGGGAGTAAATTCGATTGCTATTGTTGTGACCGCGGCAGACGGTAAAACGGTTCAAGCGTATACAGTGACCATATATCGCGAACTACTGCCGGAAAGCCCGACCGATTCCGACTCCTCCAGTCCGCCTGCTTCAGACGGAGGGACGTCCCCGGTCGCACCGCCGGCAGGCGGCAGCTCGACCGGTAAGTCGGTGGATGATTTGGGAACGGTCGTAACCGAGCTGGTAGACGGGAAAACGGTCATTACCGTGACGCTCGATACGGAGCGAATCGAAGAAAAACTAAAGCAATCGACGGAGGAGCCTCCGGTTGTGACGGTACGTGTGGAAGGCAGCGCGGATCGGATCGAAGCGGTGCTGAACGGCGGCATTCTGGATATGCTTGCGGATCGGCAAGCGGTATTGCAGGTGCAGTCCGGCCTTGGTAATTATTATTTACCGCTGGCGGGTATCCGAATGGAGACGCTGGTGGCGCAATTTGGCAGCCAGGCGAACTTGTCGGATATCGTTCTACGAATCGTTATCGCCGAAGCGCCTGCGGAGCTGGTGGAACGAATACAAAACAGGGCGCGTGAAGGACAGTATACCGTCGTGATGCCGCCGATCGATTTTACGGTAGAAGCGGTATATCATGGCAGAACGATAGAAATTCATCAATTTCAGCGCATGGTCAGCAGGGAAATTCCGATTCCGCCCGAGGTGGATGCAAGCCGGATCACAACGGCTGTTGTGGCCATGGCGGACGGAACGGTGCATCATGTGCCCACGAACGTCATTACGCGCAACGATATGGGGTACTTGCGCATCAACAGCTTGACGAACAGCACGTATGCGGCGATTTCCAATATGAAGACATTCGCAGACCTAGCCGGACATTGGGCACAGCGCGAAGTAAACGACATGGCATCCCGCATGATTGTTAACGGATTGAGCGACAAGCGGTTCGATCCCGATGCTCCGGTTACGCGGGCGCAATTTACGGCCATGATCATCCGTGCACTAGGGTTATCGGAATATGCCAAGACGGAATCGCGTTATAAGGATGTTTTGCCGACGGACTGGTTTGAAGGGGCGGTAGCTCAAGCGAAAGCTTACGGTTTGATCGACGGTTACGAGGACGGAACGTTCCGGCCGGACAAATCGATCACCAGAGAAGAAGCGCTCGTCATGATCGCTAGAGCGATGAAGCTCGCAGGCAAGCCGGTCGAACTGACGACAGCTGATCCACAGTCCATCCTATCCGGCTTTAACGATAGCGGCGAGATTAACGAATGGGCGCTTCGGGAAGCGGCGGAAGCCGTGCAAAGCGGCCTAGTGCAAGGAAGCCAGGAAGGTCTCCTGCCAAAAAGCAACATGACTCGGGCGGAAACGGCGGTCATCCTGCACCGTCTGCTCATTCAATCCAATCTGATCAGCCCGTAAATTTGGGAGAGGTGCAATTCTCTCCGGCAAGTCAACGAAAAACGCTTCTTCAGTGCCAAAAACACGGTGCTTGAAGAAGCGTTTTTTTGCGTTTGACACTGGCTACTGGTGAGTTGCTGTAAGCAGATTCTCTGTTCTTTACAAGGAAACATACGTTCGATAAAATGAGAGACAACGGCATAATTTTTGAATAAAGGTAAAGGAGCCTCTTAAATATATGATTACGAACTATAACAAACTGATTAGAGACCGCATACCGGAGATCATCGAAGCGAAAGGGAAGCGGGCCGTCGTGCGCACGCTCAACGAACGGGAATATATCGAAATGCTCGATAAAAAGCTTCAGGAAGAGCTGGATGAATATACCTCGGCGGAGGCGGTGGACCAGGTAGAAGAGCTGGCCGATTTGGTTGAACTCGTCTATGCGGTACTGCACAGTAGAGGCGTATCGGTCGAGGAGTTTGAAAAAATCAGGCTGAAGAAAAAAGCAGAACGAGGCGGATTCGAGCAGAAGTTGTATTTAATACATGTGGAGGAAACGTAAGCCTACGGCGCAAGCAGACTTCCGTAATACGAGCTCCATGATTAAAAAAAGAAGACACCACTAAGCCCATCAATCGACGGCTAATGGTGCCTTCTTCCTGTGTCATGTCGGGTGTATGCCTCTCTAACAAGGCCGCTGGATCACATAGGGTCAATGATATGCTTTCCTTTGCGGCGCAGGAAGACGAAGCGTGATCGTCGTTCCTTGTCCGGGAACGCTAGCCGCGGTGATGTCCCCGCCGTGCCTGGTAACGATCCAATTGGCTATCGCAAGGCCCAGACCGGTTCCTCCCGTATGGCGGCTTCGCGATTTGTCCCCCCGGTAGAAACGGTCAAAGACGCGCGATAAATCTACCGCTTCAATTCCGATTCCGGTATCTTCCACCGCAATCTCAACATGCTGACTATGTTTGTGGGCGATGATCCGGATCACGCCGTTCTCCGGGGTAAACTTCATGCTGTTGTCGAGCAAAATGACGAACAGTTGATGCAGCCGTTCTCGGTCTCCCCACATTTCCAGTCCGCTTTCGAGTTGCATCTCCAATCGCTGCTGTTTCAGCTCGGCGAGCGGTTCGAATTTTTGCGTTACTTCATGAATGATTTCATCAATCCACAGCGGCTTGAGAATGAGTTCTTCTTGATTGGAATCGGCACGGGCCAGCGTCAGCAGCTGGTCGGTCAGCTTGCCCATCCTTATCGATTCGGAAAGCACCATGGACAGCGGCTCGCTCATGTCCAGGATAGAACGGTTCGGATGGCGGAAGACAAGCTCCGCATTCGCCCGAATGATCGACAGCGGCATCCGCAGCTCATGCGACGCATCGGCCACGAATTGCTGCTGCTTATCCCACGAGCGCCGAATCGGCAGCAAGGCTTGATTCGCCAAATACATCCCTGCCAATACCGTCACCACGCCGCCTCCCACAATGCCGAACAACATCAGCTCGAGCAATTTCTTCAATATGTTCTGCTCGGAATCGACGATACCGATCGCTTGAACGGAAACAATTCGCGACGTGACAGGGCTCGCTGCCGGCGACTGGAAGCCCGGGTTTAAATCCTTCACGCGGGACAGGTCCGACAGTATTTTCAGACTCATGCTCGAAGACGAATCATAATCGGCCCCGATCATACGATAATAATGATCACCGACTTTGACCGTTTCCGGCGTGCGGATCGACCGGTACGGTTTGAAAACATCTACCGCTTCGTCATAATGGGTTCCGGCCAAAACCGGAACAGGCGTGCCGTTTTCGTCCCATAGCACCAGGAACACCCGCGGGTCAATGCCTTGAATTTGGATCATCGTTCTTTTGCCTGCGCCTCCGGGGAGATTGGTTGCTTCGCGGTCACCCTGGGCATCGGAATCGAAGGAAGCGTAAAACACTTGAACGCCCTGCAATCTTGCCCGCAGCGACTCATCCACTTTGACATACAGCTGGTGGCGCAGATCGGTATATACGATCAAGCCGAGGCAGGCGAGGATGATGAAGAAAACGGCCGCATTGAGTACCGTCAGCCGGGTACGGATTTTCCTGAACATGCCGTATTCTCCTTTAACATGTAACCGACGTTTCGAACCGTTTGAATGATATGATCGTAATCGAACGCCTTTAGCTTTTTCCGCAAATAATAAATATACACCTCGACTACATTCGAACCGACATCGGAATCGAGCCCCCATACCCGAGTACATATTTGCTCCCGGGTCAATATTTGCTCCCGATTGCGCAGGAAATACTCGAGCAGCTCGAATTCCTTTTGGGTTAGCTCGACCTTGTCTCCGCCGATGAACGCTTCTTTCGTTCTTGTAATCAAGACAAGTCTTTGATAGGAAAGCCCGCCCTCGTTGTCGACCGGTCCGCGTCTTCGCAGCAGGGCGCGTACCCGGGCCAGCAGCTCCGGCACCTCGAACGGCTTGGTCATGTAATCGTCGGCTCCCGAATCCAGGCCTTTCACGATATCCTGGGCGCTGTCTCGCGCCGTGAGAAACAAGATCGGCGTAAGGACTTGTTTGGCGCGAACGTTGCGTACAATGTGGAAGCCGTCCATTCCAGGCAGCATCAGATCAAGCACGAGCAGATCGTAAATGCCTTGTTCCGCCAAATAGCAGCCTTCCTCGCCGCAGCTCGTCGGGTCGACCTGATAACCTTCTTCCTCCAGCAAGGTTTGAATCGTTTTGAGCAAATGGACGTCGTCTTCGACAACGAGTATTTTCATTGGTCTTCCCCCTGTTTGCGTCGCCCGACCGGATACGTGGTTTCAGTATAATGGGAAAAGATGAAAGATAGATTAAAAAAAACGGATCATACCCATTTTATTATTTCTTTTCCAATCGTTTTCAGCAGGAATCAGTCGGCGTAAATGAACCATTCCAGTTCTTTGGTAGCGAGCAATTTCTTTTGTCCGTTCTGAAACTGGTGGTAGACGTTCAATTGGTACGATTTCATATCCTTGATGTTATAAATCTTGTCTTTGTTCGTGTACGAGATAGCCGCATCGTGCGATCCAAGCTGCAGCGACTTGGAAGCGTCCGTTCCATTCAAATCGTAAGTTTCGCTGATGACAATTTCTTTCCCGCTCTCGAAAAGCTCGTCCTTGAGCTCGACAATCAGCTTGTGGTCCTTCATGTCCGCCTCGACAAGAGCGTTTTTATTCAATTCGTAATCGAAGCTGAGCTGCACCTTGCCGGTGGTAAAATCCATTTGCGTTCCGATATGGCTTAATGTGATCGAGTAAGGATATATTTCCAGGTCGGCGAAACCGGCTTTCGGTTCTTTTCGCTCCGCAGGCAGCTGGAAAGACACGGCATTGACATAGCCTTCCAACCTGGCCCCCTCATTCGAGCCCGAGCCTGAAGGGGGGAGGACGGACACTTCATCGCCGATGATCAGCTGTATCCCCTCCGTGTCAAAGTCTTTGGGAAGGGTGGTCCAGACCGATTGCAGCGCCTTTCCTCGGGGATTGATCTTGCCGACTTCCGTTATGCTTGCGGGGAATACGGTTCCGTCTGCAGCCTGAAATTGCGCAACCTGCCTTCGAAGATCGGCGGATCGCTTTTCCAAATTTTCGACATCCATCTGAACCGCGAATAGATCGGTGTTATTGCCTTGGAACGTGTGAACGGCGCGTATCGTATACGCGGCGCTGTAGCCGATATCGGTCAGCGTTCTCGTTCCGTTTGCCGGGATCACCGTCATATTCATCAGCTCGCGGTTATGATGGAACGTAAGCAAATCTTTGACTTTGTTATCCGCTTCTTTTTCTTGCAAATAAAGCTGTATGGACTGGAATTCGCCGGTGTAAGGGATTTTGCCGGCGATCTGAACGCTGATTTCTTTTCCGGGCAGCAGGCTGATCACCCGGTCATTGCGAATGAATTGCGCTTCGATCGTAACGGTATCGTCCAGTTTGAAATAGCCTTGCAGGTTCGGGACTGGAAGCGGCTCGCTTCCGTTGTTGGTCAACGTCATCGTCGCCGCCAAAATATCTTGATCGTCCCATGGCAAACGCTGCAGCGATGTCAACCGGGCCGTATACGTCCCCGATTTGCTCGCGAAGTCGTAATCGTTGCCGATCGAGACGTCCGCCGCAACTGCTGCCGGCACTTCGAAAAATGCGACGGGCAGCATCACGCTTTCGCCGATGCCGTTCCCGCCGGCAGGCTGCGCGATCACAAGCTGCCAGCCGTCCGCTCCGGCTTCTCGCGGAATGGACCCGGTAAGCAACCCTTCTTTTTTGTCTAGAGGCTGAATGTCGGCATCCTTCGTAAAGACGGTCGATTGCAGCGGATACGTCTGACCCTGCTTCGTGCGAATAAAGTAGGCGAGGTCCGGCAGTTTCGTGCCTTTCGTGCCGACATCCGTCATTTCGAAATATAGCGACGGCAAGTAATAATCGTCGTTACGGCTGACGGCGGCGCGGGCGATTTTGCCGATAAACGGAATGTCTCCGATGTCGAGGCTGCCTTCCTTCCCGGCTGGCGTCACAAAGCTGTAGCTATCGGGAGCTGTAATCCGGCCGATTACTTTTTCGAAGCCGGCTACGGAAAAGTCCAACTGAATCAAGGTGAATACAAGGTCCTGGAGCTTGGTCGTACGGTTTACTTTCGCATAGAAATGAAACTCCTGACTCGTATAAGCCGGAATCCGGTTTTTATCTTTAACCTGCGGCAGCAGGTTGACGGTGAACGGGTTGCCTGCAGCGGACTGCAGGCGGATCCAATAATTCATAAAATCGAGGTCGCCCGGCCCGCCGTTGTTGACGGCCAAAGTAAAAGAAACCGTGCCGTCATTGTCGCCGGGAAGCAGCATGACATCTTTCAATTCCATGGAGCTTGCTTCTCCGATATCGGCTTTCCCCAGTACGATGGGGCGGATGACCTGCGCTTCGGTTGTATCCTCCGCCGGAGACGGGGCATCCCCGGAGTCGGCCTGAACCGAACCCGGATGAGCCGTGCTATACATGAGCAGTAGCAAAATGAAGCATGTGACGATATGTCGACGAATATTCATGATGGATGATCCTCCTTATCCGCAAATCGCAAGGCAGCTTGACTCGTTAACGGGAGCGGATCCATAACCCCTTGTTGTAGACGGGCCGGGTTGTGCGAGTGCTTGCGATTTTATTCTTGCAAGTAGGTGCTGACTTTGTTTTGAATGACTTTGGCGACTTCTTCCGCCGATTTTTGACCTTGGAAGAACGGAGCGGTTTCCTCCGAGACGATCGTCGTAATTTTCGAATCGTTTTCGGCGTATACCTTGATGTTGTTCAGCACTTTCTCCATGGCGGCGATTTCCTGATCGGTGGCGGCTTGCAGCGCGATTTCTTTGCCGTTCAGATTGAGGCGCATTCCTTTTCCGGCTCCGCCTTCGCCCGTACCTAACGTTTTTAAGCTATTCAGCTGCGCCTTCGCTCCGTTCTTGTTGACGGCAAAGCCGTTCAATTCTTTAGCCGCCTGTATTTCATCGGACAACAGAAACTTGATGAACTCCCACGCTTCCTTCTTGTTCGCCGATTTGCTGTTGATGGCGATGGGCATGGGGGTCGTGAAGGCAGTCCCTTTCGATTCGTTTTCGGACGGCAAATTATAATAGCCCGCTTTGCCATCAAACGACATCTTCGGCAGTGAGTACATATCCATATACATCAAAATGTTCGATTTCGGCTGGATGACGACGTTGTCGACATTGTCGGTCGGAATGATTTTATCGTCGTACATCGATTTTGCCAGCTTCAGCAGGTTGACGAATTCCGGCGTATCAAACTTTGCCTTCTTTCCGCCCGTATCGACGAACTTGGTGAAGCTGCTGCCGAGCATGGTCGTGATCAACTGATCGGGTTCAATTTTACCGAGCGGATACGTATCGGGCTTTCCGTCATTGTTTTTGTCCGTCAGCCAATTGCCCGCTATTTTTTTGAAATCGGCCCACGTCCATTTGTTGTCGTCGATTTTTTCGCCGCTTAGCACGGCCTGGTTGCCGAGCCACATGTTTAATCCGACCTTGACCGGGACGGTATACAAAGCGCCATTGTACTTCATCGCATCAAATACGCTCGAATAGTAATTGTCTTTTTGGAATGCGGCGTCTTTGCTCATCAGGTCGCTGATGTTTTCCAAAAGCTTCTTGTCGGCATACTTCTTGTACGGCAGTCCGCTCATGACGATCAGATCCGATGCCTTGCCGCTCATGAGCTCCGCGCCTACCGAGCTGACGAATTTCTCGATATTTTTCGGATCGGGTTTGCCCATGATAACCATATTTTGTCCTTTGCCTGCTGCCGGAGCCGGCGGGGCCGCCACATATTCTTTGATATCGATTTTAATGTTGGGATGCGCTTGCTCGAATTGCTGTTTGGCCAGTTCAAGAAAACGATCCGACGTCATGACGGACAACGTGACGGTTTTCGTTCCCGTATCGGACGGCGTGCTGCCGTCTCCGTTATTAGCGGAAGGGGGAGCGGCCTGATTTCCCGAGCACGCGGTAAGGGCAAGCATGGAAACGAGAGCGCATGTAGTGACCGATGGTTTAACTGTGATATTCAGCATGTGAATATTTCACTCCTTTAAGTTTTTTGTCAGAATGGAAAATCGCGACGATAAATAAAACGCAGAACACCGCATATTCCAGCGGGTCGATCCGATAATCCGTGCCCGCCCAGCGGGCGGCGGCGGTAACCGGCATATAGAGAAACAGCCGCTGCAGCTGTACGGAGACGGACATCCTACCCATCGCCCATAAACGGACGCCGAGCAGGAACAAAGGCAAGCCGAGTACTGCGCCTGTGAAAAACAGCCCTCCTGCAAGCTGTCCTGCGGCGCCGGCCAGCAGCTCATGCGGCGAGGGGACATATCCCGATTGCGCCGCCTGCTGCTGCCATAAGCTCCGCAGCTTTTCCATATAAAACGATACATCGATGATTTGCTCCGGTATCCAATCCAGCGGAATGTAAGGGCGGAACCGGATCAACTCCCACAAACCCGCGGCACAGGCGGCCATCGCAAGGACGGCGAAGCTGCATTTCAGCAGCAGGCGTCGTTCGTCCCGAATCGCATCGGGCCAGTCGTGCGTCGACAGCTTGCGGCGCAGCGACGCATAGACCGCCACGCATTGCCGGAATATCAGCCGCAAGAGCAGGAGGAGGGCGATAGCCCCACAGGCGAACAGCAGCAGCGCCCGCCATTGCGTGATCCGTACATGCGCCAGTAAGTCGTTTTCAATTCGGTACAGCGACGGATTTGCGCCGATGGCCCTGAGCGCATCTTTTGCTTGAGCTTCCCCGCGAATGGCTGCGTCCGGCTTCGCTGCCAGCTGCACCGTATCGATTCGCGCATCGCGGTTCACGTCGAACATGGCGGTAACCGGAATCAGCACGTCCGGGACGCCGTCATCGGACATGTGCCGCAGCAGGGAGACGTTATTGTCATACACGCCGATGATGGTAAAGGGGACGCCGTACAGCTCGATCGTTTTGCCGACAACCTGAGCGGAACGGAACAGCTTATCGGCCACCTGTGCGCTGATGACCGCGACGCGGCTGTGTTCGGCGACGGAGGTTTGCAAGATGGACGTGCCGGTTTTCATTTTCAATTCGGCAAAATCGCGGTAGTTTGCGTTCACGCCGAACACGTCGCTGTTCAACGTGACGTTGCCGAACACCGCACCGGTTTGTCCTTTCGCCGACAAAGCGATCGGCAGCGGACTCCACTTATTCGCCAGCTGCTCGGCTTCTTTCAGCTCGAGACCGGCGGAGCCGGAGGAAGCGGCGGACCGGTCGACGTTCACCGTCAGCTTCTGCATCCGGCGGGAGCCGTTTGCATGCTCCCAGTCGGCAAGCACGGACGATAACAGTCCTACGCTTGCCAACGTCAGCAGCACGCCGACAAACACCATCCAATCGGCTAATCGGGAACGCAGCATAGCGCATATCTCCTTAGGAATCTTTATGTTCAGTCGGTTAGAAGCACCCGTTCTCCATCGGCAACCGGCTTGCTGCTGGAGACGATCACTTTATCGAGCGGCGTAACGCCGTTGTCGATGGATGTCTTGCTGTCATCAGCGTCTCCGGTTTGAACGGAAGCTCGCTGCGCAGCGTATTCGCTGCCGAGCGGTCCTTTTTTTTCCTTGACGATCAGGATATATTTGCCTTGGTCATCTTCCCGGATCGCATCGCTCGGCAGCAGCGCACGAAACGTGGACGTTTTTTTGACGATGTTGAACTCGCCGGTTTCCCCGCCTTTCAGGCGTTCGTCATGCAGCAAGAAGGTCAGCTCCTTTCGTTCTTGCCCGGACGACGCGGAGGCGCCGGAAGAGCTGACCGCATCCCGGATATCGATGACCGTCGCTATGATTCTCGCGTTGTTCAGTGCGGAGAAGATCAATTCGGTCTCGTCGCCGGTGTTCACGTACTGCGCTTTGACGCTCGCGATCGTCGCTTTCAGCTTTAGTCCTTTCGACAAGTCGGCGATACGCACGGCCGCTTTTCCGCTTTGGACCGGAGCTCCCTTGATCGCATTCACTTCGGTGACGATCCCGGCAACCGGAGCCGTAATCCTTGAAAATTCCGCGAGCTGGCGCCGCGAATTGGCGTTTTGCCGCTCGAGAATTTGCATATCCAGCTTCGTCGTTTCGATATCGCGGGCGATGTTGCGCAGTTGCTTGTCGTCCGCACTGCGGATCGCTTCCGCATAGCTGTCCTGCAGCTTCTGCAGGCTCAATTGCTTTTGCTCGTATCTCGCTTCGTTGTCTTTCAGCGAATCCTCGGCTTCTCTCGTTTTAAGCACCGCCAGTTCCTGGCCGGCCTTGATTTTGTCTCCGACTTCGACTCTCACCTCCTGTACGGCCCAGTTCGTCTCGACGTACAAATCGGCTGTTTGCGCAGCCTCCACCGTGCCCGAGCCGGAAACCTCGTGCGACAATATGCCGGCTGCGGCTTGCTCGACTGTAACCTCTGCGAGCGATAGGCTCAGCAGCGTATTCGAAAAAAACGTTAACGCGATCATGACGAGGACGAAACCGAGGATTGCCCGCCGGATTCCTTGCTTCTTGGCGCGTTCTTCATCCGCGACGGCCATCGTTGTGTTCATTGATTGTTCCTCCTACAGGCTTTCCGACAGGAAAGCCACATCGTAAGCGACCGCTGCCATTACCCTTTGATGCCGGAAAGCTGAATGCCTTCGACCAAATACCGTTCCGCATAAAGGGCGATCAGCAGAAGCGGCAGCATATAAATCGCGGAAGCGGCAAAAGCGATGCCGCGCTCCCCTTCGCCGATGACCGACAAATAGACGGACAGCGGCTGCTGCAGCGCATCCTTCAAAAAGATAAGCGGCTGCTCCACCATGTTCCAGCTATCGATGAACACGAGAATCGAGAGGGAGGCCACCCCCGTACTGCACATGGGCATCATAATTCTGGTGAATATGTACAGATGGCTCGCTCCGTCCACCCGCGCCGCCTCGATATAGCTGCCAGGGACATACGTCATGAACTGTCGCAGCAGGAAAACGCCGAACGCACTGAATATGCCCGGAAAAATGATGGACCAATGCGATCCCAGCAAGCCCAGCCGGTCCGCCACGATAAAATTCGGCACAAGCGTCACCTGAAACGGCATCAGCATCGTGACGATGTACATGAAGAACAGCGGCTCGCGGAATTTAAAGCGTAGATGGGCGAACGCGTACGCAGCGAGCGATGCGACGACAATTTGGCCTGCGATGATGGGTACCGTCATTTTTACCGAGTTCCAGAACATGAATAGATAATGCGGCCGGCCGATCAGCACGGTATAATATTGCGACAGCGTCACCCGTTCCGGAATCCATTTCATGCTGACGAACGCGCTGCCGTTTGCGCCATTCGCTTGGTTCGATGTGTCTCCGGCCAGAGCGGCATAATGATTCGTAATCTCGTATTCCGTCATAAACGAATTGGCGAACGTCAGTGCCATCGGAAAAAGAAAAGCGAGCGTCAAAGCCGTGAGAACGATGACGAGTGCCATTTGTCCGACTTTTCGGCCGAAACGGGATATGCGCACCATCGGGCGAGCAGCCGGCGTTGTGCCGAAACCTCCGCCTTTTCGGCTTACGGGACTTCGGATGAAGGGCTTGAATTGCGGTTTGCTTGTTTCCATCGTAAATCTCCTTTCAAACACGGACCCGCAGTTACCCGAGCGTCTTGCTGATGCGCCTTTCCGCCAGGAACATGATCCAAACGAGCAGTACGATGGCGAGCGCCATCAGGAAAGCGGCTGAAGTCAATTTTTGATAGTCGAGCGATTTGAACATGTTGTTCATGTAGTGCTGCAGCATGTATATGCTCGGATCGGGGTAATCGCCGGCGATCAGGTACGTCTCGCGGAACACCTTGAACGAGTTGATGATCGACATGATGAACACGAAGAATGCGGTTGGGGTCAAATAGACGAGCGTTATCGACCGCCACTGCCTGAATTTGCCGGCGCCGTCGATCGACGCGGCCTCGTAATAGTCTGCAGGAATATTTTGCAGCCCGGCAAGAAACAGCAGCATGTTGTAGCCGATATTTTTCCATAAATAGACGACGATGACCACGAACAACGCCGCGCCGCTTTCCATCCAATCTTTCGAGGCGATCCCCCAAGAAGCCAGCCATCCGTTTAGCGACCCATGCAGATCGAACAGCGCTTTCCAGACCAGCACCACCGAGGCGACCGGCACGACGAGCGGACCCAGAAACGAAATCCGAAACGACTGGCGAAACGGCAGCTTGCGGTTGAGCAGCATGGCCAGCCCAAGCGACAGCACCATGTTAAGCGGCACGCAGAGAGCCGTGAACAGGAACGTATTCACAGCCGCACGCCGGAACACGGGATTTCCGAGCAGCTCACGATAATTCGCAAGTCCCGCAAACGAGCCGTCCACAGGGCTGTCCATCAGCGAATAATAAAACCCCATGACGAAGGGAATAAGGAGAAATACGGAAAATCCGGTCAGACTCGGCAGCAGAAACAACAGCGCCGTCAACCCATCATTGTTTCGCAAGCGTCTCAACACAAATCGGTCACCTCCTCTCCTCTGAACCCATTCTCGCAAAAGTAAATTAGAAATTGCTTAGAAAAGAGGAGGCAGGTGATACTGCGATTTCGAAGCGGAAATTGGAACGGCCAGAGCTTCGGTGCCTGTCCGTCTTAAGGGAGGCGTGGGGTGACTTGCCATAATGTGATGAAGCTAAAATCATATCGAAATTTAAAGAGGAGCACCATATGACAACGCTCGGTATATTAGGGGTAACGCATGATAACGACCTACGTGTAAAGTATGGCTTGACGCTTGACTTCATAAAGGAGCTGATACTCGAATTTCATCCGGATGTGATTTGCGGTGAAGTTCTTCCCGAAAGCTGGGAACGGTATATGGCAGACAAGACGTATAAACAATATTGGGGCATGCCGGCAAGCGAATACTGGGAACTGATCTTTCCGCTTTGCGAGGAACACGGCATTCCGTTTGTTCCGGTGGACTGGGCTGAGCTGAATCAACCCCGAGGTGCATAACTTCCGGTGGATTTGCCGCCATCAGATTATGATACAGCGGATTAAGAATGCGATTATGAAGTACAACGGGAAAAAGATACTTTGTATCGCGGGCGCCGATCACAACCATTGCTTTTACAATGCGCTAAAAGCGGAGAAAGATCTAAGGATGGTGTATCCGTTAAAATAGTGCTTTTACCATTCATTATCATCCTTGCCCGGCCCTGTCCGCGGCATTTGCACTGGAATAGTGGGTGCCACTTCGTTATAAATTAAAAATTCACTTTACCGGATCATGGACCAAACCTACAATAAAAGGAAGTTCATTCCTTTATTGGAAATAAAAATGATTGCTGAGAGGTGGATCATGAAGTCCGTACATGTGCTAGACCCTGTGCAAATCGTGGAGTACGAGCCGTGCTACGCCCAAGCTGTTGCCGACATGTGGAATGTGAGCCAGGAGAGCTGGGGCGGGGGCAATCGCGTCCGCAGTGCCGAGAGCGTCGACAGGGAGCTGGAGAATGCAGGCAACCTGAAAGTATTCCTCGCGATACACGACGATGAAGTTGTCGGCTTCTGCAGCTTTTCCCATTACAAGCAGGACGAAGGAGCGCTGTACGTACCGCTGCTCAATGTCAGGCCGGACTACCACGGCCGTAAGGTCGGAAAGGCGCTTATTCTCAAAGCGGTCGAGACGACGGTAGATATGGGATGGCCGAGGCTTGATCTGTTCACTTGGGCCGGTAATACGAAAGCGGTTCCGATGTATAAAAAATGCGGTTTTTTCTGGGAAAAGAAAGACAATTCCGTTCACCTGATGAACTTCATCCCGACCGTGCTGCAGACGGAAGCCTTGCTGCCTTATCTGAAAAGAATCGACTGGTATGCAGACAGTCTTCGTTCGCTGGAAATCCAGCCCGACGGCCATTCGGAGAACGGATTCGATTATTTCGAATACGCATGGCACAAGGACGGAACTTCGCTGCGTGTGGAGTTTGAAAAGACGGGCAGAGGCATACGGCTGATCGAGACGAACGATTATTCGATCCATACTGAAATCGATGACCATGATCTGGTGTTCGGCAGCAGTTATCCGGTCCGTTACGTGATCCGCAATAAATCCGGCGCGCCGCTTGCGTGCACGATCCGGGGACAGGATGACAAAAACATTCGTTTTGCATTGGAACAATCGGTGACGGTACAGGACACCACGGTGGTGATGGGCGAATTTCAGCTCGATCAGGTACTGGAGGAACAAAGCGATTGGAAAACCCATCCTGCGGTTGCATCCATTTGGACGATTAACGGCAAAAAGGCCGAGTTCCGCACTGGGATCGCGCCCAAGTTTCCGGCCAAGGTGAAACTGGAGGTAAAAGGGCAAGAGCAGTATGTCGGGGTTCCGGGAGAAGCGCTGCTTACGTTCGAAAATAATTTCAAAGAGCTGGCCTTGTTCGAATTCGTGCTTCCGTCCTCCGAATTTATCGAATTCGGCAACGCCCGGGTATCCGTCCGCATTCCCGCCAAAGAGAAGGCAACCGTTCCTATAATGTATACGCTGCGGCATTTCGGGCTTTATTCGGAAGACGTAGAGATGACAGCCATTCCGGATAACGGAGACGGAACGGCCGTCACGTTCATACGTAAGCTTCACGGTATTTTTAAAGGAAATACCGGGCGTTTTGGCGGAGATGCAGTCGATCATTGGGTTGTCGTGAACGGGCCTCACACGATTTCGCTGAACAAGACAAACAACGATTTGTGGCCGTCCCATTTTCAAGGGAGCAACCAGACGTGGTGGACGTATCCGAGAATCGGAAAGCCGTATTCCGCGGAATTTTCCAAAAAGAAGGCGGAGTCGGTAAACATGTATCAGGACGGAGACGTAATGGTGCTCGAGGCGGAGTACCGTTCGGATGATTATCCGGCTGTCGCTTTTACGTCCATCGCGCGGCTCAGTGCCAATGGGATCGCAGAGCGGTATTTTGAAATACGGAATGGGTCGGAGGAAGCGGTTCAAGACGAGCTGCATTTCATTGAGCCTTTCCACCACCGTTCGAACCGGCTGGTGCTCCCTTATGACGGGCATTACTATGATTTGGAGGATCGGTATGCCTCCAACTTCGATGATTGGGAAGTTGAGCGAATTTCCGAGAATTGGCTGTTCAGCCGCGGCGAGAAGCTGTCCTGCGGATTTTGCTGGGACCCTTCCGTGAAGCTTGTACGGCTGGAATGGCAGTTCGGCATAGAACATGAGCTTGGCCGGCTGGCTGCGGGGCAAACGTTTCGGACCCCATCAACCTTTCTAGCCATTGGTACGTATACGGATTGGTGGGACTTCCGCTCCTATGCGCAGAAGCGAAGAGACCCGGTTCGTCCGCTGCTGAAAGATCATTTTGAATTGAGCGTGAACGGGGGGAATCCCTTCATCGGTCTAGACGCGAAGCTCGTAGTCCGCCAGCATCGGAATCAGCCGCTTGGCGGGAGCATAACGTTGTCGTTCTGCAGCGAAGGGTCCGAGACGATCAAGGAAACATTCCGGCAGGAGGACGCCGTTCATTCGGCGGAATTTGCACTTCCGCATCGGCCAACCGGGGTCATCGAGCCGGTTCGAATGCGGTTTGAAGCCGACGAGCTGCGCTTCGAGCGAAGCATGGCTCTTATCCCCGTTACGGAAGGGCACGTTCAACGGCAGATTCGCCGCGGTGCCGCAGGAGAAACGTATTGCTGCTCGAACGGCCCGCTCGCTTTTGAGGCGTCGCCGGATTTTGGCACAGCGCTGCATTCCCTCGTGTACAACGGGGAACAGTGGCTCGACAGCTCCTTCCCCGAAGCGGGCCCGCGTTCGTGGTGGAACCCGTGGCATGGCGGTATTTCCGCCTCTGTGCAAGGGATGTCCCCGCTAAGCCAGCAGGAAGAGCGGCGGAGCGCTGAATTCGTCTCCTTGACCGATAGCATGGGCAACATGTGGAGTGGCGTCGCTTTGCATACGCATATTGAGAAACACGAGAAAAACCGCGGGATCGAGCTCAGCCTGTTCGCGCTGCTTCTTCCGGGAGCGCCGGTGCTTTGTTGTACAACGCGCTTGACGAACCGCTCCGGCAAAGTCGGCAGCGATCTGCCTTCGGAAGGATTGATCCGCTACGGCTCCGATCACCGTCGGACGATCGTTCATGCTCTCAATCGGTATCCGGGTTCGAACGCCCATGCGTATACGAACAACCAGCTTGTTGACTACAGCGCTTCGCAAAACCGCCCGCTGCTATCCGGAGCATCCGCATGGACGGCACCTGTGTTTTTTGCTTTTGCCGAAGTGCCGCTTACATATCAGGAACTGCGGGGATTGGCGGAAATTCGTTTTGACGACAATAATAGGGGGTAGTCATGCCGATCATCGACATTCATATCCATTTATCCGACATCGAGAGCTTTCATTCTACGGCGCGGGACCTCTCCGGAGTGGATTACTCTGCGAGCGGACTGAAACGTGAATTCGATCGGAATGACGTCATCCTGGGGATCGGGATGGGCGTGCAGGAACAGACGCGCGGCACGTTTCCCGATTCCCAGGCGGCAAATCCGATGGGGCTCGACCTGGTCGAATCGATGCCTCCCTATCTCATGGAGTGCGTCGGGATTAATCCGGTACGGCTCGCTTCGCCGGAAGGAGCGAAGGAGCTGGACAAGATCGAGCAGCGCCTCGCTTCGTCCGATGTTGCGGGTATCAAGCTGTACGCAGGATATTACCATTACTTCGTAACCGATAAAGTGTACGGTCCGGTCTACGAATTGGCGAAGCGGTTCGATGTTCCGGTCGTCATCCATACCGGCGATACGTATTCCATGAACGGTCTGTTGAAATATTCGCACCCGCTTACGGTGGATGAGCTGGCCTTTCAGCAAAGAGACGTTCGCTTCATGATCTGTCATCTTGGAGATCCCTGGGTGATGGATGCGGCCGAAGTCGTCGCCAAAAACCCGAATGTGTATGCCGATTTGTCCGGCCTCGTCGTAGGAAACCGTCTCAAATTCGACCGGTTCATCAACGAACCGCTGTTTATGGATCATTTTCGAAGAGCGCTCGTCTATGCTGACAATTACGAGAAAATGCTGTTCGGCACCGACTGGCCGCTCGCTCCGATCGACGTGTATATCGATTTCGTGAAGCGTCTTATTCCCGAGAAGCACCACGAAGAGGTGTTTTACCGCAATGCGCTGCAAGTTTTTCCAAGGATCGGGCCAAGGCTTGCCCAGTTGCAAGGCTGAAGAGCGGCATTGCTCTGTTTTCAAGGGAGCCCGCGTAGGCGGAGGCTGACCCCGTCACTATGACAGTGGCTGAAACCGGTGGTCCGCTCCGTGTCGATTCAACCATACGCTTTCACGCAATAACCGGCTGCATACGAGCAGTCGGTTTTTTTCGTACGCCTGGTTCCCGTTGCGTTCGTTCAACGCGCTAGGTTTGATTTTTCGTTAACCGGAATTAGCCCCAAGTAATAGCTCACCCAAGACCTTGGTCCAGTGCCAAAACTAAACCGCAGACAGTTCTGGATTTTGCTAATTTTAGCTAAACTAGGCAAGGTAAATACGAATTTATCGGCCTGGAGGAACTTTCAATGGAATCGATGAGCGCGCTTTTTGAACAATACGGATATTTCGTTTTATTTATCGGCTTGTTTGCGGAATCTTTGGCTTTGCCGTTTCCAGGGGAGCTGGCCATGGCCATATCGGGCCACATGGTGAATTACGGGAGCTTCAATATCTTTTTGGTTATTCTCTGTTCTTATGTGGGAGCCATTGTCGGGACGACGTTTACGTATTATTTGGGGTACAAACTCGGAACGCCGTTTTTTGATCAATACGGCAAGTATTTTTTTATGAATCGGGAACGAAGAGCCAAAGTATCCGGATGGTTTGACAAATACGGAGACAAGCTGATTCTTGTCAGTTATTTTATCCCCGGCTTGCGGCATTTTACCGGTTATGTGTCCGGTATTTTGAAGGTGAAGCAGCGCACGTTTTTCTTCTATAACTATATCGGCGGATTTGTATGGGTTTTGGTATATGTCTCGGTCGGAAAAGTGTTCGGGCGCAACATCGAACAGCTGCTCCATCTCATTTCCCGGTATTCCGGCATCGCTGTAGCCGTCATAGCGGTCGTACTGGTCATCGGATTAATCGTTAGGCAAAATAAAGCGGCGCTTGCGAGAAGATTTTTGTCCAGAGGCAGTAAAGCATTGGATCGGAAATAGTTTCGTACAATGAATATACGTTTATGAAATGGTATGATGGAAATAAGAGGATTTTGAGGATGTGAACTATGAGATTTCGAGAGGGTGCCTGAGGGAGATGGATCACATGGTTGAAGATGGACTAGGAGTAGGCGAGCTCGCTGAAGTGTTCACTTCGGCGGTCCAGGCCGTAAAGACAGGCGGTGTGGAGTCGCTTATACAGCTGCTGCGTGAACACCCGGAGCTGGCTTATGCCCGTTCGCAGAAGGGCCGAACGCTGTTAAACCATCTGTGCGATTGGCCCGGGCATTTTCCGCGCGAGTTTGAGACAGGACGTGCGCTCATCGCTGCGGGAGCGGATGTCAACGCCCTTGCCATCGATCCTGACCGGGGGGAGACCTCCCTGCAGTGGGCGGTAAGCGCGAACGACGTTGCGATGGCCGAGCTGCTGATCGATTGCGGCGCAGCGGTGGACGGGCTGAACGGCGATTTGCGCCCGTTGGCGCAAGCCCTTTTCTACGGGTGCCGCGAAGCGGCTGAGATGCTGGTGCGGCGCGGCGCCACCGTCACGTTGGAATTCGCAGCCGGTCTGGGTCTTACCGGCATGCTTCCGCGTTTCTTCGGCACAGACGGCTGTTTGCTCCCAAGCGCCGGTGCGCATACGGCCCCGGTGAAGAACGCGATCCGGCCGGATACGACCGGCGATGAGCGGATGGAGCAGGCGCTCATCTACGCCGTCATCAATAACCGAATCGAAAGCGCCGCCTATTTGCTCGATCGCGGAGCCGATATCAATGCGATGCCGTCCGGCTTCCACTTTCGGGGCACGCCGCTGCACTGGGTTGCCGGCGGGGATTCCGCGGAGATGGTAGAATTCCTTGTGCGCCGCGGCGCCGATCTGCATGCGGCCGCTCCGAAAGACAAGGCCACGCCGCTGGAAATGGCGGAACACCGAAAAAAGCCGGACATCGTCCGGCTTTTGAAAAACTTAGGGGCACAGCGGTAAAGGGTACCCGGCCGCTTAGGAGCGCTTGCGCGGAACGGCAAGCGCTCCTAGCGGCCGGTAATGGCGCGGCCCGGATTCGCAGCGTTTGTCTGGCAAACGCTGCGAATCCGGGCCGCAAAATCACTCTTTCAGCAGGTGTAATCCAAAAGTAACGGCTTACGGAAGGCCGAAGCAGTTCAGCGTGATAACATGCTAATGTACCGGCCAAGAAGTTCCGACATCGCCTGCAGTCAAAGGTCTTCGAGGCTTCAGCACGCTCGAACGAAGAGCTCGGTAATTCCGTTGATTCATAGCTCGTTCAATAGCCGGATTTGCAAAATGCGCTTCCTACTTCTTTTTCTCCGCCTCGATCGATTTTGCCGCCGCTTCATTGGCCTGTCTCAGCAAAGTGACGACGTCGTCGTTGCCTTTTTCGAACTCTTTGAACATCGTGTTCACCTCATTGGAAACGAGGGTCGAAAAGGGGTTAACTTTTTCCGGTGCGGTCGGCTTCGTTTTGAAAATCGCCTGCACGTTTTTGCCTTTCAAAATGTCCAAATTTTTGCCGAAATTGTCTTTCAAATCTTGATCCGTCAGCGGCGACAGTTTGCCGTCCTTTACAAGTTCGGATTGCGCTTCTTTGGATACGAGAAAAGCGATCACCTGAAATGCTTCTTCCTTATGCTTGCTCGTCGCGGAAATGCTTAGATTATGCGAATCCGTACCGATGCCGATCCCCGGGCTGTCTTTAAAGCTCGGATAAGAGACGATGTCCCAATTCATCGGGGTGCCGTTCTTCTCCAGGTCCTGGAAGTTGCTTATGTAATCGCGGTAAGCAAAAATCGCCGTCGTCCGGTCTTTAAAAAACTGGTCGGTCCAGCTTTTCTTGCCTTGTTTCCATTCCGCGCCCGGCACTTTGTAGAACGAGGCCGCGAGCCTGAAATGCTCCACCCATTTATCGTTCAGCAGGTCGGGCTTATCGTTCGTGCCGGCAGCGAAATTACTATAGCCCGGATGCCCGTACCGGAACGTTTGCGGGTCCATTCCCTGGTACTGAACGCCGTCCGCGACGCGGGTCAGCTTGCGCTGCAAATCAAGGTATTCTTCCCAGACCATGCCGTCTTTCGGATAAGGAACCCCGAATTTGTCGAAAATGTCCTTGTTGTAATACGTCAAATACATGCTGTTGTCATAATGCGGCAGCGCATAAAGCTCGCCGTTCGGGGCCTGCAATTTGATCGCATCGAGCAGAAGCGGATTGAATTTGCCCAGGTCGACGTTGTATTTTTTAATAAGCGCCGTCAATTCGTATACGAGGCCCAGTTTTACGTAAACATTGCTGATCGACGGATTGCTGGAGTAAATGATGTCGGGGAATTGTCCAGCCGAAAGCAGCTCCTCCGCTGTAGTGCCTTTTCCGCTCTTGATAATTTCCAGCGTTACATGAGGAAACTTCTTTTTAACCGCTTCCATAATATGTTTGTTCATGACGATATCGGGCTCGCTAAATTGCTGAAACAAAGTTAGCGTCACCGGATCGCTGCTTACTTTTGGGGGAGCGGCAGCCTCCGAAGATTGGGGCGTTTTCCCGGTACTGCACCCGGCCAGTAAGGCGGCTATCATCACCGTAGATAGTATCATTTGTCCTTTTATTCGATTCATTTGTTGCCCCGCTTTCCTATTTTTATAAGATGGATGAGAATGAAACATTTCACTCTTTCGACCATCGTTTGAATCCTATAGTAACTTTCGGGAACAACAATGAATATGGTTGAAATATCCTTAATGTTTAATAAAATTAACTTTGTATTGCGCTGTCATAAAAAAACAAAACAAGAGCTCCCGTTGGAAGCTCTTGTTGAAGAAGACAAAAAATTGCATCAAAGGCTCATCTGGTATTTGAACAATAAATTGCGGTATTCGGAAGGGGAAACACCCGAAGTTTTTTTGAAAGAAGCGGAAAAATAGGAAACATCGTTAAACCCGAGCGTTTGCGCCACTTCGTTTACGGTCATTTCGGTTGAAGCAAGCAGTTGCTCCGCTTTCTTGATTCTCCGTTCATGAATATAGCGATGAGGGGGCATGCCCAGATGTCTCTTGAACACGCGGATCAAATAATTGGGATGAAAATGCGCGATTTGCGAAAGCTCCTCCAGCGTAATTTCTTTGGACAAGTTGGCGTCGATGAAGCGGATCGTATCCATTAATTTGTCAATACTGTCCGATTGCGAAAGTGCAGGGCACTCCAGCATTGCCCGCTCGATAAAGAGCGCAATGACGGATAGCAGCGCCGATTGAATTTTTAGCGAAGTCGTGCCGCCCGTTTTCATAAGATTGTCGATCAACAGTTGAAACTGACGCTGCAATTCGTCGGAGCTGCGCACGGTAATGAGATGCGGGAGGCCGAACCATCGAAACAACGGCATAAATGCGACATTGGAGTTGAAGTGGCACCAATACTTCGTATATGGGCGCCCTTCGGTCACGGAAAAAGATTGCAGCGTTCCGGCGGGAATGAACAACAGATCGCCCGGCTTGGGCATAAATTCTTGATTGCCGATTTTGATCCAGCCTTCTCCGTCGCAAATATAATAAATTTTATTGAAAGTTGGGATTGTATTAAACCGTTTCCAATCGGTCGTGCAATGGGAAAGCTTGGAATATAACAAGTTCACTCGTAAATTGGAAAGATGAGTGTTTAACAATTGATTTCTACTCACGTCGCACCTCCCGGTGTAAGCGCTGTCCTACCTTTAACTTACTTGTTGCAAACTTGATTGTCAAAGCTTGTCAGAAGCATTTTAATGCCGTGTAACATTGCCGACGTGTTCGTGGATGAGAAAAAGATCCAATAATCAGATTGACCTGTTTTATAACACGTGTTATGGTTGTGCTAGAGGTGTTATGATGAAGCGTGTAACCAGTTTTGATGTTGCCAAAAAGGCGGGAGTTTCCCGCAGCGTCGTGTCTGCCGTTTTGAATCACACCCCGGGGATTGGGGTAAGTGAAGAGAAACGGCGGGCGGTGCTGAAAGCGATCGAGGAGCTGGGCTACGCCGTCGACGTCCATGCGAAAGGGATGCGGACCGGGCGCAGCCAATGCATCGCCGCTTACGGCAATTTGCAAAACCGGTTCTTCGCGCAAATGCTGCAGGGTCTGCAAAAGGTATGCGGCGAACGCGGGTTTTACGTGCTGCTATGCAGCGCCGGGGCCGGTGTAGGTAGCCGGGACCGCCTATTTGAACTGTTTCAGCAGCGCCGGATCGACGGGATCGTAACGAAGGATACGACAGGATATGGCGATGAGGAATGGAAGCGGGAAGTGCTGCGGCTCGGCATTCCGTATGTTTCCGTCGAAGGGTACCCGGAAAGCGTCGAGATTGCGTCGGTTCAGATGGATTATGCCGAAAGCATTCGCATGGCGCTCGACTACGCCTGGGCCCGTACCGGCCTTCCGCCGGCGTATGTTGAAATATATAACCGGGCGGAGTATGCGCCCAATTGGGGAGACCGTCATCGTGTGCAAGCCTATAACGAATGGATGGAGGCAAGGGGACTTGAACCCCGCCTCATACGAAGACAGTGGAAGGAATGGCCTCAAGACCGGGCATGGTGGCTCGACCTTTTGCGGCATGAAGCGCATCCGGTGAGCATGATTACGAACTGGTCCCGAGCTTCGGTGGCGGTGTATCGCGCGGCTTATGAGCTGAAGCTGTACATCGGCAAGGATGTATATGTAATGGCTGCGGATAATACGGAGCAGTTGAACGAAGGGTTGGTTCCTTCCTTGAGCGCCGTTGAAGTTCCTTACGCGGAGATGGGGGAAGCAGCCGGTCGGCGGATCATCGAATATATCGAAGGGACAAGAAACCTAGTTGATACCGAGCGTATATGGCTGCCGGCGAAGCTGATGCGAAGAGAAAGCATGTAAGCGCATTATGCCATCGCGGAAGGCCATTTTAAACGTTCTCCTCACAAAAGTGCATAGAAGCTAGACCGATACATATTGCCGAACCGCCGATTCCGGCGGGAATGTGGAGGTAACTGCCTGATTCGGATTGAAAAAGAGAGCGGGGCGGTTTGCCTCGACGCACTTGAATAATAAAAATTTAAGCATTTATAACACGTGTTATATCAGGGGAGGATAAAACTTATGTTTTGGACCAAAGAAAAGCTTGCCGCCCGGATCAATGAATTGGCGGGATTCCGCTATCGGGAGGAGCGTTCCGTATCCGGTCTGCGCAAGCAGGAGGACCTGGCGGGAGAGATAGGGTCATATCCGCCGCCGGAGAACGGGAAGTGGGATCCCGTCGTGCTCGGAGACCGATATAAAGGCCGGGATCTGTACGTTTGGCTCGCGTATGAATTCGAAGTTCCTGCCGCTTGGCAGGGTAAGAAAATCGTCGGCCGGTTCGATTTCGGACGTACCGGCGGCGGAGGTAACAGCGGATTCGAAGCGCTGCTGTTTTTGAACAGCGAGCCGTACCAAGGGGTCGACAGCAATCACGAGGAGGTATTTCTGCCGCCTGACGCTGCCGGTCGAAAGCTGCAATTTCATGTGCGTTTATGGTCGGGACTGAACGGCTACGGCAAGGCGGCGCCGATCGAGAACGAAATCCGCATGGCCAAGGTCGGCTGGCTGGATGAAGCGGTCGACGACTTGTATTATACGAGTCTCGCAGTGCTGCAAACCGTTCAATTGCTGGGCGAGAACCGCCCGGAGCATCATGAGCTGCTGTCTGCGCTCGACCGGGCGTTTCTGCGAATCGACTGGTCCGTACCGGGCTCGGGCGCTTTTTACGAATCGTTATACGCCGCCCAAAACGTGCTGCAAGAGCAGCTTGATGCCATGCCGAAGCATCATCCGGTCACCGTGCAGTGCATCGGCCACACGCATATCGACGTCGCCTGGCTGTGGAGGTTAAAGCATACGCGGGAGAAAGCGGCTCGTTCGTTTTCCACGGTGCTGCGACTGATGGAGCTTTACCCGGACTACGTATTTTTGCAAACGCAGCCTCAGCTGTACGATTATTTGCAATCGGATTATCCGGCGATCTATGAGCAAATTCAAGCGCGCGTGAAGGAAGGCCGCTGGGAAGCGGGGGGCGCCATGTGGCTTGAAGCCGACTGCAACCTAACGTCGGGCGAATCGCTCGTGCGGCAGCTTTTGTACGGCACCCGCTTTTTCCGCGAGCAGTTTGGGGTAGAGTGCCGGTATTTGTGGCTGCCGGACGTATTCGGTTACAGCTGGGCGCTGCCGCAAATTTTGAAAAAATCCGGTATCGACATGTTCATGACGACGAAAATCAGCTGGAACCAATACAATCGCATGCCGCATGATACATTCCATTGGAAGGGAATCGACGGGACCGAAGTGCTGACGCATTTCATCACGACTCCGGATAACGGGAGCAGCGAGGGCGCGTTTTATTATACATACAACGGCAGCATTACCCCGAAATCCGTGCAGGGGATATGGGATGCTTACCGCGACAAAGAGCTGAATCGCGAGCTGCTGCTGTCATATGGTTATGGAGACGGAGGGGGCGGCGTCAACCGTCCGATGCTGGAAATGCGCCGACGTCTTGACCGGCTGCCGGGCTTGCCGAATGTCACGACGGGGCGGGCGGACGAATACTTTGACCGGCTGCAGGAGCAGATCGCTTCGACGGACCGCTATGTGCATACATGGGACGGGGAGCTGTACCTGGAGCTTCATCGGGGAACGTACACGAGCCAGGCCTATAACAAACGGGCTAATCGGAAGCTGGAGCTGCTGTACCGTGAAACCGAGTGGCTCGGCGTCTTGAGTAGCGTACTTCGCTCTTGTTGGGAAGCTTACCCGCAAAAAGAGCTGTACGAAGGTTGGAAAATCATATTGCGCAACCAGTTCCATGACATTATCCCCGGCTCTTCGATCAGCGAAGTGTACGAGGACAGCCGTCAAGAGTATGCGGAAGCGTTTGGCATTGCCTATGCGGCTCGGGAACGTGCGGAAGAAGCCTTAATGGATAAAGAGGCAACGGCGATGACGGTCTTCAACAGTGCCTCCTGGGAGCGCGACGATCTGGTTGCCGTTTCCGTCTCCGGCGAGTTGGAGAAAGACGGGATATGGCTCGATGCCGACGGGCAGCCGCTTGCGGCGCAGCGTTTGGAGCACGATTGGCTGGTTCGCATGAATCGGGTGTCCCCGATGGGATATACATCCATTCGATTTCTTCCGGAAGCAGCATCGGGCCGTACCGAGCAGCCTGTATCCGCTCCATTTCAAACGTCGAATCACGGCATGGAAACTCCATTTTATGCCATCGAGTGGGAGACTTCCGGCCGCTTGACCCGGATTTACGATAAGGAGCATGCGCGAGAGGTTTTATCGGCCGGCGCATGCGGTAACGAATTGCAGGTGTTCGAGGATAAGCCGAAAGGACGCCATGAGGCATGGGACATCGATATTTTTTACACGGAAAAAATGCGCTCAATCACCGACCTGCAGCAGCTTGTCATCGAAGAAAACGGGCCGCTCCGCGCCGTCGTGCGGTTTGAGTGGAAGTACGGCAGCTCTGCGGTCGTGCAGCGGATGATCGTTTACTCGGGCAACCGGCGCATCGATTTTGATACGCGCGTCGACTGGCGTGAGCAGCGGAAGCTGCTGAAAGTCGCATTCCCTGTAGACATTCGCGCCACGGAAGCGACATACGACATCCAGTTCGGCAACGTCAAGCGTCCGACCCACTGGAACACGAGCTGGGACTATGCAAGATTCGAAACGGTTGGCCACCAGTGGGCGGATTTGTCGGAGCGAAACTATGGCGTCAGCCTGCTCAACGACTGCAAATACGGTTACGATGTGAAAGGAAACGTCATGCGCCTGTCATTGATCAAATCAGCCATGGTACCCGATCCGCGTGCGGATCAAGGGCTGCACGAATTTACGTATGCGCTGTATCCGCATGCCGGCGATTGGCACGAAGCCGGGACGGTGCAGGCCGCTTGGTCGCTGAATAATCCACTGACCGCCGCAGCAGGCGCCCCACAGCAGCCGTCCATGTCGCTGCTTCGTCTGTCGGAAACCGCGGCAGGCCACGTGATGATCGATGCTGTCAAAAAAGCGGAGGACCATGATGCCATCATCGTCCGCCTGCACGAGTTCGCAGGCAACCGCGGGGAAGTTCGGCTCACGAGCGATGCCGTCATCGCGGGTTGGCAGGAGACAGACCTGATGGAGCGGCCGATTGGAGAAGCGAATGATGGCGATGATGTCATATTTTTCATCAAACCCTATGAGATTAAGACGTTCTTAGTGTATATGGGGAAATGATCGATCAAACCGTTTTTCCAAGCAAGGCTCTGATCAAGTTAAATGGTGAATCCAAGTTTATCATTGAAGCTGTACTTATAGAGTTGTAATTTATGACAAACCCGGCCTACGTCTATACTATAGGGCGGGTTTTTGTCATCTCTACTCTCATGAATCTATTTACTGTAGAGTCACCCATAATGACGAATATCCCCATACAAAATAATGTCGGGCCGTCCGTCTCGAAGCACGACTTTGCATAAGCTGGCGGCCGCAAAAACGGAGGATTCCAAATATCCCGCAAGGGCCGGCCTTCAAAGTGAGCCATCAGCAGCTTTAAGGTGGCGCTATGTGTAGCAACCAATATCATCTTCCCTTGAGAGGTGTCAACAACATCGTTCAAACAAGCAAGCGCTCGCCGCTTGACATCATGGAAGCTCTCCCCGGTGCCGCCGTCGAACAAGTCGGGTTCATTCCAAAATCGTTCAAATCGCCCGGGCTCACTCACCTTTATTTCCTCCTGAATACAGCCTTCCCTGGCCCATATCGATTTCCTGTAGCTCATCACAAGCGATAATGTCGGCCGATTGAAGCCCGCGCACCAGTTCCGCCGTCTGTCGAGCGCTTCCGCTGGAGCTTGTGTAGATGACGTCGAAGTGCACGTCCCGCAGTGCTTCGCCGAGCCGTCCGGCTTGACTTACGCCTAATGGCGTAAGCGGTAAAATATTGATTCCGGCAAGCGTCCACAATGCTTTAGGCGGAAAACCCGATAAACCGCCCTTGCATCTGCCCTTGCGTTTGCATATAATACTTGTTAAATCCATAAAGCCAAAATGCTTTGACGGAGAAAAGTAAGCAGTGCTTCTTCACAGGGAGGGAACGCCGAAGATTGAGAGCGTCCCCGTAGAATCAGGCTGCCGAAGTTCGCTCCCGAGCAGTCCTTTGAAACCGGTAGCCGATAGCTGCGCGGCAAGTAGGAGGAACCGGTCGTTTACGAACCGTTATGTTGGAATGAAGTGAGAAGCGGACATTCCGTCCGTCTTCTAACAAGGGTGGTACCACGGCTTTTTCGTCCCTTACGTTGCAACTGCTACTCATGTGAAACAGAGTCAGTTGTCAACTACGTTGCAACTGTTACTCATGCGAAGCAGAGTCAGTTGACAGCAGATGGGATGAAGGGGCCTTTTTTGTGTTCGGCGAACCAAACGGCATAACGAATTTAAGGAGGGTGCATGAGACCATGAAGGAACGGTTGCTTGCTTTAAAAGAAGAGGCGCTGCAGGAGCTCGGGCAAGTAGAGAATCAGCAGCAGCTAAACGAATTCAGAATCAAGTATTTGGGTAAAAAGGGGCCGCTGACCGAAATTTTGCGCGGCATGGGCGCATTAAGCGCGGAAGAGCGTCCGGTGATCGGTCAGGTGGCCAACGACGTGCGCGCCGCGATCGAGGAAGTGCTCGAAGCGAAGCAGGCTGAGTATACGAAAGCGGAGACGAACGCTCGGCTCGCAGCGGAGACGATTGACGTAACGCTGCCCGGTCGCCCGGTTGGCCGCGGTGCGATTCATCCGATCAGCAAGGTGATCCAGGAGATTGAAGATATTTTCATCGGGATGGGCTACACGGTCGCCGAGGGTCCGGAGGTTGAGCAGGATTACTACAACTTCGAAGCGCTCAACTTGCCGAAAAACCATCCGGCGCGCGACATGCAGGACTCGTTCTACATTACGGACGAGATTTTGATGCGGACGCACACCTCCCCGGTGCAAGTGCGCACGATGGAAAAAATGAAAGGACATGTGCCGGTCAAAATCATTTGCCCGGGCCGCGTATACCGCCGCGATGACGACGATGCGACGCATTCCCACATGTTCACGCAGATTGAAGGGCTTGTCATCGACCGCGGCATTCGCATGAGCGACCTGAAAGGGACGCTGCTGCAGTTCGTGCAGGAGCTGTTCGGTAAGCAGACGCAAATTCGGATGCGTCCGAGCTTCTTCCCGTTCACCGAACCAAGCGCGGAGGTCGATGTAACCTGTGCAATGTGCAGCGGTCATGGCTGCCGGGTGTGCAAGCATACAGGGTGGCTTGAAATATTGGGTTCGGGCATGGTGCATCCACGTGTGCTGGAGATGGCCGGTTACGATCCGGAAGAATACAGCGGATTTGCATTCGGCCTTGGCGTGGAGCGGGTTGCGATGCTGAAATACGACATTGAAGACATTCGTCATTTCTATACGAACGATCTGCGGTTCTTGAAGCAGTTTGTTCATTTGTAAAGAAAACATCGAAGTCATTCAAGATGAGCGACCGCGATTCAAAGGCAAGTTTTCTTGTGATAAAGGAAGCGTTCGGCTCCGCTTGAAGGAAGATCGACTGTGATTAAATGAAGGTTTCTTGTGATAAAGAAAAGTGTCCGGCTAGGCCGTGGGTGTAAGCTTTCTTTATCGTTAAAAGAGAGGAGCGTGAAATAGCGATGAAAGTATCTTATCAATGGTTGTCGCAGTATGTGGACGTGAGCGGGTTTACGGCGTCGGAGTTGGCGGAGAAGCTCACTCGCAGCGGCATTGAAGTCGATTTCGTGGAAAACCGCAACAAAGGCGTAGAGAAGGTGGTCGTCGGTTTCGTCAAATCGCGCGAGAAGCATCCGGATGCCGACAAACTCAGTGTTTGTATTGTCGACGCGGGTCAAGGCGAAGATCTGCAAATCGTCTGCGGAGCGAAAAATGTGGCGGCTGGTCAAAAGGTGCCTGTGGCGCTCGTTGGCGCAAAGCTGCCGGACGGTCTCGTGATCAAGCGGGCGAAGCTGCGCGGCGTTGAATCGCAAGGCATGATCTGCTCGGCGAAGGAACTCGGCTTGAACGACAAACTGCTGCCGAAGGAAATACAGGAAGGCATTCTCGTCTTGCCGGAAAACACGACAGTCGGCGACAGCATTCTGGATGTGCTCGCCATCAATGACGAGGTCATGGAACTCGACCTGACACCGAACCGTTCGGACAGCTTGAGCATGCTGGGCGCAGCGTACGAAATCGGCGCGATTCTAGGGCGCGGCGTGAAGCAGCCGGAGCGCGAACAAGGCGAGAACGATACGGTAAAAGCAGCGGACCGCATTTCCGTCGAAATCAGTGCAAAGGAGCAGTGCTCCCACTATGCGGCCCGTCTGATCGAAGGCGTAAGCATCGGGCCGTCTCCGCTTTGGATGCAAAACCGCCTTATGGCGGCAGGCGTACGGCCGATCAACAATATCGTTGACATCACCAACTATGTGATGCTCGAGTACGGCCAGCCGCTTCATGCGTTTGACGCTGACCAGTTGACAAACGGGCATATCGACGTCCGGCTTGCCCGCGAAGGCGAGAAACTCGTGACGCTCGACGGAACGGAACGCACGCTCGAGCCTCATATGCTGCTCATTACCGATGGCGTCAAACCTGTAGCGCTTGCCGGCGTTATGGGCGGTTTGAACTCGGAGGTGACGGACGGTACGACGCGGATTTTGCTGGAGTCCGCCAAGTTTGACGGCGGAACGGTCCGCAAAACGTCCCGCCAACTCGGACTTCGCTCCGAAGCGTCGCTTCGGTTCGAGAAGGAAGTGAACCCGGAGGCGGTGATTCCGGCGCTGGACCGTGCTGCCGCTTTGATGGCGGAGCTGGCCGGCGGCAAAGTGGCGTCCGGCATTGTTGAGGCGGTGGCAGCGGAGCATAAGCCGGTGAAGATCGAAATAACGGTCGACCGCATTAACCGTTATTTGGGAACAAGCTTGACGGCGGACCAGGTGACGGCGATATTCGAGCGATTGAATTTCCCGCTTGAGACTTTGGGGCAGGACGCACTGCTTGTGCACGTGCCAAGCCGACGCGGAGATATAACCCGCGCTGTCGATCTGATCGAGGAAGTTGCCCGGTTGAACGGCTATGACAACATTCCGACGACGCTGATGAATGTTGTCACGACGCCGGGGGCGCTCACGAAGGAGCAGCAAATACGCCGCATCGCCCGCACTTTGCTTACGAACAGCGGGTTGCACGAAGCGATCACGTATTCGTTTACCCATCCGGAGCAAATTCGCGACTATGCCGGTGCTTACCGCGATGCGAAGCCGGTTGCGCTCGCCATGCCGATGAGCGAGGATCGCAGCACGCTGCGTACAAGCTTGATCCCGCATTTGATCGAGGCGGCATCGTATAACCGCAACCGGAATACGGATGATGTCGCTTTGTTTGAATTGGGCCGCGTATTTATCACCGGGGAAGAGACGCTGAGCGGTTTGCCGCAGGAGAAATTGCTGCTTGGGATGCTCATGACGGGCAAACGCAGCGAGCTGCACTGGTCGGGCAAGCCGGGCAATGTCGATTTTTATGATTTGAAAGGCGTGTTCGAAGGGTTGGTCAGCTATCTCGGCATCGAGAGTCTCCGGTATGTGAAATCCCAGCCGGACGGATTCCACCCGGGCCGCACAGCGGACATCGAAGTGGAGCAGAACGGCGCGCGCAAGGTGATCGGAACGATCGGGCAGCTTCATCCGGAGCTGCAGCAGAAGAAAGACCTTTCCGATACGTATGTGCTTGAAGTCGAATTTGACGCGCTCTCGGCGCTGGCGAAGGAGTCGTTTACTTACCAGCCGCTGCCGCGCTACCCGGCGATCAGCCGCGATATGGCACTCGTAGCCGGCATCGACGTGGCTGTCGGCGATTTGACGGCCAAAGCCAAGGAAACCGCAGGGCCGCTGCTCGAGTCTATTCAGGTGTTCGATATTTATACAGGCGAGCGTCTTGGGGCAGATAAGAAAAGCGTTGCGATCTCGCTTGTATACCGGACGCCGGAACGTACGTTAACGGACGAGGAAGTCAGCGAGCTTCATGCTCGCGTCGTGGCAGATCTTGAAACGACGTTTGGGGCTGAACTGAGGAAATAAACTGGAAAAGCTTCGACAAAACATTAGCTTTACGAGCAGGAAAAACGATTCTCCGTATCGAATAATTTTGGATACGGAGAATTTTTTTTGTCGTGGAAAGGGGAGCAACGTCTGTGAGCGGTGAAGAGAAAGTCAAGATGACCGTCGACATCTATGGCACCCAGTATAAGCTGGTTTCCAAATCCAGCCCTTCTTATATAAAACGAGTGGTCGCCATTGTAAACGACCAAATGCATAGAATTGCGCAGAACAGCCCCCGTTTGGACTTGTCCAAAATTGCCGTGCTCGCCGCAGTCAATATGGCGGACGAATGGAGCCGAATGCAGCAGGAGCTGGAGGAATCGCTTGCCAGGCAGCGTCAACTGGAGAAGGCGAAGGAGGACTTGTCCGTTCTGAGCGAAAAGCATGCGCGGTTGCAGCAGGAACTTAGCGACGGGCAAGAGCAAGTGAAAGCTTTGACGGTCGAACGGGATACGCTGAAGGCGGAGCGCGAGGCCACTGCAGAAGAACTTGATCGGATAACATCGCAGTTCAGCGAGCTCGACAAGCGCCGGGAAGTACTCGAGGCGGAGCACGCGTCGGATCGCGAACGTCTGACCGGATTGCAGGGTTTGACGGGCGAGCTTGAGCGGAAGCTGTTTGAAACGGAGGCTCGCGCTCAGGAGCTTGAGGCGACCTGTGCCGCCAACGAGCAGGAATCGGCACAGCGCAAGCAGCGCATTGCCGAATTGGAGAAGGCCAAGCGAACGCTCGAACATCGCGCAGCGGAACAGACGCTGGATCGTGAGAACATGCGGGCACGCTTGGAGGATCGAGACGCGCAACTGGCCAAGCTGGCGGAAACGGAGCGACAGCTCAAGGAACGGTTCGCCGCGCAGGAAAAGCGGACAACCGATTTGGATCGTAGGCTGCTGGAAGCGCTGAGCGAAAGGGAGCAATTAGCCAAACAGTTAACCGAACGGGAACATTTGTACGGCGAACTCGGCGAGCAGGTCGATCAACTGCAGGAGCAATTGTCCGGCTTGCGGCAAGAGGCAGAGCTGCAGGAAGCGCTCTACCAGGAGCTGCAGGAAACAAGCGGCAGCCGGGAAAGCGAGCTGCAGCGGCAGCTCGAAGACGAGCGCGCCCGAATGACGGCGGCGCTGCAAGCCGAGACGGCGCGCGTCGCCGAGCTCGCGGCGCAGGAAACCAAGCTGCGCGAAGCCCTCGCGCAGCAGCAAGAAGCCGCCGCGGCTGAGCTCGCGGCGCAACAAACCAAGCTGCGCGAAGCCCTCGCGCAGCAGCAAGAAGCCGCCGCGGCTGAGCTCGCGGCGCAACAAACCAAGCTGCGCGAAGCCCTCGCGCAGCAGCAAGAAGCCGCCGCGGCCGAGCTCGCGGCGCGAGAAACCGAGCTGCGCGAAGCTCTCGCGCAGCAGGAAGCTGCCGCCGCGGCCGAGCACGCGGCGCGAGAAACCGAGCTGCGCGAAGCCCTCGCGCAGCAGGAAGCTGCCGCCGCGGCCGAGCACGCGGAGCACCAAGAGCAGCGCCGCCGCCTGCAGCAGCAGCTCGGCGAACAGCTGGAACAGTCCCGTGAGCTGCTGCTGCGCGGGGACGGGCTGCAAGAAGAATTTGATGCGCTGCAGCGCCGGTATAGCGAGCAGCAAGAAGAGCTTGGGCTGCAGCAGGAGCTGTACAGCGAGCTCGAATCGGAGCATGCGCAGCTGCAGGCGAGCAGCGGAGATCGACAAGCTGTGCTGGAACGCGAGCTTGCCATACGCACAGGGGAGCTGCAGCGGCAGCTTGCGGAAGCGAAGGAGCGCGCCAGCGCCCAGGCGGCGGCACAGGCGGAGCGCCTGGCAGAGCTCGAGCGCAGGCTCGAGGCAAGCGAAGCGGAGCGGTTGCGGGAGCTGGCGGAACGGCAGCAGGAGCTCGCGGAGCGGGAAGAACGCGGCCGAAGCCTGGAGCAGCAGCTTGCACAGCAGCAGTCGTACAACTTGCAGCTGCAGGAGAGCAGCAGCCAGTGGCAGAAGCGAAGCGAAGAACAGGCCGCGCATGCGGACGAGCTGCGCCTGAAGCTGCATGAGCAGCAGGAAGAGCTTGAACTGCAGCTCGCGATATACAGCGAGCTGGAAGAGAAGCACGAGAAACTTGCGGAGCGTCTCAGCCTGCAGGAAGTCCGGGCGCTGCAGGCCGCAGACCAGCAGCAGGCCCGAAGCACTGAGATCGAGCGATTGCTGGCTGAGCGCGAAGCGGAGCTTGCAAGGCTGCGCAGCGAACGGGAAGCGGCGGAGGAGCTCGGCCGCGCGCTGCAGGAACAATGCGCCGCGCTCGAGCAGCGGCAGGATGCCGCCGTCAGCGAGCGGCAGCAGCTCGAGCAGCGGCTAGCGACACAGGAAGCCCGCATAGCGGAGCTTCTCAAGCAGGCGGCCGGAACGGATCATTTGCAGAAGGAACTGGCGCAGCTTCGCGAGGAGCTTGAAGTGCAGAACGAATTGTTTAACGAGCAGCAGGAAGAATTGAAAGAGCAGAAGAAGCGGCATGAGGCGCTGCAGGCGGATTACAGCGTACAGCAGGAGAAGGCGGAGCAAGTGTTCCATGAGCTGCAATCGCTCCAGTCCGAATATGAGAAGCTGCAAGTGGAATACAACGAGTGGATCGAACTCGTAGAGAAGGAATAAAGGCATGAACGGATTGGACTGGGCCGTTCTGGTAGTGATCGCTGCCGGAACGGTTTTGGGCTTTGCCCGCGGCTTGGTGGCGCAAATCGTGTCGTTTGTCGGCCTGTTCATCGCTTATATTGTAGCTTTCGCGTTTTACGACGACGTTGCCCCTTTTCTGAGAGACACCCTAGGCTTGTCAGGGTATGAAACGTACCAGCAATACGAATATTTGGCCAAAGATTTGAAACTGGATACATACATCTACAATGCGCTGGCTTTCGCCGTGCTGTTGTTCGGCGTCAAGCTCGCCTTCAGCATTGCCGGACGGCTGCTCAACCTGCTTGCTTCCGCTCCCGGGCTAAAGCAAATCAACCAGTGGAGCGGCGCCGCGCTCGGCCTGGTCGAAGCGCTGCTGATCGCTGTTGTAGCCGTCCATGTCATGACGGTAGTGCCGAACGACACGGCGCAAAAGCTGTTGAAGCAGTCGCAGCTGGCGCCTTACATCTTGGAGCATACGCCCGTCATTACCGAGAAGCTGCAGGAGCTATGGAACAACCGTAAAAGCACAAACGACGGTATTAAAACATAGCGCAATGCGAGCCCGTATCGATTGAATATGACTTGGCCATACCATGCAAAAAGCACCCCGTCTTCCGTCGGAAGGGGGTGCTTTTTCGTTAATTAAGCAACACGAGCGTGCCAAGAGCGACGGAGTTCTGGGATGCTCATTCCGATCGCGAAGCGACCTTCGCATATCCGATAGGGCGTTTTAGGCGATCCTATCGAATCGATCGCACCGGACATCTACGATCTGGTCCATATTTTCATTTTGCTCCGGAATTGCTTTGGCGAACAGCTGTTGTATCTTTTAAAGGTTTTGTAAAAATGCCCCATATTGTTCATCCCGATTTGCTCCCCGACTTGTTCAATGCTTAAATCCTCCGTCAGCAGAAGCCGTTCCGCCATTTTAATTTTGTTGAAGTTTGCGTAATCCACGAACGTCATTCCCATCATCTCTTTAAAGCATTTCGTGAAATGGTAGTAGCTCATATTCACCATTTTACTGGCGATCCCCAGATCCGGCTTGGCCGCGATATTCGTTTCAATGTAATCAAGCACGGGTCGTAACAGATGCATATACTTGCGTTCGTGTACGGGCAGCACCTGTCTGCTGTCGTAACGCATAAAGGTCAGCAAAATTTGCCGGATCAACATGCTGATCGCCAGTTCGTACCCCGGTTTCTTTGCTTTCGCTTCCTGATATATCGTTTGAATAACGTTTTGGATCGTATGTTTGGCATCGGCGTGGTCCGAGAGAATATAGTTCAGCTTGCTGCGTGTTGGCGTTCATGAAAAATTTCAAATAGGGGAGCGTCGTCGGGTCAAGGTATTGCTGGCAGTCGAATTGAAAAACGATGTATTTGACGGAAAACGCCCGGTCGCGATGCAGCTCGCTGGAGCCGATCAGAACGATATCCCCGTCGCGGAGGGTGAACATGTCTTGTTCCACGTAAACTTCAAGCTGCCCTTCCAGTATGTACAGCATTTCCACTTGCTTGTGGTAGTGCCTTTTATTGCAAAAATTTTCGGGCTTGGACAGCGTGAAGATGCCGGACAATCCTCCCTCCGAATACTTCGCAAAAAAGCGTATAAATTGACCCGGATCGGCAATAAAAATCCGCCTATATATTTCCTACAATTAAAATTGTAGTCGTTCCGTAAATAAAAAAAAAGAAGAAACCGGGCTGGGCCCATGTTGAGGGGGAAGCTCGGAGCTGTGCGGATCGGTCGGCGATGCCCTCAAGGCGCAAAATACGATGATTCAGGAGGAGGAAGGGTATGAAGGGGTTTCGGATGAGAGCTTTTATGTCGCTGGGGATAGCTTGCATTTTATCGCTGGTCACGGCTTGCAGCGGTACGGGAAACGGCGGGGGAATCGATCCGCTGTGGGCAATAACGAGAAAGCGGCCAATGATAACGGTACGGCCAAAAAGACCGTGGACGAGCAGGTAAACGAAGGCAAACCGGTGACCCTGCAAGTTTTCCAGTCGAGCGCGGGCATTACCGACAGCGAATTCGAAGAACTGTTTGCCAAACCGGTCAAGAGCAAATATCCTAATGTGACGCTGGAGCTGATCCGCGAGAGCAAGGCATCGATCAACCAGTTAATGACTGCGGGCGAATTCCCGGACATTATATTTACCCCGACGCTAAACCTCATCAAATTTTATCGACGCGCAGTTGGCAACCCGGATATCGTCGCGATTGATCCGAATTCCATGCGTTTAACGGCACAAAACCTGCTGGTTCCTTTCGTCGATCCGAAAACGGAGAAAGCCGATCTGACGAGCGAAAAGTGGAAGTACGTGTTCGACCTGTACCGTTCGATTCAAGACATTCCCGACAACAAAGCAGGGAAAAGAGGCGTGGCCGGATTCGAGAAAGACCAGACCGTCGCCATGTACACTTCCTCCGGCGGCCGACTTGAGGAGATCGAAGAGTTGATGAAACAAGGCGTGAAGTTGGACTGGGATATGGTGTCGTACCCGGTTCCGAAGAACGCCCCGTCCAAAAATATCGTGACCATGGCTCATGTGCTCGCGGTTTCTTCGACGGCCAAGAATAAAGACGATGCCTTCAAGATCGTCTCCTATTTATCGACCAGCCGGGAAGTGCAGAACAAACTGGCGAAGGGCGGATTTATTTCCGCGCTGAAGGACGATATCTAAAGAAACAATTCGGCGAAAATTTCAAATCGCTGCAAGGCAAAAATACGCAAGCCGTCTTCAAGAGCCGATACGGAACGATGGCACAGCCGACGCGATACGACGATATCGTAGTGAAAGCGATAGATAATGCGGAGAAAAAAATACGGGCGAACAGCACCGATATCAATACGGTAATCCGCAGCGCACAGGAAGAAGCGGACAAACTGATCGAGGCGGAGAAAGCAGCCAAAAAATAAGGCGAAGCCCCTCCATTCACGGAAGGGGCTTCGCCTTTATTTGGGTTCTTTGTATTATATTAAATTATGCTTCCACAACCAGCTTTGCTTTCATGTTGACATGACCTGCGCCGCAAGGAACGGTGCAAATAATATCGTACGATCCTTCTTTATCGGCTTTGAACGAAGCCGTTTTCGCATTATTGTCCAATTTTACTTTCAAGCCTTTGATTTCGACGCCGTGGATGCCTTCTTTATTTTCAAGCGAAACGTTGACGGTTTGCCCTTTTTTCACTTTGTATTCTTTTTGATCGAATTCAAAGTTTTTCGCCACAAGCTTCAAGTCGGTCGCTGCGCCGCCGCCTGCGGCCGCGGTGCTGTCCCCTGCCGGCGGCGTGGAGGCAGGTGCCGCTTGTTCCTTCGTTCCGCAAGCGGATAATGCGAATACCAACGCGATGGCTACGGCCAATACGATCGTTTTTTTCATGAGAAATTTCCCCTCTCAACCATTCCATTATTTTAATTGTGCTTACATTCCTTATATTAGCAAAAATAAAAAAAATTGCAGTGACGAACCGGTGACAACATCTTGAACCTCCGGTGAACGAATGAACCGATTGTGAGTATATTCACAGACAGCGGTGTTTTTAGCGATTGCGATTGTTTTAAACAACCGACCACGACGCATTTTTATAAGACCATCAACCCGGTATTGTTTATGTAAAAACGAACTTTTCCCTTGAGAAGCCGCGCTGATTGCATTAACCATATAATATAAAGTTGCATAAAAAAATCAGCCGCGACGATGCCGCAGCTGATTTTCTTACTTGGCGCGTTCACGCCCGGAGATCCCGCCTTCGAACGGCGTCTTCACAGGAATGAACAGGTCGATGATCCCGATGACCAATGCGGCCAAGATTGCACCGATGATGCTTGTCGACACACCGCTTACAATAAATTGCGCCAGCCAAATGACCAGTGCGCTGACCAGGAAACCGACGATTCCCCGGCCAAACGGCGTAATTCTTTTGCCGAACACTCCTTCAATAACCCATGCGGCAACGGCGATCACCAAGGCTAGGAAGAAAGCGCTCCAGAAGCCTCCGACACTGAAACCCGGAACGATCCAAGATACAATGATCAGCATCAAAGCAGATACGATAAATCTGACGAGATGTCCAAGCAAATGCATCAGTCTGATTCCTCCTTCGTTAAAGTGTGGCGTTCGATCGAGTCAACATCGGCAGCGTACATCGCGTTGGCGACATAAGCTGTTACTACGGTGCACCATTTAGGGTAGCCTGCGCATACGTGCTTTATGAATGGAAAAGTCAGGGGTTCCCCGATAGCTTTAGCTTTGCGGGTTGGTTATAATATAAAATCATATGAGGTCTTTGGCGCACGAAAGAGAGGAAGGTCACTTTTGAACCGAACGAATAGCTATAACCATAAAATATTAACGACGCTTGATTTTCACGCCATTATCCATAAATGCGCCGGACATGCGGCCACAACAGCCGGCAAGCAGCGGGTGGAGGAGCTTGAACCGAGCGGCGAATTCCAAACGGTCAAGCAGCGCCTGCAAGCAACGGAGGAAGCGGTTAATGTAGACCGGCTCAAGGGAGGGGCTCCCTTCGGTGGCATCCGCGATATTCGTCCGGCGATTCACCGGGCCCGGATTGGCGGCATGCTGAACCCCGGAGAATTACTGGATGTGGCCCTTACGAGCCAGGGCGGCCGGCGTCTAGAAAAATTTTTGGCGGATGTGAGCGACGATCATCCGATTCCGATACTTCTCCTGCTGACGGAGCGCATTACCGATCATAAACCGCTGGAGGACCGGATTCGCGGGTGCATCGACGACAATGCCGCCGTCCTTGATTCGGCAAGTACGGATCTTTCGCGAATCCGGAGCGAGCTGCGGACTAGCGAATCGAGAGCCCGGGAACGCCTGGAGCAGATGGTGCGTACACCTTCCATCCAAAAGATGCTGCAAGAGAATCTGGTCACCATTCGAGGAGACCGTTATGTCATACCGGTGAAGCAGGAGTACCGCGGCCATTTCGGCGGCATGATTCACGACCAGTCCGCCTCCGGCGCAACGCTGTTTATTGAACCGGAAGCTGTCGTTCAGCTGAACAACCGCGTAAGGGAATTGAAGCTGAAGGAAGAAGCCGAGGTCGAAAAAATATTGCGTGCTTTGTCCGCCCTCGTAGCCGAAGCCGCCGATCCGCTGCTCGTGAACGTGGAGGCGCTCGCCGAGCTTGACTTTATATTCGCCAAAGCGGGTCTCGCGAGGGAAATGAAAGCGACGCTGCCGCTGCTTAACGACCGCGGCTTCATCAAGCTGAAACGAGGAAGACATCCGCTCATTTCGCCCGAACATATCGTGCCGATCGATGTGGAGCTGGGCAATAAATATTCGACGATTATCGTAACCGGACCGAACACCGGCGGGAAGACGGTATCGCTGAAGACAGTCGGATTATTGTCGTTGATGGCCATGTCGGGATTGTTCGTCCCCGCGGAAGAGGGCAGCCAGCTTTGCGTGTTCGATGCGATTTATGCTGATATCGGCGACGAACAAAGCATTGAGCAAAATCTTAGTACGTTTTCCAGCCATATGACGAACATTATTCGCATATTAAAAGAAATGACGCCGAAAAGCCTCGTGCTGCTCGACGAACTTGGTGCCGGAACGGATCCTGCGGAAGGTTCGGCGCTCGCCATTTCGATATTGGAGCATATTCACCGCATGGGCTGTCGCGTCATTGCGACGACCCATTACAGCGAGCTGAAAGCATACGCGTTCGATCGCCAAGGCGTCATTAACGCCAGCATGGAATTCGACGTGCAGACGCTCCGTCCGACGTACCGCCTGCTCGTCGGCGTCCCGGGTCGAAGCAATGCGTTCGCGATCGCCGAACGGCTCGGTTTGGCGAAGCCGATTATCGAGCATGCGCGCGGCCAGGTCGGCGAAGAAGATCAACGCGTCGAATCGATGATTGCGACGCTGGAGGAGAACCGGCTGCAGGCCGAGGCGGAGCGCGTAAGCGCGGAGCAGCTGCGCCGCGAGGTGGAGACGCTGCGCGAGCAGCTCGCACGCGAGCGCCGCAGCTTCGACGAACAGCGGGATAAGCTGTTCGAGAAGGCGGAGCGCGAGGCGAGCGATGCGGTGGCGAAGGCGCGCCGCGAAGCCGATGAAGTGATCGCGGAGCTGCGCCGCCTGCAGCGGGAAGAAGCCGGGGGCGTTAAGGATCATAAGCTGGGCGAGCTCAAACGCAAGCTGAACGACGCCGTGCCGGAACTGAAGGCGAAGCACAAGCCGCTTACGCCCAAGAAGAAAGCCGACCGCGTGGAGCCGGGCGACGAGGTGCTGGTCACGAGCGTCGGGCAGCGCGGCCACGTGGTGGAACTGGTCGGCGACCAGGAAGTTTCGGTGCAGCTCGGCATTTTGAAGATGAAAGTGAACCGGTCGGACGTCGAGCTGGTGAAGCAGGCGTCTGCCTCACAGAAAAAACCGCCACAGCAGGCGACCTCGACGCTGAAGCGCACCCGGGACGAGAACGCGAAGATGGAGCTCGATTTGCGCGGGGCCAACGTCGAAGAGGCCATTATCGAGGTCGACCGGTTTCTGGACGAATCGTATCTTTCCAATTTCGGGCAAGTGTATATTATTCACGGCAAAGGAACCGGCGTATTACGGACGGGAATTCAGGAATTTCTCCGCAAGCATAAGCATGTCAAAAGCTACCGGATGGGCAATTACAACGAAGGCGGCGCAGGGGTCACGGTGGCGGAATTAAAATAATCTCGCCCTTCAGAAAGGAATTCACCCCAGGGAACGCGAATACATTTTTTAGAAAGCCGAAACCCTGTTGAGCGAAGAACTTTCCGCTCTTTCAAAATAGCTGGGAATGAAATGCCTATTTGCATGCGTACGTAGAAGTTTTTTTCCCATTCTTGAAACGGGGAACGGGAAACTCCGTATATAAAAATATAAACATCGATGTTTTATAATCTGCTGGCAGCTGAACGAATAAATCAATACGGGAGGATTTACTTATGGGGATTTTCAAAAGACTGCGTGACTTGACGATGGCTTCGATCAACGACTTGCTCGACAAAGCCGAAGATCCGGTGAAAATGCTGAACCAATTCCTTCGCGACATGGAAGAAGATATCCGTGAAGCTGAGGTTGCCGTTGCCAAACAAATCGCGATCGAGAAGAAATTCAAGCAGCAATATGAAGAAGCCGGCGACATGGTACAGAAGCGTGAAGAGCAGGCGCTCAAAGCGCTGGAAGCGCGCAATGAAGACTTGGCTCGCCGCGCGCTGCAGGACAAGAAAGAGCATCAGCTGAAGTTCGACGAGATGAAGAAGCAGTACGACACGGCCAAAACGAACGCCGATCGTCTCCGCGATCAGCTGTCCGAGATGAAAGACGAATTCAGCAAGCTGAAAAACAAAAAAGACTTGCTTGTTGCCCGTGCGGAAGCGGCTAAGGCGCAAAAACAAATCAACCAGGCGATGTCCGGCTTCGGCACAGACAATGCCGCCAAAGGGTTCGACCGCATGAGCGAGAAAGTGCTTCAGCTGGAAGCCGAAGCGGAGGCAAGCAACGAGCTGCGCTCCAAAGGGAAAGATCTGGATGACGAGCTGAACGCGCTTGACAAGAGCGACGGGGTCGACGATGAGCTGGCTGCGTTGAGAGCGAAGCTTGCCGCGAAGAAGCAATCCGAATAAGCGGGAAGCGATAAAAGGAGACTGAAGGCGCGGCCTTCAGTCTCTTCGGATGTCTGGTAACGAATCACTTTCTGCACCTTCCGGGCGAAAGGCAGGGGGCGAGTAAAGCAAATGATGACTAAAGAGGTGGACCGTTTGATGGCGAATCCTTTTGTGGAGACGTTAGCGTTTTTTTCAGTGGCCGTTCTTGCGCTAATCGTGTTTCTGGCCGTATTCGAGCTTGTGACGAAGTACAAGGATTGGGATGAAATCAAGAACGGCAACGTTGCCGTCGCGATGGCTACGGGCGGCAAAATATTCGGAATATGCAACTTGTTCCGGTTTTCCATTTTGAATAACGACTCCATCCTTCATGCGCTGATTTGGGCGGGGTACGGCTTTGTTTTATTGCTTGTCGCTTATTTTATATTCGAATTTTTAACGCCGTATTTCAAAATTGACGAGCAGATCAAGAACGATAATCGCGCCGTCGGGTTGATTTCCATGATGATCTCGATTTCGCTGTCTTACGTTGTGGGCGCCAGCGTCACCTGATCATCGCTCCCCGCGAATACACGTGTCTCTCATAGATTGGAGGAGGGTCGTCCTTGAAGTATTTATGGGGCACCTTGTTAGCGCTTGCGCTTGTTTTTATCGGCGTAGGCGTTTACTATTTTATTAAATATGCGTGAGACGGGGCTGGACCAATAGGCGAGCCGCTGCTTACGGGGAGGAAATGACGTATGCCCAAAAACGAAGACCAAATATGCCCTTGGTGTCAAACGGAAATTGTATGGGACCCGGAGATCGGGCCCGAGGAAGCATGTCCGCATTGCTTCAACGATCTGGGCGATTACCGCAGCATCAATTTGACGGTAACGGAACCCGATCAATCGATTGCGTTTGACGAGGATGAAGAATACGACGACGATGAGCTCGAACTCATGGATGAGTACGAGGAAGCGGTCCAGCACGTGCTGGATCATCAGGAAGAGGCGCCGGACTGCCCGTCCTGCCGCAGCTTTATGCTGCTTGCCGGCACCCAGAACGCCGATGCTTCGTTCGTACCTCACGTGCACGAGACGGTGAATCAGCCGTTGCTCACCGCTTCATTCAAGGCACAGGTATATGTTTGTCCTTCCTGTTTTCTCGTCGAGCGGCATCTATCGGAATCGGACCGGCTCGCCATGGTAGAACTGTTGAAGCAAGTCAAACCTTAAGATCGTCGCACGAAACCGCTGTGGCGGTTTCTTTTTTTTGCCGGGGAAAGAGCGCGTTTCGGGCGATCATGGTTATTGCGCGGGAAAGGAATGCTGTTGCTTGTCATGTTTTTCACCGAATGGGGAAGGTTAACTAAGACATTACGTTGATATAGGTGAGAGCATGCATTCAGATTCGAAACATCACGCGTTTCCCGCGATTCGCAGCCGCGGCGAAGCCGGTGCACAGGAACATACTTGGCAGCAAATAGGCAAAGGGCAGGGTGCCTCCGAGGGGGGATCCGCCGCGGGAAAAAGCGGGCCGCTCTCCGGGCAGTCCAAGCTGCTTTTGGCGGTAAACGGGTTGTTTGCAGCCGCAAACGCGCTGTCGGGTACGTTCGTCAACGTGTATTTGTGGAAAGCAAGCCGCGATTTGACGCTGATCGGCTGGTTTACGCTGGTGCATCATTTGACGATGGCCGTTACGTTTTGGCTCGCGGGCAAATGGGTCAAGGAGCATAATAAGATGAACTGCCTTCGCTTCGGCGTGGCGATTTCCGCTCTGTTTTATTTGCTGGTGCTGTGGTTCGGTGCCCGAGCGGTCGATTATTTTGTGCTGCTCGGTGTTGTGCAGGGGATGTCAGCGGGACTGTTCTGGCTGGCCTTCAACGTCGTTTATTTCGAGGTGACGGATCCGGACAGCAGGGATCGGTTTAACGGATGGGCGGGACTGCTCGGATCGGGTGCGGGCATGATCGCTCCTTGGATTTCCGGCTTCCTGATCGTTCGTATGCAGGCGTCAACCGGGTACCGGCTCATTTTCACAATTTCCCTTGTGGTGTTTGTAATTGGAGTCGTGGTTAGCTTCTTCCTGAAAAAACGCAAAACGGCGGGCGAGTACGAATGGCTGCTGACCTGGAGATGCTTGCGGCAAAAAGAGACCGCATGGCGCACGGTCGGTCTTGCGCTTATGGCGCAAGGGTTTCGCGAAGGCGTCTTCGGCTTCATGATCGGACTGCTCGTCTACGTGCATACCGGCAGCGAGATGAGCTTGGGCAATTTCGCCCTGATCACTTCCGCAGTCGCGTTGATTAGTTTTATGGTGGCGGGGAGGCTTCTGAAGCCCCGATACCGCAGGGCGGCCATGCTGGTCGGAGCGGTTATGCTGGTGCTGATCATCCTGCCGTTTTTTTGGAAAGTGAATTTTGCGACATTGCTCCTGTTCGGGATCGGGGCCGCGCTCTTTTACCCGTTGTATGGAATTCCGATGACTTCCACCGTATTTGACCTGATCGGAGGCGACAAAGAGAGCGCCAAACGGCGGGAAGAATACATTGTGATGAGGGAGCTTGCGCTCAATGCGGGACGGCTGCTCGGCACGGCGTTATTCATCACGGTGCTGTCTTTTACGAAGGCGCCGATGGCGATAAACTGGCTGATGCTAGTGATCGGCAGCTCGCCGATCGCGGCATGGTATTGGATGAGAAAAATTCATGCCGTGTAGCTTACGGAGCAAGCATCCCAAGGCTGGCACACCGTAAGACGATCTATTATCGTTTCGCTTCGCTGAAGTCCTGCACATTCCTACGCCGTCCGTCAAAAGCGGGCGTTGAAGCGAATGCTGCGCCAATGGGCTTCTTTTTTATGGGGAAACGGGAAGGGCTTCCGATGCTTCGGGAATTTGCCGCATCGCGCTTGTGCTTCGGGTGAGAGGACATTGGCGGAACTTTTTGATACCATAAGAAATGGGCAAGTGACCGTCTAGCGCCCGAAATGAATGCCAGCAAAGGAGCGGGGAAACAAATGCGGCTTTATCGTCCTCTCCAACCGCCAATCATCCAGCAAAACATAATGGATTCTAATTATAAATATAACGAATACTTGCCAAGCAGCAGTCTGATGCGATACGTCGCTTGTTATTGGACGGTCGACATCCGCGCTTCGGATACGAGCGTCGAACATCGCGTCATTCCCGACGGTTGCCTGGATATTATTTTTGATTTACGGCCGTCTTCCGTTTCCAGCGCAGCTTTCATTACCGGATTCATGCCCGGGTACGAAGTGATGCGTCTGTCCGAAGACCGTTCTTTATTCGGCATCCGGTTTTATTTGGAAACGGTGCATCGCGTTTTGAAACAGCCGGCTTCTTCTTTTGTGGGAGACCGGGTGTTACTCGAAGATGTGTGGGGAATGGAGGGCCGACTATGGTCGGAACATATATTATCAGCTGGAGTCGCGGCTGCAAGCATCATTCCTATCGTGGAATCGAAATTGAAGGCATGGTTTGCGGCAAGCGATACCGCGAAGAATTTGGACTCGGTAGTGCAATCGGGAATGGAGTATATGTATGCATCACGCGGGAATCTTTCCATTGGGGCGCTGGCCGACAAGCTTAGTTACAGTGAGCGGCACCTGAGAAGAACGTTTCAACAGGCCCTTGGGATCAGTCCGAAGGAATTGCTGCACATCATTAAATTTCAAAGCGTGCTGCTAAACCTAGTTCACTTTCCTCCGTCGCGCTTTGCTGAAATCGCGGCGCAGCACGGCTACTATGATCAATCCCATTTAATTCACAGTTTTAACCGTTATTACGGTTTGCCGCCTTCGCAAATTTTTAAAACGGCTCATTCCAACGAGGCAACGTGACGGCAAGTCTCGACTTGTCCGTTTTTTCCAAGCGGCAGGTGCGCGGTCCGGGGTATGATGAGGGCAAGCCGCTGCATACGAATAGGAGAGATGAACGTTGACTTACGTCTACCCGTCCAAAACATTGAGTATTACCGTCGAAAGTCCGCCGAAGGAAGTATATGAGTATATATTCGCCGTCGTACACTTTCCGGAATGGGCACCTTGTTTTTGCAAGTCGATCCGGCAATCGGGGGACGATTGGCTGGTCGAAGCCCCGGAAGGTCTCGTGAAAGTTCGTTTTGTAGAAAGAAACGAGTTCGGCGTATTGGATCACTCCGTAAAGCTGGAGTCGGGACAGGAGATGATGATCCCGCTGCGTGTCATTCCGAACGGCAGAGGAAGCGAAGTCGTATTTACTTTGTACCAGCAGCCCGGCGTGACGGATGACATGTTTGCCAAGGATGCCGGGATGGTGGAGAGTGACTTGCGGAATTTGAAAACGGTGCTGGAAGGCGCCGGCAAAAAGCGGCTTTGATCGCGTTGTTGCAAAGAACCGGTTTCCCTGAAGCAAGGGAGGTCGGTTTTTTGGCTTTCAAAAAAAGCTCCTGAAAAGTCAATCGATGGAAGATATTAATATTGACAATCGAAGCGGATTGGCATACATTGTATATGAGTATATGTTCATATAGCTTTAAAGAGTGGAGTGGATGGAGTTGGAGCTTGAGTGCCAGGGTCATGACTTTTTGAAAGAAAACACGGTGGATGAAGTTGCGCTTATGTTTAAAGCGTTGTCCGATCCGTCGCGCATTCGCATATTGTATTTGCTCTCGCAGGAGGCCTGCTCCGTTAATCATATTGCGGAAGTGCTGCAATTGACCCAATCGGCCGTGTCGCATCAGCTCAGTTATTTGCGTACGCTGCGGCTTGTGAAATTTCGCCGGGAAGGCAACAGTTTGTTTTATTCATGCGATGATGAACATGTCATCTCTTTATTGAAGCAGGCCATCCAGCATGCTGAGCATCGTTAGGAGCTGAGAGAAATGAGCAAGCACGAACACGAACGTGATCGCAAGGAGAGCGATCATAAGCAAGGCCATAATCACGACCAAGATCACAATCACGAGCATAACGGCGCTCATGACCTTGAAGGCAAGCAAGAGTATAGCCATGACGATCATAAGCACGACCGTAACTGCGATCATGGGCATGATCATGCCGGTAAGGAAAATCATAACGGTGATCACGACCATGATCATAAGCATGAACACGGCTGTGAGCATGACCACAACCACGACCACGATGAGGACCAGAATCATGCAAATCATTCCGATCATCACTATCATCACCATGGTCACGGGCACCATCACGGACATGGACATCATCATGGCCCGAGTGACGGAAATAAACGGGGTTTGACGATCGCACTGATCATTACCGCTGGAATCATGTTTCTTGAATTTTTCGGAGGGCTTTTCACGAACAGCCTGGCGCTATTGTCCGATTCCGGGCACATGCTCAGCGACACCGGTGCGCTGCTGCTCAGCTTGATGGCTATTCGTTTTGCGTCCAAACCGGCATCGGCCGCGAAGACGTACGGCTTTTATCGTTTTGAAATATTGGCCGCTTTATTTAACGGAGTGACCCTGGTGCTCATCGCCGTCGTCATTATTTACGAAGCGTACGAGCGGCTGAAAAACCCGCCGCAAGTAGCGGGCGGAGCAATGATGTTGATTGCGCTTGTCGGTTTGCTCGCGAATTTGGCCAGCGCATGGTCACTTATGCGTCAGGGCGATGTGAAAAACAATGTCAACATGCGCAGTGCGTATTTGCATGTGATCGGCGATGCGCTCGGCTCGGTCGGAGCCATTGCGGCCGGATTTCTAATGACCGTGTTTTCCTGGTATTGGGCCGACCCGATCATTTCCGTGCTTGTGTCGCTGCTAATTTTGCGCGGGGCTTTCGGCGTCGTGAAGCATTGCGTGAATATTTTGATGGAAGGTGCGCCGCCGCATGTCGATTCGATTAAGGTGCGCGAGACGTTGGAGCGAATCCCCGGCGTGATCGACGTGCATGATCTGCACATTTGGACGATATCCTCCGGACTCGATTCGCTGAGCGGCCATCTGCTCGTTGAATCCGAGGCGGATTGCCAGAGAATTTTGCGGCAGGCGGTGTCCAAGATGGAGAAGCAGTTCCATATTCAGCATGTGACCATTCAAATTGAAAAGTCCGGAGATATGCATAAACCGATGAAAGTATAAACAAATAGGTGTGAAGCGCATGGTTAAGAATTACGAAGTCATTGTGATCGGGGCAGGTCAAGCGGGACTTGCCGCCGGTTATTTTTTAAAGCAAAAAGGGTTGTCGTTCCAACTGCTCGATGAAGGCAGTGCGGTTGGAGAAACGTGGCGAAGTCGTTACGACTCGTTGAAGCTGTTTACGCCGCGCGCGTCCAGCCAGCTTCCGGGGCTTCCGATGAAGGGGGCTCCTGACGGCTTTCCAGGGAAAGACGAAGTAGCGGACTACCTTGCGCATTACGCCGACATTCATGAACTGCCGGTAAAGCTTAACGCGCGCGTGACGCGGCTTACAAGCGAGGGGACGGGCTTTAGCATCGTAACCGGCGAAGAAGAATATAAGGCTCGGCAGGTCATGATAACGACCGGGCCTTTCCGCAAGCCCTTTATTCCTGCCGTTAGTGAGCAGCTATCGACCGGCGTTGTGCAGCTTCATTCCTCCGAATACAAGAACCCTTCTCAACTGCATGAAGGCGCTGTCCTTGTCGCGGGCGGCGGCAATTCCGGGGCGCAAATCGCACTGGAGCTGGCCGAAAGCGGCCGGGAAGTTCATCTGGCCGTCAGCCGCAAGCTGCGCTTCGCTCCGCTCCAAATCATGAACCGGAGCGTCTTTTGGTGGCTTGACCGTTGCGGTGTTTTGAACGCCCCGGCCGATTCTCTGATCGGACGCACGGTGCGCCGCCGGCCGGATCCGGTATTTGTACCGGAGCTGAAGCGGGCCATCAGGAACGGAACCGTCCGTTTGCGGCCCAGAGTGACGGGACAGCGCGGCGGAACCATCCAATTTGCCGATCATACGGAACTGGAGGCACGTAATATTGTTTGGGCAACCGGCTTCCGTCCGGACTATGCGTGGTTGAACGTTCCGGTGGCGCTGGATAAAGAGGGCAATCCGCTGCACGAGCGGGGAATCAGCCCGGTGGGCGGGCTATATTATTTGGGACTTCCGTGGCTTCGCAGCCGCAATTCGGCTTTGCTAGGCGGCGTAGGGGCGGATGCCCGATATGTGGTCGATTGCTTGACAAACTTCACTTATCCGATAAAATAAAGGGGAATATTAGCAGTATGACCAAGCGGAGGTCATGCCGAAAGGAGCGGCGGCAGCATGAGCGGGAACAGAAAAATGGTAAACAGCATTACGGAGTTGATCGGCGACACTCCGGCGGTTCGGGTCAGAAGACTGGTCGGAGCGGATGACGCCGAGCTTTATGTGAAGCTGGAATATTTTAATCCGAGCGGAAGCGTGAAGGACCGCGCGGCGTTCAATTTGATCGCACAGGCGGAGAAGGACGGGATCATCAAGCCCGGAGCTACGATTATCGAGCCGACGAGCGGCAACACCGGGATCGGTCTGGCGATGAACGCCGCGGCCAAAGGGTACAAAGCGATACTGGTTATGCCGGATAACATGACCAAGGAACGGATCAACCTGCTGAAGGCATACGGTGCGGAGGTCGTGCTGACACCGGCCGCAGAACGGATGCCGGGCGCGATCCGCAAGGCGATCGAGCTGCGCGATCGGACGCCGAACAGCTTCATTCCGCAGCAGTTCGAGAATAAGGCTAACCCCGATATTCACCGGGTGACGACGGCGGTTGAAATTATCGAGCAGATGGAAGGCAAGCTCGATGCGTTCGTCGCTTCTTCCGGCACAGGCGGAACGATCACGGGAACCGGCGAGGTGCTTCGGGAGAAGCTGCCGGGCATCGAGATTTATGTCGTGGAACCGAAAGGTTCGCCGGTACTATCGGGAGGGCAGCCGGGACCGCATAAGCTGGTCGGCACAAGCCCCGGCTTCGTGCCTGCCATTCTCAATACGAGCGTCTACGACGAAATCGTCCAGGTGTCCGATGAAGACGCTCTGAAGACAACGCGGGACTTGGCCAGGCTGGAAGGGATGCTGGTCGGCCCTTCGGCCGGAGCTTCGGTGTGGACGGGACTGCAAGTGGCGCACAAGCTCGGCAAGGGCAAGCGGGTACTGTGCATCGCGCCGGATACGGGCGAGCGGTACCTCAGTATGGATATATTTTGAAATCATGCAATGGAACTGCATACGAATGAATGAGAGGTGTTTGTCTACGGGACAAACACCTTTTTTATTCCCGGAATAAACGAAATAAGTATTGAATAAATATACATAAATGTGTATAATAATTACAGGATGATGTTTATCATTTCTGTTCGAAGGGAGAACGGGTATGAAAATCGCACTGCATAATGAGCTTCCGGCAGAATCGCAATTCAGGCAACTGGCGGATTCCATCGCCGATTCCGCCGCGGCGGGGCCGCTCGTGTACGAAGTGTGCTCGCAAAGCCGCCGCGTCATCGCCGCATACGATGAAGATGATCGTCTCGTGGCGATCGGCCGGCTGGTGGAAGGAATCAACAGCGAGCCGCAATTCGAGTTTACGGTGTTGCCGTCGTACCGGGAGCGGGAAATCGAAAATTATATGCGCAAGCTGCTGATGTTTGAATGAACGATGCGGAAATCTTTGCTGAACATAGATGAATCGCCTAACCTCCATGCCTGCATGGGGGTTGCTTGCTGTAAGCAGTCGACAATTCCCTTTGCCAAATACAGCCCGTTGGGTGTAATATGAAAAAATAAGCTTTGGAGGAGGACCCAAACCATGGAACAATTTAAGATGAAAATCGTCGAGCTTCTCAAAGAGGATGCGCGACGTTCTCCGGCCCTTATCGCGACCATGCTTGGTGCGTCGGAGGCGGAAGTGGCGGAGGCGATCCGGGAGCTGGAAGAAGCGCACGTCATCGTTAAATACGCCACGGTGGTCAATTGGGCGAAGGTCGACAACGAGAAAGTGACCGCCCTTATCGAGGTGCAAATTACGCCGGAGCGCGGACGCGGCTTTGATGCGATCGCAGAGCGTATTTATTTATATCCGGAAGTGAAGTCCGTTTATTTGATGTCGGGAGCGTACGACCTGCTCGTGGAGATTGAAGGAAAGACGCTGAAAGAAGTGGCGTCCTTCGTGTCCAACAAATTGTCCCCGATCGATCGGGTGCTCTCCACGAAGACGCATTTTATTTTGAAAAAATATAAGCAGGACGGAATTACCTTCGAAGACCATGAGGATGACCGCCGCCTGCTAATCTCACCGTAAAGGACGCTGAGGAACAATGATAGAGCATAAACAGGATCAAGCGCAAAAAGACACTTCCATGAGCCGTTATTTGGCGCCGTTGGTACGCGAAATCGAGCCCTCGGGCATTCGGAAGTTTTTTGATCTGGTGAGCGGCAGTAAAGACATCATTTCCCTCGGCGTCGGTGAACCGGATTTCAGTACGCCATGGCATGTGCGCGAAGCTTGCGTGTATTCGCTGGAGCGCGGCAATACGAAGTATACGCCGAATGCGGGATTGCCTGAGCTGCGGGAGGCGATTGCGGAATATTTGTACGATTCGTTCCAACTGCTTTATGAACCATCCGATGAGGTGCTCGTCACCGTAGGAGGCAGTGAGGCGATCGATTTGGCGCTGCGGGCGCTCGTGTCGCCAGGGGACGAAATTTTGATTCCGGAGCCGTGCTACATTTCCTACAACCCGATCGCCAAGATCGGCGGCGGGATTCCCGTCGGCATCGAAACGTTCGCCAAAGACCAGTTCAAGCTGACGGCCGAGTCGCTCAAGGCGGCCATTACGCCGCGATCCAAGCTGCTTATCCTCTGTTACCCGAGCAATCCGACCGGGGGCATCATGACTTACGAGGACTGGCTGCCGATCGCCAAAGTAGTGGAAGAGAACGATTTGATCGTTATCTCCGATGAAATTTATGCCGAATTAACGTATGAACAAAAGCATGTCAGCTTCGCGGCGATGCCCGGCATGCGTGACAGAACGATTCTGGTGAGCGGCTTTTCCAAAGCGTTCGCGATGACCGGCTGGCGTATGGGCTACGCTTGCGGACACCGGGATCTAATCTCGGCTATGCTCAAAATTCATCAATACACGGTGATGTGCGCACCTTCGATGGGTCAGGTCGCCGCGCTGGAGGCGCTCAAGAACGGAATGGAAGAGAAAGACCGGATGGTCGAGTCGTATAACCAGCGCCGTCGTTTGGTCGTGCAGGGATTCCGCCAGATCGGGTTGGAGTGCCACGAGCCGCAGGGTGCGTTCTATGCGTTCCCGTCGATCCAGTCGACGGGTCTTAGTTCGGAAGAATTTGCGCAGCGGCTGCTGTTTGAGGCTAAAGTCGCAGCGGTGCCGGGTCAAGTGTTCGGTCTGGGCGGCGAAGGCTTTTTGCGTTGTTCGTACGCCTATTCCGTAAATCAGCTGACGGAAGCGATCGAACGTATAGGAAAGTTTATCCAAAAACTGTAAATTCGACATCAAACGTCAAAATAAGTCATTTTCAATCGATTCCAAAACTGGTATCTTTATAGTAGAGAAGTTTCATATATTTATAGTTTATGGAACTGTTCTTACATAGGACTAAAGATATGTAGTGGGAGGGATGAACAATGGCTTTTCCGGAATATCAACTTCGCCGGTACTTGCATTTCGGCTGGATTCGTGAGAACGATCAAAAGGCTAAGTGGTTTTTTGGAGAAAAAAAACAGGCCTCATCTGCATTATCTTTAGAAGAGGATATTTACCGGCTGCGTATCGAACTGGAGAAACTCGTGCAAAGCGGCAACAGCCTCACATCTGCTCAGGTCGTCGAGATCAGCATGGAGCTTGACAAAAAAATTAATGAATACATGAATCAAAACCAGAGAGGCCGAACGTAATCGGCTTCTTTTTTTGTCATAAACTTTTTTGAAAACGGAAGCTTGTTTATGGTAAGATGAAGCAATAGAAAGCTGGGTCACAGCGGCCGGCGAAGAAGGGACAGAGAGGCCTCATGAAACGGAAATTGCTGATCGCTCTGCTGCTGCTTTTTGTACTGGCGGGCTGCGGCGGGGGGCCGAAGGCGGATGTGTCGATATTTTTAATGTCCGCAAACGGAGTGCCTAATGAAGTGGCGGATAAGCTGGGACAGTCGCTCCAATCCAAGCTCGGCACGGCTCCGACGGTGAAAGTGCTGACGACGCCGATCTTTTCGGCAGAGAAATTAATGGTGGAGATCGCTGCAGCGGAGAACGGCATTATCATTATTCCCACGCAACAGTTCAAAGCGCTTGGACAGCAAGGCGGCTATGTTCCGCTGGACGATCTGGCGAAAGCGGAAGATTTCCCCGATGGCGTGCTGGAGATTACGGAGAACGGAAAGTCGGAAAAGCATTTATACGGCATTCCGATGGACAAGACGAAATGGTTTACGGAATTAAATTTTAACGGCAAAGACCTGTACGCCTTCATCCCTGCGAATGCGCCGAATATGGAACAGTCGAAACAGGTGATGAAGCAAATCGCGCAGAAATAAACATGCCCGGGGGATACGGACGCGAAAGCGGACGACCCGGATAAATTGAATAGAGCTGTTCGGGTGCCCCGGCTTGAAACGTTAAGCTGCGGGTTAAAAGGGAAGCCGGTGCGAATCCGGCGCGGTCCCGCCACTGTCAATGGATTCAAAGCTCCACGCTAAGCCACTGTTCATACGGACGGGAAGGCGGAGCCCAGCGGACATTCCGTCATCCATGAGCCAGGAAACCTGCCTGAACGGTAAATAAAGTTGTATCCTTTCGAGGAAAAGGAGCAGAATGCACAGCCTGCCGGCTGCGGCCATACCGATGATCTACGGTGAACGGTCGCCGCAAGCGAAGTGACTATAGTGCCCCCTGCTGCCGTACTTGCGGAGCCGGGGGCTTTTTTAATGAAGGATTGACTTCGAAAGGGCTTCGACTCGGAAGCTGTACGGATCGTTATCATTCGAGTACTTATGGGAGATGAGTTGGATGTGGGGAAATAGCAAGAGCAAGATGAAGCGGTCGATTGCGGTCGTATCGCTATCGATCACGCTTGCGGCGGCGATCGTCGGCTGCGGAAGCAAGGACAAGCTGCCAGGGCAAGGAGAACTCGTCAGTCCTCCGAAAGCAAGCGGGGGCGATGCACAGGCGGGGAATGCCGCCAAAAAGACGGCGTATCCGCTCAAGGTCAAGGATGCGACGGGGAAAGAATTCGTATTTACGAAGGCGCCCGAACGCATCGCGTCGGTTTCTCCTGCGGAGACGGAGACGCTGTTTGCGCTTGGCCTTGGCGATAAAGTCGTCGGCGTATCCGATTTTTGCGATTATCCGGCGGAAGCGAAGTCGAAGCCGAAGCTCGGGAGCATCGTCAAGCCGAACGAAGAGGCGCTGATCGCCTCCGGGGCCGATCTTGTCGTGACCGGGGTATCGATGCAATTGCCAGCCGTGGAGAAACTGCGCGGGCTGAAAGTAAACTTGTTTAAGTTGGAACCGAAGACGATCGACGATGTCATCAGCAATATTCGTATGATGGGTCAAATCTTTGACCGCCAAGAACAGGCCGAGAAGCTGGCCGCCTCGATGGAAGCGGACCGCAAGAAGGTGACGGATGCCGTCAAAGACTTAACGCCGGAGCAGAAGAAAAAAGTATTTATCGAGTTTTCTCCGGGATGGACGGTCGGAAAAGGCGAGTTCATCGACGAGCTGATCACGGTATCGGGCGGTGTGAACGTGGCATCTGGCGAGAAGGGTTACGTGATGATCAGCGAAGAAAAAATTATTGCGGCGAACCCGCAAGTCATTTTGTATCCGAAAAATTTGATCGACGACCAATCGAAAAAAACGATCGATCAGATCATTCGCGAGCGCAGCGGCTGGCATAAGATCGAAGCGGTAAAAACGAACAAGCTCGCAGGCGTAGACAAAGATACGATGAGCCGGCCGGGCCCGAGGATTACCGAGGCGCTCGTAGAGTTTGCCAAAGGAATTTACCCGGAACGGGTGAAATAACATGAAGCGGAAACTGTGGATTTGGGGCGGGGCATCATTCGCCCTGCTTTTGCTGTCCGCAACTGCGGCTTTGTCCATCGGCGCGGTGCCGATTCCATTGATTCACGTTTGGAAAATTATGCTGCATCCAGTCCCCGGACTCGGCGATTGGATCGCGGCCGACTGGAATGTTTCGTCGGAGCAAATCATTTGGCGGGTCCGTCTGCCTCGCGTTGCGCTCGGGATGCTGGTAGGTGCGGCGCTTGGGGTTGCCGGTGCGGCCTTTCAGGGCGTGCTCCGCAACCCGCTCGCAGATCCGTATACGCTCGGCGTATCGTCGGGAGCGTCGGTGGGTGCCGCCTTTCTCATCTTGTTTGGGCTGCAGTACGCTTTGTTCGGTCAATGGACCGTTCCGATCATTGCCTTTATTACTGGCATGCTTTCGCTTGGAACCGTGCTTCTGTTGGCGCGGACCGACGGCAAGCTGCGGATAGAGACGGTCATTTTGTCCGGCGTCGTCATGCAGGCTTTTCTGGGCGCCCTCGTCTCTCTGATGGTGGCGATGTCCAAGCAAGTCATCAACGAAATTATTTTTTGGCTGATGGGAAGCCTGGCGCTCCGCGGGTGGTCGTATTCGCTTGTGCTGCTGCCTTACCTCGCGGTCGGCGCCGCGATTTTGCTCGGGTACGGCCGGGCGATGAACCTGTTTGCGCTCGGGGAAAAGCAGGCGGCGCATCTTGGCGTGGGCGTCGAGCGGACCAAGCTGATCGTGCTGCTCGTATCGACCTTGATAACGGCGGCCGCCGTGTCCGTATCCGGCGTGATTGCTTTCGTCGGTCTGTTGATCCCGCATTTGCTCCGACTGATGGTCGGGCCGGATTATCGCCTGCTGTTGCCGCTCTCGTTGATCGGCGGCGCAATTTATGTGCTGTGGGCCGATACGATTGCCCGCACGCTGCTCAGCCCGACGGAGCTTCCGCTCGGGATCGTGACGGCGTTCATGGGCGCCCCGTTTTTTGCCTACTTGCTGCGCCGAAATAAGCGCGGGATGACATCGTCCGGTTGATGACGGCATGAGCATTGGTGAAACGACGTGAAAGGGGGGCGCGATTGGTGAAAGTCGAAGTGGAGCAGCTGAACAAATTGTTCGGCTCCCGGCAAGTGCTGGACAATATCAGCTTTCGTGTAGAGCCGGGGGAATGGTTCTGCATTCTCGGCCCGAACGGCAGCGGCAAATCGACATTGCTGCATACGATCTCGGGGGTGGAGCGTCCGACATCCGGTCAAGTCCGCCTGGACGATCGGCCGGTACAGCGAATTCACAGGAAAACGCTCGCGAAGTCGCTGGCTGTGCTGCACCAGGATGCGCTTCCGCCGCTCGGATTTACGGTCCGCGAGGTGATCGAGATGGGACGGTACCCGTTCCAGAACTGGCTCGGGAATGAATCGGGAGAGGCCGACACGCAGCTGGTAGAGCATATTTTGGATTGGCTGAAGCTGCGTCCGCTGGAAGGGCGGACCGTAGATGAGCTCAGCGGAGGGGAACGGCAGCGGGTAGCGCTTGGCAAGGCGATGGCGCAAGAGCCAAAGCTGCTGCTGCTCGATGAGCCGACGACGTTTCTGGATATCGGGTACCAGGTGGACATGATGGACCGGATTCGAAAGTGGCAGCAGGAATGCGGGCTGACCGTCATCTCCGTACTGCATGACTTGAACTTGGCGGCGCAGTATTGCGACCGGTTGATGCTGCTGCACAGCGGGCACATCGTTGGAATCGGCAAACCGGAAGACGTGATGGAAGCGGGGCTGCTGGAGCGCGTGTACGGCACGCGTCCTTATGTGATGGCGCATCCGGACAGCGGCGCGCCGCAAATTTTGCTCGGGAGAGGGGAAGTTTGATGCATAGGTGGGAGACGGCATTAAAGGATAACGTCCAAGCGATTGAGCCGATTGATTCGGTGAAAGTCGAGGAAGCATCCGTTCATTTGGATCAATTGACCAAGCCGCCGGGAAGCTTGGGACGGCTGGAAGAAGTGGCGAAGCAGCTTGCCGGCATTCGCCGGGAGATCAAGCCGGATCTCGGGCGCAAAGCCGTTATTGTGATGGCCGGCGATCACGGCGTGTGCGAGGAAGGGGTTAGCGCGTTCCCTGCGGAAGTTACGCCGCAGATGGTCTTGAACTTCCTGAACGGCGGCGCTGCCGTCAACGTGCTGTCGCGCCATACGGAAACGGACGTCATCTGTGTCGACATTGGCGTCAATGCCGAGCTGTCGCATCCGGCCTTATATTCGCGCAAAGTTCGCTTCGGAACGGCCAATATGGCCAAGGGGCCGGCGATGTCGCGGGAGGAAGCAGCAGAGGCCGTTATGGTCGGCGTCCAGCTCGTAGAGGAGCTTGTCGGGCAGGGATACGGCCTCCTCGCGACCGGAGAGATGGGCATCGGCAACACGACGCCGAGTTCGGCGATACTTGCCGTTCTGGGCGGGAAGGACGCGGCGCTCGCCGCAGGGCGCGGAACGGGCATCGACGACCGGAGGCTGCTGCACAAGCAAGCGGTCATTGCCCGTGCGATCGAGGTTAACCGGCCGGACGAAGCTGATCCGCTGGACGTCCTCGCCAAAGTCGGCGGCCTCGAAATCGCCGGTCTTGTCGGCGTCATTCTCGGCGCGGCGCGCCACCGGGTTCCCGTCGTCGTCGACGGATTCATCTCTTCGGCGGCGGCTCTCGTCGCAAGCCGAATGGCACCGCTTAGCGCCTCGTACATGATCGCTTCGCATCTGTCGCAGGAGCAAGGCCATGCGATGCTGCTTGAGGAAATTGGGCTGACGCCGATGCTTCACATGGATATGCGGCTTGGAGAAGGAACCGGCGCCGTGCTGACGCTGCCGCTCATCGAGGCGGCCGTTCGCATCATGAAGGAAATGGCTTCGTTTGCCGATGCCGGCGTATCCGGAGCCAGCGCGCCGACAAACGGCTAAAGTGCGGTTGAGCGGACCCGTCCGCCGTTGGCTGGCGTTATAGCGTCGAAGCGTGACGATCGTACACATAACGAATTGGGACCATGATTGGGCCAAACGGGAGGTATTTCCATGAAAGTGCTCGTAACCGGCGGCGCCCGGAGCGGGAAAAGCGGCTTTGCGGAAGCTTATGCCGCAAGGCTTGGCGACCGGGGCGTATATATTGCTACGGCGCAGGCGTTTGACGAGGAGATGGAAGCGCGCATCGAGCTGCACCGCGAGAATCGGCGCAATCGGGGATTTCACTGGGATACGACGGAGGAGCCTTATGCATTGGCGGAGACGCTTCGCACAGCGAACGCACCGGTCGTCCTGGTCGATTGCTTGACGCTCTGGCTGTCGAACTGGCTGCTGCGCTGCGAACACGAACAAGATGCGGAACGTTTAATAGAGCACCGGATCGATGAATTGGCTGACGCGTTCGGTTCGATGGAGGGTCCGGTGGTGCTCGTGACCAATGAAGTCGGATACGGCCTTGTCCCGGAGTACAAGCTTGGACGCATCTTTCGCGATTTGTCCGGGCGCATGAACCAGAAGCTGGCACGGACGGCGGATCAAGTATTTCTTGTCACCGCTGGGATTCCGGTGGAACTGAAGAGTCAGGCATTCCGCTTGTAATGTAGATCGAAGTTCGGGGGAACGGGTTTGTTAATCTTTTCGATACAAGAGACGCTATGGATGGTGCTTGCAGCCATCGTGTTGGACTTTCTGATCGGCGATCCGAACTGGCGTTGGTACACGCATCCGGTCATATGGATCGGCAGAGCGGTCGGCGCATTGGAGAAGCGATTGCTGCACCGGGACCGGGATTCCGCAGTTGGCCGTCGCCGGCGGGGACTGCTGCTCGCTCTAGTCACGGTGACCGCCGCATTCGGCGTCATTTGGTTTGCGGTAGGGGTTGCTTCTGCTGTTCATCCGTATTTCGGTTACGCCGCTAACGTATGGTTTATTTCCACGACCATCGCCGTGAAAGGGCTGCGCGAGGCGGCGGTGGCGGTCTACACGCCGCTGCGGGAAGAGCGGCTCATGGATGCCCGCAAATATGTCGGTTATATCGTGGGGCGGGACACGACGCAGCTGGACGAGCCGGAGATTACGCGGGCGGCCGTGGAGACGGTGGCGGAAAACATCGTCGATGCCGTCATCTCTCCGATTTGTTACGCGCTGCTCGGCGGCGCGCCGCTCGCCATGCTGTACCGCGCGTCCAACACGCTCGATTCGATGGTCGGCTACAAGAATGAGAAATATATCGACTTCGGTTGGGCGTCCGCCCGTTGGGACGATGTGCTCAACTGGATTCCAGCCAGAGTAACCGGCCTCTTGCTTGTGTTTGCCGCCTCGGTTACCCCGGCCCTGTCCGCTAGCCGGTCGTTCGGCGCGATCCGGCGCTTCGCCGGGCTCCACCCGAGCCCGAACAGCGGCATTCCGGAGTCCGCCGTGGCCGGCGCGCTCGGCATCGAGCTCGGCGGCGTGAATGTGTATCACGGCCGCGTCAGCGAACGGGCAAGGATGGGCTGGCCGCTGCGCGAGCGTGAGCGGGAAGATATTATGAGAACCGTGAGGCTGATGTATACGGTCAGCTTCACGGTTGCGGGAGGACTGCTGCTGTGCGCGCTGCTGTCGCTGTAATACAGGCTTGGGGAGCGGCGCTGATCGCCGCTTTCCAGTTTTTGACCCGGCTGCCGATGCCGATTGCGCTTCATTATGACGATGCGCTGTTTCGTCGCAGCGTCGTGTTCTACCCGGTTGTCGGGCTCGTCCTCGGGTGGCTGCTTGTCGGCGCCGGAAAGCTATTAATGCTGGTCGTTCCGGCGCTTCCTGCCGCTTCGCTGCTGCTGAGCGTCTGGATTGCGCTGACGGGAGCGCTGCATCTTGACGGGCTAATGGATACAGCCGACGGCATCCTGAGCCACCGCTCGCGGGAGCGGATGCTCGAAATCATGAAAGATAGCCGTGTCGGCGCGATGGGCGTCATCGCATGCGTCGTTGTGCTGCTGCTGAAGTGGTCGCTGCTGCTAGAGCTGATGACAAAGCTGCTAGACGCGGATGCGCTGCTGCTGCTTCCTCTTGTTACGATATGGAGCCGCTGGTTCATGGTCGCGGCCATATCTCGCTGGCCTTACGCCAGAGCGGAGCAGGGCGGCGGCATGGGCGGCATGTTTCGCGGCGTCGGATGGAAGGTGCTGCTGCTTCAAACCGTCGTTGCCATTGCGGCGTCGTGGCTTACGGTATCTGTATCTTCAGCGGCGGAATACGGGCTCGCAACGGTTACGATCTTCGGGATGGTAGCGCTTGTGGCGGGCTGGCTCATCGCCCGTTACATTAGCGGAAAGCTGGGCGGACTTACGGGAGATACATACGGGGCTTTGAATGAATTGCTCGAGACGCTGCTGCTGCTAGTGATTCTTTGGTTGTTATCGCGATGAACGTTTTGGGGGAGGGGAAAGGAAATGCTGGAACGGTACGGACATGGAGGAGATGTATGGACGGCTGCCGAGACATTCGGCCTGCCGAAGGAGCAGTTCCTCGACTTCAGCTCGAATATGAATCCGCTCGGACCGCCGGATGCGATCGGTCGCATTATGCGCGAACGGTGGCGCGAGGTGGCGCAGTATCCCGATCCTGCGGTACGGGAGCTGACCCGCAAGCTGGCTCGAAAGCACGGGATTGACCCGAAGTGCATTCTTGTCGGCAATGGCGCGGCAGAACTGATCGATTTGGCCGTTCGGGCGCTTCAGCCGAAAGTGACCGGGCTCGTGCGACCGTCTTTTTTGGAGTACGAGGAAGCGGTCGAGAAAAGCGGCGGACGGGTGCTGGATATTCCGCTGCTGCCGGACAACGGGTTTGTGCTCCAAGAAGCGGAGCTGGAGACGGCAGCCGCCCGGTGCGATCTGTTATTTCTCGGCCACCCGAATAATCCGACCGGGACATTGCTGCCGGATTCCGTCGTGCGGCGTCTCGCCGCCGGCGATATTCCGTCGATCGTCGACGAAGCGTTTCTCGATTTCTCCACCAGGGAGGAGTCGCTTACGCTGATTCCGGCCGCTGCGGGAAGCCGCAGCTTGATCGTCATCCGGTCGATGACGAAATTTTTCTCCATTCCGGGCATCCGTCTTGGTTATGCGGTCGCGCATCCCGAGCTGATTCGGGCCATGAAGCGGTTTAAGGTGCACTGGAGCGTCAATGCTTTGGCGCAGTGGGTCGGGGAGGCGGTGCTCGAGGAAGCAGCGTTCGCCGAGCAAACGCTGCGCTGGCTGTCGGAGGAAAAAGACCGGTTGATCGGCCGGCTGCGCGAGATCGGACTTGAAGTGTACGACAGCGAAGTGAACTTTATTTTGTTTTCACTTAAGCCCTTCGGGTTAAATGCCAAAGAGCTGCAAACGGAGATGGGCCGGCGCGGCATCCTGATCCGCGACGCCTCACTATTCAAAGGGCTGGACGAAAGCTATGTCCGGATAGCGGTCAAGCTGAGGGAGCACAATGAGATGCTTGTCGCAGGTCTGGAGGCTTCGATCGCGGCGCTGACCGGAGCGGGAGAGCGAGTGAAGGTGCAGGCACAAGGTTCGCCGTTAGGCGAAAAGCGGACGCTTGCACCAACGCTGATGCTGCAAGGAACGGCCTCCGATGTCGGAAAAAGCTTGCTTACCGCCGCTCTATGCCGCATTTTGCTGCAGGACGGCTACCGGGTTGCGCCGTTCAAATCGCAAAATATGTCGCTCAACTCGTATGTGACGCCGGACGGCAAAGAGATCGGCCGAGCGCAGGGGATGCAGGCGGATGCGTGCCGGATTGCCGCGACGACGGACATGAATCCGATATTGCTCAAGCCGAAGAAGGATATGGTATCGCAGGTGGTCGTTCACGGCAAACCTTACCGCGACCTGGATGCCAGAGCTTACCGGGAGCGGTATTTGCCGGAAGCGGAGACGGTAGTGAAAGATGCGCTTGCCCGTCTGCGCCGGAACTACGATGTTGTAGTGATCGAAGGCGCAGGCAGCCCCGCGGAAGTGAACTTGAAGGACCGCGATATCGTCAACATGCGGCTGGCCGGTTGGGCTGACGCGCCTGTGCTGCTCGTCGCCGACATTGACCGGGGCGGCGTGTTCGCATCCCTTGTCGGAACGCTCGACATTTTAACGCCGGAGGAGCGGGCCCGGGTCAAAGGGTTTGTGATTAACAAGTTTCGCGGAGACGTGACGCTGCTGCAGCCGGGCATCGACTGGCTCGAGCAGCGGACGGGCAAACCGGTGCTTGGCGTCATCCCTTATTTGCCGCAGCTCGGGCTCGAAGACGAAGATTCCGCATCGCTCGACCGCAGACTGGCGGAGAGCGGGAAGACGTCCGCTTCGCACGAATGGCAGCCGGACATGCTCGACATCGCCGTGATCCGCTTGCCTCGCATTTCCAATTTCACCGATATCGACCCGTTGTCGTTCGAACCGGACGTGCGGCTGCGGTTCGTTACCGGCGCAGACGAATTCGGCTCTCCGGATGCGGTCATCGTACCGGGCAGCAAAAATACGGTTGACGACCTGCTCTATCTTCGTCAAGCCGGTTTGGACCGGATGCTGGCGCGGTACGCAGCCGACGGGGGATTCGTAGCGGGCATTTGCGCAGGCTACCAAATGCTCGGGGAGAAGCTGCTCGATCCGCTACTGGTGGAGTCGAATGAGCCGGAGCTGCGCGGGATCGGATTGTTCCCGGCGCAGACGGAATTCGCGCACGAGAAGCAAACCGTACGTTCGGAAGGAACGGCGAACTTGTATGGCGACGAAACGATGCCGGTGCAAGGCTACGAAATTCATATGGGCCAAACCGAATTTATGCGTCCGGTGCGGCATCCGTTTGAGATCGTCCGTGAAGACGGCAGTCGCCAGGCGGAAGGGGCGGCGACCGATGACGGCCGCATATGGGGCACGTATCTTCACGGCATTTTGCACAACGACGATTTCCGGCGGTCATGGCTGAACCGGATTCGGCTGGACAAGGGACTTGACCCGCTGGCGGCGGAATTGCGGTTCCTTGAACGGCGGGAGGCCGCGTTCGACCGGCTTGCCGATCATGTAAGAGCGCATTTGGATTTGCAGCGGTTATATGCCATGATAGAGGCATAGCCGTTCGATAGGCATGGTACGAAGCTGTTTTATTATATATGCGGGCAAACCGACATGAAAGCCGCCATAACGATGATCAACATCATAGCTCATTTATAGATCGGGAGGGACATGAATGAAAATTTACACGAGAACAGGCGACGCCGGCCAAACCGGCGTGATCGGCGGGCGCGTCGATAAAGACGACGTGCGGGTCGAGGCCTACGGGACGGTAGACGAGCTGAACTGCTATGTAGGGCAGGCGATGGGATTTCTGGACGCGGAGCGCGATGCCGATCTGCTGGCGGATTTGCTTGAAATTCAGCATGAACTGTTCGACTGCGGGTCGGACTTGGCGCTGCTAAAGCAGGAGCTTAGGCCGTATAAAGTATCGGCGGAGATGGTGGACCGGCTCGAGACTTGGATTGACAAATACGATGCCGAGACGCCGGACATTAAGCGATTTATTTTACCTGGCGGGAATCTGGCTTCTTCCACGCTACATATATGCCGAACCGTATGCCGCAGAGCGGAGCGGAGGGTCGTGACTTTGGCCCGCACGCAGCCGATCAATGAACAGGTTCGCCGTTATTTGAACCGGCTGTCCGATCTGTTCTTTACCGTGGCCCGAACAGCCAATCATCGAGCGGGGCTTCCTGACGTGGAGTACGCGCGCAGCGCCGAGGTGTTCAGACGCAAGTCATGAGCTACTACAAACCGCTGGAATATATCGTCCCACCGGAGGAAGACGGCTTTCTGCTGCGGACGATTTTGCAAAAAAGGCTGATGATTTCCCGCAAGCTGCTGTCCCGTCTAAAATTAACCGAGCAAGGGATCACCGTCAACGGCGAGCGTAAGTATATCAATGTCAAGCTGCGCGCTGGGGATCAGGTTGCGGTGCGGATGGAGGCGGAGTCGTCGGACGATATCTTGCCGCAGCCGATGGATCTTGACATTTTATATGAGGATGAAGAACTGCTCGTGCTGAATAAGGAAGCGGGACGAATCGTTCATCCGACGCACGGCCATTATACGGAAACGCTCGCCAACGGAGTCGTTTACTATTGGATGCAAAAAGGCGAGTCGTTCCGCTTTCGTCCAGTTCACCGGCTCGATCAGGAAACGTCGGGAGCGATTGCGGTTGCCAAAAATCCGTACGTGCATCAGCAAATATCGGAGCAGATGCAGGCCCATCAGCTGAAAAAAGAGTATATTGCCCTCGTGCACGGGCGTTTGCCGGAAGAGGAAGGTACGGTGGATGCGCCGATCGACAGAGACCCGGAATCGCCGCACATCCGCATCGTGACCCCGGCAGGCTATTCCGCCATCACCCACTACCGGGTGGAGCGACGGTTCGCGGAAGCGACGATGGTGCGCTTATGGCTTGAAACCGGACGTACGCACCAGATTCGTGTGCATATGAAGCATCTCGGTCATCCGCTCATTGGTGATAAGCTGTACGGCTTGTATCCGACAGCTGCCGGGGAGCCAGTCTCTGAGGCGAATCTGGAGGCCGATTACGGGCTGTCGCGTCATGCTCTGCATGCAATCGTTCTGGGGCTGACGCATCCGATCCGCAAACAATGGATGGAGTTTTGCGCGCCGCTTCCTGAAGATATGCGGCGATGCACGCAACGGCTGCAATCGCCAGATGACGATGCCGCTCAGGACGTGTAAGAGCAAATCCGCTGTGTTCCTGCCGGGAGCAAGCGGATTTTTTTACGCATGTGGTTTAGTATCGATGCTACTGCAGCATGCCTATATATTCCTTTAACGCCACGCTAAGCCAGTCCAGTGCAGAGGAAGAAGGCAGCAGCTGTCTCGGGCTCCAGCTTGCATTGCGGCTGTTCAAATATCCGACGGGATAAGGGATCGCCTCCACCTGCTGCTCGTGAAAATGTTTCATCGCCCGAGGCATATGAAAGGCGGAAGTGACGAGAATCGGCTTCTTGTAACCGTTCCTCTCCAGCAGTACTTTCGAGTTTCTGGCATTTTCCTGCGTCGTCCGGCTTTCGCCCTCGACTACGATATCTTTCGCTGGAATGCCTAGAGCGGTGAGGACGCGCTTCGATAATTGTCCTTCATTTCCCGAATCGTCGTAAACTTGACCGCCCGATACGAGGATGGGCAGCGGCTTTTTCGCATACAGCTCCGCAACGGCAACGATCCGGCTTAACGTATACACGCCCGGACTCCCGATACCGCTCGGCTCGGGCGTCCCTTGAACGCTTCCTCCCGTCAGCAACAGATAGACGTCGCCGTCGATGGCGGCGGGCGGGGAATAGCGGCTCTCGAGCGGCTGGAGCGCAGCAGACCCGATGAGCGGTGTAGAGATGGCATACATCAGTATCGTCATCGCAGTGATGACGATGGCGGTTCTGCGTTTTTTTCGATAAAAAAGCCACATCGATAGGAGCGCAAGAAGTACAATGATCAGTCCTGGCGGAAGGATAAAACTGTAAATGGCTTTAAGAAAATAAATCATGGGTAAACGCCCCGTTCTGTTTGGATCGCTTTTCCATTTCATTATCCATGGAACGCGTTCCGGTTTCAACTTCCGCATCTTGCAAATTTGCAGGGCAGCCGTCAACATCGGTATAATTGAGAGCGAATCACAGTACAATGATTAACGGACAAGGATGGCATAAGCGATGAGCAACAAACACGTTACGATGTATCAATACCCTCAGTGCGGCACGTGCAGAAGCGCGTTAAAATGGTTGAAAGACAGCGGGTACGAGGTGGACGCGATCCATATTTTCGATAATCCTCCCTCGGTGGAGCAATTACAAGAAATGATTCCGCTTAGCGGTCTCGATATCCGCAAGTGGTTTAACGTTTCCGGCGAGGTTTACAAAGAGATGAACCTGAAGGACAAGCTTCCGGGGATGAGCCGGGACGAGATGATCGAGCTGCTTGCTTCCAAGGGCCGACTTATTAAAAGGCCCGTCGTTACAGACGGAGTTACGGTGACCGTCGGGTTTAAGCCCGAATCGTACGCCGAAGTTTGGGGGAAGGCCCGCTAAACAAGGAGAGTGATGACTGTTGCAGCAAAAACAAAAATCGAAAAAACAAAATCCGTTTTGGTATATCGGCGCAGCGGTTATGTTTATTTTGGCCAAAGGGAAGACGCTGCTGCCGCTTCTTAAATTCGGCAAGGTAGGCGGCGCGCTCATCTCGATGCTGGTCTCAATCTGGGCCTATGCGCTTGTGTTCCCGTGGGGATTTTCCATCGGCTTCGTGCTGCTGTTGTTCGTCCATGAACTCGGCCACGTCCTTGCAGCCAAACGCAAAGGGCTTCCGGTTACGGCGCCGGTGTTCATTCCGTTTCTCGGGGCGCTGATCAATATGAAGCGGCATCCCCGGGATGCGGTGACCGAAGCCTACATGGCCTATGGCGGCCCGTTGCTCGGTACGATCGGCGCCACCGCCGTTTTCATTGCCGCATACGCCGCAGACGGCGAGATCAGCAAACTTCTTTATTCGTTGGCTTACGTCGGCTTTTTTCTCAATTTGATCAACTTGCTTCCGATTCATCCGCTCGATGGCGGGCGCATAGCGACGGCGGTAACAAGGTGGCTTTGGCTTGTCGGTCTGGTCGGCGGTCTTGTCGTTATCGTATATTTTCGCGCAGTCATATTTTTTATCATCTGGGCGATGTTCGCCTATGATTTATACAAAAAGTACGTGAAGCATCGCAACCAAGGCGAGGAGCGCTACGTAACCGCCAGCTTTCTCGTTCACGCCGAACCTTTGATAGAGCAAGGATATATCATTCCGGGAACCGAACATCGGAGAGAGCTTCCTTTCGTCACTTACTCCAGTCTGGACGGGCAGCAGTATGTGCGGCTTTATTGGGACGGACTCGATTTCCAGGGCACCATTCCGCTCATGCATCAAGGGATCGTCAAACGGACGCATGTGACCCGACTGGAGCATGTACACAAAGACGACGGTCTTCATTTAATGATTCATTGCCAAGTCGACTATACGCTGTTCGAGAACGACAAATATTACGACGTTCCTATAGCGTCCCGGTGGAAGTTCGGCATTGCTTACGTGCTGCTCGCCGTCTACCTGATCGGCATGATGAATGTCTTGCATCGCGTAGCCGGCCTAAGTATGTAAGGTTTACCGCCCTAATCATCAACCGGATGAAATATTAACGGCATGGCTCCCATATTTATCGAAAAAGAGGTTAAGCTCATGAAACAGTTTCAATCCAAACGGTTGGCCGAACTTGGTTCGGCTATTTTTTCTGAGGTGGCGCAGTGGAAAAAGGAAGTGGCGGATCGCGGGATCGACGTGATCGATCTCGGCATCGGAAGTCCGGACCGTCCCCCATCCCAAAACGTAATTCGGGCGCTGCAGCAAGCGGTCTCCGATCCGGCCGTGTATGGGTATCCGACTTCCGAAGGAAGTTTTTCTTTCCGTGAAACGGTTGCCAAATGGTACAAGCACCGGTTTCGTGTCGAATTGAATCCGGAAACGGAAATCGTCACGCTGATGGGGTCCCAGGACGGGCTTGCGCATTTGGCGATGTCGGTTACGGACCCGGGAGATACGGTGATGGTTCCGGACCCCGGATATCCGATTTATTCGGCAAGCCTGGTGCTCGCCGGGATTACGCCATATTATTTGCCGCTGCGCGAGGAAAACGAATTTTTGCCCGACCTCGACAGCATACCGCCCGATGTTGCGGAGAAAGCGAAATTCATGCTGCTCAATTACCCGAGCAATCCGTTGTCGGCGGTGGCTACGCTTGACTTTTTCAAGCGGGTTGTCGATTATGCCGAAAAGCATGAGCTTTTGATCGTACATGATCTGGCATATTCCGAAATGGCTTTTGACGGTTTTCGACCCCCGAGTATTCTTGAAGTCGAGGGAGCGAAAAACTGTGCGGTCGAGTTTCACTCCTTGTCGAAAAGCTTCAATATGGCCGGCTGCCGTATAGCGTTTATGGTCGGCCGGCAAGATGTGGTGCAGTCGCTCCGCATTCTGAAGTCGAATATCGACTACGGGGTGTTCGTCGCGGTTCAACGGGCAGGCATTGCAGCGCTTGAGGAGGATATGGCGGGAAGTCGTTCCGTTGCCGAAGTGTATGAGAAAAGGCGCGATATCGTTGTGGAAGGGTTGCGCGCGGCAGGGTGGAATATTGCCAAGCCGAAAGCGACAATGTTCATCTGGGCGCGCATTCCGGAAGGCTGGACATCTCGACAAATTTCCCGGGAAATTTTGTATGCTGCGGGCGTTGTCGTAATTCCGGGCGATGCGTTCGGACAAGAGGGAGAAGGCTACGTTCGCATTGCGCTTGTGCAGGAGGAAGACAGGCTGCGGGAAGCGGTGGAACGAATAGGGGCGTTTTTGCAAAACGTGAAGAAGTGAATCGTAGAATAGCGATTTCAAACAAATTGGCCATCTCTTGGCGGGCTTTGCGATGCTGCATGGAGATCGTCCAGACCATAAGTCATCTAGGTGAAGCATGTTTCGCCAGCAATTCAGCCATCGACAGAGGTGCGAACTGCGGTCTTCGGAATTCCGACTCATGTCGAAACCATAAGCGTTATCTTTAAAGCCGCTCCATGATACGGAGCGGCTTTTTTATAAAAACTACCTCTAAAGACGGTATGGCAGCTTTGAAGGACTACGATGCAGAGCTTTTTTTATGTACAAAACGATAAGTTGCCGCTAACAGAGTGCGAAACTACATACATTATACGCAACTTAACGTTCGTGCCTCCGAGAAGAAATGCATTTTAGCGGAGTTGCCGACATATTTCATCCAAACAGTAATGGATGTTTGTTCTGCGACACGGATGCACCTGCCCGACCTAAGCCTTCAACTTGTGCATTTTGAAGAGGAATTGGAGGCTTTTCATTAAGCTTGCGAAAAAAAATGCGACTTACGACTTCACCAACAAAGGAATTCGAGGCTTACATCAGCCTATGTACAAACGACGATTCACTCTTACGAGAGTGTCGAAAAAACTTTAAACCAACGTATTGCACCATGTCGAAAGGAATGCAGCGCATTCCTATCTTCCATACATTTCAATAAACGCCGAAAACACCGTAAGCTGGATTCGGCTGGACATGAGGCTTATACGCTGTAAAAGCCGCGTTAGCACTTGCTATTACAGTGCTTGCAGCAGCGGAAACGTTATATCGTATAAGATAATTCATTTTACTTTAATAAAGGGTGTCACGAAATCTTACTTTGGACTGTCGTTAATTCGTAATTTCAACCTGTTACTAAACATGGTACTATTTATACAAGTCTTGCCAAATAGAGGAGGAGAACTACTAATGTCCCAAAAACTAAAGATCGGTATTATCGGCTGCGGCGGCATTGCGAACGGAAAGCATCTGCCGAGCCTTTCCAAACAACCGGAGGTTGAACTTGTCGCTTTTTGTGATATTATTTTGGCTAAAGCGGAGAAAGCTGCCGGGCAGTACGGCGTAGAAGGCGCCAAGGTGTACGAAGATTACCGCAGCCTGCTTGCAGACGCTTCCATTGACGTTGTGCACGTATGTACGCCGAACGACTCCCATGCCGAGATTTCGATCGCTGCGCTGGAGTCCGACAAGCATGTCATGTGCGAGAAGCCGATGGCCAAAACGGCGGCCGATGCACGCCGTATGGTAGAAGCAGCGAAACGTACCGGCAAAAAACTGACGATCGGCTACAATAACCGGTACCGCCCGGACAGCTGGTTCATGAAGCAAATATGCGAGGACGGGGAACTGGGCGAGATTTACTATGCAAAAGCACACGCCATTCGCCGCCGCGCAGTTCCAACATGGGGCGTGTTTTTGGACGAAGAGAAGCAGGGCGGCGGACCGCTTATCGATATCGGTACGCATGCGCTCGACTTGACGCTGTGGATGATGAACAATTACGAACCGAAGGTTGTGCTCGGCACATCGTTCCATAAGCTGTCCGGCAAAGAAAACGCTGCCAATGCATGGGGTCCTTGGGATCCGAAGAAATTTACGGTCGAAGATTCGGCCATGGGCATGATCGTCATGAAGAACGGCGCGACCATTGTGCTCGAATCGAGCTGGGCGCTGAATACGCTTGACGTGAAAGAAGCCAAATGTACCCTCAGCGGCACCGAGGCAGGCGCGGATATGGAAGACGGACTGCGAATGAACGGTGAAAAGCACAGCCGTTTGTATACGAACAAAGTACAGCTTGACGCAGGCGGAGTCGCTTTCTATGACGGCAAGAAGGAAAAGTCCGAGGAGAAGGAAGCGCGTCTGTGGATCGATGCGATATTGAATGACAAGGAGCCCGTCGTTACGCCGGAGCAAGCTTGCGTCGTTTCCGAAATACTGGAAGCCATTTACGAATCGGCAAAAACCGGCAAAGCGGTTTATTTCGACTAAAACACATAATCCGGGAGGACGAACGCATGATTAGAGTAGCGATGCTGAGCTTCTGGCACGTCCATGCAAGAGATTACGCAAAGCAGGCGACCGAACATCCGGGCACGGAAATTGTCGCGGTATGGGACGAGCAGCCGGAGCGCGGCCGGAAAGAAGCCGAAGCGCGAGGCGTGCGTTTTTACGATAATTTAAGCGAGCTGCTGGCACAGAAGGACATCGACGGCGTCATTGTCGATACGCCTACCAATCTGCATCGAGACGTGATGGTGGCCGCAGCGAAAGCGGGCAAACACATCTTCACGGAAAAAGTAGTGGCAACGACGCTGAAGGAGTGCAATGAAATTATTGCCGCTGTAGAAGAAGCCGGCGTGAAGCTTACGGTATCGCTCCCGCGTCTGAATCACAGCTATACGCTGGCGGTGCAGGAGATTATCGCCCAAGGCTTGCTTGGAGATATCACCCTCGTGCGCAACCGGCTCTCCCATAACGGCGCGATCCCGACGCCGAACAGCGCAAACGGCTGGCTTCCGGCTCACTTTTATAATGCGGAGCAATGCGGCGGGGGCGCGATGATCGATCTTGGCTGCCACCCGATGTATTTGGCAAGGCTGTTCCTCGGCGTTCCGGAGAGCGTGACCGCGAACTATGGCTACGTCACGGGCAGAGAAGTGGAAGATAACGCAGTTTCCGTCCTCAGTTACTCGAATGGCGCGCTGGCCATCGTGGAAGCCGGCTTCGTGAACCGATTCTCTCCGTTTGTCGTTGAAGTTCACGGCACGGAAGGCAGCCTGCTCTACTCGACGCATGACAACAAGCTGCTTCTTCGTACTTCGAAGCTTGGCGAGGAAGCAAGCAAAGAGTGGAAAGTACAGGAGCTTCCGGCCGAGAAATCATCCGCCTTCAAGCAATGGGTCGCCCATGTCGAACAAGGGACGACGGCGACGGAAAATATTGCATTGGCGCTTGATTTGACCCGCTTGATGGAAGCGTCCAACTTATCGGCCGCCTCCGGCAGCGCGATCAAGCTTACCGATTTGCAGCGATGAACGGCCAGACCCGGGTAAGTGCGAGACCGTATCCCTATGAGTTGATGCTGTCCAATCCGCAAGCGCTTGACCGGCTCGACGTGCAGTTTCGATGGGGCGGCTACGGCATCCGGATGCTTCGCTTCCATCACACGAGTTTTTCTGCAGGCAAAGCAATTCAATTTCATAAACATTCGGACTTTGAACTGCATTTTATTCCGCGCGGCAAAGGCAAAGTGATTCTCGGCAACGAACCGTTTTCCCTTCATGAAGGCATGATGTACTTGACGGGACCGGGGCTGCTGCACTTTCAGGAAGCCGATGCGTACGAAGCGATGGATGAGTTATGCCTGCACATAGATATACAGCGGCTTCCGGACGAGGGCGGCGCGCAGGACTGGGGAGCCCGATGGGAGCGGACGGAAGCCGAATCTTGCATTCGCCAGCTCGAGCAGCTGCCGGCCCGGCCCGTATCGGATAAATATCGGGCTATGGAATGCTTCCTGACGGCTTACCGGGCATGGCACGAAAATCAACCGGGCGTGCTGACGGTCATCAAGCAGTCGATCATTCAAATTTTGCTGCGGATGACGCGCGCATATGAGACGATGCCGCAGCCCGAGCTGCCGTCCCGCGATATGAAGCATTACCGGTATCAAATGGCCGTGCAGTTCATTAAGGACAACTACATGGCGCCGTTGACGCTGGAAGTCGTAGCGGAGCGCGTGCAGATCAGCGCCCGTCAACTGCAGCGTATATTTCGCGAGCAGACCGGCGGCACGTTCAGCGAATATATCGAGCAAGTGCGGCTGATGCATATTTGCAGCGAACTGGCCGACAGCGACGCCACGATTGATCAAATCGCGTTCCAGAACGGGTTTTCCAGCGCGAACTATTTGCATTACGTATTTAAGAAAAAGCTCGGCACGACCCCGATGCAATTCCGATTGCAAAACCGGCTTCGATCGTAGCCGTAAAATCAAAAGAGCGTTTGCGTTTTCGCCGATACTGCGGCGGGAAAGCAGACGCTCTTTTGCTTATCCTCCAATTGTTTTAACGGCTGGACAAAAGTTACTACGGTCAAGCAGCCGAAGGCGGTTTACCCCTCCGCCGTTTCCGCTTGAATATCGTAACCGTCAGCACCAAGATCAGCGGTACGTTAAAAGCGACATTATTGAGCAGAGGCCAGATCACGTTAACGCCTTCAACAAACTCCGTCTCGTTGTGATACATCGTAAGGGAAAGCAGCAGGCACGTCAGTGCGATCGGGAATATTAAGATTCGATCATCTTGCATTTTGGCCAATCGGGCGAATACTTTTGACAAAATAAACAAAACAATCGTGGCTTTCATGTAAGAACCGGCAATGAGCGAAAATCCGATGACGGACTCGACTCTTTCGAATATTTCCTGAATATAGATCAGCCGCGCAAGCTGGAACAACGAGAACTTCATGTGCCCGGCCAAAGGCCCTTCCGCCATAATCGAGCACACGACCGATGCCAGTAATGTGACGCCGTTGACCAGGAGAGCGAGGACCATGTGTTTGCCCTGCAAATGTTTATCTTGATTCCGCACGTAAGGGAGCATCATCGCAAACAGGGTGACTTCGGCAAATGGGAAGCCGTATGCTATATAGGTTCCGTGAAGTACCGGCTTGATCCCGTCCGGCATGACCGGAAGCAGAAAGTACGGATGATAATGAGGGGAGACCATCAGCAAAACGATGGCGATGAACCCGATCATCGAAAGAAGCAGCACAACGAACATGCGCGCCATGACTTCGATACCTGCCCGGGCGGTCAGGGCAGCCAGCAGAAAAAAGAGAGTGTGAATCAAATCGGTTGACGTTTGCTTCATCATCGTGCTTTTGAAAAACGTCCCGATATCCATCACGATCGCTGCCAGCATCCAGAAGACGGCGCAAAGATAAGGTATGGCTAGGATCACCGTCAGCCATCTCCCCATCGTCTGTTCGCTGTACTCCATAAAATCCAGCCCGGGATACACCCGGAACAGATAAAGACATGCGGCCAGCAGCAGCATCCCCGCCGCGCATGCGAGCAGCACGGAAATCCAGGCTCCGTTTCGGGCGGCGCCCGTCAAAGGGGCGGGGATATTGATCACGGCCGAGCCGGTCCCGTAGGCTAGAAACAGCATGGCCATTTGAAATGAGCTGACGGTTTCGGTCTTGTTCATGTTTACACCTTCACTGGGGCGGAAGCTTGACCGATTCGACAATACGTTTCGCCGGTTCGCCCAAAAAGTAAGAGATGAGATCGTTCAGATTCGGCCAGTGCAGATCCGCGGCAAATACGATGCCGAGATACACGGAGGGAAGCAGGAGCGCTCCGTACAAGATGCGCCCCCGAAGGCTTGTCCGTTTCCACCGCGAAAAGTCGCAGCCGAGCATCACGGCAAACAGCAGGAACACATAAACGCATTTTCCGACCATCGCTGTCTCACCTCGTTCTACGAATTGAAAAGCCGGCTACTTCGAGAAAGGATTTCCTACGGTCATCCCGGTATTCAATACGTTGACTTCTATTTCGATTACAAAACGGCTGTCCGCAAAGCGCTCGCCCCAATCCGGCTTCCATCTTCTCCATAACTGCGGATTTTTTCGGAAAACCTGATCTCCGATGCCAAGGGCGTCCAGCTTTCTTTTCTGAAGAACGGCAATCATGTTGCGCATGCCGCTCTCTACCGTTTTTTTAATATGGTCCTCAAATTGCTTGGTTTTCTCTTTCGTATCCAAAGAAGAGCACCGAAGCTCGGCGACGGAGCCTGTTATTTTGGTCCGAACGCGGATTTCAAGCGTATCGTTTACAATGACCGGCTTTACGCTTGTCTTTAAGGAAACGACCTCTAACGATTCCTTCCCGTTTTCCTTCGACTCGCCGCTGCAAGGAAATTCGATCACTCCGCTTTCATACCGGTCCGTCAGCATTAACAAATATTGCGTGTTTCCAGGCGTTAAAGTACTGCCGGTTAGCTTGCCTTCCTTGAGCATCGCAATCCCGGCTACAGTCAATTCTTTTCTCGCGTCATTGCTGTATACGTAGGGAATCACAGCCACGCCCGCTTCGCTTTTTAATTGAATGGCCAGATCAAGCAGCGGGATCTTGGTCGTCTTGGCGGAGTAGAGCGAACCGGATTCTTCGATTTTCCGCAGCTGCTGCCCTATCGTGTACTCGATAAACGGGTCGACGTTCAAATAATCCGCAGCAGTACCTTTCGTAAGCAGCACAAGTACGGTAGCTCGCGGTTCATGATCCCGGGAAAAATAATCGAGCACTTCTCCGAGGCTTTGTGATTTGGCAACCTCTTCTCCGATCAGAATGACGCGCATGTGGTCCCATTTCGCTTTTCTCCCGAAGTGGATCGGGATATCCCTCACCGCTTCAAAGGCAGTGTCGGCCTCCGTCCGAATATTGAGGCCGCGCTGTCCTTGCTTAACGGCCGCGTTCGTTTCGCCGCCGCCCGTCGGGTTGTAAAAGTGGGTCGTTAGCGCAATTTTCCCCTCCCTGGTCAGATCGACCGCAACCGCTTGGACAAACCCGAATTCGGTCAGTTCCGCTTTATCTCCGCAACCGGTCATCATGAAGAGCATGATTGCACAAAAGGCGACGGCCAAACGCGGTCTCCGTCTCATAGTGCATCTTCCTTTCTCCCGCTTCCTTATTCCCTACGAAGACCCGGCGCTTTGAGGATAACGTTTACGGGTTTTTCTTGTGCAGATGACGGTTACGCGGAGACTGAGTCAATATTTTTCGCGGGACGATGAGGAACACATCGCGCAGCTGTTTGATTTCGAGCGGCGCCATCGTCGCCAAATAAGGCTGGCCGAGCGAGCGCAAGCTGGCCAGATGCAGGAAAGTCAGCAAGAACCCGATCATAATCCCAAGCCCGCCTAACGTAGCGGCAAGAATCATGAGCGGAAACCGCACGATTCGGATCGCGACCGCCATATTGTATTGTGGAAGCGCGAACGAAGCGATCCCGGTCAGGGCGACGACGATGACCATAACCGGAGAAGCGATTTTGGCTTGAATCGCAGCTTGACCGATGACGAGCGCTCCGACAATACTGACGGCTGAGCCGATCGGCCGCGGCAGACGAATACCGGCTTCCCGCAGCAGTTCGAAGAAAAATTCCATAATCAGCGCTTCCATAAAGGCCGGAAACGGAATGCCTTCCCTTGTGTCGAGTATCGCGAGCAGCAGGACGGTCGGAAGCAGCTCGGAGTGGAACGTGGATAAGGCGATATACGTGCTTGGCAGCAAAAGCGCGATCAGAAACGCTCCGACCCTGAGCAATCGAATCAAGGAAGTAAAGACGGTCCGGTGATAATAATCCTCGCTAGCCGAAAAAAATTCAAAGAATAGACCTGGGCATATCATAAGCGTCGGCGTACCGCTGACCATCGCGACAATCTTACCGTCCAGCAAGCCGGCGATAGCGACATCCGGCCGTTCCGTGTAGCGGACCTGGGGAAAGGGGGAATAGGCGGACTCGTCGATCCATTCCTCCAAATAAGACGTCTCCAAAATTTCTTCCTTGTCGATTTGGGAGATTCGGCGCTTGAATTCGGCCAATGTTTCCGGATTGACCGCTCCTTCCAAATAGCTGAATGCGATAGTGCGGCGGCTTTCTTCTCCTACCGTCAACTTCTCGACCTTCAGCTTGCAGGTTTTCAGCAGGTCTCGAATCAAGCCGATGTTTTTATTCAGGTCCTCGACCGCGCTCATGTGCGGCCCTTGTACGACAGGCTCGGTTATGGATTCAGTAACTTGCCTTGTCACAAGTCCGCGCGACGAATAGCTAAGCACTTTATCCCAGTGGTTGAAAAATATGACGATGTCCCCGTCCAAAATCTTAAGAAGGGCTTGGTCAAAATCGTGAAGAACTTTCGCCGATTTGGCGGAAACCCCGTTTCTTTCGAAAAAAGAAATAACTTGCCCGGGCGTAATGGTAGCAGCCGGCCCGACTTTATGAGTCACAAGATCCTGCAGCGATTCCTTTAAGTAGTTCAGTTCTTTGTGCTCAAGGAGCGTTTCAAAATATACGGTGAAAGCCGTATGCGTTAGATCGGGACCGTACCTCCAGTTGTCGAGAATCAGATCCTCGCAGTGCGCGAAGGCTTCTTCAATCCACTTCTTGTTATCCGGTAACGTCTTAGAAATCGCAACGCTGCCGCGCCCCCCGGAAGCCGAATTCTTCCTATTTTCGATGCTTATCGGGGGTGAATGGTCAGCCGGCCGTTTCTTGCCTAACAACAATCTCCACATCGTCAATCGTTTCCTTTTAGGTTAGTGCTGAAACTTGAAGTATATTGTTTCCAAATATGTCATGAACATTCATGCAGCACGTTCCGTTTGAGCGGTTCGATCTTGCCGTTCCGTTCCCGACATGTTGGGCGCAAACATCTTTTCATCGGTCAATGGAGCGCGTCGTCCTTATTAAACGATATTTTATGCTATAATCATTTCATAGCATGAAATGATAGGGAGAGATGCCGGTGACAACCGAGAATAACATCATGCCGCCAAAAGTACTGGTGGTCGATGGCATGGCGCTGCTGTTCCGCGCTTTTTACGCGACATCGTACGGCGGCTACATTATGAAAACAAAAGCGGGCGTTCCGACCAACGCCGTGTTCGGCTTCGTCAAATATTTTTGGGATGCGGTGCAGCGTTTTCGGCCAAGTCATGTCGTATGCTGCTGGGATATGGGGAGCAAAACGTTTCGCAGCGAGCAGTTCGAGGATTACAAGGCAAACCGGATCGAATGCCCGGAGGAGCTCATCCCGCAGTTCGAACTGGTGAAGGAAGTGACCGCCAGCTTCGGCGTCGTCAATATCGGCGTACCGGGCTTTGAGGCGGATGATTGCATCGGCACGCTTGCCAAGCTGTACGGCGAAGAGGCGCAGGTGTACATATTGACCGGCGATCACGACATGCTGCAGCTTGTGTCAGATACGGTTCACGTCGTCATTATGAAGAAGGGGCAAGGAAACTACGCCGTGTACACCCCGCAATCGTTGCTGGAGGAGAAGCAATTAACGCCGGAACAGATTATCGATCTAAAAGGATTGATGGGGGATACGGCGGACAATTACCCCGGCGTGAAAGGCATCGGCGAGAAAACGGCGCAGAAGCTGCTCATCGAATACGGCTCGGTGGAAGGCATCCTGGAAAATTTGGCGCAGCTGCCGAAAGGCGTCCGTTCCAAAATCGAAGCGCAGCTCGATATGCTTCACTTGTCAAGAAGCCTGGCCACCATTTGCTGCGAGGCACCCGTAGCCTGTGCGCTGGAGTCCTGCTTCTGGGAAATGGACCGTCAAACGGTGCTGAATAAGTTTGAAGAGCTCGAATTTAAAGGCCTGGATAAGCTGATCGGTTAACGCAAACGTAAAAAGCGGATTAAACAAAGTAAAAAACCTACATTCGCGATTGTCGCTGAACTACTTATGTTTATACATATACAATACGAAAAGCCAATACCGCGTAAGCATACGCGAGTATTGGCTTTTTTCGAACTGTGAAACTAGACTCCCGCCGAATTACGTTAACGGAATTTTGTTATAAGGCAAGTAACCGAGCTCCGTCGGCACTTGAATCATAATGACCCGCGCAGCTTGCGCTCCACCGGCTTGAACGAGCAGAAGGCTGTCATCCGCAGCATCGGCTACGGCAAAATGTCTATGTGGCACATCCGCGGTCTCGCCTTCGAAGGCCCACTGTGTCGCTTCGCCTTCCACGATCAGCCCGGCCATCGAATAGCCTGCCGGAATATCGAAAGCGCGGCTGTGACCGGCCTCCAGCGTGACGTCCCACATGCGCACGTCGGCGACTAAGTCGATGGGCGCACCGGGGCCGATAATCGTTTTCACGACTCCGTCCTCATCCGACAGCGCCGGGAACTGTTCATGTTCATACTGAGTATAAGTCGGGACGCGTTTGATGGCATCGCCGTAGTACGGCTCGAACCAAATCTGAAAACCGGAAACGCCGGCGCGGAAATCTTCGGCATGCGATACGCCGCGACCGGTCTGCATGACTTGCGCGCCTCCCGTCCCCACCATGCTTTCCCTGCCCAGCGAATCGCGGTGGTTGACCTCGCCTTGAAGCACATACGTCAAAATTTCGAAACCGCGGTGCGGATGCAGCGGAAGACGGCCGCCCTGCTTCGATTGGAACCACGCCCAATAAAAGAGAGGTCCGACCCGCCGTACAGCCGAGCCTTCCCCGGGGAAACCGATCGGCTTTTGCTCCGTGATCGTTCCGCCGTCGAACGCACCGACCGCTTGTTCATTAGGTGAAAATATGCGAATGGTCATATTGAGCACACCCTTTCATATAATTCATATTCTCAATTTTATATATCTTAAATTTAAGATAATTATAAATCCGGAACTGCCCTTTGTCAACTTTCGCGTCAACTTCAAGCCCGTCTATTTTATGAGCAGCCGAAGACTGTGGTATCCTAAATAGGAAAAGCAATTCATCGTCAATGGCAAAAAGGAGAAGTGGGCTGCATGGAACAAAGATACGTGAATGAATCCCGGTGCTACAAAACATCGAGGGTGTTTCCTACGGACGTCAACAACCATAATACGCTGTTCGGCGGCAAATTAATGGCGTATATTGACGATATCGCGTCCATTTCCGCGACGAAGCATTGCCGCCAAATGGTCGTGACCGCGTCGACCGATTCGGTTGATTTTCTGCTGCCGATCCGCCCGACGGACTCCGTCTGTCTGGAGTCGTTCGTGACCTGGACAGGGCGCAGCTCCATGGAAGTGTTCGTCAAAGTCATCACCGAAGATTTGCGGACGGGGGTGCGGCATATCGCGGCCACCTCGTTTCTGACGTTCGTGGCGCTGGACGAGAACGGGAAGACCGTCACTGTCCCGCAAGTCGTGCCGCAGACCGTGGAAGAGAAGCGGCTGCACGAAACCGCGCTGCACCGTGCGGAGATGCGCAGAATGCGCAGAGAAGAAAGCAGGAAGTTCGCGGACTATTTGACGATGGCGTTCCCCTGGGAATAGCTCCTTGGCGGATCGTTTTGCCGGAAACAAACCTGTAAAAAAGCATGCTTCACCTGAAAAAATCCGCTACGACTTTGTCCGGCCATCGGGTATAATGGAACTCATGTAATGACCACGTCATGGAAGCGGAGGGAATCAGATGAGCAACATCAACGCATGGGAAAATGCGGAACCGGGCGTCAAACGCAAAATTTTCGAACCGGGCGCAGGACTGATGATGATGGAAGTGCACTTTGAAGAAGGCGCGGAAGGATACATACACAGCCATCCGCATGAGCAGCTATCCTACTGCTTGAAGGGAAAGCTGGAATTTACCGTTGACGGCGACAAAAAAGTGATTTCCGTCGGCGAAACGATCTACATCCCCAGCGGAGCCAAACACGGCTGCCGGGCGCTGGAGCCGAGCGCGCTGCTCGATTCGTTTACTCCGGTACGGGAAGACCTTGTGAAACGTTAAGCATCGACTTCGATAAAAAAGCCGGTCCTATGTCCGTTCAGCACGGTCAGGATCGGCTTTTGTCGTATACGCGTCGTATATTATACTCGCACTGCGTCTTATATATCCGTAAAGCTGATCGGCCCTACAACGTCGGACAAAAATGCTTTGAGCTCAGCTGCTTCTTCCTCATTCAACTTATATACGTGCTCCAAATAGCCCTCTTCTTCCAAATCGTCCGGCCCGATGACCGCCGTGCGTCCGGCTTGCAGGTCGGTGACCAGCATTTTGCCGTAAAACCGGTTCGTCGATGTAATCGCCAAATCGAAGCGCCGCAGCGATTCGCCCACTACGCAGACGAAGCGGGTCTTTGTCTCTTCCGTGCCGTCGTACAAAAAATCAAATTCCGTCATGCCGTTCCCCCCGTTCCATCGTTATTCTGAAAGCTAAACGAATTATAACAGATTCCCGCGCCGAGCGGCAAAAAAGAGCGCATTCGCCGTAACACGGCTTATTTTGCCTCCTGCCACACGTTTTCAATTTCGCCCGAAACATGGTACAATCTGTAGGAGATTATTAGGCTTTCATGCAATGATATATGATTCGATAGAAACGGAGGCTTCAGGCGAAATGGCCAAAACAAAAATGAGAAGCGACATGATCAAAAAAGGCTTTGACCGCGCACCGCACCGCAGCTTGCTCAGAGCGGCCGGCGTTAAAGAGGAGGATTTCGACAAGCCGTTCATCGCGGTTTGCAACTCTTACATTGATATTGTTCCGGGTCACGTGCACCTGCAGGAATTCGGTAAAATCGTCAAGGAAGCGATTCGCGAAGCAGGCGGCGTTCCTTTTGAGTTTAATACAATCGGCGTAGACGACGGGATCGCGATGGGGCATATCGGCATGCGTTATTCCCTGCCAAGCCGTGAAATTATCGCAGACTCATTGGAGACTGTCGTATCCGCACACTGGTTCGACGGCATGGTCTGCATTCCGAACTGTGATAAAATAACGCCGGGCATGATGATGGGCGCTCTGCGCGTCAACATTCCGACGATTATGGTCAGCGGCGGGCCGATGAAGGCGGGCAGAACAAGCGATGGACGTGCGATCTCACTGACATCGGTATTCGAAGGCGTTGGAGCTTTCCAGGTAGGCAAGATCGATGAGAAGAGCCTGCTGGAGCTAGAACAGTACGGCTGCCCGACCTGCGGTTCCTGTTCCGGTATGTTCACCGCAAACTCGATGAACTGCTTGGCCGAGGGCCTTGGTCTGGCGCTCCCGGGCAACGGTACGATTCTGGCGATCTCCGAAGACCGCAAAGAATTCGTGAAACGCTCCGCGAAACAGCTGATGGAGCTGATCGAGAAGGATATCAAGCCGCGCGATATCGTAACGCTGGAAGCGATCGACAATGCCTTCGCGCTCGACATGGCGATGGGCGGTTCGACGAACACTGTGCTTCATACGTTGGCGCTGGCTCATGAAGCGGGCTTCGAATACCCGATCGAGCGCATCAACGAGATTGCCAATCGCGTACCGCATCTTGCAAAGATCGCGCCGGCTTCCGATTACCATATCGAAGACGTGCATAATGCAGGCGGCGTGAGCGCCATCATCAACGAATTGCTCAAGAAACCAGGCGCCCTGAACGGCGACTGTTTGACGGTTACGGGTAAGACGCTGCGCGAGAACGTTGCCGGTTGTGAAATCCTGGACACCGACGTTCTTCATACGCTGGATAACCCGCATTCCGAACGTGGGGGACTGGCCGTATTGTTCGGCAACCTGGCTCCGAACGGTTCGATCATCAAAGTCGGCGCGGTCGACAAATCCGTCGGCGGCTATCATAAAGGACCGGCCATCTGCTTCGATTCGCAAGAAGATGCGCTCTCGGGCATTGCGAATGGCAAAGTGAAAGAAGGACATGTCGTCGTTATCCGCTACGAAGGACCGAAAGGCGGCCCGGGGATGCCGGAAATGCTGGCACCGACGTCGCAAATCGTCGGCATGGGCCTCGGCGCGAAGGTCGGCCTGATCACGGACGGCCGTTTCTCCGGCGCATCCCGCGGCATCAGTATCGGTCACATTTCGCCGGAAGCGGCGGAAGGCGGTCCGATCGCATTCGTCGAGGACGGCGATATCATCGAGCTCGATTTGAACAACCGCAAAATCGAGCTGCTCATTAGCGACGAAGAATTCGAACGCCGCAGAGCGAACTGGAAAGGGTTCGAGCCGAAGGTGAAAACCGGCTATTTGGCTCGCTACTCCAAGCTTGTAACCAACGCGAGCACCGGCGGGATCATGAAAATTTAATTACAGCACCAAGCCAAAATGCTGGGTCCGCAGTTCCTGATAAAAAGGAACGCGGGCGCAGCGTTTTTTTCAAGATCGGTGCTGTGCTGCGGTCAAGGCCGCTGTATGCGACGTTCGAGACATGCGCTCGCTCGAAGTTTGTTAGCTATTCCTCGGCGCGGTCATCCCCCGCAGAATCATGGGTTTCATGCGCCCCCGGGTAGCCTCGGGATATCCCGGCATGCAGCTCGCGGTTTTCGTACGTATACGTGTTCGGCGAACGTTGATCCACGCGCCACGGGGTGCTTTTGCCAAGCGTCTCGACTTCGATGCTGCTGCCGTAAGGACCTTCCGGAAATTCTTCCGCCGTCAAATCGTTGCTTTGCGATAAAACGGTGCCGACATCAGTATACTTTTTGTCAGGCGCTTCCTGTATAAATCCGTCTTGATTGTTGTCTGCCATCGCACTTCCTCCTTGCGGGTTACTTTGTCGGTTACATTGTTTCCCGAAGCAGGCGGGCTTATCCTGCAAGGCGGACGGAACGATTCCATAAAATATGTTGTCAAAAATACATTTCTGTGCTAACATGGAAATAATTTCAAACGCGATCGTGAGGAAGCACCTCTCTTGCATATGGATGCCATATGGAGGAGGGGTGCTTTTTGTCGTTGCGGTTGGAACCATATCCGGTTAGGAGGGACGCACATTGAATCTGATGTTTTTGAACAGTTTGGAAAAGGAGACGGGAGAAGGGAGGGTACGAACGGCGCAAGTCTCGATAGGGGAAAATCAGGGAAGCTTGCATGTGCTGTGGACGGAAACGAAGGAGGATGGCCATCGGACGCAAGAAAACTGGTACGATGGATCGCATTGGGACGAGCTGCTTGCCGCCTTCCGGGAACGGCTGTTCATGAAGCAGTGCGACGGGTTTAAGCCGGTTGTGGACGTGAGCGGGAGCGACTTGGCCGGCTCGGACGGACGCAGCATCTATATTCAGATGCTGCAATATTACAGCGAAGCGAACAGCGATGAGAAGCTGTACGAGGCGCTGCGCGGCTGGCGGCTGAAACAAGCCGGCCGGGAAGGGAAGGCGCCCTTCATCGTCGCCACGAATCGGCAGCTTCGCATGATCAGTGCTTTTGTTCCGCAGACGGTGGAAGAGCTGCAGCAGCTTCCAGGCTTCGGGCGCGGCAAGACGGCTGCTTATGGTGCGGATATACTGGCTTTGACGGTCCAGTGCGAGCGCAATACGTCGTTCCCGCTCACTTGGGTCGAAGGCGAAATCAACCGCGAGGACTTCCACGGCTGGCTGCTGCAGGAGAAAGAGCGGAAGCGGAAGGCGGAGGTGGAGAAGCAGGAGATGAAGCGCACGCTGCTGGAGGCGATCCATCGGGGCGAGCGGCTTGATGCGCTGCAGGAGCAAATCAAAGTGCAGCGCCGCGACCTGCTGCTGTGGATCGAAGAACTGGACCGCGAGGGCTACGATCTGGAGGCGTATATCGAACAGGTGTTGGAACAAGTGCCGCAGACGGAGAGAGAGCACGCATGGCAAGCGTTCGAGCAGCAAGGGGACCGGTACTTGAAACCGATACTGCAAACCGTTTACCGCGATAATGAGTTCAGCGCGAAAGAGGTTGACCGGATTTATGAATGGCTTCGCCTGCTTCGTCTGAAGTTTCGCCGCGTGAACGGGTTAAAGACGGGGGAGGCGAGCTGAGCGAACGACGGAACAGAAAAGGTTCTTGCCGATAGATTAACAACGGCAAGAACCTTTTGTCGCCATGGCAGGCGCATCGTATCTTTATAGCGGCGAAGCAGGCTTCACAGCCAATCTTTTTTGCGGAATAAGACAAACATCGAGGCGCCGACCAACACCATGAAGACAACCGCCGCGACGCCGCCGAAATCCCAATGAAGACCGGGGATGTAATCGAAGTTCATCCCGTAAATGCCTGTGATGAACGTCAGCGGCATGAAAATTGTCGTTAGCGCTGTAAACACGCGCATAATCTCATTCGCGCGGCTGGCGATGCTCGATTGATAAGCTTCGCGCAAGTTCGCCATCAAATCGCGGAACGTATCGAACGTTTCCGATATCTTTACGGCATTCTCATAAATGTCGCCGAAATATTTTTTCAGCGGCTCGCTGATCAGCCGGAGCTCTTTTTTGTGCAGCGTGCCGATGACTTCCTTTTGCGGGACGAGCACTTTTTTCAACCACAAAATTTCGCTTCGGAGGCCGATAATTTCGTTCAAATGCGATTTTTTCGTATGCATGAGGATGTCTTCCTCAAGTTTCTCGATCTTCGCTTCGATCCGGTCGCCGACATTCATGTAATTGTCTACGATCAGGTCCATCAAGTGGTATAAAAACTGATCCGGCTGCGTAACTTCCTCTTCCCACAGAATGGGTTTCAGCGCACGGATTTCATTGATTTTTTGACGAGTGATGGTAATGATATAATGCTTGCCCAGAAAAATATTGAGTGCGCGCAGAAAAATTTCTTCGTCATCGAAACGGATGCTGTTCATCACAATAAAATAATGTGTATCGTATAGTTCGATCTTCGGACGCTGCTCTTCTTCCGTCAGTACGTCTTCGACGGCAAGCTCATGAAGATGAAATAAGGGCTGTAACATTTCCAAATCCTCAACATCGGCGTCAATCCAATAAAAACCGTGGTGAGGCGGTTCGATCGTCTGGGTAATGTCTTCGACAAGCGTGAAAACGCCGTCCTGAACTAAGCGTGCCTTCATAGGTTCCACCCCTTCGTGTGATCGAGAGGAACTTTGGCCAACCGGCCGCGCTTTCGTGCAGGCGTTTAGTAAGCATCTCAACGATGCTGCGTATCAAAATCGAAGGACGTTTGCGCAAGCATCGAACGAGTCCGGCCGCCGGGTTCCGCTCGAAATATTCGGTTGTTGTTGAACGCAGATACTCCTCGGGTCTCCGTCCATTCGATTGCTGCACCCCTTTTTACACGTTTATTGCGTCGAACTGCGCACGGCAGCGTCAACGATCCCTGTTTGCACCGCTGTCGGCCATTTTTCAGGAATACTTGTCTAAGTATAAACCTTCAAAAATAAGCTTTCAAGACAAAATCAGCGGATTCGATGACCCTGTTTGCATTTTGTCTTACTATATGCATATGCATTCGGGGGGATTTGGTTCCTATGGGTGCAGCATCCCGCGATAGAAGGCGATTGTCATAACGTTCTTCTTGACGGTGGAACCTTTTTCGATTACATTAGTAATATCCAAACACAACCAAATAGATTCGGTTTCACACTCTTATCAAGAGCAGGTCGAGGGACTAGCCCGATGACACCCGGCAACCGACAGAACTTTGCGCTTAACCTGCGCAAGGCGATGCACGGTGCTAATTCTTGCGGAAGCTTCAGGCTTCTGGGAGATGAGAGAGGACGATGTATGCATACAAAGGCCTTTCTCGTACGTGCGGGAACAGGTTTTTTTTGTCGCCTTCCGCATTTTAGAGTGCGAGATGAACGAATCCAGCCAAGAAGGAGTGAACCCGATGCCCATTAAAGTTCCTGACCAACTGCCGGCAAAAGAAGTGCTCATCAACGAGAATATTTTCGTTATGGACGAAAGCGTTGCTTTTCATCAGGACATTCGACCGCTTCGCATTGCGATTTTGAACCTGATGCCGACCAAGGAGACAACCGAAACTCAACTGCTGCGGCTGATCGGCAACACTCCGCTGCAAGTCGAATTTATATTGCTGCATCCAAGAACGCACACTTCCAAAAATACGTCTCCCGAGCATTTGGAGCAATTTTATAAAACGTTCGACGACGTGAAATATGAGCGTCTAGACGGTATGATCATCACTGGGGCGCCGGTCGAATTGTACGATTTCGAAGACGTCACTTATTGGGATGAACTGAAGCAGATTATGGAATGGAGCAAGACGCATGTTACTTCCACGTTCCACATTTGCTGGGCGGCTCAGGCAGGTCTGTATCATCATTTCGGCGTGCCGAAGTACGGTCTCGAAGAGAAAATGTTCGGGGTTTTCCCGCACACGGTAAGCAAGCCGAACGTGAAGCTGCTGAGAGGCTTTGACGAGCTGTTCCTCGCGCCTCAATCGCGCCATACCGAAGTGCGGCGGGAAGATATCGAGCGCCATCCGGAGCTGGAAATTTTGTCGGCATCGGAAGAAGCGGGCGTATACATCGTCGCTACGAAAGACGGAAAGCAAATTTTCGTTACCGGTCATTCCGAATACGATGCCTGTACGCTTAAATACGAATATGACCGCGACATCAACAAAGGGCTCGAGGTTGCCGTTCCGAAAAACTATTACCCGAACGACGACCCGTCCAAACCGCCGCTGAATACGTGGAGAGCCCATGCGAATCTGCTGTTCTCCAACTGGTTGAACTACTATGTATATCAAGAAACGCCGTATGATCTGCACAAGGGAGAGTATGTAATATGAGCCACAGCGGCAGCGAAGATTTGAAAATCGAGAGCCGACTTGCACAAATCGGTTCCCAGGAAGAGCCGGTTACCGGAGCCATCAGTTTTCCGGTGTATCAAGCGACGGCGTTCCGTCATCCGAAGCTTGGGCAAAGTACGGGCTTCGATTACGCTCGGACGAAAAGTCCGACGCGCAAAGTGCTGGAGGACGCGATAGCGGAGCTCGAATCCGGCGACGCAGGGTTTGCCTGCAGCTCGGGGATGGCGGCGCTGCAAACGATATTCGCTTTATTCAGCCAAGGGGATCATTTGATCGTATCGCTCGATCTGTACGGAGGGACGTACCGGCTTCTGGAGAAAATCATGTCCCGTTTCGGCGTCACCGCTACGTATGTGGACACGAACGACCTGGATGCGCTTGAATCCAATGTTCTGCCGAACACGAAAGGAATTTTGATCGAAACGCCGACCAACCCGCTGATGATGATTACGGATCTTGCGCTTGTCTGCGGCTGGGCGCGCAAAAAAGGCTTGATCTCCATCGTCGACAATACGCTGCTCACGCCGTTCTTCCAACGTCCGATCGAGCTTGGCGCCGACATTGTCATTCATAGCGCAACCAAATATTTGGGCGGGCATAACGACGTGCTCGCTGGCTTGATCGTCACCAAGGGCAAAGAGCTGTCCGAGCAAATGGCGTTCCTGCATAATTCGATCGGAGCGGTGCTCGGCCCGCAGGACAGCTGGCTGCTGATGCGCGGCATGAAGACGCTGGCGCTGCGCATGGAGCGCCATCAGCATAACGCAACGGTCATCGCCTCCTATCTTCAAGAGCATCCGCTCGTCGAAGCAGTATATTACCCGGCGCTTCCGAGCCATCCGGGGCATGAGGTGCAAAATAAGCAATCGTCCGGCAATACGGGTATTTTCTCCTTCAAGATGAAAGACGCGCGCTACATCGAGCCGATTTTGCGTCATATTCGGCTGATCGCGTTCGCCGAAAGCTTGGGGGGCGTGGAATCCCTGATGACATACCCGGCTGTGCAGACGCATGCGGACATTCCGCTGGAAATCCGCAACAAAGTCGGCGTAGACGCCAAACTGCTGCGTTATTCCGTCGGTATCGAGCATGCGGACGACCTTATTGCCGATCTATCCCGGGCGATCGAACTAGCAAGACAAGAAATCGAGCAAGCGGATGCGCAAAGCTAACCTTCACAAATTGATGACAATTGACCGTCCATCCGGGCCGAACGGCCGAATGGCGGTCTTTTTCTATGGCAGGTGTGCCCGGTTTTATGTTACGATGAATTTACAAAGGAGTTGAAGCTGCGATGAGTTCCATCGACCGGATATTGGATCAAGCGCTGGCCGGCAATCGCATTTCTTTGGAAGATTGCATAGCGCTGTACGATTCGAATGAAATTGAGAAAATGGGGCATGTGGCCAACCAGATTATGCTGCGCCACCATCCTGATCCGATTACAACGTTTGTCATCGGAAGAAACGTCAACTACACGAACATTTGCGACGTCTACTGCCGGTTTTGCGCCTTTTACCGCGCGCCGGGCTCGGCGGAAGGATATGTGCTGCCGGACGAAGTCATTTTCCAAAAAATACAGGAAACGATCGATGTCGGCGGTACGGAAATTTTGATGCAAGGCGGTACGAATCCGAATTTGCCGTTTACTTACTATACGAATTTGCTGCGCGAAATTAAGAAGCGGTTCCCGGGCATTACGATGCATTCCTTCTCCCCTGCGGAAATCATGAAGATGAAGGAAGTGTCGAACGGGCTTTCGCTCGAGGAAGTCGTGAGGGAAATTCACGCGGCGGGGCTCGATTCGCTGCCGGGCGGAGGCGGGGAAATCCTTGACGACCGGACGCGCCGCAAAATCAGCAGACTAAAAGGCTCGTGGCGCGATTGGATGGACGTCATGCAAACCGCGCAGCGCATCGGGATGAACACGACGGCGACGATGGTCATCGGCTTCGGCGAATCGCACGAAGAACGGGCGCTTCATCTGCTGCGGGTTCGCGAAGCGCAGGACGAGTGCATCAAAAACGGCTGGGACTCGGAAGGGTTCCTTGCGTTCATCTCCTGGACGTTCCAACCGGATAATACGAACATGAAGGCCGAAAAACTCGGGCCGGAAGATTATCTCAAAAATGTGGCGATCAGCCGCATCATGCTCGACAATATTAAGAACTTCCAGTCATCCTGGGTTACGATGGGGCCGGAAGTGGGCAAGCTGTCGCTGCATTACGGCTGCAATGACTTCGGTTCGACGATGATCGAGGAGAATGTCGTGTCCGCGGCAGGCACGACGCATAAAGTCAACATTTCGTCGACGCTGCAAATTATTCGCGAAGCGGGTAAAATTCCGGCACAGCGCAACACGAAATATGAGATTTTGCGCATGTTCGACGACGAGTCGGTCACGAAAGTGGACAACGATTTTGTCATGCAAAATTAAAAGACATGAACAATGAAAGATGTTAAATAACTTGGCGTTGGGAGCATGACCAGTGGAACGGACGATGGTCCGTAGTACAAGCAACGTTCAGGTTCGGCCAATAAACGAGAATGGCGGCTGTCAGGACAGATAACGTCCCGGATAGCCGCTTTTTTGCATGAAACAATGCGGTACATTGTTATTTAACATCGTTTAGGAACGTATGACGGCGATTGATAAATGCAGCTTGCGTTCCGCTTTATACGGTTCAGCCGAGCCAATGAAACACCGTATTCCCTGCAGTTTCATCGCTGCCGCTGCCGTGTAAAGGGGGCGCGATTGGAACCCCGAGCAGCGCCAACGGCTGCGAAAGAGGGTGGACCTCTTTTGCAGTGGCAGGGTCGGTCGCCTTGCCGCCCGTAATCATCACCGTTGCGCCTCTTGGAACGAGGGGGAAGAGGGCTTCGATGTTTTCATTGCTCAGCCGGATACAGCCTAGCGAGCGGTCTTGTCCGATGGAATCGGCATCGGACGTGCCGTGAATCGCGATCGCCCCTAGCCCAAGCGCAGCCGCACCGTAGACGCCGGGCTGCTTGCCGAGCGGCGTTCTGACCCGTTCGCTGACGCGGAACGTTCCCTCCGGCGTCCGGTTATCGGCCCCGAGGCCAACCGGATAACGGGCAAGGACGGCTTCGCCCGATCGGAGCTGAAGCATATGCTCCGCTGTATCGATCGTGACCGTTACCGGATGGAAGGGGAGGCGGCCGAGCTCTGCCAGATCCGCCGGCTCGGTATTCGGGTAAAACATCCGTTCAGGCTCCGTTTCCGCGCGGTCATAAACCCAACCGCCCCGCCCATTAAAAACGGTTCGGACATCGGCCGAACCGGAACGTGCTTCCATGGGGATTACACTTAAATAGTTATGGGGGTAGTCTAGAGTCAATTGATCGATCGAGCGGGGGGCGACGCCGTTATCAGAGATATACGATTGCAGCGCGGTACGAACGATGTTCGCCGCCGCTTCCGTACGCGGCTTCAGCTTTTGGACATCGGGATGCAGAAAACGAATTTTAACCGCGCGATCGACGATCGGATTGTATTCGGCGATGACGAACGCATCACTTTTCCATGCTTCATCCGTTAGCGGAACCGCGGTGTTGTCTTCGTTAGGCGCAGCCGACAGGACGCCGTAAATGACAATACCATGCTTGGGGTATGCGTCCGCAAGCGTAATGGCCTTTTGATGCAGCGTCTTCTCGACCTGCGCCGAAGGTATGCCATAGGTGAACGTCATCAGAAATGGCGATTCCGCCGTTTCGTAGCTGACCTCTTTACCGACCGTCGAAGGCTTCAAGACGGACACGGCTTTGGAAACGGCGATCGGGCCGTAGAGCACGGCAACCAATAATAAGTTGACCAGGAGCAGCAAAATGAGCCCGATTTTCACATAAGAAGGAACGATAGCCGTATTGTTCTGATGATTAGCGTCAGGGGCGCGGTTTGTCCTTACCGGGACGTGCAGCGGCGGCTGCTTCATGCGCTCGGCCCCGTTCACAGCGGCATAATAATAAGGCGAAGGGCGTGTTTTCATCGCTACCTTATAATGATGGAGCGCTTTGTCAAGCATGCCCCGCTGTTCATGCTGCTGTGCCAAGTGATAATGCGCTTCCGGTGAGCTCGGGTCCAAATATTGAATAACTTTTTCATAATATTGGGAGTCGCCGCGGCTAATGAACACATTTTTATGTAAGTGAACCAGGTTGTCGTCACCGATGCTCTTCCTGTTTTTATGGGTGCTGCTCATCGGGAGCCTCCCTTAGCGTTGATTTTATGATACAAATAGTATCATAAAATCGGATAATTCGAAAGTGAAAATATACGTAATGTATCATAACGTTGATTGCCGGCTTTTCTTCAATAAGGGTTGCGCCCAGGGGTATTCCCTTATGCGATCGGATTGCGAACGTCCATCCGCTAGCTTACGGATTCGGCACCCTGAATTACGCACTGCTCTCATTTATTACTATGCCCGTCGGAATCTGATTGTTGTATATATGCGCACTCCGGGCCATATACTTTATACGAGAGCTGCGGCAGGAAAGGAGTGTTAAGGATGAAGCTTTTTACAATCCACTTAACGAATCGTGTGGAAGCGCAGGCGGGGCAGTTGTTTGGCATCGTGTCAAGCGCCTCGGAACGGTTACATAACAAAGATTACATTCATATATCAATGAACCGGCATGAAGGCATGCATCTGATCGAGGTGAGCGGAGTGCTGCCCGGTTTTCAATTGCAAACCGACGGGGATCCGCTTTTTGAATGGGCGGGGAACGCGATCGCGGACTATATTTTGCTCGTGGAAGAACGGCACATATTGCGTCACTTGTTAAAACAAGAATTTCATTACGACAAAGAAGAAGACATGGATCGCATTATGAGCTATTGTGAGCAAATGTTAAGCGGGACAGGCGAGTGGGAGGGAGAGAAGGCGGCCGGCGATGTGTATTTGCGGCGCAAGGCCAAAATCTCTGCGGAACTGGCCGAGTACTTGAAGGAGCACACGGACTTGAATTTAGAAGGCTATCTCCGTTTCCGGCTTCACGCCTACATCGATGAGCTGCGCGACGTAGCCGAATATGCCGTGGACGAGTTCGTCATGGATCGGCAATACCAGGAATTCATTTCGTTATTGCAATATTTCGTCTATATTCAGGAGGCGAGAATCCCATTCGTTCATTTGATCCATAAGGGAGGAAACGACTTTTTGCTCCTGAACGACCGAATGGAACAGATCAATACCGATGATCCTGAAGCCGTAGTTACGGTGGAGATGCTTGAAAAGGACATGAATTTCGAAGATATGATCGTCAGCACGCTCATTTCCGTGTCCCCTCAGCAAATTTATATCCATACGCGCGAGCCGGAACTGCAAGTGATTCACACGATCCAGCAAATATTCGAAAACCGCGTCGAAGTGTGCGGATACTGCAGGTTATGCCATAACCTTGACCGGGGAGCCGCCGCCGAATATAATAAAAGGTAAGGCAACGATCGAAGACATGAACGTTTGAAGTGCTGTCCAGAGAGAAGGGACCCGGGCTGAAATCCCTTCCGTGCCGCGACATTCGTTTACCCCTTCGTAGCTGTGGCAGGGAACGGTGCATTCGCACCCAGTATCGGTCATCGGGCCATTCCCGTTACAGAATGCATCGAGGATTGACGGCCGGTCTTAATGGCGATGCCTTCAGTCGAATTTAGGGTGGAACCACGAGCCAAGCGCACTCGTCCCTTCTGGGGATGATGCGCTTTTTTTGTTTGTTGCAAATCAGAGGAGGTTATTCAGTCATGTCAGTAAAAGTTACTTTTCCGGATGGCGCGGTTCGCGAGTACAATGCCGGAACGACGGTAGAAGAAGTAGCCGGATCGATCAGCTCCGGTCTTAAAAAAAATGCGGTTGTCGGCAAAGTGGACGGGAAGCTGGTAGACTTAAGCACGCCGCTTAACGCAGACGCTTCGCTTGAAATCGTAACGTTGGATAGCGGCGACGGCCTTGAGGTGTACCGGCACAGCACGGCGCACTTGATGGCGCAGGCGATTAAACGCGTTTATGGCGAGAAACATGTGAAGCTGGGCATCGGTCCGGTCATTGAGGACGGGTTCTATTACGATATCGATATGGAAAATTCGCTCACGCCGGACGATCTCGCGAAAATCGAGAAAGAAATGGAGCGCATCGTTCAGGAGAACTTGCCGATCACCCGCCGCGTGGTCAGTCGCGAGGAAGCGATCCGTATTTTCTCCGAGCTGGAAGACCCGCTGAAGCTGGAATTGATCCGCGATTTACCGGAATCTTCGGTCATTACCATCTATGATCAAGGCGAATTTTTCGACCTGTGCCGCGGACCTCACTTGCCTTCAACCGGGCGCATTAAAGCGTTCAAGCTGCTCAGCGTAGCGGGTGCTTATTGGCGCGGAGATTCGAAGAACAAAATGCTCCAGCGTATTTACGGTACGGCATTCCCGAAAAAAGCCGAATTGGACGAGCATCTCCATCTGCTGGAGGAAGCGAAAAAACGCGATCACCGCAAACTCGGCAAAGAGCTGAAAATGTTCACCTTCTCGAACGAAGTCGGTCAAGGCTTGCCGCTGTGGCTGCCGCACGGAGCGAAAGTGCGCCGCACGATGGAACGCTACATCGTCGACCTGGAGGAGCGTCTCGGCTACCAGCACGTTTATACTCCGGTGCTCGCCAATGTTGAGCTGTATAAAACGAGCGGCCACTGGGACCATTATCAGGAAGACATGTTTCCGAAGATGATCATGGATAACGAGGAGCTTGTGCTTCGCCCGATGAACTGTCCGCACCATATGATGGTGTACAAGAGCGACATGCGCAGCTACCGCGACCTGCCGATCCGGATAGCCGAGCTTGGCACGATGCACCGGTACGAAATGTCCGGCGCTTTGACCGGTTTGCATCGCGTTCGGGCGATGACGCTTAACGATGCGCATATTTTTTGCCGGCCGGATCAAATCAAGGAAGAATTCGCCCGTGTAGTCAATCTGATTCGTCAGGTGTATGAAGATTTCGGAATCAAAGAATACCGCTTCCGCTTGTCTTACCGCGATCCGAAAGATACCGAGAAATACTTCCAGAACGACGAAATGTGGGAAATGTCCCAACGCATGCTGCGCGAAGTCGTCGAAGAGCTGGGCTTGCCGTTCTTCGAAGCGGAAGGCGAAGCGGCGTTCTACGGGCCGAAGCTGGACGTACAGATCAAGACGGCGCTGAAGAAAGAAGAGACGCTGTCGACCGCTCAGCTCGACTTCCTGCTGCCCGAACGGTTCCAGCTCGAATATGTCGGCGCCGACGGACAGAAGCATCGCCCTGTCGTCATTCATCGCGGCATCATCTCGACAATGGAGCGGATGACGGCGTTCCTGCTCGAAAATTTCGCCGGTGCGCTGCCGACATGGCTGTGTCCGGTACAAGCCAAAGTGCTGCCGGTCTCCGGCAACTTCGACGGCTATGCCAAAGAGGTGGAAGACAAGCTGACGCAGGCGGGCATTCGCGTAGAAGCGGATCTCCGCAATGAGAAGCTCGGCTACAAAATCCGCGAGGCACAGCTCGAAAAAATCCCTTACATGCTCGTCGTCGGAGAGAACGAAGTCAGCTCCAACAGCGTTTCCGTACGCCGCCGCGGCCAAGGCGATCTTGGAGCGCAAAGCTTGGATGCGGTCATTGGGTTAATCAACGAAGATATTCGCTCCAAACAAGTATAAGTCGGCTAACGTCGACATGAACAATTTAAGCCTGTCTCTCAAGCTTGGCTCTGATTTGACCGCAGCACACTGCTGTGGCGAAAAGCGCTTCTTGGAGACGGGCTTTTATTTATTTGCAATGCAATGTTCACCGGTTTATGTATATATTTTATTTTCGATGGACAGCCTCTTATATTAAGGGGAGGTTTAACGAAACATATGTTACCAAAAACCGCAAGCCATGCAAAATGGATTTGTCTCATCGTTCTGATGCTGTCCGTATTGATGTGGTTTGAACAAGATGGGCAATCGATCGGAAGCGCAAAGCTTCCTTCTCCGGTCGCCGAGATCAAAGCAGGTTCATCCGGTGCAAGCGCCGGGAAAAACGAGATACAGCCGGTATCCGCCATCAAAGGAACGACAGGCGGCCAAATACAGGCGCGGGCGAAAAACTATAAGCTCTTCCCGCATCAAGATCAGGATTTAACGAAATTCAAAGCGGTGGAAGTCATCGCGACCGGTTACTATGCAGGCAGAGAATCGACAGGCAAAAATCCGGGGCATCCCGAATACGGCCTCACCTACTCGGGTATGAAGGTAACCCGCGACGTTGGATCGTTCTCGACGATTGCCGCTGACCCGAGCGTCTTTCCGATCGGTACCGTACTGTACATTCCAGGGTACGGATACGGCGTCGTGGCCGATACGGGCGGAGCGATTAAGGGCAATCGCATCGATCTGTATTTTGAAACGAAGGATCAGGTCTACAAGGAATGGGGCAAAAAAACGCTCAACGTGTTTGTCGTCAAAAAAGGCAATGGAAAAATTAACGAAACGTTATGGAACCAGTTGAAAAATGAACTGTTGTTTTAAATTTCCTGTCATAGTCCACCTGCTCTTGTCCATACTAATGGAGGAACGGGAGGTGATAACCATGGCGAAAAACAACAAAAACCGCAAACAGAACAACAACGACGCCGAGTTTGCGCAAGAAGTGGCGGTTAACGCGAAGCAGCAGCAAGCGGCTCAAAATAACGCGAGCCAAAACGCGAATCAATTTGAAAATGAAAATCAAAACGTGTAATTGCGCGTAACTATACAAATCTTTAAAAAGGGAACCTGCGATGATAGAGCGTCCGGGTTTCCTTTTTCTATCCATGCTATATCCAAGCAGCGTAATGAGTTACATAATTTTTTTTAATGTTAACATTATTGCCATAGTCCATTGTTTTTCAAATTTTTTTGTTTTCAAAGCGATTGATTTGTTGTAAAATAAGTGTGTTGTAATCATTGTTTACATTATCGGATAGGTGATGTTTCATGCTGAATGCGTTATGGTCAGGGGGCCTGGTACAGGTGAACAAACGGAAAGCGGCCGAAGTGTACCCGTTTTTAGAAGCATTCATCGCTCGCAAAGAGGAGCAAATTGCCGAGATTGAGCAGGCTGTGCAGCGTTACGAGAAAAAACGGATGATCGAAGAACGAAACTATCAATCCATGTCAGCTTTACGCCGAATGTTTGCGGGGAAAAAGCCGGATCATCATCTGGCCGTTGAATATATCCACTATGTGAAGAAACCGATGGAACAAATTCGCAAGCTGCGGCTGGAGATCGAAAACGCACGCGACATTTTGCAGCAAAGCCGCCCGACCGACCTTGTGAACGTCAGCGAGGAGTTGGAGAAGGAATTGGGCTGAGCCTCTTTGCTTTAACCAGGATCGATCCACGCCGCGAATGTTGCATTCCGTAACGGCTCCATGTACAGGAGCTTTTTCTTTTTATAAACAAGTATGTATCCGCAAAGGCAGGCTTTGTCCAACCGGGAGTACGGTTGTCGGAGCTTTTTTTTGTGCATCAAAAAAGCTCCTCCGAACAGGAGGAGCGCTGTATGGCCGGTGCATGGCCGCGGCATGGTTAGTTCGCCGGCGGTCCAATACCGTTTATTTATTGTTGGACATCGTTAGTCGGTCGATCTCGATAAAATCATGCTCCTCGCTGTACGCCGGTACCCCGTGAATTCCGACGTCGAGCCCGACAAGCTCTTCATCCCGGCTGACGCGCACCGGCACGAAGCGGCCGATGACCTTGAGGGAAAGCCACGTCAATGCGAAGCCCCATACGGATACGGTAACCAGCCCGAGCGCCTGGACGCCGAGAAGCTGGAACCCTCCGCCGTACAGCAGTCCGCTGTAGCCTTTCCCGACGCTTTCGGCCAGTTCCGGCTTGGCAAACAAGCCGAGAGCGAGCGTCCCCAGACTGCCGCTGACGCCGTGGACGGCAAACGCGCCTACAGGGTCGTCGATGCGTCGCGATTCGAGGAACTCCGTGGCGAATACCATCGCGATGCCGCATACCGCGCCGATCAGGATCGCGGCACCGTCGCTGACGAACGCGCAGCCGGCCGTAATGCCGACCAGTCCCGCGAGCGAGCCGTTGATGACCATCGGCGGGTCGGCTTTACGGTAGCGCAGCATCGTGAATAAGATGCACGTTGCGCCGCCGGCTGCTGCAGCCAGCATCGTCGTAACCGCAATGTGGCCGATACTCGCGTTCGTGGCGCTCAGCGTGCTTCCCGAGTTAAAGCCGAACCAGCCGAACCATAAGATGAATGCGCCGACCGAGGCGAGCGGCAGGTTCGACGGAGGAACGATGTTGGGAGTGCCGTTCTCTGCGAACTTCCCGATGCGAGGCCCGATCAAGATTGCGGCCGCCAGCGCGGAAAATCCGCCAAGCGCGTGAATGACGGCGGAGCCGGCAAAATCGATCATGCCGAGACCGCCGAGCCAGCCTCCCACACTCCATACCCAGTGGCCGGCTATCGGATAAATCAACCCGGTCATGGCAATGGTATACAGTATATAGGCGCGGAAATTTACGCGTTCAGCGACGGCGCCGGATACGATGGAGATAACCGCGATAACAAATGCGCATTGGAACAGCCAATAGGTGTCATGGGAGATCGATAGCTCTATATGCGTTAGGTCTCCTTCCATCATGAAGCCGCTTGTGCCGATCAGCCCGAACAAGTCCTTGCCATACATGAAAGCGAACCCAAAAAAGTAAAAGATCAATGCCCCGAACGTAATGTCGACAAACACTTTCATAATAATGCTGACGGCGTTTTTTTGCCGGACAAAACCGGCCTCTAGCAGCGCGAAGCCGCCTTCCATCAACAAAATCATAGCGGCTGTAAGCACGACCCAGATCGTATCCAGGCCGTTGCTCAGCGTGGTTATATCCATGAAGCTCATCTCCTTCGAAATCGTGCAGACAGTCATTCCGCCCCTTATTATAAAATCCTTGTGACAGGTATGTCAACGAAATACGTAAGATAAAATGACACTGGAAACGAATTGTTCGTTTCTGTCATTTTGCGTTTCTCCTGTTTCCGAACAAAGCATACTTTTCCTGAAATCGGCTCATTCTATAACATATCCAATTAGAAGAAAACGGAGGAGAATGAAATGATTCCATTGGATTCGAAGTTGACCGGGAAAGAGGAAGCTTTTGAGAAAGTAAGACACCAGCTGCATGCGTTCGAATTCACGCTCGGCGGAAATTGGGAATACGATCACGGCTGCTATGATCGGTATTTGGATGAGGCGCACAAAGTGTGGCTGCGCATTCCGTTCGAAGTGACGCACGGCAAGCTGGACGGCGATACGGATTCGACCGATGCCGTTGTCCGGATCGGTGAGCCGTTCGTATTGAAACATATATATAATGAAGGATTGGACAAAGAAGCTCCGATCCATACGTATGGTGCGCTTGTGAACCAGTTTCAGGAGCCGGTGGACAAAGATGCGGCCGTCGGGGATAAATGGGTCGAGCAGGCAAAAACGCTGCTTGCGAAAGTTGAGAGCAGCTGGCGGTAAAACCGTTTATTTTTACCTCCAATTTATTTTTCTTTAAGGTTTCTTTAAGGTTGCGAGTGCAATATATAGTCAAGAATAAGTCTTACGAGCAGAAAGTTGTGCTAGGTTTCTAGTTTAAGCTTTCATAGCTCGAAAGCAGCTGACTATTGATACTCGCAGGAAGCCTTATTTTTAATGGAGGTTATCGCTATGGACAATAATAACAACAATAACTACAATGACTTCTTTCGTCGTCCGCAAGACGATGCCAAGTATAACGATCCTATGAGACGCGACGAACCCCAACAACAAAACGAACCGACATCGGCCACCCACTCCCAGCAGGAGCGGACGTCTCATTATTTTTCCTACGGTCCTTTTAACCCGAATGCGGCAGATACGACCGCCCGTGACAGCGAAGGATCGACGCCTGTGGAGGTAACGCCGCCGAAACCGCTGCGGCCATTCAGCTACGGGCCTGCGGACGATTCGAGCGGACCGCCGATGGGCAGTTGGCAGCTTGGCAATGCGAAGAAGTCCGGAGCGGGCTTCAAGAGCGTGTTCGCTTCCTTCATGGCCGGCGTCGTCGTTGTCGGCGCTCTGATGTTCGCTTCCGATAAAATGAATTTGTTCACCGGGGCCCAAGGCGTCATGACCGGCAGCGGCTCGTCGGGTACCGCGCCTGTGGCTTCGGCAAATAACGGCGGCGTAAAGCCGTCGGCGCTTGATCTCGGACGTCCGAACAACATTGCGCAAATCGTGGAGCAAGCGAGCCCGGCCGTCGTGAAAATCGAAACGAAAGTGAAAGCGAAGAGCTCGAGCGGCCGCACTGGCAATCCGTTCTTCGACGATCCGTTTTTCCGCCAGTTTTTCGGGGATGACCTCGGAGGCAGCCAAAAGCCGAAAAGCTCCGATCAAATGCAGCCCGGCGGAATGGGAACCGGGTTTATATTCGAGAAATCGGGATATATTTTGACCAATGAGCACGTGATTGACGGTGCCGACGAAATCTGGGTAACCGTCCAAGGTTACGACAAACCGCTCAAAGCTACGCTGCTCGGAAACAGCTACGATCTGGATCTCGCGGCGCTTAAGATCGAAGGGGACAAAGATTTCCCGACGCTTCCGCTCGGCAGTGCGGAGAGCCTGAATCAAGGCGATTGGGTCGTTGCGATCGGCAACCCGTACGGCTTTGACCATACGGTAACGGTAGGCGTCCTTAGCGCTAAAGAGCGCCCGATCAGCATTCCGGACCAAAAAGGTACGCGGGAATACAAGCATCTGCTGCAAACGGACGCTTCGATCAACCCCGGCAACTCCGGCGGTCCGCTGCTCAACTTGAACGGCGAGGTTATCGGGATTAATACCGCGGTCAGCTCGCAGGCACAGGGGATCGGCTTTGCCATTCCGACCAGCACCATCTCGGCTGTACTCGACAACTTGAAAAACAACGTGAAAATTCCGAAGGAACCGGCTCCTTATATCGGCGTACAATTGCAGAACGTCGATAAAGAATGGCTTTCCGAACTGAAACTCGACAGTACCGACGGCGCGATCGTTGCTACGGTAGAGCGCAAGAGCCCGGCTTTCCAGGCTGGCATACGGCCGTATGACGTCATTGTCGAACTGAACGGCGCCAAAATGAAAACGTCCGACGACCTTGTGGCGGCGATCAAAAAGCTGAAGGTGAGCGATAAAGCATCGTTCGGCGTCATGCGCGACGGCAAAAAGATGACGATCGACGTAACGATCGGCGACCGGAATGTGGAGCAGAAATAATAGATCGCACCTAAATAAGGCAGAGCGCACCCCCCTGCGCTCTGCTTCTTTTTTTACGCGAGCCTATTTTTTTGAAAGATGGGGGCCTCCAAAAAGAAGTAACAGGAGTAGGCTTCAGAGGATCGCTTCACTTTTGGGGGAATTGTTCTTACAATAGAAGCAGGCGGGTGAATTGATGAGATGAGAGAAAAAGTATTGGTTATTGACGATGACGATAAAATCACTTCGATGCTGAGGCGCAGTCTGGCATTCGAAGGCTATACCGTGTTCACGGCGAACCATGGCATGGATGGACTGAAGCAAATTCTCGAGCATGAGCCGAACATCGTCATTCTCGACGTCATGATGCCGCAGCTGGACGGCTGGGAAGTCGTGCGCCGCATCCGCGAGGGCGGATCGGAAGTGCCGGTGCTGATGCTGACGGCAAAGGATGAGGTGGCGGATCGGGTCAAGGGGCTTGATCTGGGCGCCGACGATTATTTGGTGAAGCCTTTTGCGCTGGAGGAGCTGCTGGCCCGCATTCGCGTCATGCTGCGCCGGAAATCGTCCGAGAAATCGGAGCAGGCGACCAATCGTCTGCATTACCAGGACATCTTTATGGATCTGGATACCCGGGAAGTATACCGCGGCGGCCAACTGGTCGAGCTGACGACGAAGGAATTCGAACTGCTGCACCTGTTTTTGCAAAATCCGCGGCGCGTGTTGTCCAGAGACATTATTATGGAAAAGATATGGGGATACGATTATAGCGGCGAATCCAACGTGCTTGAAGTGTACATTGCGCTTCTAAGACAAAAAACGGAGGAGCATGGTCATAAGCGGATCATCCAGACGGTTCGCGGCGCCGGTTATGTGTTAAGAGGAGAGAGCTGATATGTCGATTCGGCTTCGGCTGACACTATGGTATACCGGGATTTTAACGGCAACCCTGTTGCTTCTCGGATTGGGGCTGTATATATTCCTTCATACGATCTACTACAGTTCGCTGCGGGACGATTTGCGTGCGCAAACGGAAGTGCTGCGGTCTAGAACGATCGCAACGTACACATTTTCGCTGGATGGCGGCAAGCCCGGCTATATATTTAACATTGTGGGCGGGGTGCCGCGGGGCAGCAATGGATTGTTTCAAGTCGTCAACGTGGACAACGGGACGAAATTTCCGTCGCCTAGGCTGCAGGAAGCCGGCATCCAATTTCCGGAGATCGACGCGAAGAAACTGAAATGCGTGTTGAACGAAACGTGTTTGTATGATAAAGCACGCATCGAAAATATGGACTTTATCCTATATTATACTCCTATATACGCGACCCGATTTCCCGGGCCGACGGATCGCCCGGCCGGCATCATGCAGTCGGCTATGTTTGCCGACGACCGTCTGTTCGTCATGCTGCGCTTGATCCTGACCGTGACGGGACTCGTAGCCATCCTGCTCGCGGCTTCGGTCGGCTGGTTCCTTGCGCGCAAAGTGCTCAAGCCGATCGGACAGGTCGTCGATGCGACCAACCGGATCGAGAAAGGAGCTGACCTCGAGAAGCGGATCGAATACGACGGTCCGAATGACGAGATCGGCGTACTGACGCAGACGATCAACAGCATGCTGGGCAGGCTGCAGCATGCTTACGTGGAACTCGAAGAAGCTTACTCGGCGCAGCGCAGGTTCGTATCCGATGCTTCTCATGAGCTGCGGACTCCGCTAACGACGATTCGCGGAAATGTGGAGCTGCTCGAGAAGATGTGGAAGCAGGCGGCGCTCAAAGCCGGTTCCGACGATAGCCAGAAGCTGGAGCTGACACTGGAAGCGATGCACGATATTTCGGGCGAAGCCGAACGGATGTCGCGGCTTGTCAACGATTTGTTATCGCTGGCAAGAGCCGACGCCGGTTTCCAAATGACGAAGACGAATCAGCCGATTCGTCCGATCATCGATGAGGTGGCGCGCAAGGCGGTGCTGCTGCCGCGGACCGTGGAGTTCCAGGTAGGCAATCTCGATGATTTGAACGGCGTGTACGTATACGGAAACGCGGATTATTTGCAGCAGCTTATGTTCATATTTATCGAAAATGCGTTTAAGTACACGGATGCGGGCTTCGTTCGTCTCGATGCGCTCAGGCATGAAGGCCAAGTGGGCATTCGGATTGAAGACTCCGGCATCGGTATGGATAAGGAAGAAGTTCCGCATATATTCGACCGCTTTTACCGGGCGGATCCTTCACGCGGCCAAAAAGCCGGCACCGGTCTCGGCTTGTCGATCGCACGCTGGATTATTGATGAACACAACGGTTCGATCGAGGTCAAGACGCTGAAGGACGAAGGGTCGACTTTTGTCATATGGCTGCCGATCGCCTCCTCCGGTGTCATCGAGGTGCAAGAGGCGGAAGGGCATTCCATCGCGGATCAGAATCAGGTATAATCATACAAAGGCGCTAAAAAAATTCGACAAAGGCAGGTGCAGCATGGACGTAATCAAAATTTCTCCGCGCGGTTATTGCTACGGCGTCGTCGACGCGATGGCACTGGCCATGCAAACGGCCAAAAATCTCAATCTGCCGCGGCCTGTCTATATATTGGGCATGATCGTTCATAACGCTCACGTTACGGACTTTTTCGAAAAGGAAGGCATTGTCACGTTGGACGGCGCGAACCGTCTGGATATATTGGATCAAATCGAACGGGGAACCGTTATATTTACCGCTCACGGCGTATCGCCGGAAGTTCGCGCGCGTGCGAGGGAGAAGGGGTTAACGGTGGTCGACGCGACTTGTCCCGACGTGACGAGGACGCATGATTTGATCCGCGAGAAAACCGCCGAAGGGTACGATGTCATTTATATCGGCAAAAAAGGCCATCCCGAGCCGGAAGGCGCGCTCGGCGTCGCTCCGGACCGGGTGCATTTGATTGAAAAGCCCGAGGAGGCCGAGGCGCTGAATTTGACCGAAGGCAAAGTGATCATCACCAATCAGACGACGATGAGCCAGTGGGATATCAAGCATATTATGAACCGGCTGCTCGAGCGGTTCCCTCATGCGGAGATTCATAACGAAATATGTCTTGCGACACAGGTACGTCAGGAAGCGGTCGCCGAACAGGCGAAGGACGCAGATCTGCTCATTGTGGTCGGAGACCCTCGAAGCAATAACTCGAACCGGCTTGCTCAAGTATCGGAAGACATTGCGGGCGTGAGAGCGTACCGCATCGCGGATGTGACGGAGCTGAAGCGGGAGTGGCTCGAGCCGGTGCGGCGGGTAGCCGTGACGTCCGGAGCGTCGACGCCGACGCCGATCACGAAGGAAGTGATCGGCTACTTGGAACAATATGACCGCAACAATCCGGAAACTTGGGACATTCGGCGAACCGTTAATTTGAATCGGCTGATCCCGACGCCTAAACAAAAAGCAAGCGTGGAATAGACAACCTAGAAAGGGAAGGGACTAGCAGCAGATGAACAAAACAGCGAAAACCAAAAAGCCTTTTCAGCTGAGCCATATCCCGCGCTGGTTTAAATATAAATATTTGCTGCTGACCCGAGCCAAGGGAGGCCCGGGCATGGTGGCGCTGGGCTTCTCGATCGGGCTTGCGATTGAAATGTTTACGCTCCCGACGGCCGGACTGGCCTTTTTTCTTATATTCCCGCTCGTTTACTTGTTCCGGGCCAGTATGGCGGCAGCGTTGCTTGGTTTCGTCTTCGGGAAAGTCATCTATATTCCGATGTCGTTTCTGAACCGGAAAGTAGGAGCGATGGTATTGCCGAAAGGAACGCGATGGCATTTGCTCCAGCTGCTGCCGGACTGGCTGGACACGTTTATCCGGTTTAATCTGAAACTGATCGTCGGCGGCGCGATAGACGGAGTTATTCTCGGTTTGATCGTTTATTTTCCGATCAGATGGCTGCTTGAATGGTATCATAACAAGCGCAAGGAGAAGCGGAGGAAGCGCAAAGAGCAGCTGATGCTTTCATCCAACCCGAACGGTTCATGATAATAAAGATATAAAGCAAGTATTGACGGGGAAAGGCTTCCCGTTGTATATTTACTTTAACGATTAAAAGCTTAAAAGCGTATAAGCGTCGAAGTGTTAAAATACTCGTCCCGAAGGAGCGTGCTCTCATGATCGTTATTTTATCCAACAAAGTAACGCAAGAACGTATAGCCGAAATTGTTCAACATATCGAAAAGCATGAAGTATCCGCCCATGTATCCCAGGGTGTGGACCGCACGGTAATCGGGATTATCGGAAAAGCAAGCCCGATGCTTGCGGAGCAGCTTCGCCAATTGTCCGGCGTAGAGCAAGTCGTCAAAATTTCCAAATCGTATAAGCTGGCGAGCCGGGACTTCCATCCGGATAACACGGTCATCAAGATCAAGGGCGTTGAGATCGGCGGCGATGAGCTCGTCGTCATGGGCGGCCCTTGCGCGGTGGAAACGCCGGAACAGATTGACGAGATTGCCAGACTTGTCAAAGCGTCGGGTGCTCAAGTATTGCGCGGCGGCGCATTCAAGCCGAGAACCGGCCCTTACAGCTTCCAGGGTACCGGTGTGGAAGGTCTTGTGATGATGGCCGAAGCGGGCAAAAAGCATGGGCTGCTGACCATCACGGAAGTGATGACGCCGGAATATGTAGATGTATGCGCCGAATATGCGGACATTCTTCAGGTCGGCACGCGCAACATGCAGAACTTCGACCTGCTGCGCAAGCTCGGGACGATCCAGACGCCGGTGCTGCTCAAACGCGGTTTCAGCGCGACATACGACGAGTTTTTGAACGCGGCGGAATATATACTCGCGGGCGGAAATCCGAACGTTATGCTGTGCGAGCGCGGGATCCGCACATTCGAGCAGTACACCCGCAATACGCTCGATTTGGCGGCGATCCCGGCACTGCAGACGCTCAGCCATCTGCCGGTGATCTCCGATCCGAGCCACGGCACGGGGCGGCGCGAGCTGGTCGAGCCGATGAGCAAAGCTTCCGTTGCGGCAGGCGCCAACGGATTGATCGTCGAAATGCATACGGACCCGGACAATTCCATGACCGGCGACGGCGTGCAATCGTTGTTCCCGGATCAGTTCGCCCGCCTCATGGTCGATTTGGAGAAGCTGGCACCGCTCTGCGGCAAACGTTTTGATACGAAAAAAGAGCCAGTTCTTACATGACAAATTCGTAATGGAATAGCATCATTTGTCGAAAAAGCTTGAAATTTCGCGAATCAGCGAAAAGTCAAGCTTTTTTTGTCTAAAAATATGAAAATCTTGTGTCTTGTGTGAGCATACCTAACACATCGATAAAAAATACCTTACATAAGTATTGACGATTCTCGGCGAAAAGTTTTATAATAAGTCCATAATTAATAAAAACTTGAACAATGTACGAACAAAGTGGTTGGAATGTTCGGAAATTAGGAGGTAAGCGAGTCCATGTCAGTTCAAAACGTGTTAAACACTATTAAAGAAAAAGGCATCGAATGGATCGATTTCCGGTTTGTCGATTTGAGCGGCAGAGCGCATCACATTTCTTTGCCTGCAGTTGAAGTTGACGAAGAAACATTCGTAAACGGTGTTGCATTTGACGGTTCTTCCATCCCTGGTTTCAGAGGTATCGAAGAGTCCGACATGGTCATGATGCCGGATACAGAGAGCGTCTACGTCGATCCTTTCACAGCACACCCGACGCTGGTGGTTATGTGTAACATTCACACGCCGGACGGTGAACGATATGAGCGCGACCCTCGCAGCATCGCTCAAAAAGCCGAAGAATATTTGCAAAAGACCGGCGTTGGTACGACAGCATTCTTCGCTCCTGAATCCGAGTTTTTCATTTTCGACGAAGTTCGTTTCGAGAGCAAGCAAAATACGTCTTCTTTCTTCGTAGATTCCGAGGAAGCGCACTGGAACTCCAACCGCAAAGACGAAGGCGGCAACCTGGGCTTCAAAGTAGGGCATAAAGGCGGTTATGTTCCTGTAGGTCCAACCGACTCCCAACAAGATATCCGCAGCGAAATGTGTCGTTTGCTGATGGAAGCTGGCCTGCGCATCGAGCGTCATCACCATGAAGTAGCGACAGCCGGCCAAGGCGAAATCAACTTCCGTTTCGACACGCTGACGAAAACAGCGGACAACCTTTTGAAATACAAATACATCGTTCAAAATACAGCAAGACAATACGGTAAAGTGGCAACCTTCATGCCGAAGCCGATCTTCGGCGACAACGGCAGCGGGATGCACGTTCACCAATCCATCTTTAACGGCGACAGCCCTCTGTTCTACGACAAAAACGGCTACGGCAACTTGAGCGAAATGGCGCTTCACTACATCGGCGGGATTTTGTACCATGCGCCTGCACTGATCGCAATCACGAACCCGAGCACGAACTCCTTCAAACGTCTGGTTCCTGGTTACGAAGCACCGGTTAACCTGGTATTCTCCAAAGGAAACCGTTCCGCAGCCGTTCGTATTCCGGTTGCTGCCGTTACGCCGAAAGGCTGCCGTATCGAATTCCGTACGCCAGACTCCACGGCGAACCCGTACCTTGCTTTCGCAGCCATGCTGCTTGCAGGTCTCGACGGAATCAAGAAGAAAATCGATCCTCGCGCTCTCGGCTACGGCCCGCTCGACAAGAACATCTACGAGCTGTCCGACGCAGAGAAAGGTGAAATCCGCAGCGTTCCTGGAACACTGGATGAAGCCCTCAACGCACTGGAAGCGGACTATGAATTCTTGACAGAAGGCGGCGTCTTCTCGAAAGACTTCATCGATAACTACATCAACCTGCATCGTGAGCAAGCCAAAGCAGTAGCGATCCGCATTCATCCGCACGAGTACTCCTTGTACTTCGATCTGTAAGATTAGCACTTATGTTTATATCATAAGAAGCTCTGCTGCAACCGCGGCAGAGGGACAGCCAAGCCGGCATCTGAATCGTTCAGGTGCCGGCTTTATTATATGATCTTCTCCTTTTAGGGTGGACGCTCACGGGCGAGCCGCTAGCGACTAAGGATCCATGTCGAAAATTTTTTTTGCATGCAGGGGTTCATTGGGCGTGGAATCGCCTGTATCGGTAATGGTTTTGTAACAATCCCCCATTATAATGAAGGTATACAGTAAAATGCTGCGTTGGGTGGTGCAATGGATGGGTGCGGAATGGACAGAAAAAGAAGCGGCGCATCTGCTGAGCAGAGCGGCGTTTTTTCCGGGTAAAGCGGAAGTAAGCGCTTCCTTGGAGCTTGGGAAGGAGGAGACGGTTCGGCGGTTGATTGCCGGTGAATCGTTGACTGGGAAAGCAGAGGATTTGACGCCGTTCGGGGAACTCAAGGCGGACGGCAAAAATTTGGTTGGGGACCAAATCGTCGATCAGCAGACGTATTGGCTCTATCGGATGGTGAACACGGAAGCGCCGTTGATTGAGAAGATGACGTTGTTTTGGCATGGCCATTTTGCGACCTCCTACCAGAAGGTGAGAGAGATTCCGCTCATACTCCGGCAAAACGAACTGTTTCGCAAGCATGCGACAGGCAATTTCCGCACACTCGTCGAGGCGGTCGGCAAAGACCCGGCGATGATGCTGTACCTGGACACCAATAACAACAAAAAAGGGAAACCGAACGAAAACTATGCCCGTGAAGTGATGGAGCTGTTCACCCTCGGAGTCGGCAATTATACGGAAGACGACATCAAGGAAGCCGCCAGAGCGATGACCGGCTGGGTGTACGATAAAAAGACGGATATCGTCAGCTTTAACTCGAAGCAGCACGACGCAGGGAAAAAGACGATTCTCGGCGAAACCGGCAACTTCGACGAAACCGATGTGGTGGACGTCTTGTTCAAGCAAGAGACGCTGCCGCGGTTCGTCGCAATGAAGCTGCTCACCTATTTCGCTACGGAACGGCCGTCGGCGGAATGGATTTGGGAAATCGCCGACGTGTTTGCCCAAACGAATCATATCGGGGAAACACTGAATTACTTGTTCTTGTCCGATGCATTTTATAACCCGGAACATCGAGGAGCCATGATCAAAACGCCGGCGGAATATGTCGCAGGCATATTGAAAGCATTCAATTTGCCGATGGCCAAAGGTTTCGCCCAATCGATGCGCAAGATGGGACAGGAGCTGTTCTTGCCTCCGGATGTTGCCGGTTGGCGAGGCGGGACGACGTGGCTGATGACGACGAATTTGCTGGCCCGCTATCAGTTCGCAGAATCGATCGCGAAGCGGATTAATGGCAATTTGCTCAATTCCAAGACGTTCCTGCTCGACGATAAAGCGACGCCGGAGCAGTGGGTCGCCCACTTTGCGAATCAGGCGGGCGTTCCGCTGCTAGGAAATCGCTCCGTGAGCGTGCTCTCCGCCTTTGCGGAGGAAACGTTTGTCTACTCCAAACAAAAAGTGAACGGCATGCGCGGCTTGCTCCAGCTGATTATGATCAGTCCGGAAGCGCAGATGAAATAGAAGGGGAGAAATCGGATGAAGCTGACCAGAAGAGACTTTCTGATCAAAGGCTCTGCGCTGCTGGCAACGCTGGGGCTCGGGGGGCCGATGATTTTTGCCGAGAACGGCTCTGTCCTGAAAGCACAGGGCGAGGATGAAGCGGGGCCCGATTCTCCCGTTCTCGTCGTCATCCAGCTTTCGGGAGGCAATGACGGCATCAATACGTTGATACCTTATGGGATGGGCGGATACTTCGACGCCCGCCCCACGCTCAAAATTACGGAAAAAGACGTGCTTGCCCTCAATAGCGAAGTCGGGCTGCACCCGAGTTTGGCAAATTTGCACAGTTACTTTAATGCCGGCAAGCTGGCGATTGTCCAAGGCGTCGGTTACCCGAAGCCGGACCGCTCCCATTTCCGGTCAATGGATATTTGGCAAACGGCCGAGCCGGATAAGCTGGCAAGCACCGGCTGGCTTGGGCGATATGCGGAGTCGTCGCTCCTGAAGATCGACAATCCGCTTAAAGCGCTGCAGATCGGCAACAGCGCCAATAAGGCGTTCATGTCCCCAAAAGTAAACGTTCCGGTCATTCAGTCGCTGGAAACATACAATTTCATTGATCCGAAGACGCCGAAAGCGGACCAAAACCGGATCGCCAAGGCGTTCATGGATATGTACGATCCGCAGCGGCAAGGGACCGTCATTCGCGTAACGTGCGATCACGGCAAAGAAGCGTACGAAAGCGTAGAAGCCGTACACTCCTTGGTGAACGCATACCAAATGAAAGTCGAGTACCCAAAGACGGGCATTGCCAAAGATCTGCAACTGGTCGTCAAAATGCTCTCGGGCAATTCAGGTACCCGTGTATTTTACCTGCAGCTCGGCGGGTTCGATGACCATATTCAGGAAAAAGAACAGCACGCGGTATTGTTGAAGCAGCTGGACCAGGCACTGGGCGCCTTTTACCAGGACCTTGAAGTGCAAGGACTGCAGAACCGCGTCGTGACGATGGCGTTCTCCGAGTTCGGTCGTCGCGTGAAAGAGAACGGCACCGGCGGAACGGACCACGGAACGGCGGCACCGGTATTCGTGCTTGGCGGCAAAGTGAAAGGCGGGTTATACGGCGTCATGCCGAGCCTGACCAATCTGGACAGCAACGGCGATCTGAAGTATGAGGTCGATTTCCGTTCGATCTACTATACCGTTCTTGACCGGTGGCTGCAAGGCGACGCGCAGAGCGTGCTCGGCCAGTCATACGAGAAGATTGCTTTTATTTAAACGAAAGACCTGGCGGAATGCATCCCGTCAGGTTTATTTTTTTTGCAGCGTATAGCTATCGTTTTTGAAGTAATGAGCTGCGTATCGGTTTAAAGCCGTCTACCCTTCGTTTACCGACTACCATTCGTTTATGCTGTCAATCCGCCTAGGCGGCTTTCTCGGGGCGCAGATGGCCATTAACGGAAGGGAGGAGGTACGATAGAAGAATAAAATTTTGAAGTCGAGGCATGGAGGATTTGGAAGTGTGCCGATTACGAGTTGTAAGGCGCAGCAAGCTCAATAATGTTGCGATCTCGATCCAAAGTATAAATTTGGGAAAATCCCGCCACGCTGTCCGGTTCCGCTTCGTATGGGATGCCGGCTTCCGTCAACCATTGTAATGTTCGGGCGTAGCTTTTCACCGAAATCGAAACCTGGCCTTCTAATGAGTTCATACCGCCTGAACGAAGCGTTTCGCTTTCGGGAATTTCCACCACATGCAGCTGCTGTTCACCTAAATCATACCATGCGCCCATTGACGCAAATGGCGGGCGTTCCAATCTTTTGAATCGTAAAGCTCGGAATAAAGCGTCCATTGCATACATATGAGAAACACGATTTATACGACCGAAAATCCGTTTGCCGACGGACAAGTCGAGGGGCTCAACGCAAAAGGCGCCGGCTTCTCGTAGTTAGAAGCACCAGGTTCAAACACTTCGCCTAAAATTAACCGGGCATCGAGGCTTAACGCTTTGACGATTACTATAATATCGATTTCTCGGGTAGAAGTCATGGGGGGGGAGGGTTTTTTCTCCATATCTAAATCACTCCTATGTATTACTAATGTTACCTCGTATAAATTATAAGGCTCGCTATATGATGATTTTGTCAAAGTTTGTAGATGAAATATTAAACCTTCTTGATATAAGGGGGTATATTGTAAAATTGAGGCTAAAGTACTGCGTTTTCGACGCGATAGTGCATAGGTAGTACGCATTTTTGGGAAAAGGCTTCAGGGGTACATCTGTAGAATCATTTTTACGAAAATGCCGCTTATGCTCAAATAATGGAAAAATTTCAATACAGTTTGTATATAAAATCTATTGACAATCCTATGTAAATGATACAAAATGTAACTGGAATGGTAATAAAGAGACAGTCGAAGACGAACAAACAAGCGAACTAAAACAAAAAAGGTACTTGACCGCAAGGAGATCCAAAGGTCAAATACCGAATGCTGCACGATGACATGCACGAATCATTAATTTTTATTAATGGAACGCTCGGCACGAACGAAAGCGATGAACCGTTTCGCCTCTTCGACGCTAAGCTTCTTGCCATCAATCGTTAAAGAAAACTTTTCCATAATTTTGTCGTCTGACAACTCTAGACTATCCACAAATTCACGTACTTCTTCATCGAGTACCATTTGCGGATCTTCCGTTCTTCCGATAATGTAATCAATCGACACATGAAATAGATTTGCAATCTTAACAATCGTTTCATAGTCCGGGGCTCGCCGATTATTCTCATAATGCGATAACGAAGCACGGCTAATCCCGAGTTTGTTAGACAAATCCTCTTGTGTCATCGATAGTTTCTCTCTTAAAGAAGCAATTCGCTCCCCATAATTCATGTTATCGTACCTCCGTTAAGACCATACATATGTAGCCTGAAATGTTCACTTTATATTACAAAACAGACAGCCAGAATAAAACGTAAAAATATGCAGTTATGGATACAAAACGTATCTTATTTTGATGCTATTCCTTGCAGAATTGACTTTATATTTACATAATGTATCTTTGGTTTTATTTTACCTAAAAAATTGATTTATGGGAAGATGTCAAATGAAACAATATTTAATATCACCGGAACAAATTGTAGTACTTAAGCATGTATCCGAATATGTATGCAAGATGTTCATTGAACTGGCTGACGGCAACCGAAGGCTGTCCAAGCCTGCAATTGTCGAATTGGAAAGCCTGGATAACGACATATTGGCGTTCCGTACGTCGCTCAATCTGCCGCTTTCCACCAGGCTTCGCTTCGAGTTCCATATCGAAATTGACGAAACGGTCATTGCCTTTAAAGGAAATCTATTGGATCGACAGGCCGGTGATACTTGCTATACCTATGGCGTAAAGATCGATATAACGGATGATGCACGTACCTTGCTCTATTATACGATCAATGAGCTGCTCATCCAGTCCGATCCGATCCTATCCAAAAAGCATAACAGCTATCTCGGAAACCGCTCCCTTTACTATTGTCGACCGCAAATTAATTTTTTAACCTAATGGATTTGATCGCCGTTAAATCGGCAATAATCGACCGGAATTCAAGCTAGCAAACGGTAGTGTGCGAAAAATAAAGTAAAATTAAGTGAAATAAAATTAAAAAAACGGAAAAAATGGGAAAAATACAATTGACAGGATACATTATGTATCATAAAGTTAATGATAGATTCGTCGCAAGGAACTAGAAAGTTTGTATAAAAGACCTTTACTGGGGGCCTCGATACATGAATATTTCTAATGACAATCAAAGCAAAATTCAATTGGATATTCAAAAATTATTTGCTCAACTGAATATTCAGGCGAACAAATACGATTCATCCGACAATCCTTTGTCCCAAAACCAAGATACTCCTTCCCATTCCGATGGTACCGACGGTTCTTCCGATGATTTGCGATAACATAAACGAAAACGATTAAGATCGGTTTTTTATATCTATTATGATACATAATGTTTCGAATTAGTGATCGTATGCCCATGTTCTTTATAAAGAGTTGAGTACCAAGCCAAAATCGGAAAAAAGAGAGGTTCTTAGTGTGATGATAGGAAAAAGAATTCAGACGTATCGAAAGCAAAAAAGGCTTTCCCTTAATGAGCTCGCCCGAAGGGCCGGCGTCGCAAAGTCGTATCTCAGTTCCATCGAACGCAACATTCAAAGCAACCCTTCGATTGAGTTCATTAGGAAAATATCGGAAGTGTTGGGGGTAAAAGTAGAGGCATTAATCAAGGACGATTTGCCTGAAGAGCTGACGCCTTCGGAGAAAGAGTGGGTTCATTTGTCGCGCGAATATAAACGCAAAGGGATCAGCATAGACATGGTCAAACAATTTGTTGAACATTATTCGGCGAATGCCAGCGTGCAACGGTTTTAAATGAAGTAATACAAAATAAGCTGACCCCCGGGGGTAATCGCCCAGGGGTCAGCTTATTGTTTGAGACGCAGGTTTATGAACGTATCCCGGCTGCCGGGCGGTAAAACGCCTCCCAATCCGGTTCGGTTTGGCTATGCTTTCGAAACCACAGTTCGAGACATAATAAGGACCATAGCTGCTGCGTGTAATGTTTTTTGCCGGAGGCATGCGCTTCGATCATCCCCCGGACTTCCTCGGTACGGAACAACTCTCTTTCCCGTGCTTCCCGGCCAAGCAGCAAAGATTGCAAAGGCGCGTACAAGACCGTCTTTAGCCACGTCTCCATGGGCATATTAAATCCTTTTTTCGGCCGATACAGCACTTCATGGGGGACGTAACGGGATGCCAGTTTTTTGAGCAGCACCTTGGTGTCCAGACCTTGAATTTTTAAATCATACGGTATGGTGGCGGCATACTGCGCCAAATCGATATCGAGAAGCGGGGATCGCGCCTCCAACGAATGCGCCATCGTCATTAAATCCATCTTCGGCAGCAGCTCGTCCGGCAAATAAGTAATGGCGTCACCGTAAAGAACCTTATCTACGGAATTCAGCCCGTCAGCTTGATCCCAAGCCTTCCGGTACCATTCGTCGGGGTGATGCCCGCCCAATTGCTTCATAAAGGAGTCGGTATACAGGTTCTTGCGGTAAGAACGCAGCGCCCTGTTGAATACATAGGACTGTTTCGGATCATGCATCCCGCTTTCGAGTACCTGCTTGATTCCGTTCAGCATGCGTGGCCTTAATTTATCTTTCGATTGAACGTATTTGCCGATCAACGTCCGCATCACCCCTGGAACCATTCTCCGGTAAGGAATGGCAAGCGCTTCGGCCAACGGGCGTGTATAGCCGGCGAATAATTCGTCTCCACCGTCTCCGTTTAAGATGACTGTGACCCGTTCTTTAGCGCATTTTGCCACGAAGTAGGTTGGCAGTGCCGAGGAATCGGCGAACGGTTCGCCAAAATGGCCGAGAATTTCAGGGATTTGCTTCCAAAGATCCGTTCGCAGCACAAATTCATGATACTCCGTGTTGTACTTTTGACTGACGATCCGTGCATAAGGACGTTCGTCGAATTTGGGGTCTTCAAATCCCATTGTGATCGTTACGATTGGCGATCCCATTTCTTGCGCCATGACCGATGCGACCAAACTGGAATCGACGCCGCCGCTTAAGAAGCATCCGATCGGTACATCGCTTGCGAGTCTGCTTCGTACCGCTTGTCGCACCAGATGATCTAGCTGCTCCAGCGCTTCTTGTTCCGTCATCCTTTGCTGCTTCGAGAACGATAAAAACCAGTAGCGACGAACGCTAAGGCGGCCTTCTTTATATTCGGCATAATAGCCGGGAAGAAGCTTGGAAATACCTTGATATATCGATATATCTCCGGGAACCGCAAGATAAGTCAAATAATCGTCAACAGCGACAGGATTGATGCCGGGCGTCTTGTCAAAATAGCACAGCAACGCTTGCAGCGTGGAGGCGAAGGCAAGTTTGCCGCCATATTCATAGTAGTAGAGAGGCTTCTTGCCGAACGGGTCTTTGGCCAAGTAACAGGTTCGATATCGCTCGTCCCAGATGGCGAAAGAGAACATACCGCGAATTTTGCTCAACAGTTTCTCGATTCCCCAGCAGAGGTAACCCGCCAATAATACCTCCGTATCGGAACGGGAGCGAAACGCATAATCATTTTCCAGCTCCAGTCGCAGCGATTGAAAATTATAAATTTCGCCATTATAGGTAATCGCGACTTGCCCGCTGCTATCTGTCATGGGCTGGTGGCCGTCTTGACTTAAATCGATAATGGACAGCCTCCGGTGTCCGAAGATCGTGCCGGCTGATTGCCATAGTCCGGCTGAATCAGGACCTCGATTGACTATAAGTGCTAACGCTTTTTCCACTTGCATGACGGAGTGACCTACAGTTCCTGTTATCCCGCACATCAGCTGATCCACCTACCAAAATGAAATGATGATACATATCGTATCTGATTTTACACTAAGAAGGTCCTAATTATTAATAGTTAAAAAGATTTAGTAATTTCAATTCGTAATTATTCGTAGCATAAAAATGGTTTAGATTCCTTAAAATCATTGACAATGTTACATATTGTATCGTAAATTTGAATGGAAGATAAGGACGCGCCAATGAGAATTCAAGTTGAGATAAGTATATATGGGGGGAAACGATAAATGAAAAACAAACCGACCATCGCGATTGTCGCACATGACGCCGGCGGTTTAGGTGGAATGGAGATTCACCTGAATGAAATGATCATGCGACTTAAAGAGGACTACCATGTGACGGTCGTCGCTTCTTCTTTACAGGTGACCGATTCCGAAGGCGTAACCTTTATTAAAATACCGGTTATTAAAAGGCCTGTACCCATTCGGCTCATTTTATTTGCGATATTCGCCAGCATTCGGCTTCTGTTTGTCAAACGCGATATTTTGCATACAACTGGTGCGATCGTATTCAATCGGGCGGATTTTTCTACCGTACATTTTTGTCATTCAGGTTACCTGAAAGCGACAGGGGGTTCGCGGGTAAGCAGCGGCGGTTCTTTCTTTCGCAAGCTGAACAGCGGCCTCGCTTCCTTTATCGCCCGTACGATGGAGCGTATCGTGTACCGGCCGGGTCGTACCAAGAGGCTGCTGGCAGTTTCCAATCGCGTACGGGAAGAAGTGTTGGCGGATTTCCCGTATATGCCGGAGCAAGTAGGTTACTTGCCGAATGGGGTAGACATCCATAAATTTAAGTCTATTGATGACGAAACGAAGAAGAAGCTCCGCAAGCAATACGGAATTCCGGAGGAGGGCCATTTTCTGCTATTTATGGGCGGGGATTGGCCGCGCAAAGGACTTGATCTCGTCATCGAGGCATTCAATCAAGCCGCCGAACGATTCCCAGATTTGTATTTACTGGTCGTAGGCAAAGGCGAACGCGAGATGTATCAGAAGATGGTTTCCCCGAGCTTTCGTGAACGCGTCCTGTTCACCGGGAAACAATCGGAACCGCATCATTGGTTTGGAATGAGCGATATTTTCGTGTTTCCTTCGAGCTACGAGACGTTCTCGCTAGTCGTGCATGAAGCAGCAGCGGCCGGCATGATCGTTATTTCTACCAAAGTCGGCGGCGTGGAAGATTTAATTGCCAACCAGGTGAACGGTTTCATTCTAAACCGGGATCGCGGTGAAATCGCTGCCGCGCTGATCGATATATTAAGCGACGTGGAACGCTATCGCGTTTTTGGCGAGCGGGCCAGGGCAAGAGTGGAGCAGCTGACCTGGGAAAACATGCACCGGATATTGATCCGGCATTATGAGGAGAACGATCAAAGACTTGGGCAAAAGGCTTTATCTTAAAGAGGAATAGGGGGGAGGGCTGTGAATGGCGGAACACGATTCGAACTATAAAATTATTGGTTTTGCTACGCAAGGCAGCAATGGAGATGACGAGCACCGGCTGAAATCATTATTAAGCCAAGTACCGGCAACTTATTATCCTTTTGAGCGAAACAAAAAACATCAAAACTTTTGGCGTATTCTAAAAAAAATCGTTCGTGAAAAACCGAATCTAGTTGTGATGGAAGGAACCGGACTCTTCGGAGGCATGGCGCTTATTTTGGGTAATTTGTTCGCCGGCGTGCCTTATATAGTGAGCAGCGGGGATGCCGTCGGCCCTTTTATCGCCAAAAAGCAACCCGTCCTAGGCCCGCTGTTTCTACTATACGAAAAATGGCTTTACCGCAGATCGATAGGCTTTATCGGCTGGACGCCTTACTTGGCGGGAAGGGCGATGTCCTACGGCAGCAAATATGCGATGACTGCCGCCGGCTGGGCGCCGTTCGAACATTCCGATGAGGAATTAAAACGCTTCAGAACGCAAATTAGAGCACAGTACGGCATTCCCGATCATCACATTGTTGTGGGCATTGTCGGATCGCTCAATTGGATTGAACGGATCGGCTACAGTTATGGCTATGAGCTTGTCCAAGCGGCTCGCAGAGTGAAACGTGATGATATTACCTTTATGATCGTCGGTGACGGAAGCGGGAAGGCGAAGCTGGAACAATTGGCCGGAGATGCATCTGGGCGCAACGTCATCTTTACGGGGCGTGTTCCCAGGGATCAAGTTCCGATGTATTTATCGGCATTTGATATGGCTAGCTTGCCTCAAAGCATCGATCAGGTAGGCAATTTTCGCTATACGACCAAAATTAGCGAGTACTTATCGGTGGGACTTCCCATTTTGGCCGGGACGCTTCCGATGACTTATGACTTATGCGGCGATTGGGTATACCGAATATACGGCGATACGCCTTGGTCGGAAACATATATTCGTTCGTTGAACATGTTTTTGGAAAACATTACGAGAGAAGAAATCGACCTGAAATCGAAACAAATTCCGAAACGCCTTCCCGTGTTTGAAAAAGAACCCCAAATTCGGGCGGTTCGCGAATTCATTACGGATGTCCTTCATAATAAAAAGACGTGCTCTTGAAAAACAGTGACAATCGATTGAAAGTCAAACCGTTTCAAGGCCATCATCTTAGACGGATGATGGCTTTCCGTTCAATAGGTGATAAAAATTACAAAAAGATACTAGATACAGTTTGTATCGAAAGTTATATCCATGTATAATGGAAATATAAACATTTTTTAACGATTAACAATTTCATTATCAGCTGTTAGGCTGATGGATATTGTACATCTTAAGAAAATCATGAAAGAAAGCGATTTCATGATAGGTAACCGTGACTCTTCACGAATGTACAGGAAAGGACGGAATGCACAAAAATGAAATTGGGAAAGCGTATTTCCGAGCTGCGTGAGCGGAAGCAAATTACGCAGGGAGAATTGGCTCAAATTATTGGCGTGACACGCGCTGCCCTTTCTCATTATGAGAATGATCGAAGGCAACCGGATTATGATACGCTGATGAAGATCGCAAAGTTTTTCTCCGTTAGCGTAGAGTACGTCATTGAGGGTAACGAGAACAGTACGCAAATACAAGGCTAGTTACAGGCAGGGCGCTGTTGTCATAGGAGCCCTGTTTATTTTTACATAAATTCATGGTTACAAATTGTATCATTGATGATATGATTAGTGTAATAGATTGATAAAGTTATGCATTGTCTAGTTCCCCGGACATGAATCGGCAGCAGGGGATGGAGCATTAGGAGGATACCGATGACTGCAAAATGGAAGAGGAAGATCGCAGGCAGTATTAAAAGGTTTTTGGATTATTACACCAAGGATCAGACGATGGACGACAAAATCGCCAAGTTAAGGAAGTCCGGGATGACCATTGGAAGCAACGTTTTCATTTATGACTCGATGTTTGATGCGGTTTATCCTTGGCTCATTACAATCGGCAACCATTGTACGTTAACGCGGACGGAAATTCTAACGCATGACGACAGCTTGGTCCTGATTAACGGCCGAAGATACGTCGCTCCCGTGAATATCGGAGATTACGTATTTATCGGGAGGGGAAGCATTATTATGCCGGGGGTGACGATCGGCTCCAGGGTCATTGTAGGCTCCGGCTCGATTGTGACGAAGGATGTAGCTGATGGTTCCGTCGTAGCCGGAAATCCCGCAAAAGTCATAGGCACGGTGGATGATGTTGTGAGAAAAAGAGAAGCCGGGAACCAGCTAATCCCTTACCGCATGAAGAGTAATCTTGTAGAAAACGATGAGGACGAAGCGATAGCAATGTTCGTTCGAAGCTGGAAAGAATCCAATTATAAAAGTTGGGACTTGAAGGCGAATTAATACATCATTGGTTGAGGAAGGTTTGGTTGTATGTCCGCTAAACTGCTTATTCAAGAGTTTATGCTCTATGTCGCCAATCACGTGGTAAACAAAATCCCGTTCTATACTCTGCGTTACTTTTATTACAAAAAAGTGTACAAAATCAAGATCGGCAATCACTCCGCCGTGCATATGGGACAAAAGCTCATGACGCGAGGCGGTATTGAGATAAGCGAACATTCGGTCATTAACCGTGATTGTACGTTGGATGGACGCGGAGGCTTGATGATCGGCAATAACGTGAGCATCTCGCCGGAAGTGATGATTTTAACGGCGGAGCATGAGGTGAACAGCAGTTCTTTCGCCGGAGTACTCGGCAAGGTAGTCATCCAGGATTATGCCTGGATCGGAAGCCGGGCGACGATCTTGCCCGGAGTCACGTTAGGCAAAGGGTGCGTCGTTGCCGCAGGCGCCGTCGTGACCAAAGATGTTCCCGATTATACGATCGTGGGCGGCATCCCGGCGAAAACAATCGGAAAGAGGAATAGCAATTTGACCTACGAATTGGAATATAGGCGCTGGTTTCACTAGAATTTGAAAAATCCGGGGGAAATGACGATGCAGGCAACAAACTTGTTAATTCTTAGTCCGGTTGCTGAAAGAGGCGGGGCTGAGAGGGTGATGGTCGACACGTTAAAGTATTTAAACCGAAGCAAGTTTCACGCGAAAATTGTATTTTTCGAACAAGGCTCACTAGTGGAGGAAATGCGAAGTTTAGGCTATGCGGCGGAAGTGCTCGACGCGGGACGGCTCCGGGATGTCGGCATTTATGTGAGGGTCGTCGGCGCCCTTCGTGGACTCATACGTCAAGACGCGATTGATGTGGTCGTCAGCTGGATGCCCAAAGCGCACTTATATGGCGGAATTGCCGCTCTGCTCGAAGGTAAAAAATCGATATGGTGGCAGCATATGATTCCAAAGCCGCATTGGATGGATCGAATCGCTTCGAAAATTCCGGCACATGGCGTGTTGTGCCCGTCCCGGGTCAGCAAGCACTTCCAAGAGAAGCTGACGCCGAAGAAGCGAGTGATGCTTAACAATCTGGGCGTCGATTTGGAGCAGTTCGGTTCCAAGGTACATTCGGTAAGTGATGCGCGTGCAAAGATGGGACTGCGGGAGGACGCCGTTGTATTCGCTTTTGTGGGGCGACTGCAGCGCTGGAAACGGCCGGATGTCGTTATTCGGGCATTCAATGAAGCGGCCCGGGGGAAAAATGCTTACTTGCTTATTATAGGCGGAACGCTTTTCGGACTGGAGCAGGAGTTTGAGCAGGAATTGAAACAGCTGGCGGAGGTAGGCGACCCGTCGAAGGTCATCTTCTTGGGTCACCAAAAAGATGTAGGGGCGATCCTCGAGGCGGCGGATACGGTAGTTCATGCTTCGTTAATGGAACCGTTCGGCATGGTGATTATCGAATCGATGGCAGCGCAAAAAGCCGTCATTGCCGTAGGACAAGGAGGCCCGGTGGAAATCATCACGAATGGCGATGACGGCTTCCTGTATGACGGCTCACAACAGCAGCTCGTTCATCTCATGGGGCGAATTTTGGACGGGCAACTTCCACTAGAAGAAATGGGAAGAAAAGCGCGATTAACGGTCGAAAAGAAATTTACCGTCACGCATATGGCGGAACGCTTCGAGTCGAATATCCGCTTCATTTTGAACTAGGCAATATCTTCATAAATGATGACGGAAAAATTTGATACTAATGATACAAAATGTATCAATGATGTGTTATAATGATCACAATAATTGTAATAAATACTAAAAATTATGAGGTGTAACGATGAAAAGTGCGTTAATTACAGGGATTACAGGACAAGATGGAGCCTACTTGGCAAAATTGCTGCTTAATAATGGCTACAATGTCTTCGGCATTATGGCCAGAAGAAGCACGAGTACGATGTGGCGGTTGCAATTTCTCGGCATTGAGAAGGAAGTTCAGCTCATTGAAGGGGATATGACCGATGTGTCTTCTCTTGTAAGGGCGCTTCAAGTTTCCAAACCTACTGAAGTATACAATCTGGCGGCGCAAAGCTTTGTCGGTACGTCTTGGGACCAGCCGATCACTACCGCCCATATTACAGGTGTAGGCGTACTGAATATGTTGGAAGCGATTCGTTTGACCGATCCGTCGATCCGATTTTATCAAGCTTCCACAAGTGAAATGTTTGGGCTGATTCAAGAGCCGATGCAGTCGGAAACTACGCCGTTCTATCCGAGAAGCCCTTACGGCGTTGCAAAATTATACGGCCATTGGATTACCGTGAACTATAGGGAAAGCTTCAACATGTTTGCATGCAGCGGCATTTTGTTTAATCACGAATCTCCGCTGCGAGGAATTGAATTTGTTACACGGAAGGTTACCGATGCCGTCGCGAGAATCAAACTGGGCAAACAAAGCGAGCTGCGGCTCGGCAATATCGATGCGAAACGGGATTGGGGGTTTGCCGGCGATTATGTCAAAGCCATGTGGCTCATGCTTCAGCAGGAAAAACCCGATGATTACGTGGTTGCTACCGGCAAAACAACTACGGTAAGAGATATGTGTCAAATCGCATTTAACCATGTAGGCTTGAATTATGAGGATTATGTGGTGATCGATCCCCAGTTTTACCGGCCTGCTGAAGTCGATATTTTGCTTGGGGATTCATCGAAAGCTCAGCAAAACTTAGGCTGGGAAATCGAGACGAGCCTGGAACAGTTAATCCATATGATGGTTGAAGCCGATCTGCATCGCGTCGGCAATGAACATAAGGAAGGAAGCGCTTCGCTTCTCCATTTGGGAGCTTAACGTCACAACCACACTGTAGCGCGGGAGTTTTTAATGATGAGAGTACTGGTGACCGGAGCGGGAGGCTTCGTAGGCAAGCATCTGGTGTCCGAACTTAAAAATAGAAATTACGAAGTTATCGCTGCCGCTTCATCAAGCCGTGAAGATGCCGCAGCGGGCAAACTGCACGGTCTGGATATAACCGATCTGGCTGCCGTTAAAGCGTTTATCGGCCGTACACGGCCGGATACGATTTTCCACTTGGCAGCACAATCGAATGTAATGAAAGCTTGGCATCATCCGTCTGCGGCTGTGACCGTTAATACAGTCGGGTCGCTTCATCTGCTGCAAGCAATTCAGGAAGTTTGTCCGGGCAGCAGAATGATCAATGTCGGTTCCGGCGACGAATACGGACTGGCAGGCAAACAGGGCATGCCGCTCTCGGAAGAGACGGCCTGCCAGCCACAAAATCCTTATGCGGTAAGCAAATTTGCTGCCGGGCAGCTTGTGCTGCAAATGGCCAAAAAAAATAACCTGCAAGCGATTCATGTTAGAGCGTTTAACCATTTCGGACCAGGGCAAGAAGAAGGATTTGCCGTGAGCGATTTTTCATCCCAAATCGCAAGTATCGAAAAGGGTTTACTCTCGCCCGTAATTCGCGTAGGAGACTTATCTGCGCAGCGTGACTTTACTTATATCTCCGACATTATTGCAGCTTATGTCGCCTTGGTAGAGACGGATGTGCCGAACGGCGTATATAACGTTTGCTCCAGCATTCCGAGAATGATTTCAACGGTTTTGGAGCATTTGGTACAAATGTCGGATGTTGATATTCGAATCGAAACGGATGTAGCGAAATTAAGACCGTCTGAAGTTCCCATATTTGTCGGCGCCTCCGGTTTGCTGGAGCAAGTTACGGGATGGAAGCCGAAGACCGTGTTTCTCGACGGGCTGGAACGTACGCTGGATTGGTGGAGATCCAGAGTCGGATTGTGAGTTACCTGCTAGCGGTTGCGTGCTGAATGTACATGCTACCGCTATTTTTGTTGAAATGGACATTTTTGGTTGTAGGAGGAGAACTTGTGAAACGTTTTGAAGAGTTAGATTCGCTTAGAGGATTAGCAGCAATGTCCGTATTGATAGGCCACTGCTTAATTATGCTGCCCTATTTAACTAGCAAACAGTACACTACGGAAATGTGGGTTTGGAATATTATTAAGTTTACCCCAATAAGTGCAATATGGGCAGGGCATGAAGCAGTAATTTTATTTTTTATTTTGAGTGGATTTGTATTGTCAATTCCATACAATAATGGTAAGGAACTACCGTATCCAACATATTTGGTAAGGAGAATTTGTCGAATATACATACCTTATCTATTTGTGATCTTTTTAGCCATTCTATCAAGAACTTATATTTCATCAAGTCAAATATCGATATTTAGTGATTGGTATAATTCTTTATGGCGTAGTGATATAACTATACAAACGATAATCGATCATATTATTTTCTTAGGAAAGTACGATACTAATGCATTAAATACGGTAATTTGGTCATTAGTCGAAGAGTTAAGAATTTCTATCATTTTCCCATTCATTATGCTGCTGGTTATCCGTTTCAATTGGAAAATTAACATTGGCATCGGTTTGACTTCGTCGTTGATCAGCTATGCAGCGTATTACATCAAATGGCATTCTTCAAACACTGCATTGATCAAGGCCGTCGGATATGCGAGTACATTGGAATGGCTGCCGATGTTTATAATTGGTGCAGTACTCGCAAAAAATTCAAATTCAATATGCATGCTCTATAAACGTTTAAGCAGGTCCACTAGAATAGTTATGCTGCTTTGTGGGCTTATGTTATACACCTATTCGCATTGGATGCCATTTGGCGGGAAATTATTGCATATCACTATTGTTGAAGATTGGATTATATTGGCGGGCGCCTCGATTTTTATTATTTTCGCGCTATTTTCGGGAAGTGTCTCAAGATTCTTAATGTTTAAACCAATTCACTTCATAGGGAAAATATCTTACAGCATTTACCTAAGCCATATGATTATCTTGTTAGTCATGGTGAATTTGCTTTATGGATTGATCCCCTTAGCTTTAATATGGTTATTAACAATTATTTTAACAATTGTTATTTCGGCCTTAATGTACTTTTATATTGAGTTACCTTCGATTAAGTTGGGTCGTTTTTTAACAAAAGGCATTACTCGCCGAGAAAACTCCGTAGTAACGAAAGAAAGCAACAAGGCTGCATCAACATAATCCGCGCTGAATAGATATTATCGAATACAGTGAAATCGTTAAAAGGGGATGCTTGCTGCCTCCCCTCTAATCATGAATCTTGGCGAAAACGAGATCTCTATACCGCTGCTTCTTTTGTTTGCTTTGATTTCTTTGACGCTAGCATTACTGCATTTGAAAGCTTCTTCCCTAAATGAATGGAGGGAACTTCCACATACTTATATAAAAAGTAAGAGCCGACGATGGAGAACGCAAATGTAGTGGCAAAAATGAGCCACAGAGGAATCAACCCATACAGTAGCTTGGGACCTACAAGGAGTACAATGGGGTGAAACAAGTATAGGCTATAAGATATTCGTCCCAAAAACTGAACAGGCCTAGTATGTAAAAACTTGGATAACGGATTGTACCCTAGTCCGAGCAGAAGAAAAATAAGGGACCCGAGCGTAATGAACATATCATTGAATAATCTGGTATGGATGACATTCATGCTGTGAAAAAACCAATATTGATAAGTAAAAGTCAAAATACCTGCTGCCAAAATGAACAGCTTCATCCATGCAGGCATTCGATCAAGGTGATGGAGTAGAACGGACTTGTACTTGGCTGTCAGAGCTCCTATGAGAAAGATAGCAGTGTAATGGAATGTTGAAACGTAGGAAGCGAATTGATGAGGTTCCAGACTTGCGGCCTTTTTAAAAATATACGTCAACATAGGGCTAGTACCCAGAATCATCAAAGAAATCGTTACATTAAATTGCCATCCGTAACGTACAACGATTACCATCAATAAAGGGAAAAATATTGATATTCTCATCTCATGAACCAAGGACCAAATCGTATAAAGATAAGCGTCTGTGTTATAATTTCCTATTAGCACAAGGTGATTAAGCAGTAACGCCCACTCCATTTCAACATTCCAAAAAGAATTAAACCATCTACTCAATTGTGCGATTGGTTCAGAGTGAACAAGAAATAAATAAAAGATGATAGCTATGCTCAAAACCGCTGAGTAAGGTATGTAAACCCGGCAAACCCGCTTGATTAAATAAGGGATGAATGGCAGACTATTGCCTTTCAAGAAAGGCAATGCTAACACGAAACCGCTTAAAACGAAGAAAAATACGACCGAGGGATGACCTGCCCATAATAAATGTAAGGGAGTATACTTGAGCAGCTGTACGAATAAGGTTTGGTTCCCCAAATGATCCGGTTCAAAAAAAGACGGAAAAGAAAGTAGAACATGATTCATAACTACAGCAAGGGCGGCTATTCCTCTTAAAGAGTCCAATTCCTCTAACCGTTGATTCACCTCTATACATCCTTTCAATAAATCTATAAGTCCCATATTTTGATACACATTAATTCCAGTAAATAACCGATCGCTTAGTAAGCAATCGGTTATATACGTGAATGAAGCTTAAGGCCACAACACCCCTTGCACGTCGTAATTCCATTGCGGGTATCGGATAATGATCCCTTCGCTTTCGAATTCCATCTTGACGCCTTCTCCGTTTTTCAGATTTGGCAAGGTCAGCACGCCTGCAAGGTTCCCTTGAACATTTGCCTTCAATTGATTTTTCCCTTTCGAATCGGGAGCGACGAGCTCTCGCGGCTGGCTTGCGCTTGCCCAATAAAGCGATACGTTATGCGGCGTAGCGTAGTCGTTCGTATATTTCAGTATCAAGTCGTAAGATTTTCCTGCTTTGAGCGAAATCGTTCCTTTGGTCGGCTGGCCGCAAGCTTTGACGATATTCGTTCCGTCGATATAAAGCTCCATCTTGCAGCCGTCGGTTTCAATAAGAAAAGTGTAGTCTTCCGAATACTTCGGAACAATCGTCCCGGTCCATCGCCAGGAACCTTTTCTGGGAGCAATTTCTCCGGATGCTTTACTGAAGTCGATCAGTTGCACGTCTCTTGTCGATAACGGAGCTTTCGTAAACTCATTGTGGGGGAAGCTTTCTTCCTTGAATGTTCCGGTGGAGCGCACCGGGTAAGGTCCCCAACTGATCGATACTTTGCCCGAAACGTTCGGGATGAAGGAAAAGACGGCTTCCGTAGGTGTCTTTACAAGCTTGGGCCGGGTAATGAGCGGACCTTTGCCAGCCTCCTCAATCATCAGAAATCTAGGATAATCCATAGTCTCCACTTGGACCGTTAACGTTGTTGTCGTTGAGCGCACCAGCTGAACGGGAACGTTCTTGTCGGTAACCGGATCATAAGCGTATACTTTTGCATTCGTTCCTCTTACATTGGACAAGGTCATTTCGAACGTTTCCGGAGGCATATCGTACCGGGTCGAGTCGAGAATGTCCTTTGTGCTGTCCCAAGTATATGTCATGTCTCTCGTAATGTCGTAATAGCCGACGGCAAATTTGTTGGAATCGAGCTGAAAAGGGAGTACGGCAAAATCGTCCCGATGATACACATCAGGATGTTCCGCCGTGCCGTCACCTTTAAACACAAGCCGCGGTTCCGGTTCGTTCAAGCTTTCCACCTTCAGCGGACGCGGCAGATCGATTGCGGTTCCGGTTTTCATCAATCGAACGGCATTGGAGAGTGTGGCAAGGCCGGGTCCGACTTTTTCACGAACGGCGGGGGTTAGAATGTAGTTGCTTTTTTTCAGTTCTTCAAAGAATGCGTCAGGAAGCACCCCGTACGATAAATCGCCGCCTTTGGCAGCAAAAATTTCGGCTGTCTTAATGCCTTTGTGGCTATAAAACGTAAACATGCGCAGCAGCGCCTTCATTCCCATCTGATGCATGACGCGAATGAGATTTTCGTTCTTTGCATCGACTTTTGCTGCGGCCATTAAATCTTGAGCAAAGTTCAACCGGTTCAGATTCGTCTCCGACATCCACACCTCCGCCGGCTTGCCGTTGCCCGGATTCGAATACCGGTAATGATCGCTCCAGGGTCCCGGAAAAGGCTGGATATCGCGGACGACAAATTCCGTTTGATACGCGTAAAACCACCGCTCCGGGAAATAAATGACGTGATCGGGGACGTAGTGCTCCTGATCGATCGTTCCCGTGGCGTTATACGTTACATTTTTCGGATACGTGGTTTCATTCACGTGCGCATAACCGGTGTAGGGATGGCGGCTGAAGCCGGCCTGACCGGTCCACATCATTTTGCCGTTTTCCCAAGGTCTTTGGTTGGAGAAGCCGCTAATGACGCGAACGCCCGGCAGCTTATTTTCCGGCTGGGCGACATATTGGGCTGTCTTCGGAAGCAGCACCTCATAGCCGGTAATCGTCTGGTTTCCTTCCGTGTAGCTGAGTTGGGTCGCGAATGTGAGCGGCGGATTGTAGTAATTGTTGATGTCCAGAAACTGACTGCCGAACGTCCATTCATTCCAAACTTCCAAATCAAAGCCTGCATCGGGGGCGTTTGCTGTACCGAGTACTTTTTTGGCAAAATCGGTAACCGTTTTTACGTAATTCATCCACCCTTTCAAAGTTTCCTCAGCGGCCGGATTCACCGTTCCATCGGCAAACGTCGTGCCGGAGATCGGTTGATACTTCAATTGTACGAGCGTAACGGCCCCCATCGGTATATCTTTCGGCAGCGGCGCGGAAAGTTCGCAGCGTCCGGTTGCGGGATCTACCCAAGTAATAATGGGGTACATCGTTTGGTAAGCCATTCCGATCAATCCGGTGTAGCCCGGACGAATGCCTTCGGTCGACTCCAAATAAATTTCCCGATCTCCGGCTTTTGCGCTTCGGCTCAGCTTAAGCATGAATTGCTTATACGGCGCCGGACCTCCGGAGTTGGCATTGAGCAGAAGCAGCGGACGAATGTTGTTGTCACGGAGCGCGGTAAGTATTTTTGTAAGATTTTGCCCCTGTTGCGGAATGAATTGGGTCTCGTCATCGAAAGACAGATTCCCCCAGTTGAATTCCACCCGAGCCGAACGAATGCCGGAGTCCGCCAACACTTTGGCCGTGGCATCCGCCTCCTGCGCGGTTACATTGAAATTAATGCCTAACGTCTCGAGGAATCGCCCGGAATCCCACGTATCCATATAGGCGCGCCAAGGAGCGCTGTAAAAAGAGCGGGTACCGAACTGAATCTCTTGCTGCCTCCAGTCCGTATAAGGGCGCTCCAGCGGCGCCGCCGATACTGTTGCCGCCGTCCCATCGCGAAATAGTCCGATGCCTGTTATGCAGGTGCTGGCCAGTAAAGCGAACGTCAAAACCAATGGTACAAATCGTTTCATCGCTCTAACTCCTTTCATTATTTTTTGTATGCAAAACGGCATACATATTGACATGATACACTTTGTATACTAAAGTTAAAAGTAGCTATAGATACAAAATGTAACAATTTCGACGGAGGACATTATGGTACTGCCTTTACTCCAAGCTTTGTACGATCCTAACCGCGAGCTTGCCTGGAAACCATCTCAGTACGAGTCGGCACTCAAGGACATCGAGCTATTTTCCCTATCATCTCAAGTCTATCATTTGATGAAGTCTAAGGAAATCGATCAAATGCCCGATTTTTTTGTTGATAGGCTTCGTGAGAAGCATACGAAAGGACTGCACCAGAACCTTCTGATGAAGCACAAGGAGCAGGAAAGCATAACTAAGTTTGAATCGGAAGGATTGCACGTGATTCCTTTAAAGGGCGTTCATTTTGCCGAGCGTTATTTCGGCCATTTCGCGGCGAGGGTATGCAGCGATATCGATCTGCTGGTCCCTGTATCGCAGCTTGATCGTTCCATCGCGTGCATCGAAGAAATCGGTTATGACTTTGAGATCATTAAAGATCACCACGCCCGGCTGCATAATAAAGAAGGTTTGATGATCGAACTGCATTGGACGCTCGATAAGCAGCATTGGTCCGATCTGCATATCGAACCGTTTTGGAGGGATGCGGAGGCGCTTAAGAACTACCGCTCTGTCAAGCAGCTATCGGATCTTCATACGTTTTATTTTATATGCCTGCACGGGGCCAGGCATCAGATGGACTCTATGCGATATGTGCTTGATATTGTGCAAATGATCCATCATTGTGGCGATCGGCTGGACTACAAAAAGCTTATGGAGCAAGCGGTTATCGATAAAACGAACAAAAGAATACAGGCCGCCCTTTCCATCGTCTATCAGCAGTTTCCCCATTTGCATGAATGGAAGCCGCTACCGTTCAGCGTAATTGAAACGCACTGGAGCTATGACGTCATCAGGGATGCGAAGCTTGGTATCCGAACGAAAAATTACTTTTTGTACAAGTTTTTCTTCAAGCATTTGATCTTCGATACGATCCGGCATCAGATGAAGTCGCTGCGAAGAGCTTATTAAGATCTGACGAGGGGAACAAGCTATGATAAACCGTTTTATAATCACGATCGCGGAGCACAAGCTGCTCGTGACCACGGCGTCCGATTTTGTTCAGGCGTATATTCGAGTAAAGTATGGCGCAAGGCCACTACCGTTTACCGCTTCACCGGAAGCAGACCTTATTGTAACGATGGAGGAGGGCTACGGCGCTCCGTTCGAAAATTATCAGGTGGATGTGAACGCAACCTCCGAACAAACGGTGTACAAACGGACCGATTATCTCATCGAGATGGATCATGCCTACCGGGAGATACGGATCTATGTGCATGACGACTTTGCGTTAAAGCATGCGATGGTGAATCTGTACAGCGCCTACATTACCCGGCAGCAATGGGGACTGCTCATTCATTCTTCCTGCTTGCTGGAGCAGAACAGAGCCTACCTGTTTGCGGGCCATTCCGGAGCGGGGAAATCGACGGTTGTTCAGCTTTCATGGCCGAGACCGATCTTATCCGATGAAGCGACGATTGTCAAAATATCCGAACATGGCGTCGTCATCTACAATTCGCCTTTCCGGAGCGATACGGAATTGCCGGATATTCCGGGAACGTACCCGCTAACCGCGATCCAAATTTTGCGGCAGTCTCCGGACAACCGCAGACTGCGCATGGGAGGCATGGAAGGGCTGCAGAGCGTGCTCCATCGCGTGTTTTATTGGGCGCACGATCCGGAGGAAACGAAAAAGGTGTTCCGCATGTGCAAGCTGCTGGCCGAACAAGTGCCTGTATATGAGATGTACTTTCAAAAGAACAATACATTCTGGGAGGAAATATCGTGAACGTTCGATACAAACGGAGCATGAATGTGGAAGCGCTCGAAATGGAGCGGGAATGGCTCATTTTGAATGCGGATCAGTATACAGTGACGAAGCTTAACGAAGTCGGGGGGCTTTGCTGGTCTTTGCTGAAAGAGCCGCAAACGGCGGACTCGCTCGCGCTTACGCTGCAGGATCACTACGATATTACAGCTCAAGAAGCAGAGCAGGATGTACGAACGTTCCTCGCGCAGCTGAGCCAGCTTGGACTTATCGAAGATGCAAGCTGATGCGGCTCTCGTCCAAGCGATGCAGCAACTGATTGTGAAACAAGGGTACATCGACATCCCGTCTCGAGGAGTCAGCATGCTCCCCTTTATCCGCACCGGGAATATATGCAGGTTTGAGCCGATTGAGCCGTTACGCCTGAGAAAAGGGGATGTCGTTCTGTTCGTAAGTGGTTCCGGAACGCTGGTCGGGCACCGGTATTTCGGCCAGACGTTCATCGGCAGCGAGCGGATGTTTCTATGTAAAGGAGATTCGAACGTATACCCGGACGATCCTGTTCCGGCTGACCGGATTATCGGCCGAATGGTCTGGATCCGGAAGCCGATCGGGCAATACCGGGCTTCCGATCCGCGGTTGAAACTGTGGGCATGGCTTGTTACCCGGGTATCATTTGTTTCCCTGACGATTCATACGTATGTAAAGCTCATCAGAAAACTGCGAGGAATGAAAAACCGCTTATGGGCATCATAAATAAATTGCATGTACGTTGGAAACGGTACCTGGAGATCGGGGAAGTAAAGAAGCCCTTGCTTCTGCTGCTGCCGTATGTAGCGCGCTATTGGGAAACGTATTTCTGGTTGTTTGTGCTGATGTTCAGCGGAATCGGCGTGACTTTGTTTTTTACCTGGTTTTTGCAAAACATGACGGATGCGGCGATCGGACGAAATGTATCCGAAGTAAAGACGCTCTTGTTGTATGGCGTATTATTTACCGTATTCAGTAGTGTGCTCAGCTACTTTAACACTTACTTGGAGGCTGCGGCAGTCGTCAAAGTACGCACGGACCTGAAGAATGCGCTGTTTCACCATATGATGCGGCTGCCTGCAAAATATTACGGGAATCAGCATTCCGGTGAAATGGTTTCCAGGCTGACCAATGACGTCAATAACATTGAAGGGGCCATTGGCAGCAATATGTTGAGCGTGGTTCGGCTCCCGCTTATGGCGGTTGGCGCATTCGTGTATTTGTTCCAGATTAACGGCGCACTCGCTTTGCTATGCGTTCTGCTCGGCCCGGTTGCGGCAGTGTCCGGCGCGGTATTCGGCAAATTAATTCGCCGCAACGGACGAGCGGTTCATGATGCGCTTGGGAAGCTACACAGCTTTTTGAACGACAGCTTTGCCGGCTATGCCGTCATTCGCTCGTTCACGCTGGAGAAACAAACGTATCAGCAGTACGAATCGATTAACGGCAAGCTGCTCGGATTGGAATTCAAGCTGGCCCGGCTGCGGGGATGGTTTCAGGCGGGGGCAAGCTCGGCGGGGGCCTTGTCGTTCTTTGTTTGTCTAGGCGTAGGCGTTCACTACGTGATGAACGGCTCCATGTCTGTCGGAGACCTTTTGGCCTTTGTCAATTTGGTACAGTTTCTCGTCTATCCATTGACCGGATTAGCCGGCATGTGGGGGGCGTTCCAGCGTTCCGTGGCAGCGCTCGAACGAGTGCAGGAGGTTTTTAGCGAAGTTCCGGAAACCCGCGAGCTTCCCGCCTACCAACCGGTGTCCGGCGTTAAAGGCTCGATCGAGCTCAAAGGGATTCGGTTCAGCTATGACGGGCAGACGAATGCGTTGGAGCGCTTCGATTTGAAGATTCCGGCGGGGAAAGTCGTTGCTTTGGTCGGGCCGAGCGGAGCGGGAAAGAGCACATTGATTCATTTGCTGATGGGCTTTTATCAGCCGCAGGAGGGAGAAATTTTATTCGACGGACTGCCTGTCAGCCATATGTCGCGAGCGCAATTACGAAGCTGCACCGCATACGTCCCGCAAGAAAACTATTTGTTCGACGGGACCGTCGGAGACAACATTGCTTGCGGTAAAACCGATTCCAGCGAGGAACAATGGGTTCGTGCGGCTAAAGAAGCGAATGCACATGAATTTATTGTGTCGCTGCCAAGCGGCTACCATACGGAAATCGGCGAAAGAGGCGTTCGGTTGTCCGGGGGGCAGCGGCAAAGAATTGCAATTGCCAGAGCCATCCTTAAGGATGCCCCTGTCCTGCTTCTCGATGAGGCGACCTCTGCGTTGGACAGCGAAACCGAATATCAGGTACAGGAGGCGCTGGAGAAGCTGATGAAAGACCGGACAACGATTGTGGTTGCCCACCGCTTATCTACGATCCATAACGCGGATCTTATTGCTGTTGTAGATCAGGGACGTGTCATCGAACAAGGAACGCATGCGGAGTTGATCGGCAAGAACGGATTATATGCAAGGCTGTATCACATTCAGTACAATCAGGAGCGATCTGCCGCCAGCCGGCTGGATCAAGCAAGTGTAAGTCTCGGATAACCGTTCGAGGCTTTTTTTTTGGACGAAAAGAAGAGAACAGGAGCGATTGTTCGTCCTGCTCTCTTCTCGGCTTGAAAAATTAACGTGGGAAATACGTACCGTCCGGCTTCAGGCATATGGCTGCACCCGTGTTCAGGTTCACCCCAGGCATGTTAGGAGGTTTACAAGATAGCAACGTTTCGAAAGTAATCAGATCGTGGTGCAAAACAACAGGCTTGGAATAGAGCTTTCTTTGCATGGTTTCACCTCCTTTTGATACGAAGTGTATCACGAGAATCATTATAATCGAACCCAGCTATGTTGTCTAGTAGGTTATTCGTTTTAGACGATAATTGAATAAAAAGTACTAAAAAGTAGCAAAAACCATTGACAAGATACAAAATGTATCATAGAGTTAGGGAAGTGGATGATACGTTATGTATCTGACAAGGTGAGGAAGGCGTCAGTTCAGTATGAAGCTAATCGTTGGAGGTTAATTATGGAGCTTAAACAGTATTTTTTGATCTTAAAGAAGAGGCTTTTGCTCATCGTGCTGTGCGTAATCATCGCGACGCTGACGACTGCGGTCTACAGTTACACGTACTACACGCCTCTGTATCAAGCATCGACCAAGTTCATCGTCAACAAGACGGTGGAGATCGAGCAGATGGGACGGGAGCAGATGGATCTGTCCGCATTGGGCGTTAATATCTTGTTGATTAATACATATAAAGAAATTATCAAATCCCCAGCCATTATGGATAAAGTCACTCAACGGTATCCTGAACTGGGGCTTACGCCTGAGCTTCTCAGCAGCTTGGTCAATGTGCAGTCGGTCAATAATACGCAGGTCATGACGCTATCCGTGCTGGACTACTCGTATGAAAGAGCCGCGAAAATCGTAAATGCCGTCTCCTCGGTATTCCAGAGCGAGATTCCGAAAATCATGAAAGTGAACAATGTAACCATACTGCATTCGGCCAACCCCGACGATTCTCCGACACCGGTCAATAAACGGTCTTATCAGTACATCTTGATTAGCGCCGCCGTTTCATTGCTGTTTGCAGCGGGAATAACATTCCTGCTTGAATACTTGGACGACACGCTCAAAACGAAGGAAGATATTCAAAAGCTGATGGGCGTGCACGTCCTGACGACTGTCTCCAAGGTAAAAGCGAAGCAATTGACAACGTACAAACCTATATCTCCCAGAAAGCAGGTAGGTGAACCGCATTATGCCAAAGCTGAAGGATCGTCTTGAACTGCTCCCTAAAGTGGATGAAGCTTTCACGGAACTGAAAGTGAATTTGGATTTCTCGATCAAAAAGAACGGCATGCAAAGCTTGGCGGTATTATCGGGAAACGCGGGGGAAGGACGGACGACGAGTTGCCTCAATCTTGCCATGGCGTATGCGAAAGCAGGCAAGAAGGTTGTCGTTCTGGATGCGGATTTTCGCAATCCTTCCACCCACGTCACGTTCGGGGATTCGAACCATGTCGGATTAAGCAAATATTTGGCAAAGCAAGCTCCGTATGGGGATATCGTTAAAAACTCGGCATACCCGGGCCTTATGTACATCCCGGCGGGACCTTCTCCTCTGAATGCGCCCGAACAGCTCGCTTCTGCTGAAATGGATTTGCTGATGCAAGATTTGAAACAACACTTTGACGTCATCGTCGTCGACACGCCTCCGGCGCAAAAGTTTATCGATGCGAAGATCATGGCGGCAAAATGCGACGGCGTTCTTCTCGTGATGGAATACGGTAAAGTGAGACCGGCGGCTGCGCAAAGGCTGAAGGAAGAGCTGACTCATGCGGCTGCACAGCTTGTAGGCATTTTGTTGAACAAGGTTACGGTTAAAAATATATAATTTTACGCGGTTTGTTTCGTTCCACCGAAGGTAAAGTCTACTGCACCTTTATCACTGTAGGCACTCGGCCATGCTGTGGGTTGCGATAACCTTAGACATTGATTGTCAAGGGTGTGGCGTGAGGAGGGGTTAGATGCCCTTATCTTATAAAAAGTCTAGCTATGCTGTTTTATCTTTAGCGATAAGACAGCAAAGTTAGGCGTTTTATTAGAAACAGACAAATTCGCAGTATGGAGGGAAAAGGAATGAAAGTAAGAAAAGCGATTATTCCGGCCGCAGGGCTTGGAACCCGTTTTTTGCCGGCAACAAAAGCGATGCCAAAAGAAATGCTTCCGATTATCGACAAGCCCACCATTCAATACATTGTTGAGGAAGCGATTGAGTCGGGAATCGAAGACATCATTATTGTAACCGGCAAAGGAAAGCGTGCGATCGAAGACCATTTCGACCATGCCTTTGAGCTGGAAACGAATTTGGCGGAAAAAGGAAAAGTCAAGCTTCTGGAAGAAGTGCGCCGGTCGTCCAAAGTGGAAATTCACTACATACGTCAAAAAGAACCGAGAGGACTCGGACACGCAGTATGGTGTGCCAGAAGATTTATCGGCGACGAACCGTTTGCCGTATTACTCGGCGATGATATCGTTCAATCGGATACACCCTGCCTGAAGCAGCTGATCCATCAGTTTGAAAACACCGGCGGTTCGGTTATCGGCGTGCAACCGGTATCCGACAATGAAACCCAGCGGTACGGCATTATCGACCCGCTGACAAAAATCGGCAGTTTATACCAAGTAAAGCATTTTGTCGAAAAACCGCTCCCGGGCAAAGCGCCATCCAATTTAGCCATCATGGGGCGTTACGTTCTTACGCCTGAAATTTTTCGCTTTCTCGATCTTCAGGAAGAAGGAGCCGGCGGCGAGATCCAGTTGACTGATGCGATTCAAAGATTGAATGAGATTCAGAACGTCTACGCTTATCATTTCCAGGGTATTCGTTACGATGTTGGGGAAAAACTCGGTTTTATACTGACAACATTGGATTTTGCACTGCATAATCCTGAGCTTCGCGGGCCGCTTTTGCACGCGCTCGAGACGATGCTGGACAAAAATTCCCTTCCCAATGTCATCGGATAGAAGGAGTTTGGTACCATGTCGAATTATTCCGATAAAGGGGAAGTGCTCAGTTCTCGAACGTATTATCAGGATGGTTCGCTAAGACAGCTTGCTGCCAAGCAGAGAAACTATGTGCTGATGAAGAGAATACTGGACGTTGCGGCATCATGCGTCGGCCTCTTGCTTTGCACCTTTTTGTTTTTCGCGATTGCGGTTTTGATCAAGCTCGAGGACCCGAAAGGAACTGTCTTTTTCAGGCAGATCCGCGTCGGCAAAGACGGGAAGCATTTCTATATGTACAAATTCCGATCGATGGTCTGGAATGCAGAGGAACTGCTGAACAAATTAATGGATAAGAACGAAATTCAAGGCGCGATGTTTAAAATGAAAGACGACCCTCGGATTACGAAAATCGGCAAAATACTGCGCGTGACGAGTTTGGACGAGCTGCCGCAGTTGTGGAACGTGCTAAAGGGCGACATGAGTCTGGTAGGCCCAAGGCCGCCGCTGCCTCGGGAAGTCGAGCAGTATTCGGCCTATGACAGGCAGCGCTTGACGGTTATCCCGGGATGCACCGGACTGTGGCAAGTTAGCGGAAGGAACGGGCTTTCCTTTGAGCAAATGGTCGAGCTTGATTTGTACTACATTCAAAATCGCACCATTTGGTTCGACATCAAGCTGATCTTCAAAACCGTTTGGGTCATGCTGTTTCCGAACAACGCTTATTGAACTTCATCTTTTTCCGTCAGGAGAGCTTATATGAAAGTAACGGTAATAGGAACCGGCTATGTGGGACTCACTACAGGCGCATCGCTCGCTTATTTGAATCACGAGGTTACTTGCGTCGACACGGACGACCGAAAAGTCGAGCAGTTGTCGCAGGGAATTATGCCTTTCTACGAGCCGGGCTTGCATGAATTGATTCATATGCGGCCCGATCATATCCGTTTTACCAGTTCCGCCTGGGAAGCGGTTATGGACGCAGATGTCGTCTTTTTTGCCGTAGGAACGCCGGCTAACGAAGACGGTTCGCCCAATTTGACATTTTTATTTTCGGCTGTGGAAGAGACGATCGGCTATTTGCGGATGAAGAGCAAACCGACCGTATTGATTAACAAAAGTACGGTTCCCGTAGGAACCGGCGATCAGATCGATCGCAAAGTCAAGGAAGCCGGGTTGGCGAATCGGGTCATGGTCGTCTCGAACCCGGAGTTCCTCCGACAAGGACGTGCGCTTTTCGATACCTTTTATCCGGAGCGGATCGTCGTAGGAGGAGAACAGGCTGCAAGCGACGTGTTGGAAACACTATATGCCGCTGTTCTTAATCAGAGCTTCGAGTCACCGCTGCTTACCGGACGCCCCGACGGTTATTCCCTGCCCGACTATATCCGGGTCGACCGCAGAAGCGCGGAGCTGGCTAAATATGCGGCCAATGCGTTTCTCGCTATGAAGATCAGCTTTATCAATGAAATTGCCAACGTTTGCGACCGGGTCGGAGCCGATGTGCGGCAAGTGGCAGGAATTATCGGCGCCGATCCGCGCATCGGTCCTTCCTTTTTGCAAGCGGGCATCGGTTACGGAGGAAGCTGCTTTCCGAAAGATACGCGGGCGTTGCAATTCATTGCAGACACCAACGGATATGACTTTAAACTGCTGTCCGCTGTCATCGAGGTCAATCAGTCCCAGAAGTTTATTATGATACACAAATTGTATGAGCAGCTCGGCGAACTGGCAGGCAAACAGATCGCGGTGCTCGGATTATCTTTCAAACCGGGAACGGACGATCTGCGGGAAGCTCCCAGCATTCCGCTGATCCGGACGCTGGTGGCCGCCGGAGCGAAGGTCCGGGTCCATGACCCGGTAGCCATGCGCAAAGCCGCCGCCCTGCTTCCGGATTCGGTGCATTTCGCCGGGGGAATACTGGAGGCACTGTCGCAGGCGGACGCTGCCCTGCTAATAACGGAATGGCCCGAGTACACAAGTATGGATATCGGAAAATTAAAATCGGTCATGCGGCGGCCGCTTGTGATCGACGGCCGGAACGCTCTGAACGTGTCGGAACATGACGAATTGGAGTATATAGGAATCGGAATTGGAATGAAAGGCACCGCCGGTTATGTGTATGCAAACGAATAGCATACGGTCCGGTGAAGAGGCGGTCCCGTCGCGCGGACGGCCTCTTCGATTGATGAACGCTAACTTTGATAGCAACCGAAGCTTGAACCGGCTGCTCGTGCAGCGCCACGGTATGGCTTACGATAATACATACAATAGAATGATTTTCTTCAATGTCGTGTAATTTTGATGAAAGTGGGCGCATGAAGTTGAATGCTCTGATGCAAAGAATTCAGGAAATTCGCCTTGTTAGGATCGCAGCCGGCATGGTTCTGTTTTGCGTTTGCGGATATGCTATTGGCCGGACCGTGATGGACCCGTCCAAAATCAGAATGATTTTTTTCGCTTCCATCAGTCTGATCTTTATCGCGCTCAGCATTCGGTATCCGAGATGGATGCTGTTCGGGCTGCTGCTGTACCTCCCGTTCATGGGCTTTTTCCGGAGGGCGTTAATTCCTTCTTCCGGGTGGAGTTCGTTTGATCCGCTGGTCGTTCTTGCGCCTGCCATGATCATGCTGCTCGGGTCATATTGGGTATATTGGACTTATATTCGGAGGCAGCCCATTGACAAAGAAGACGATACCCGCTTGTTCAGGCTTGTTCGCTGGATGCTGCTAATCGATGTGCTGCAAATTTTCAACCCGCTGCAGGGAAGCATTTTAACCGGACTCGGGGGCGTGATTTTTTATGTCGTTCCGTTGTTCTGGATGGTGCTGACCCGCATTCATTTTAATGAACGCTGGGTCAAGTTTATTTTCGGAACGGTTTGCGCGATAGGCGTCATTAGCGCGATCTACGGATTGAAACAAATTTTTTATGGTTTTTTGTCGTTTGAAGAAACCTGGATTGACATTGCCGGCTACGCTGCACTGATGGTCAGCGAGGACGAATCGAGAGCCTTTTCCTTTTTTACCAACGGGGCGGAGTACACGATTTATCTCGTTATTTCCATCGTCATCACCTGGGTGTCCCTGCTTCGGGGGAAGCTCATTGTAAAGCTTGCTGCCATTCTCGTTTTACCGTTATTGATGTACGCCATGTTCATGCAATCGGCGCGAACGCCGGTATTTCTTACCTCGTTCGCTATCGCCGTAGTAACAATAGTAAGCGCGAAAAAAACTTCTACCCGGTGGCTTGCGGCGATCGTGATGGCCGGAGTGCTTGTGCTTGCGTTTTCGGCGATTACCAGGATCGATACGTCGGGCAGCGCGCTTATCGCACACCAAGTCAACGGCCTCGCCAATCCGTTCGATGAGGAGCATTCGACGGCGATGATCCATATCAATATGCTTCTAACCGGGTTGATGAAAGGCTTTACGATGCCGGTCGGCTACGGTTTAGGGAGTACGACCTTGGCCGGGATGAAGCTGTCGAACACGGGACATAGCTCGGAAGTCGACTTAAGCAACATGATGATTTCCAACGGTCTTCCGGGCGGAATCATCTACGGACTTATTATTTGGGAAGCGCTGCGCATGGCGTTCAGGGAAGCCAGATCGGGCACGATGGGGCTGATCATCTTGGGGATTTTGCTTGCGACGCTGGGCGGCTGGTCGATTGGAGGCAATTACTCAACATGTGCCATTGTATGGCTTAGCATAGGGTATTTGGATGTGCTGACATTAAAACGCAGGAGGGAACTTTTGAAATGCGAAAACAGCGTCAACGCCGTAAAACAGCCGTATACCGCAACATAAAGACGGTTGCCGTATTAGGCATCAGCTTGTCCGTTATTGTCGGCTGCTCGGCAATCCGGGTATTTCAACCGGAGAAAGAGGCTTTGGCCCAAGAGCAGCAGCTCAAGAGTATCAAGACGTTGAAACTAACCAAACTAAAGATCGGAGAGTCGCCGGAACAATCTGCGGAATTTGTAGCCTCCCTTCAATTCGATGTGCTTGCCCAGACCGACGGGATCGTAGAAGAAGTGTTGAAGAAACGGGGGGATAGCGTCAAGGAAGGCGATGTCATCGTCCGATTGTTTTCCAGGGATGCGAAATTTGAGCGGGAAAAATTGGCGCTTGCCGTAAAGAAAGCCGAAGACGCCATCAGCAGTGCGCGGAGCGAAAAAGAAATGGGTAGAACGGAGCTCCTCAATTCAATAAAGAAGGCGGAGCAGGGCATTTTAGAACTGACGCGGACCCGGAATAAAACGCTCAATGACTACGAAGCGGGCGTCGCCAAAAAGCTGCAGGTGCAGCAGGCGGAAAATCAACTCGCCAATGCGCAGCTGGACATTCAGTTTTTAAAGCAAAAACTGAAAGTTTTGGAAACGACGGATTCGTTGACTCCGCTGCAGACGCAGCTGAAGGAGGCGCAATTGAGCCTGCAGCAGTTCGACGAACTCGCTTCCGGGCTCGAAGTGAAAGCGCCGGCCGACGGCATTCTGACCGAACTGCTGCTGGACAAGGGCATGCCGGCCGGAAAGGGAGGCAAAATCGGGCTGATTCAACGCATCGACCCGGTTAAGATCAAAGCGCAGCTGTCGGAGCAAGCCGCCCGATTGGTGCGGGGCAAAAATGAACTTACTTACTATCTTCCGGGAACGACGGAGAAGGCAAAAGCGAATGTGAGTTTCCTGTCCAGCGTCATCGATCCCCAGACCAAAGGGTACGAGCTTAGCTTGGAAGTTCCGAATCGCGACCTGAAGTTCAAACCTGGAATGAAAACGCGGGTGCAGCTCACGACAGAAGACGAGCAGATCGTTCTGTCCGTGCCGGTCGCAAGCATACTGAAGAAGGGCGACGAAAATTTTGTGTTCGTTGCCGTTAACGATACCGTAGAACGGCGTAAGGTAGAGCTCGGCCGCATCAGCGACGACGAACTTAGTCAAGAAGTGCTATCGGGTGTGCGAGAAGGGGAGATGCTCGTTACCTCCGATCCGAATCAATTGAAAGATAAAGAGAAGGTACAACTGGCTACGGCCGGTAACCAAGTGAAAAAGTGAGGGCCCGAGCTGTGAGACATCATTTATTTAAAATCGTCGCTTCTGTCGCAATCTGCGCCTCTTTGATCACTCCATCGTCCGCAAGCGTATATGTAATGGCGAATGAAACGGAATCCGCGTCGGCTGCGGTACAGCGGTATGCACTGACCGATTCGGTGGAGGTAGAGGTCAAGAGCGTGCTCAACGAACGGACAGCGAGTGGAACGCGAATCGGCGTCGTCCTTCGTTTGTTCAACAGCGGAGATCGCATGACCCGGGTCCCCGAATATGCACTAAGGGTGAAGACCAGCAGCGGCAACGAGTACACGCTTCGCGCCAGCGAGTCGAATGCGGCAGCGATACAGCCGCAGGAAAAAGTCGAGCTCAGTTATGTCATCGTGTTGGACCGCAACGATGATTTTAGTCTGACTTCGCTTTATTGGGTCGATATCGACGAGTTTGAATATCCGATCAAAGAGAAGACCGTGCTAACCATTCCCGTTACGAGCCAGTGGAACGGTAACCAGGCGTCTCTGGCGGCCGAGGGCCAATCTGTGGCCTGGAAGCAGCCGTTCGCCATTCCCGTGCTATCCTTGGGCTTGCGCTTTACGCCGATTCAATTAGTGTACCAAAACAGTGCACAAGGTCCCGTCGCTATCGTGGCTCTGCTCGCCGAAAACAAAGGCGTATTGAAGGAAACGCTGCCTGCGATCCAAATTGACGGGAATTCCGACAAAAAAGTATACCATGCGAAGCGGATCGCTCCTGTCGGGGAAGTAACGATCGAACCCGGGGAGAAGCAGCAATTGTTTTATGCGATACCACTCGAAAACGATACGGTTCTCAAGAGCTTGACGATATTGAATCAGGAAAGTTTTGTCCAGGGGGATAAAACGGTCCTCGAATACAATATCGGGCGATTGACCATTCGTCTCGACGAGAAAACCGCCAATTTAAGCGGGCAGCCGCAACCCGTTTCACCGGGCGGATCCATCCCGCTGGATCCGTTGAACAATTTGATACAGCAAGGCATCGAGGTTTCGATGGTCGAGCTGCATATGCACGGAGCCGAGGGAGAAGGTTACCAGATGGCCATCGCCAAGTTCAAGCTGAAAAATCAGACCGACCGGCCGCTGCCCGTACCACCTTTCATGGCCGAGCTCCGGACAGCGGAAGGGTATAGTTATATTGGAGCAAGGCAAAGCGCTGCAGCCCAGGAACTGGCGCCGAACTTGAGCTATGTGATCAGTTACTCGTTCAATTTGCCGAATTCCGAGAAAGGCAGCAATTTGACGATGAACCTGCTCGACGGACAGTCCGCAGCGCCATACCGCATTCCGATCGCATCCTACCAAACCCAGATCCAGAAAGAGACAGACGACGGCATACTGAAATTTTATCCGTTCGAATCCAAGCTCAATTACTGGACCGTCTCGACTTTATACGATGCCGGAAAATACAGGTATAAAATGAATTTGGATCTGGATATCAAACGGCTTGACAACATTGTAGTGGACCAAAATTTCTCCAAAATGCGAATCGAGCTTGCCGACAGCCAAGGAAGAGTGATTGGCTCGGAAACGGTTTCTTTCACCGGCGTCAATCGCCTGGTGAGCGGGAAACAGTCGTTTATGTTCGAAAATATTCGCACGGATCAGCTTCTAAGTCATTTGGTCGTGAACATTTACGAATCGATCGACACTCCGTTTGGCGAAGCAAGAAGACTCGTGAAGACGGCAGAGCAAAGGTAACGTATGAAAAAACTTTTTTTGTCCAGCCTTGGTGTGAACATTTTGGTAATTGCCATTAATTTGATTACGGGCATCCTTAGTGCGCGGTATTTGGGACCGGAGGGGAGGGGCGAACTGGCGACGGCGACGCGCTGGAGCGGCTTGTTCACTATTCTTTTCACAATCGGCTTGCCTGGAGCTGTCATATATTTAGGCAAACAGTTTCCCGAGAAGCAGAGGGAATATTTCGGCACCTATTTGCTGATCGGGACGTTCATCGGCGTCGTCGGCGTGGTTGCAGGCGAATTCCTCGTGCCCGTCTTGCTTTCCGGTCAGTCGGATAAGGTCATTGCACTCGCTCAAATTTCCATGATCACTTTGCCGCTAGGGCTATTGTCCGACGGTTTGATCGGTACGCTGCAGACACAAAATTTGTTTGGCAAAGTGTTAACCCTGCGGATCTTAAATCCGGTAGGGACGCTGACGATCATTTGCGGTCTTTTGCTCTCGCACGACTACTCCGTCCGAAACTTCATCATTTGCAGTCTGTTCTGGTCATTGGCGATGTTTATCATCTCATTGGGATGGGTGTTGAAAGTGATTCGTCCGCGCATTGCGAATGTGTTTCGGGCAGCGCGTGAGCTGTTCACGAAAGGAATTCAAATTTACGCCAGCTTCATCGTTTCGACGTTCGGCAGCAATTTGGATCAGCTGATCATCTCCTTATTTCTCACTACGTACACTTTGGGCTTATATACCGTTTCCGTGAGCGTCGCCACCATGCTTCCGTCTGTCCTTGTCGGCGCCTTGGGGACATACTTGTTTCCGAAGCTGATGGATATGCAGCAAGAGCAGAGGCAGCGGCAGGTGGAACGCATTCACGGAACGTTGTTCTATGGAACGTTCTCGCTCGCTATATGCGTGGCGCTCGTTTTGCCCTTCCTGCTCCCGTTCGTATACGGCTCCGAGTATGCGGAAGCGAGCTTGATGGGGCAAATCCTGCTTATATGCGCACCGCTCAATGTCGGTTATGTCGTAATGATCAATTATTTGTCGACGGAAGGCAAGTTCAATTATGTGACCTATGCGGAAATTACAGGGCTGGTCACCGGCGGAACGACGGCATTCCTCCTGCTTCAGTGGCTGGGCGGAGTCGGCGCAGCTCTGGGCGTCATGATCATCGCGCTGGTGAAATGGGCGGTAGTGCTGTACCGGTGTGCAAGCCTCGGTATCGGCTGGCATCGCCTGTTACGCTTTTATCCCGGACCGTTTGTCTCCGCATTGCGATTGGTGCAGAACAAACTGCAGCGCGGGCGCAAACAACCGAGTGTCATCGGCGACTGAACGACGAGAGCATAGCCAAGATCGATAGTTAGGTGGTACAACGAAATGAACGTTTTGATTCTGACCAAATATTTCTCCCCCATACGCAACGGCCTTTCCGACCATACAGAATTAATACGCGATCTGTTTAAACAAAACTGTAGTTCTGTAACCGTGTTGTGTCAGCAGACGGCAGAACGTTCGCTTGCGAAACCATTAAATATCGACGACCAGGATATTTTCGAATACGTCAACTACCCCGACTTCATTCGGCAGCTGTCTTATATTTGCAAACGGAAAAAGCCGGATGTCGTCTTGTTTCAATATGTGCCCCATATGTGGGGGAAAGCCGGCGTCGCCCCTTTTGCGGCGCTGCTTCCGCTTTGGATCAAATGCGTATACAAAGTCCCAGTGGTCAGCTTTATGCACGAGCTGCACTATGATTGGAGCTTTAAGCCGAAGCAATTGCTGCTTGCCTTGTGTCATCGGATTCAATTGCTGTTGATCGGCGGCTCCAGTCGGTTTCAAATCGTAACGAACCATAAGCGCGAACATGCGCTCAAACGCTTTTGGAACGGCAAGATTTACCGAATTCCGGCAGGAAACGTGAGCGGCCGAAAAGACGATGCGCTAAGAACGCCGCGTTATCCCTGGCCTTATATCACCTGGTTCGGAACGTTATCCGAGCTGCAGCGGCTTGAAGAGCTGGTTTGGGCGTTTGCTGGTTTGGCGGGAAAACATAAAGAATTGAGACTTGTACTGGTCGGAGGCTTTAATGTAAAAGCCTCCAGAGTGGCGGAGATTAAGCGGTATGCGGAGGAGCAAGGTTTTGCGGAGCGTCTCGTGATCCGCGGGTTTGTAGACGATGACGAATTAAGCGACATCTTGTACGGCAGCGTGGTGAACGTCTTCGTCGAATCGTCGGGACCTTCAGGCAGACGAACGGTCGTGGCGGCCTATTTGAGAAGCGGGCGCGCGCTCGTAGCGATTAACGGCTCGGAAACCGACCCTGAATTTATTCATGGGGAAAACGTTCTGCTGGCAGGCGATCGGGATGAATCCGCTCTGGCGGAACAAATCCGCTGCGTATTGGAACGCGATTCTGTGCGCAAGCGGCTCGAGAAAGGCGCCCGATCTTTATACCAGCAGCACTACTCGGACGAAGCGTTATCGGAAAAACTGACCGATATGCTATCGCACGCATTGCGCGGTTATTATGCGGATCACAAGCGGGGGGCGTTATGAGAATACTGCAAATTGCCGACGAGTTCAATTCAGCGGGCGGACTGGAGCGCTTCATTTACGACTTTTCGGTGCAGCTGGCGAAGAAAGGTCATGTGACGACGCTGGCGGCGTTAAAAGTGAATTATAACGACAGTTGGGGCGAGGAGCCGTTTCATGCGGTGTCCATCCCCGACGATGTGAATCAATGGATGACGTATGCCGAAGACTTCAAGCCCGACTTGATCGTTTGGCACACGATCCCGCACACCGCCAAAATTGTGGAGCGCTTGGCCCGTAAATATACGACGATCGCTACGGTGCACGGGGTGATGTGTCCGTCGGGGCTGCGGATGTACAGAGACAACGAAGCGTTGTGTATGAAGCGCGGAAGCGTTTCGTGTCTGGTGAACTGGTACGCAAGGAAATGCGGGACGAATATTTCCCCGGTAAAGGCGATCCAATCGTTGACGCTGCACCAGGCTATGGTCGCCGCGCTTCAGCGGTGCACCGAAGTATTTGCGGTCAGTAAGGCGATCCGGCAATTTTTGGTGATCGAGGGCATCGCCGCTTCCAAAATCCGTATATTCGACAATACGTTGGCCAAATTCGGGGAATGGAGTCCGCTCCTGCTGCCGAAGCCCCGTAACGAAATCAAGCTTCTTTACGCTGGACGGCTCGTTTACTCTAAGGGCGTTCAATATTTAATCCAAGCGGTGCGGCTGCTGCTTCAAAAAGGCATTCAAGTCGAATGTTCCATCATCGGCGAAGGGTGGTACAAACCGGAACTGGAGCAACTGTCCGCACAACTCGAATTGTCGGAGCACGTGAACTTTGCAGGATGGATCCCAGGTAAGGATATTCATGCGTGGTATGTAAATGCGGACGTCCTCGTCGTTCCTTCCATTTATCCCGAACCGGCCGGCTTGGTGGTGCCGGAAGCAAGAACGATGGGCAAGCCGGTTGTCGTATTTGATTCGGGAGGTCTCCCTGAGTGGGCGGACTTCATGGACGGCGTATATGTAGCAAGACGTGCCGATGCAGAGCATTTGGCCGATACGATCAAAAGCATCATCACGGAGCCTAGACATCCGAGTGCGAATGATCGCAGACCCGGCATTACCCGTATCAACCTTGTAGAAGCGATAGAAGAAGGAGTGAGGACCGGTGCATAAAGTGCTGATGGGCTGCTCCGCCGGTCTCGGAGAAGGCGGCTTGGGAGGACACTTGAATTTCGTATACGAATCCGTGAGGCATAGCGGCGGCCGTGCCGAAGTATTTACATCCTCATCAGCCGTCTCCGGCAGTACGATAACGATTCCTGCGCCATCGTGGCAGAAATGGATCAAGTATACTCCGGTCCGGTGGCTTCCGGCAACGAAAGTGTATTGGGATACCGTTCATTTTGACCGATACGTAAGCGAGAAGCTGCCGAGTTCGCCGGTCATCTACCATACGTTCCCGGGGTACGCGGAGAATAGCTTTCGCAAGGTTCGCCGTTTTGGAGGAATCACCGTTTTGGAAGCCGCAACGACGCATGTGGCGGCATTGTTCTCGGATACGAGCCTGGAGCATCGTACATATAAGATGAAAGGCTCGCCGTTTCATCCGTCTTGGGTCGAGCGGGTCCTAAGAGAATACGAGCTTGCCGATTATATTACCGTCGCCTCCCGAATGCAGATGGATTCCTTCCTCCGGCAAGGCATGAAACCGGAAAAGTTGTTGTTTGCACCGCTGGGGGTTGATACGAAGCGGTTCCACCCGCTGCCGGGTCAAGCGAGCCTTGTTCCGAGGATGAAAGGAGAGCCGTTTCGGATCATATCCGTCGGGCAAGTGTCGCTGCTCAAAGGAGTTCCCTACGTGCTCGAGGCGGTGAAAAGAACAGGCGATCCGGAAATCGAGATCACGCTGTTTGGAGGCATCGGCTGGAGAAAAATCCGCTCGCTTATCGAACAATATCAACAGGCGGGAGTCCGGATCAAGCTGGGGGCGGGAGACCCGATTCCTTCGTTACGAAATTCGCATCTCTGCGTTCATGCCGCGGTCAATGACGGATTTGGCCTCGCTCCGCTGGAGGCGATGGCAACGGGGATACCGACGATCGTAAGCGATGCAACGGGTATGAAAGACGCGATTGAGCAGGGGCGAAGCGGATTGATTACGCCGGCAAGAGACGCTGGAGCGCTGGCTGAACAAATTCTGCGCCTCAAGCATGACGACGATTACCGGATTCATATGGCCGAAGCTTCGATAACGGCAGCTCAGCAATACGATATACAGGAACGTGTCGCGTACTATGCTCAATTGCTTTCGCCTGTGTGGAGTTCCATTCAGGGTGAGAGATCCGGGTAATGCGCGTGATTGATTCGAATTCATTTATTCATTGAGCGGGTGAGAAGCCAAGATGAAGCGGAAGAACGACGTGGGATTGTTCAATTTGCACTCGGATAGCAAGGCTTCGCGATATTTGGATGCCTTGCGCTGGTTTGCGGCGGTATATGTGATGATCTACCATCTTAGACCCGTGTTGTTTCAAGGGTTCAACGGCGTGGAGCACAAACATTTGCTGGTCAAGGCCGCGTATTTGTTGACGAGCATGGGGTATGAGTTCGTCATGTTGTTTTTTGTATTGAGCGGTTTCTTCATTTCCGCCAGCGTGCTTAAAGCGATTCGCAGCGGGACGTTTTCCTGGAAGACGTATTTGATTAATCGTTTTACTCGCTTATGGCTTGTCTTGATTTCCGCTCTGATTCTTACTTCCATATGGGCACAAACGCAGTTACTTATATATCCTCAGTCCGATTATTTTACCGATAACATGAAATGGTCCGACTTCGCAGGCAACTTATTTTTCCTGCAAGGCATTTTCTTTCCGAATTACGGCGGTAATTTGCCGCTGTGGAGCTTAAGCTACGAGTTCTGGTACTACATGTTGTTCCCGTGTCTCGTTCTTACGTTCGTCTCGCGGACCCGACTTTCCAAGATTTTATACGGCTGCATAACCGTTGGGATGAGCATCATGCTCGGTCAAGCGATTATGATGTACTTCCTTATCTGGCTGCTCGGCGCTTTGTTAGTGCTGCTGCCCCAAATCAGGATTCGCAAGGAATGGTTATTCCGCTTGGGCGTGCCTGTGACGGCAGCCTTATCAGGTTTGGTTATGCTTGCGGACAAAGCGTTGCTTCACCAAAGCGATGCGGATCTGGTGCAACGATTCGTGCCGCAGCTTGCCGTTTCCATCTGTTTCGCCTCCTTGATCTACGTGATTTTGCATAGCTGCAATGAACCGAAGTCGGTGAATACGAAAGTATTCAATGTTCATACGTTTCTTGCCGGATTTTCCTATACGCTCTACTTGACGCATTATCCTGTCATCAACTTTCTCCGCGTGTCGATCGGCGATGGTCGCTGGGGAACATGGCAGCCGGATCTTTGGCACGTTTGTCTCGGCGTTCTCCTGGCAATGGCCATTATTGTTTACGCATGGATCGTCTCGACATTTACCGAAGCGCACACGTCTACGGTCAGGGCATGGCTGACGAAGGTATTGAATAAGCCCGGATTTAGAAGGAGGAACGGCAACTATGAAAATTCTCGCAACCGGTATGGGTTGGATTGAACATACACCAGGCGGTTTGAACCGTTATTTTGCGGATTATCTCCAAGCGATGAGGCGGCATGGCCATCAGGTGGAAGGATACATTACGGCGTTTGGCGAACGAACGACCGCTCCGGACTACATTAACGACGTTGTCAGCGAGCCGGGGAAGATCGGGACCTGGGCGCGGATGAAAGCATTCCGGCAAGTGATCGGCGGGGCGGTGACACGGCAGCGTCCCGATATATTCAACCCGCATTTCGCCCTGTATTCCTCGCTGATTACCCGTAATCAGCTTCCCTCTTCTCTTCCGATCGTAACTCATTTTCAGGGGCCATGGGCGCAGGAGTCGCTCGTGGAGGACAAAGGACACCGAATCGGGCAAACGCTGCGTTATGAAATGAAGAAGCAGGTGGAGCTGCTCGCATACCGCCGTTCGGACCGGTTTATCGTTCTTAGCGATTACTTCAAGCAGCTCCTGTCCAACGATTACGGCATCAACCAAAATCGCATTCACCGGATTCCGGCCGCGCCGGATTTGCAAAGGTTCCGTCCTGCCCCGGACCGCAGGCGGCTTCGACAGGAACTCGGTTTAGGCGAAGAGAAGCAGGTGATGTTCTGTGCGAGGCGGCTTGTCAACCGCATGGGTATTGATCATCTGATTCAAGCGATGCGGCAGGTTACCGCCCAGTCGCCGGAAGCGGAACTGTATATTGCTGGCGGTGGGACGCTCCGCGAGCCGCTGGAGCAGCTCGTGAAGCAATATGGCCTTGGCGCGCGGGTGCGTTTTCTCGGCAGAGTGTCCAATGAAGATTTGGTTCGCTGGTACCAAGCCGCCGATTTAAGCATTGTCCCTACTTTGACGCTCGAAGGCTTCGGCCTAGTTACCGTAGAGGCGCTGGCTTGCGGAACTCCGGTCCTCGGAACGCCGTACGGGGGGACGAAAGAAATTTTGGAGGGTCTTTCTCCGAATCTGCTTTTTCAAGACAGCTCGCCGGAAGCGATGGCCGATAAAATCGGTTCCGTATTGCGGGGTGAAGTCGCCATCCCGTCGAGGGATGCTTGTATCGATTACGTGCTTCAGCACTACACTTGGGAGCGGGCCGCGAAAGAGATTACCAACGTGTTCGAACATGCCGTGGCGGAACGGAAGGAGGTTTCATTGCGATGAACATAGCCTTTTACAACCACACGAGCGATGTGAGCGGTGCGGAGATCAGCCTATTGCTAACGGCGAAGCATTTGAAACAGGCAAAGCCCGTGCTGTTTGCCCCGGAAGGCGAACTGCTTCAAAGGGCCCGTGATCACGGCCTGGAGACGGTGGGCATCCCGAGCTACCGGGCGAGGTTGACGAGAAACCCGCTGCTGCTGCTTCTGCACATGCTTGGGATGCTCTGGGCGGGTTATTTATTCGCCAAACAAATTCGCAAGCACCGTATGGATATCATCCACGCCAACTCTTTGCGCGCGGGTATTATGGCCGCCCTCTTCTGTTGGATGCACCGTCTTCCGGTTGTATGGCACGTTCGCGACAACCCGCCGAATGGTGCGATCGGGAAAGCGATTGAGCAGTTGGCCTCCACTGCGGTAAGTGCAATCTTATGCATCTCGAATTCAGTCATTCAAGGTTTTGACACGGATAAACTGAAGAACAAACTTTACTTGGTTCACAATGGCGTATCCATTCGCGAGATGACGCCGGAAGAGAAGACGTTTCATCGGCGAAACATTCGCGAACAGTTGAATACGCCGCCGCAAAGCCATGTCCTGGTTATCATCGGCCAGATTGCTCCTTGGAAAAGGCAGGAGGACGCGATTCGCGCCGCCCACCGGCTGATTCAAGATGGAATGGACGTGTACTTGTGGGTGGTCGGCGAGCCGAAATTCAGAGAAGAAAATCAAACGTACCGCAGCTCGCTCGGCCAACTGGTAGAAAACTTGCAGTTGGTCGATAGAGTGCGCTTTACGGGGTTTCGCGAAGATGTGCTGGAGATTTGCTCGGCGGCGGATCTTCTATTGTTATGCTCGGACAATGAGCCGTTCGGTCGCGTCATCATCGAGGCAATGTCCCAATCGCTTCCCATTATCGCAACAAATGCGGGAGGACCCCGCGAAATTCTCGAGAACGGGACGAGCGGATTATTGTACGAGGTAGGTGACGTAGAGCATCTCGCGAAGCATGCCGCCGGATTGCTTACATACCAGAATCTCAAGCGAGATATGGAACGAATTGCGCTCAAACGGGTGAAAGAGCATTTTACGATCGAGCGGACTGTCGAGAAAGTCGAAGCGGTATACCAAGAGATCGTATCGGCTCAGGCGAAAAATAAATTGAAATTCGACAAAAGCGTCGGCAAGGAGGTCTCCCCATGAATGGGATGCGGGTGGCTATCGTTCATGATTATTTGAATCAAATGGGGGGAGCGGAAAGGGTTGTGGCGATGCTCCACCAACTGTTTCCCGAAGCTCCGATTTACACGACGATCGCGGATCGGAACAAACTGCTGCGGGAGCTGCAGGACGCCGACATCCGGACCACTTGGATGCAGCATATTCCCGGCATTTTTAAACGATTCAAGCATTTTTTCTGGCTGTACCCGTTAGCCATGAGGTCGATCGACCTGCGGGGTTACGATTTGGTCATCAGCTCCAGCAGCGCGTATGCCAAGGGTGTTACGGCGGATCCGCAGGCAACGCATGTTTGTTATTGTTATACGCCGATGCGTTTTGCCTGGGACTTTAACACGTATATGGAAGGCATTCAAGTTCCCCAAGTGATCAAGAAGCTCGTGCAAGCGATGGTCGCTCCACTGCGTTTGTGGGATGTGTCGACGGCACGCAACGTGGATCACTTTGTCGCGATATCGACGATCGTTCAGCAGCGAATCGAGGCTTGCTACGGTCGTTCATCGTCTATCATTTTCCCGCCGGTGAACGTATCCCGCTTCTCGGTCTCGGAGCCGTCGGAAGTGCAGGATTATTATCTGGTCGTATCCCGGCTTGTATCTTACAAGAAGCTGGACTTGGCGGTGGAGGCGTGTACCCGGCTCGGCAAAAGGCTTGTCGTGATCGGTGACGGTCCTGACAAGGAAAGGCTAGAGTCTCTCGCCGGCCCAACCGTGGAGTTCAAAGGACGGTTGGCGGATGCCGAGGTCGTCCGTTATATGAAAGCATGCCGTGCTTTTTTGTTTCCAGGTCTTGAGGACTTCGGCATCACGCCATTGGAAGTTAACGCGTGCGGCCGACCGGTCGTTGCTTATCGGGGTGGTGGCGCTTTGGATACGGTTGTGCCAGGTCTCAACGGCTGTTTTTTCGAACAGCAGTCGGTGGAATCGCTCGCTACCGCATTGGAGCAGTTTGAAAGCCATACGTGGGACCATGCTGAAATTCGGCGTCATGCCGAACGTTTTGATGCGTCGCGGTTTTGCCGTGAACTGCTCGAATACATCGACAATCAATTGGAAAAGAGACCTACGCCCAAACGGCCGCTTGCTGCCGTTCCAGAACAATAATAAAGGAGCACGACACTATGAAACTCGTATTATTATCCGGAGGTTCAGGAAAGCGGCTGTGGCCGCTATCGAATGATTCGAGATCGAAACAGTTTTTGAAGGTGCTTCAAGGGCCGGAAGCCGGCTTAGAGTCCATGGTTCAACGGGTATGGAGACAACTGGCTGCTTCCAAGTTAATGCATGACTCTTACATTGCGACGGGCAAAGGGCAGACGGAGATGCTGCAAAGCCAGATCGGAGCGGAAGCGCCGCTCATCATTGAGCCGGAGAGGCGGGATACGTTTCCTGCGATTGCGTTAGCGGCAGTTTACTTATATTCGATTGAAGGCGTCAGTACGAATGAGGTTGTCACGGTTATGCCGGTGGACCCATACGTAGATGACGCTTTTTTTGCGAAGATGAAGGAGTTGGAAGTCGTCCTCCATCAAACGGGCGCCGAACTGGCGCTGATGGGGGTGAAGCCGACCGATCCATCGGAAAAATACGGTTATATCGTTCCGAGTATGCCGGATTCGGCCGGGGAGGGGCGGTATTATACCGTCAGTCATTTTACAGAAAAGCCCGATAAAGCGAAAGCTGCGGTTCTATTGGAACAGCAGGCGCTTTGGAATTGCGGCGTATTTGCGTTCAAGCTCGGCTATCTCATTGACCTGCTGATCGAGAAGGGACTTCCGATTCAATATGAGGAAATGGTCAAGCAATACGCCAAACTTCCGAAAATCAGCTTCGACTATGAAGTGGTGGAAAAAACGAAAAACATCATCGTTGTCCCCTATAACGGGTTCTGGAAAGACCTAGGTACTTGGAACGCGCTGACGGAAGAAATGAACAATTCCGTGATCGGAGTCGGTGCCGTAAGCCCTGATTCGCACAATACGCACTTGATTAACGAGCTGGATATTCCGGTTGCCGTGCTTGGCTTATCGAATATCATCGTTTCCACGAGCCCGGACGGCATCTTGGTCGCCGAGAAAGGAGCATCTCCACAAGTTAAAGATTTAATCAAACATTTCGAACAGCGTCCAATGTACGAGGAGCGGCGCTGGGGGACATACCGCGTGCTGGATTATAAAAAATATCCCGAAGGCAACGAGGTGCTGACGAAACGTATCTGTATCGGAGCCGGAAAAAATTTAAGCTATCAAATGCATTTTAAACGCAAAGAAGTATGGACGATCATTGCAGGCGAAGGCGAGTTTATTCTAAACGACCAATATCGGCTCGTTAAACCGGGGGATGTGCTGATCATTCCGCAAGAAGCCAGACACAGCATTCGGGCGCTCCGCGATTTGGAAATCATTGAAGTACAGAGCGGTAGCGAATTGGTGGAAGAAGATATTATACGCCTCTGTGTATCTTGGGACGAGATTATCGAATTTAGCCATGCCGGACGAAACAAGTAAAACAACACGTCCGGGATTCCTTGAAGTAAGCTCTGGGGATCCCGGTCAGGTTGTACAGGTACGGGAGAGATTTTGAATGCCAAAGTTGAGACCTTTGCTGTATTTGCTTCCGCTAATCGTATGTATCATGCTTCTGTTTAGCTTTTCTTCGCAATCTTACGACCAGCAAACCATCGTCCCCTTTTTGCGCAGTCACCTGAACGAAGGGGAGCTGACCCGCATCCTCCCCAATATAGCGGTGAAATACGGAGACCGCGTATTTATGTTGAAGTGGCAGCCGCTTCAATTTTTGGAGTTTGTATTTCGAAAAATGGCCCATTTAATCATGTACGCTACACTCGCAGTTGTTCTTTTCCTCGCGCTGTTCCCTTTTCGGTTCCGATGGGGTTGGAAAGCGGCTTTCGTGGTGCTCGCCATCGTTTCTACCGCCAGCCTCGATGAATGGAATCAGACGATGCGTATTCGTCGGAATGGAGAGGCGATCGATGTCGTGTTGGACTCGCTAGGAGGCGTCGTCGGATTGCTGATCTGCATAGCGGTCATGCGCATTAGAAATAAAAGAAAAGTGAGGGAGCAGTAGCTTCCTCGAACCCCTTCCCCCAATTCAATTGTTGATTCTTTCCCCTTCTACTCTCATCTCTAACTATTTCCGCAAATGTTTCGTATTGGATCCCGCTCCTCGTTTGCACTACTCACAACCTGCGTCTGTTCGTCAAAATTCACACGCCATCGAACCGCCCCTCCACCCAAATCCTTTATTGCGACAGCTCCCCCGAAAATTTGAGCTTCTTAACGGCCGGTCGGCTTAATAAAAATTTATTTTTCTACTTTATTTTTTTCAGCTTTCGATGGAATGCGCTAGAACAAGCAAGCTATACTATAACTAGAAAGAAAAGTTGATAGACGGATCGCGATCCTGCCGGGCAGGAAACGTTCCGGCAATGCGGATGGAGGCTTCTAGGATTCTACCATATGTCCAAGCGAATATTAGGTATATTTAATATACAGGTGGATATACTTGATATTACTATGTTTAGGGAGATGAAAAGGTATGAAAAAAGCTTATTCCAAACCGTTGGTACTGGGGCACGAAGTCATTACCTTTGAAACACTTCTTTCCTGCAAACCGCCCAATGAACCCGGACGGAACCTCGAAACCGGCGAACTTGTATGCTTGCGTCCTGATGGAACCTACTATCCACGATGAAAACAACTTAAACAACCGCCCCCTTGTCGACAAGGGGGCGGTTGTTCGTTTATACACAATGCAGCGTGACCTCGCTGCGGACCATAAAACGGATATTCAGGCCGGTTTGACCGATGCCTTTAGAAATATAATAAGTGCCGTAAGCCGTTTTATGCATGCCTTTGTAAATGCCCATGGCGGGCAGTTTGCCCATCGGGCGAAACCGGTAGAAGAAAGGAAGATTGAGCTGTTTGCCGTGCAAATGCCCGGCCATCAGGTAATCGTAGGATTCCTGGAGGTGCAGTACGATATTCGGGTCATGGGTGATCACGATTCGGCGCTGCTCCGTGTTCGTCCCTTCGAATGATTTGGCGATGCGGCTTTTCCCGCTGCGAAAGTCATCAATTCCGATCAGTTGAAACCCCGGCAGACGGACCGATTCGTTGCGCAGCAGCTGAATGCGATAATCGTCCAATAAGCGGACGATCTTGATGACTTTTCTTAGTTGGTAATCATGGTTGCCGAGCACCGCATAGACCGGAACGCCGCATTGAGCAAATACCGCGAAGTAACGCTCCAGCAAAGGAAGTTTTCTTTCCAATTGCGTATAATCCCCCGTTAGGAACACATAATCCGGCCTTTCCCGCTCAATGACCCGCTGCAAGCGTCTAGGGGTAATCCGCAGTCTTTCTACATGAAAGTCGCTGATCTGCAATATTTTTTTTCCCAGTCCAAGATCGTAATGAATCCTTTCGACCTTTAACCATGCGGTTGGCAATATAAAAGCGATATACACAAAGAGCACCATTGATGCGACGTACAGGATCCACTCCATCATGCCAACTCCAAATCTTGGGATATACACCTTATTGTATATAAAAGAAGCCGACAAATATAGTCCATCTTGCACTTTCACTATCGTGGAGGATCGCCATGACGAACGGATGGGCCCAAAAGCATACCAATTCTCATGAACCGCTGCTGCGTTCGAAGCTGGAGACGCCCCGGCCTGTTATTGTACGTCATTCTACTTTTCGTGATAACGCAGCTTGCATATAAAGGAAAGTTGCCCCAAAAAGGAAAACGAGCGCTCAACAGAGGCGCCCGTTCGATGGGATGAATGCCACTTCATCTCCTGGATATACTTGTTGCCGTTTTCTTCCGCTTCCCTTAGCACCGTATTGATGTCTTTTTGATCGTAGGCCATATTTTTCGCGCCTTCGTTGAGGAACGAATACAGCTTGACATCATATTTGGTCGCTTTCGCCAGCGGAGCCGGCTTTACGGTGAATATGCCTTGAAGATTTTTGCCGTCGTACAGCTTTGTATCGACCGCGACGTCCTTCTTCATGGCAGGGTCTTTGAGCGCGGTCAATCTAGTACCTTTGTTCATCGCTTGTTGCGCTTCATCGCTGATAAGCGTCTTAAGAACCGCATACGCGGCCTTCTTGTTCTTGCTGCCCGGTGTGACCATGGCGAGATGGAAATCGACCTCCCGGCCGACTCCGGGTTTATCTTCAAAGGAAGGATACGATACGACATCCCAGTTGAAGTTTTTGCCCGATTCGTTCAACTGAGGGAGCCGGGCTGTCGTAGCCGCTAGCCAGAAAGGGAACATGGCGATCTTCTGATCTTTCAGGAAGTAATCGATGCCGAACGTATATTTCTTTTTCGGCTCGATGCTTCCGGGAATGCTGTAGTTTTGCTCGAACAGATTGAAAATTTTTTTAAAGGGATCGGTCGTGAATACCGCCTTTTCCTGCTTATCGTCGACAACGCCCAGCCCGTAAGCCCGAACCAGTATGCTCGGATTTTGCAGATCGATTCCGATGTACTGCGTACCTTGATCGAGTCTCGTTACTTTGCGGGCCAGCTCGATAACCTGATTCCATGTCATGCCGTCTTTTGGAAAAGAGACTGCAAATTTGTTGAATATGTCTTTATTGTAGAGCATCAAACCGTAGTTCATCGCATAGGGGATGCCATATAGCTCGCCTTTCGTCCCAAAGCTTTTCATGACGTTGATCGTTTCCGGCTCGAACTTGCCGAGGTCGATCTTCTCCTGCTTGACGAAGTCGTTCAAATCGGACCCGAGCCCGAGCTGCAGCAGATCGTACAAATAATAATTGCTTGTCAAAATAACGTCGGGCACTTCGCCGGCGGCGATGAGTTTATCGAGAGTCGTTCCGGTAACGAGCTTTGTCGTCAAGTTCGGAAATTTCGCTTGAACGGGCTTGGTTCCGTGCCGGTATGCATCTGTAGATATGCAGATGCTTTTTTTTATTCACGGTAAATTCTACGATTATAGTTGTTTTTATAAGCAATGTTCGTTAATTTTGATTCAATGGCATGCGATTGATAGAAAAGGAGTGATTCCATGAGCGATCCAGTCGTTATAGAGTCATATCATCCGGAATGGCCGTTATTGTTTCTGGAGACAGGCCGACGGATCAGAAATTCACTGGGAGAAACGGCGGTTCGAATCGATCATATCGGTTCCACCTCGGTGCCGGGGCTCGATGCCAAGCCGGTCATCGATATTCAAGTGTCGGTCGTACAGCTAAAGCCTCTGAACAGCATAGTAATGGCGCTGGAAGCGGCAGGTTACCGCTATCGGGCGGACAACCCGGATTTAACCAAGGCGTATTTCCGGGAATCGCCGGGCGAGCGCAGAACGCACATTCACGTAAGGAGAACCGGAAGCTGGTCGGAACAGACGGCGCTGATGTTTCGCGATTATTTGCGCCGCCATCCGGACGACGCGGCGGCGTATGCCCAGGAGAAGCGCCGGCTGGCCGAGCAATATCGGGACAACCGTCAAGCTTATGTGGAAGCCAAGGATCCGATCATATGGAGCATTCTACACAAGGCGGCGCTATGGAGTCAGACCGTAGGCTGGATGCCTGAAACATCCGATCTATAGCTGCATCGCGGCCGCCCGTTACAAACGTTACTTCAGGTCCGGAAGCACGCCATCCAGCGGATACGACTTCCAAGCTTCGTACATCGGCTGCCGGTTCAGGTGGCTTCTATACAGCATGATATGATCGGCGACCCAAGTGGAGGAAGGAAAAACGGGCGCAGATTGCAACATTGCTTTAGAGAAAGCGGATGTCCCATTGTAACGTCTTGCGACGGTAAGGTGCGGGCGGAATGCACGGTCTTCTTTTGCAAATCCCAGCGGTTCCAATGCCGCGTCCACATCCGCTTGCAGCGATGCCAGGAGTGGAAGATCGCCGTGTATGCCTATCCATAAGATGCTCGGGGAAGCGGGTTTGCCGAACGTGCCGATGCCTTGCACGGACAGGCTTACGGGGTTATGTCCGGATGCGATCCGTCCGAGCTCCGCTTGTACTTGTTCTGCCTTCTGCGGGGATGTTTCTCCCAAAAATTTTAGTGTAATATGAAGATCGTCGGAATGCACCCATTTCTGAAACGGAAACGCCGGTTTCAGTTTCTCCATCTGCTGCTGAAGCGCCGCTCGGATCGGCTGCGGGAGCGGAACGGCGACAAAAAGCCGGGAAGTACCTGTGCTCACATTCATAAATGCAGATCACCTCTTCGATAGATATAGACATTGTGTTACAACATTTTCCACCATTCGGCAAAAAGTTTGATTCAATCCGGTGAACTTGCGGATAAACGCTTGATGTTGCCGGGGCAACTTTGCTATCATTAGCCATATCCTATGTAAAGTGAAGGTGTGAGAACAGTGTCAAAGCGCGCATACAATTTTAACGCCGGGCCGGCCGCGCTCCCTCTGGAAGTGCTCCAGAAGGCGCAGGAAGAGCTTGTGGAATACCGGGGCATCGGCATGTCCATTATGGAAATTTCCCATCGCAGCTCGCAATACGAAGAGCTGAACGCCGAAACGCAGCAACTGCTCAAGGAATTGTTCGCGATTCCAGACGGCTATAAGGTTATGTTCATGCAAGGCGGCGCCAGCACGCAGTTCGCGACGATCCCGATGAATTTCCTAAAGCCCGGACAAACGGCAGGCTACGTTCTTACCGGGGCTTGGGCCGACAAGGCGCTGAAAGAAGCCAAGCTATTCGGAGAAACGAAGATCGTTGCCAGCTCCGAAGCGGACAAGTTTACGCGCATCCCGGATTTGAGCGGACTGCAGCTTGACCCGAACCTGGCTTACTTACATATTACATCCAATGAAACGATCGAGGGCTCGCAATATGCATCGTATCCGGACACCGGCAATGTTCCGCTGATCGGCGACATGTCCAGCGATATTTTGTGCCGTCCTGTAGATGTTTCCAAATTTTCGATGATTTATGCAGGAGCGCAGAAAAATTTAGGTCCGTCGGGCGTAACGGTTGTCATTATGCGCGAGGAGCTTCTGGCCGATTCGCCGAAGCATATCGCGACGATGCTGCGCTATGATACGCACGCCAAGAACGACTCGCTTTACAACACACCGCCGGTCTATTCCGTCTACATGGTGAATCTGGTGCTGAAGTGGATTAAAGAAAATGGCGGATTGACCGCGATGGAGAAACGCAATCGGGAGAAAACCGATCTGATCTATAACGCGATCGACGGCAGCGGAGGATTTTACCGGGGCGTCATTGCGCCGGAAAGCCGTTCGATCATGAACATCACGTTCCGCATGAAAGACGAGGAATTGGAGAAGAAATTCGCAAAAGAATCCGAACAGCACGGTTTCGTCGGCTTGAAGGGCCACCGCAGCGTCGGAGGTTTGCGGGCATCGACTTACAATGCCGTTCCGTACGAAGCTTGCAAGGCGCTTGCCGAGTTTATGGCCGATTTCCAAAGACGCAACAGCTAACATGAATAAACAAGGTGTCGGGAATTCATTTCCCGGCACCTTTTATTTGAATGTATCGATTCAGGCAAACGATTCTTTGGCGGCGGGCTCCGTCAATTTGTAACCGACATTGCGAATCGTTACGATGTAGTCGGGGTTGCGGGCGCTGCTCTCGATTTTATCCCTAAGATGACTGATGTGCACATCGACGATGCGGGTGTCGCCGAGAAAGTGATAATCCCATACCCCGTGCAGCAGCTGCTGACGGCTGAGCACTTTGCCGCGGTGCTTGCAAAGGAACAGCAGCAGCTCATACTCCTTCGGCGTAAGCTCGATCGGTTCGCCTTTGACCGTGACTACGCGCTCGTCGGGCTTAACCAGGATGTCGCCGATCGCGATCGGCGCTTGCTCTGCGGAAGGCAGCGTCTGCGTGCGGCGAAGGATCGCCTGAATGCGGGAGATCAGCTCCTGTGGACTGAACGGCTTGGTCATATAATCGTCCGCGCCATTGTCGAGTCCGGCGATTTTATCGCTCAAATCCTGCATGGCGGTCAGCATAATGATCGGGACCATATTGCTTTGGCTGCGAAGCTTGCGGCATACTTGCAATCCGTCCATTTTCGGGAGCATCAGATCGAGCACGATGACATCCGGGCGAAAATGCTGAATCGCCGGAAACACGGCTTCCCCGTCATAGACGCAATGCACTTCGAAGCCGATCAGCTTCAGGTTAAATTCTATCAACATCGAGATGGAAGGTTCGTCGTCAACGACAAGAATTTTCTTCGCTATCATCAGATATCATTCTCCTTATTTTTTTACCTTGGTTGCATTATATCGCCGCTGTATGTTCGACATATTAAGAATGCGTAAACCGAATGTTAAAATTGCCTTGCGCTTTGTAGTATAATGGGATAGGCAAAAGGAGTGAGAGACAATTACATGGCATTTCATATCGTACTGGTAGAGCCGGAGATTCCGGCTAATACGGGCAACATTTCAAGAACTTGCGCGGCGACGGGCACATGGCTGCATCTGGTTAGACCGCTCGGTTTCAATACCGACGACCGCACGTTAAAACGAGCGGGTCTCGATTATTGGCATGCCGTCAAACTGGAGTACCACGATTCCTTTCAGGAAGTGAAAGATAAATATAAACACGGACGCTTCTTGCTGGCAACGACGAAAGCGGACAAGCTGTATACGGAGTATTCGTTCCAGGACGAAGATTTTCTTGTATTCGGCAAAGAAACGAAAGGGTTGTCTCCCGAAATATTAGCGGAGCATCCGGACACGTTAATGCGTCTGCCTATGACGGGAGACGTACGCTCATTGAACTTGTCCAACGCTGCGGCCATTGTGCTATTCGAGGGCTTGCGGCAAATCGGGTTCCAAGGCTTATCCTAGCAGAACGCTGTGGGTCAAAGGCAATTAATGGATATAGGGTCGGTTTTGGGAAGGAATTTTTACATGGGCGTCGAACATTATAGAGAACATAATTTATTCGTATGAAAGCGAGGTGTATGATGGATGAAGCCGGCAGGAGTGGTCCGCAAGGTCGACCAACTGGGCAGAATCGTATTGCCCAAATCACTTCGAAAGCGATATCAGATGAACGAGGGGGATCCTGTTGAAATATTGGTAAGCGGGGACCATATTATTTTGGAGAGATATCGCCCGCGTTGCGTATTTTGCAGTTCGCTCGATCAAGTTAGCGATTTCAAAGAAAGACATATTTGCAATCAGTGTTTGGTGGAAATGAACGAAATTAAAGAAACGAAACAATAATCGCATGTTCGGTCCATAAAAAAAGTATCTGCTTGAGTAGTTCAAGCGGATACTTTTTATTGTGAAGAGTAAAGAAAGTTTAACTTCAGTGAAAGCTTTTCTTTCATTAAAGACCTTTGGTCTTGTCATCGTTGTATGCTGCCGTGAGCATGGCGGTAATAAACATCAAGAAGACAACAATCGTAATCCAAAACGTAGCTGACATCGGGCTAGCACCTCCTGAAGCATATTATAACCAACGAAATCCCAATTGAAAACTTATAAATATGTGAACATTACTTGAAAAATAAAAAATGCGTCGCCAGCGGCCGCAATCGGCCGTTATCCGAGGGGCGGTTGATGACCTGCCCTTCAAAAATCAAAGTGGTGGAACCGCCGCCGTCCAGGTTGTAAGCATCCTTTACGCCAAGGGCAACGAGCTTGTCCTGAAGCTCCGGCAGCGATGCGCCGGAATTACCTCGCTCATCGGACCCGTCCGTAACGAGAAAGATCAACTGGTCGTTCTTGAAATTGCCGACGACCGTACGCGGCGCGCGGGCCGGCGAATTCAGCCATAAGGACGGGATTGTCTGTTTTTTGCCGTTCTGCAGCATAATGGGTACGAAAGTCGCGCCGAATGATGGCTTCAGCTTATCCAAATCCTGCTGCCTGGAAAATTTCCCGCCGATGAGCTTGCGGTCCGTGCTTAACCCGATAAAGGCAAGATCCTCGAATGTCGGCTCAAAGCCGTATACGTACTTTCCTCCGAGTACCGTCGTACTCAGCGGATACCGTTTGCCCGTCTTATTGTCATCGGCAAAGCCTCCGGCATTGACGCCGGCAACGGCGCCGTATCTCCGAACCGCCTCCAGTGTCGTTTCACTGCCACCGACCTTGTCTTTCCCCAACACCATCTGCATCGCTTTATCCGATTTCAAATCGACTTTCAGCGCGTAACCTTTATATTTCGAATCGCTGAACGTGTACAACTTCAAATCGACATTTCCGGATGAAGCGGTGCGGGACAGTTTGCCTCCCAATCGGCTTGCAATACGGCTATCAAAGATGATCGTAGGCCGTTTGGACGCCGCGTCGGCGAGCTGCGTCATGCTCGCTACTTCGGTTGCGCTTTTGGCATACAGCTCGTAATACTTTTCGACCGTCGTGCGAGTTTGGGCCGCATCGCTGTTCATCTTGTCCAGTTTGCCGAGTGCATGCTGCAGTTCGGCTTGAATGGAGAAGGAAGTATGTAAAGTATCGCCGAACTCCGGCAGCAGAATCGAAATTTGCGTAGAAAGCAAATAAATCATAAGTCCGAGAAATGGAGCGCAGACGAAAAGCATCGTCCGGTTGAACTGTTGAGTCCCGTTCATTGCTATAACTCACCATCCTGTTGCTTACTGCAGTGCATCCAAGTTTTTCTTCAGCTCATCCAGCTTCTTTTTCACTTCGGCGAGCTGGGTATACAATTGGTTGCTGTTGTCGGTTTTGCTGTTTGCGCTGTCTTTCGTAAACGCCAGAAGCTCATTGACCGAATCGATCTTGGTCTGCATTTGGGCCATATCCGCGGTCACGCTTGACTTTAGCTCGGTGACTTGCTTCTGGTAGTCCTGCTGAATGACGGCAAGCTGGTCGCCGGTTTGCTTCGCGATTTCTTGCGTAATTTGCATTCTAACGTAATCCGTATATACTTTTCCGCCCCATGCCCCGAGGCCGATTAGGATAGCCCAAACGAAAAATAAAAGAACATAAGTGCGCATATTCGATTTTTTCGGCTTCGCGGAACGGACGGCGGCAGGTGCGGCTGCCGGTTGGATGGATGTATTCAAGATGGTTCACCTTCCTATGGTTTGCGGCGATATTGTCATATTCGGCATCATCGTGTCGAGAGATGTCTTTCTATATGATACATTACTCCAGGCTTATATTCAAAGAGAGACCGAGCGGCGGTACATCGTGTATAGACAATACTTGCCGGAGGTATAGTAAGGAAACGAAAGAGGTCCGATTGCAGTGCAGTCTCGGGCTCGTCCCGGTAAAGCCAATTTTTTCAAAATAATCCGCCAACGATTTAGACGTGAGAACCGGGACAATGGTTGCAGTATGCTGCCCGATATTGAAAAAAAAGCTCGAATTAAAGGGGGAAACCGACGATGAATCGACGAAAATCGGCAGCATGGATGGAGCAGCTCGTCTTTATCGGACCGGCATTCATCTGCTTTGCGTTGATCATGATCGTGCCTTTTTTTCTTGGCATGTACTATTCGTTTACGGACTGGAATGGGGTTTCGGGGCAAGTAACATGGGTCGGGTTTTCCAACTTCATTCAAATCTTGACGCAGGACCCCGATTTTGCAAGATCGTTCTGGTTTACGGTCCGTTTTGCCGTAGCCGGCGTCGTCCTGACCAACGTGCTCGCTTTCGGTATTGCCTTGCTGCTTACTCGGCCGCTTAAGCTGCGCAACGTGCTGCGGACGATCTTTTTTTTGCCGAACGTCATCGGTGGACTGCTGCTCGGATTCATTTGGCAATTTATATTTGTCAAAGGGTTTCCGGCGATCGGCGAACTGACCCACCTGGCGTTTTTTCAATTGCCTTGGCTTGGTGACGAAACGACAGCCTTCTGGGGCATTGTCATCGTATTCGTGTGGCAGACGGCCGGGTATTTCATGGTGATCTATATTGCGGCGCTGATGAATATGCCGCAAGACGTCGTGGAAGCGGCCCAGATTGACGGTGCGAGGCCGGGCCAAATGCTGACGCAGATCATTATTCCGCTCGTGATGCCGGCGGTGACGATCTGTTTGTTTTTGGCCATATCGAACTCATTTAAAATGTTCGATTTGAACTTGTCGTTAACGAAGGGCGGACCGTTCAAATCGACGGAATCCGTAGCGCTGAATATTTATACGGAAGCGTTCCAGAATAACCGTTTCGGCCTTGGCACCGCCAAAGCGTTTATTTTCTTCGTGGTCGTGGCCGTAATTACGTCCATCCAAGTCCGCGTCACGAAAAGCAGGGAGGTCGAAGTATAATGGAAGCCCGCAAAAACTATTCGTCCCGCACCTTGACTCTCGAAATTGTCGCGGTGCTGGTCGGGCTGCTGTTTCTCGTTCCGTTTTACTTCGTGATCGTCAACTCGCTGAAAACATTCGGCGAGCTGCTGAGCGATCCGACAAGCTTGCCGACCAAACTGCAGTGGAATAACTATTCGAGAGCGTGGACGATCATTAAATTTCCGCGTGTGTTTATGAATTCGCTCATCATTACGGTGATCAGCAATTTGGGGATTGCGCTCATCAGCTCGATGGCGGCGCACCGGATGGTACGGCGTCCGAACCGATTAAACAATTTGCTGTTCTCTTTGTTTGTGGCGGCGATGGTCATCCCGTTTCAATCGATCATGATTCCGCTGGTGAAGGTGGCGAAGTCGGCCGGACTGTTCGACAGCATCCCCGGACTGGTCGTTTGCTATTTGGGGTTTGGCGCACCGATGTCGATCTTTCTGTTCCACGGATTTATCAAGTCGATTCCGCTGGAGATCGAGGAGTCGGCCGTCGTTGACGGCACGAGCACGTACGGAACGTTTTTCCGCATTGTGCTACCGCTGCTCAAGCCGATCGCGGTGACCGTCATCCTGCTCAACAGCTTATGGATATGGAACGATTTCCTGCTGCCGTTCATCATTTTGCAAAGCCCGGAATTGAAGACGATTCCGCTCGCGACGAACTCGTTCTTCGGTCAATACACGAAGCAATGGGACTTAGCTCTTGCTGCGCTGGTGCTGGGCGTGCTGCCAATTGTCATTTTTTTCCTGGTCATGCAGCGCCATATAATAGAAGGAATTACAGCCGGATCGGTGAAGGGGTAGACATTTTCGGAGTATCACGGATTAGATTTGATGAGCATCACATGCCGCAGCATGCTATTCATGTGTGCGGTTTTTCATTTTTGCGGCCTGGTTGCGTTCATTAGGCAGCTCGATGGTGAGGCGGAATTATATTCGAAGCGCTGCATCCGGGCATAAAATCGGGAAGCGCCGCGATAGCGATGTGGGTCACGTTCGCCTCCCACAGCAAACAGGCTCCCACAGTGGGAAGCCTGTTTCTCATTCGAAGGGAGAGCCGCTTAATCCCGTTCGGAGAAGGCGGTCTTTTTATTATCCCATTCAGCCAGCAGGCGATGATACATAGCCTCTACGGCTCCCAGCAGGACAACTAAAACAAACAGCTCCCCGTTGGAAAGCCCCCAGTTGAAAAAGCGCGATACCACCCAAAAGTAAAGTCCCGCCATTGCGGCATCGGCGATGGTTGCTACCGCATTATTGCTTCCGCGCAGTATCCACTGGTCGCCGATCACAAAAGCGATCAGGGAAAACAAGACGGTGCCGGAAATCATTTGCGTTACCGATGCCGACGTCTGAATGTACAACAGCGGGATTAAAACGGCGTTCATGACGAGTTTTACGCATACACGCTGAATCAACTTAGTAACACCCTTTCGCCTAATAGTTATATGTATTGCATAAGATGTCCATCCGTTTGTTATCTTATGTAGTGAGATCGTAGAGTTCATCAACTACAGGGAGGTATCATGGCATGAAAAAGACGTTGAAATCCATTACGGCGCTATCCGTAAGCACATTGATGCTGGCGGGAGTGACGGCAGGCTGCGGAAATAAAACGGCTCCCGGAAACAACCAGGGCGGTGCGGCCGGCGGACCGGTGACACTTAAAATTTTCCAATATAAAGTGGAAATCAGCGAAGCGTTCAACCGATTGAAGGATGAATACGAAAAATCGCATCAAGGGGTCAAACTGCAAATCGAGACGGTGGGGGGCGGTGCGGACTATGGCGCCGCGCTGAAAACCAAGTTCGCTTCCAATGACAAGCCGGACATCTTCAACAACGGCGGCTTCCGCGAGGCCGATACGTGGATGGAGCATCTGGAAGATTTGTCCGACCAGCCGTGGGTGAAAGACGTGCTCCCGGTGGCCAAGGCGCCGATGACGAAGGAAGGCAAGCTGTACGGCATGCCGCTCGGTCTGGAGGGCTACGGGTTCATTTATAATAAAGATTTGTTCACCAAAGCAGGCATTACCGAAGTACCGAAGACGCTCAGCCAACTGGAAGCGGCGGCCAAAAAACTGCAAGCGGCGGGCATTACTCCGTTTTCCAACGGATACCAAGAATGGTGGGTGCTCGGAAATCATACGTTTAACGTGGCGATGGCGCGGCAGCCGGATCCGGACAAATTCATCGCCGGTCTATACGACGGCTCGCAAAAAATGGGCGGTCCCGTGTTCGACGAATGGACCAAACTGGTCGATCTAACGTTAAAGTACGGACAACCGAACCCGCTCACGACGGATTACAACACGCAGGTGACGAATTTTGCCACCGGCAAAGCGGCCATGATGCAGCAGGGAAACTGGACGCAGGTGCAGATCGATAAAATCACCCCGAACCTCAATATCGGCGTGCTGCCGATGCCGATCAACGAGGATGCGGAAGCGAACGACAAATTGCTCGTCGGCGTGCCGAACAACTGGGTCATTAACAAAAACTCCGCTTTGAAAAAAGAAGCGAAAGAATTTTTGAACTGGCTTGTAACCTCCGATACGGGAAAACAATACATCACGAAGGAATTTAAATTTATCCCGGCGCTTAGCACGATTAACGCCGATCCCAAAGATCTCGGTCTTATCGCGGCCGATATTATGACCTATAGCAAAAATAATAAGGTGCTCGGATGGTACTTCCCGAAATACCCCGACGGCACGCCGCAGGAAATCGGCGCAACGATGCAGGCGTATATTGCGGGCAAAAATACGAAAGAGCAAATGTATGCGGCATTCCAAAAATCGTGGGATAATTTGAAAGCAAAGAAGTAGGGAACGAAGCGAACGGTTTTGAATGGTGGCAATTGTTTTGCGCACAAGCAAGCCCCGGCGTAATCGCCGGGGCTTTGCTCGCTCGCGGGACACGTAGGGGTCTGCATTTGATTTCGCTGCATGCAATTATCGCGACAGGAGAAGCTAATGGAAATATGGATGAATGAAATTAGAAACATGAACCTATTTGAACTGAGGTGCAGCGCATCGTGTACGATTGCATCATTGTCGGCGGAGGAATCGCCGGGCTTCAAGCATCGATTCAGCTTGGCCGCTATGGACATCGAGTGCTTGTAGTCGATAAAGGCCGGGGGCGTTCGACGCTTTGTCGCAGCTATCATAATATATTGGGCTGGCCGGAAGGCGTGTCGGGCCAGGAGCTTCGCCGTCTTGGGCAGATGCAGGCTAGTCTACTGGGCGCGGAGTTTCGAACGGATGAGGTCATTGCCGCGGCCAAACGGGAAGACGGATTCGAGGTGGCGCTCGCCGGAGGCGGAGGCGTGTTGCCCGCGCGCACCTTGCTTGCCGCAACCGGGATTATGGACCGTTTCCCGCCTCTGCCCGGAATTGAGGCTTGTTTGGGCAGCAGCATCTATGTTTGCCCCGATTGCGACGGGTATGAGGTGAAGGGAAAGCGGACGATCGTGCTCGGATCGGGGGAGTCCGGGTCCGGCATGGCGCTCACGCTGCGGTATTGGACCGATCGGATCGTGTACGTTAATCATGAGAAGAAGGCGATAGGCAGCGGGCGGCTGGAACAACTGAAAGAAAAAGGCATCGCCTATGAAGAAGCCGAGATCGCCGAGGTGCTTGCCGATGGCGACGGTTCGTTCCGAGGCCTACGCCTGGCGGATGGCCGTATGGTCGAAGGAGAGCGCGGGTTTATTGCGTTCGGCGGCAACGCCGTTCATTCGGACTGGTTGACCGCGCTCGGCGTGGAGCGATTGGAAAATAAACATATTGTAACGGACCCGAGAAGCAAGCAAACGTCCGTACCCGGCGTTTGGGCGGCGGGCGATGTCGGCGTTCATGCGGAGCAGGTGACGATCGCGATGGGGGAAGGCGCTCAAGCGGCGATCTGGATCCATAAGTCTTTGATGAAGCTCGCCGCAAAAGAACCTGTGCATGCATAAGACCGCATGAAATGCGACGCGGCTGTCACCACTTTTCCAGCTTGAACTTCCATTTGTCCAAGGACTCTTCTCCGTTGACAAAAATTCGCTTCAGTTTGAGCGGGGGCTGATCCGGCGTAGTGACGCCCTGCTCGATCGTAAAGGCATAACGAAACTCGTTTTCTTTCAAGATGGTCAGCGTATTGTTATTGAACTCGCCGTACGGGTAGCAAAATACGTCTGCGGTCGTGCCGAGCTTTTGTTCAATCAGATGGCGCGCTTCCATAATCTCATAGAGCTGCTTCTCCTTGCTCAGCCTGGGCAAATGCGGATGCGTCATCCCGTGGGGCTGTATGTCCCACCCGGCTTCGTGCATCTCTGCCACCTGCTCCCAATTCAGAAAATAACCGTCCTCGACCATGCCGGGGGACATGAATAACGTAGCGTGAAAACCAAGCTTTTGTAAAAGAGGATACGCATGCGTGTAATTATCCGCATACCCGTCGTCGAACGTCAGCAGCACCGGCTTGTCCGGTGCTTTCTCTTTGCCTTCAAGCACATCCGTAAACTGTTGAAGGGTTAACGTCGTGTAGCCGTTTTCCGACAAATACATCATCTGCTCTTCGAATTTCTCGGGCGTAATCGTTGCGCGGTTGCCGGGATCGACGGTAATGCTGTGGTAATTCAGAACGGGAATGCGGACTTTTTTTTCTTCGGCTTGCGCCGCGGCAAACGACGGGAGCAGCGAAAGGAATAAAACGATCGACAGAGGGACGGAGGCCAGGCGCAGGAATAAAGTATAGCGCTTCATCAGGACAGCAGCTCCTTCCATGGAAGTATATTACTTTATTTTTATCCTGTGTCGGGCCAAGTTATTCCTGCTTTATCCGCCGGTCGCTTCCTCCGGGTGCAAAGGCTCCTGGAAGCCGGCGACTACGTGAGCGTATGTTTGAAGCGCTTCTTCTCCGAGCGGGGTGATCTTGTACACGCCGCGTTCGACGCGTTGAAACCATAAGTAGTAGTTTTTTTGCAGCATGCCGGCCGCGCCGGGATTGCCGGTCAAGTCGCGCAGCTTGCGGGGACTTACCGGCCCGTGTTCCTTCAGCGCGCTTGCGAGCTGGAGCGATTTCTCGCGGTAGGCCGTGACCAGCTTCCGCTTGGAGCTGCCGCCGACGTTATAGTCCGCCCGCCGTTCCTGGAACTCGCGAATGACCCGGGAGGCTGCGTATTTATTCAAACGGGGCGCATGCGTTAGCAGAGAAGGGTCGTCTCCCGGATGGCATTCCACCTCGACTCGCGGCTTGCGCGTTTTGTAAAATTGGACCGTCATCATTCCGATGCCGAGCATCCGGCAAAGGTTCCGCAATTCCGGCCAGCTGGCGCTGTGCGGGGCGCGGCCTTTGGCCGGCCGTTCGAATGCGACGTACACCGCGCGGCTGATTTTCAGCCGATCGATCGCTTGCAGCAGCAGAGGGATCGAGAAGCTGCGCTTCAGCTCGATGATGATCGGCGGCTCCTCCCCTCGGATCGCGACAAGATCGCAGTAGCGCACTTCCCCCCGTACCGCGTATCCGAGCTCTTCCAAGTAAGTTTTGACGGGAGCGTAGAGCTCCGTTTCGCTTTTGATTGCCACAGCGGACGGTCTCCTTTGTCGATTGGTAATGTAATTATAGCATAATTTTGGTACGATAGAGGGGTGAGAAGGGAGAGACAACCGGATGAATGAACAACAGCAAAGCGATAAAGAACCTAATGAACATGATATAAGCATCAGCGAAAATCAGTTGAAGCAAGCGCATCGGATCGAGCCATGGCTGGGCCGCAGCTTCACCTGCGGCAGCTGCGGGCAGCAGCATCAGGTGCCGCTGCGCAAAGTCGTGCTGGAGCGCGGAGCGATGGCCGCGCTGCCGGCTTATGCACAGGAGCGAGGGCTTCGCAACCTGCTGCTCGTCAGCGACCGGCGCACGGCGGAAGCCGCCGGCCGGAAGCTCCTGGCGCTGTGCGAGGAGGCTCAGCTCCAGGCACAGCTGTGCGTGCTCGCCGACGACGAGCACGGGGAGCTCGCCGCGGATGAGCGCGCCGTCGTGCAGCTGCTGCTGCACGTGACGCCCGCCACGCAGGCGATCGTTGCCGTGGGCGCGGGCACGCTCCACGATATTGTGCGCTTCGCGGCCCATCGGAGCGGCCGCGTTTTTCTGAGCGTGCCGACGGCGCCATCCGTCGACGGCTTCGCTTCGGTTGGCGCGCCGCTCATTCTCGGCGGCTTCAAGCAGACGATTCCGGCCTGCTCGCCGGAAGCCATCTTCGGCGACCTGGCCGTACTTGCGACAGCACCGCGTCCGATGGTCGCCGCAGGTTTCGGCGACATGCTCGGCAAGTACACGTCTCTGGCCGACTGGGAGCTCGGACGCGTACTGCTCGACGAGCCGCTGTGCGAGCTTGCCGCGGAAATGACCCGGCAAGGGCTCGAGCTGTGCATCCGGCATACGGAGGAAATTGCCGCGGGCACGGAAAAAGGGCTGAGGAAGCTGATGGAAGGGCTGCTGCTATCCGGCATCTCCATGCTCATCGTAGGACATTCGCGCCCGGCGTCCGGCGGCGAACATCACTTGTCTCACTACTGGGAGATGAAGTTCCTTCAGGCCGGCCGCCGCGCGCTGCTGCACGGGGCCAAAGTCGGCGTCGCCGCCGTCAAGATGGCGGCACTATATCGCGAAGCCGCTTCGCGGGGCGCCGAAGCGGTCCGGCAGTCGATTCGGCAGCGGCTCGCCGACCCGGGGTACTCCGCGCCGGACTCCGCCCGCGCGGCGATTGCCGCGGGCTACGGCGCCATCGCCACCCAGGCGTTCGAGGAGAACGCCGCGGAGCTCGATCCCGCGCGCCGGACGGCGCTGCAGCGGCAGCTCGCGGAGCGGCTCGGCAGCCGTTGGGACGCGGTGCAGGCGATCTGCCGCAGCGTCCCGGCGCCGGAGCGGCTGGCGGATCTTCTTGCCGCTGCAGGCGGTCCAGTCACCGCCGACCAGCTGGGCGTGGAACCGCAGCTAGTCGATGAAAGCTTGCGCTATGCCAAGTATGTGCGCAACCGTTATACAATCATGCGCTTGCACGAGTGGCTGTAGACCCGCGTCGTCCACAGCCAAACCCGCCATTATCATCGATTCCCGATCGGTAATGGCGGGTTTTTGCGCTTCATTCCAAGCTTCGTTCCGAAGCTTTTTTTATTTGTCTAAAAATTTCGGTCAACTTACTCCGTCTTGCCGCATAGGTATTTAATACACTTCGCATTGAAAAGAAGATGATTCCGATGACTTAAGGCGTTCTAATGGTATCAGGTCTCCCACGAAGCCCGATTTGCCGTGGAATCGCCGTTCTGGCGTTCCACGCATCGCAAGCCGTCATGCCAGACAGCGCAGAATGGTGTCAAAGCCGCTATCGGCCAGCGCAGAACTTCTTACAACAGTCCGCATTCGAATGAAGCATCATCGGCGTTGCAGCGGCTATCCAGAAGCACGTGGACCGCTTGCTTGCGGGCAAGGCGCCCTGACGAAGCCGGTTTTGCCCCGCAAAACCAAAGCCAAACCTGATGAAGCCGGTTTTGCTCCGCAAAACCCTAAGGAGGTAGAATCCATGAACTTGTTTAAGAAAATCGCCGATTACCGCACGGAAACCGAAAGGCTGGCCTGGACCGGGACCTTCGCCGAATATATTCAGAAGCTCCGCGACAATCCGCGCCTGGCAATGACGGCACACGCTCGGGTGTACGAGATGATCGCCTCCCAAGGCATTGTTGAGGAAAGCGGTCGTCGTAAATACAATTTTTTCGAGAAGGAAATATTTGGACTCGACCTGGCGATTGAAAAGCTGGTAGAGGAATATTTTCATTCGGCGGCGCGCCGTTTGGATGTGCGCAAGCGGATCCTTCTTCTGATGGGACCGGTCAGCGGGGGCAAATCGACCATCGTTACAATCCTCAAACGCGGTCTTGAGCAATATTCCCGTACGGATAACGGAGCGGTTTTTGCCATCAAAGGATGTCCGATGCACGAAGAGCCGCTGCATTTGATTCCGAGCGAGCTGCGGCCGGAAGTGGAGCAAGAACTCGGGGTCAAGATCGAAGGCAACTTATGCCCGTCCTGCCAAATCCGGTTAAGAGAAGAATATAGCGGCCGGATTGAAGACGTATTGGTCGAAAGGGTGCTGATCTCCGAAGATAACCGCGTCGGGATCGGGACGTTCAGCCCGTCCGATCCGAAATCGCAAGATATTGCCGATTTGACGGGAAGCATCGACTTCTCGACGATTACACAGTACGGTTCGGAATCGGATCCGCGCGCTTATCGTTTCGACGGCGAGCTGAACAAAGCGAACCGCGGACTGATGGAATTCCAGGAGATGCTGAAGTGCGACGAGAAGTTTCTATGGAACTTGCTTTCGCTAACGCAGGAAGGCAACTTCAAGGCCGGACGATTCGCACTGATCAGCGCCGACGAGCTGATTATCGCACATACGAACGAGTCGGAGTACAAATCGTTCATTGCCAACAAAAAGAACGAAGCGCTGCAGTCGCGGATGATCGTCATGCCGATTCCTTACAACCTGAAAGTGTCGCAGGAAGAAAAGATTTACGAAAAGCTCATTCGCCAAAGCGATATGAAGCATGTACATATTGCTCCGCACAGTCTGCGCGCGGCGGCGATCTTTTCCATCCTGACCCGCCTCAAGGAATCGAAGAAGCAGGGCATGGATTTGGTCAAAAAAATGCGCATGTACGACGGCGAGGAAGTGGAAGGCTACAAGGAAGCCGATCTGAAGGAAATGCAGAACGAATATTTGGAAGAAGGGATGACCGGCATCGATCCCCGCTATGTCATCAACCGGATATCCAGCGCCCTGATCCGCCAGGATCTCGAATTCATCAATGCGCTCGATGTGCTTCGTGCGCTCAAGGACGGACTGGATCAACACCCGTCCATTACAAAGGAGGAGCGGGAGCGGTATCTCAACTTCATCTCCATCGCGCGCAAGGAGTACGACGAGCTGGCCAAGAAAGAAGTGCAGAAGGCGTTTGTATACTCGTTCGACGAGTCGGCGAAGACGCTGTTCAACAATTATTTGGATAACATTGAGGCGTACTGCAATTGGCAAAAAATCAAGGACCCGCTGACCGGAGAAGAGATGGACCCGGATGAAAGGCTGATGCGGTCCATCGAGGAACAGATCGGCATCTCGGAAAATGCGAAAAAAGCGTTCCGCGAGGAAATATTAATCCGGATGTCCTCGTATTCGCGCAAGAGCAAGCGGTTTGATTACAGCAGCCACGAACGGCTGCGCGAAGCGATCGAGAAGAAGCTGTTCACCGACCTGAAAGATATCGTGAAAATTACGACGTCCACCAAGACGCCGGATGAAAATCAGCTGAAACGCATCAACGAGGTCATCAAACGGCTGGTGGAAGAGCATGGATATACGACCGCATCGGCCAACGAACTGCTGCGCTATGTAGGCAGCTTACTGAACCGATGACCTTTTGCCGGCATCAGCCCTCTCCGTCCGCTTGTCGCCGGGCGGAAGGGATTTTTTGTTTCTCCTGCTTGTAGGCAATCACCTAATGGGCATGCGCACATATACTGTTGTATCGATCATTCATCAAGAAGAAGCGAGGGTTTGCGATGACGGTACAACAGCAAGCATGGAGCGAGCAGCAAATTAGCGGGCAGGCGGGAGAATCCGGCGTTTCCTTTCCATTCGATTCCCGACCCGAACTGAGACCGCCCTATGGGCACTGGCACGAGCACGGGCACGGCTACGGACATTGGCACGGACACGGGTGGTACCCTCCGGTTATTCTTCCTGTTCCGATTCCTACGCCGTATCCTTATCCGTACGGCTATCCGTATGCGGCGGGTACACCGTATCCTTACCCGTATGGCTATCCTTATTCGCCTTACTCCGTATATTGATTTGCGGTGGCATTGCACGAAGCAGAACAGCCTTTCGATCCGTTATTCGGACCGAAAGGCTGTTTATTAGAGCACGTTGCGAAGCATTGCAGTTTGAACAATGGCATATCTAGCAAGCGTTTAATCTTCGTTCAGGCCGTCACGCGCAGGCGGTATGATGATTTCCACCGTTGTCCCTTTGCCGATTTCGCTTAAAATTTTCATTTTTCCCCCATGGTTCTCGATAATTTTGTACGTCACCATGAGGCCGAGGCCCGTTCCTTTTTCTTTGGTCGTATAGAACGGTTCTCCGAGCCTGGGAATGCGGTCCTCCGGAATACCGCAGCCTTGGTCGGTAAACCGCATCAGCAGATGGCCTTCATCGGTCTTCCGCATCTCGATCAAGATTTGTCCGCCGTCCGGCATCGATTCGATCGAGTTATTCAATATATTGATGAAAACTTGCTTGATCTGATTTTCATCGCAATTGATTTCAGGCAAGTCGGGGTCGGTTTCCGTCAATATATCCACATTATGAATAAGGGCCTGCGATCCGGTCAGCATAATCGTATTATGCAGTATGGACGGCGCATCTTTTTGCTGGAACCGGACGGATTGCGGTTTGGCGATGACCAGAAATTCGCTGACGATAAAATTGATCCGGTCGAGTTCTTCCAGCATAATGCTAAAATAACTGTCGAAGCCGCTGACTTTCGACTGCATCAATTGAACAAATCCTTTGAGCGATGTGAGCGGGTTGCGGATTTCATGTGCGACGCCTGCGGCCATTTGTCCGACGACAGACAGCTTCTCGGAACGGAGAATCATTTCTTCCGCCCGCTTGCGTTCGCTGATGTCCTGCCCGATCATATACACGCCGGCAATCTGCTTGCCGACGAAAATCGGAAAATTTTTGACGCTCAGCTCTACGGCACGGCCGTCTTTGCTGATGAACGTGATTTCGTAATGAGGTGTGCCGCCTTTGACCGTTTCGGCGAATTTCTTGGACCATAGGCCGCGGTGCTCCGGCAGGATCATGCCTTCGATCGTCTTCTGAAGAAGGTCTTTCTCGGAGTAGCCCATGACGAAAAACATGGCGGGATTGACGCTGGTGATCGATCCGTTCAAATTCAGCGAGCATATCGGATCCGGGTTATGCTGGAACAACGATTTGTATCTGAATTCGCTTTCCTCGAGCAGTAGCTCGGCTTTCTTCTTCTCGTAAAGCGCTTTGATCATGGCGTACGAACGGGCGAACCGATGATCTTCCTCCTGCGCAAGGATCGTTTCGAAAATATCGTCGTCCTCATCGTTTTCGGATACGCCGTAATCCAGGTTTTTCATCTTATTGAGCAAATGCATCACATTGACGATATGTTCTCCGTGAATCCACGCGGCGGAAGCGGTTTTGTACCGGGAAGTGCCGTCCGAGCGGAGCACGACGACGCCTTTGCGCGGGTCGTACTCGGTGACATGGTTCATATTGACAACATTCATCTGGTCGATGAGCCGAAAGCCTTCTTCATAGAGGAGCTCTTCGATCGCTTCCGTGGAATTCGCCCAATAATATTTATCCGAAACCGTGTGGATGATATATTCTTTATCCCTGATGCATTCGATTTTAACCACTTCGTCCGCGGGAATGATCTTGATGTCGGAACTTTTTTTATCGCGGATAACTGGAATTTTTTGCATATTTTGAAATCACCTGCCTGTCCGCATTCGCTTCATTATATCATGGATGCCGCTATTCTAACAGAATTAATGTTTGCCTGAGGTAGAGTCCAAGCAGGGTAATTAGGAGGGGCGGCACCGTCAAAACGATGCCGGTTTTGAAATACGAGCCCCAGCCGATGCGTACGCCTTTGCGTGACAAAATATGTAGCCAGATCAACGTTGCAAGCGATCCGATCGGGGTCATCTTCGGCCCGAGGTCGCAGCCGATGACGTTGGCGTATATCAATGTCTCCCGAATCGTGCCTTGCGTAATCGTTTCGTCGATGGCCAGAGCGCCGATCATGACGGAAGGGAGGTTGTTCATGACGGAGGACAGCACGGCCGACAGCAATCCCATCCCCATGGTGGCGGCAAGCACGCCATATTGCGAGAACGCGTCAATCCCGGCGGACAGCCACTCGGTGAATCCCGTATTTTTCAAACCGTAAACGACTACGTACATCCCGATGGAAAACAGTACGATTGACCACGGCGCCTCTTTGAGCACCCGCCGTACGTTCATTATACCGCTTCGATGCGCGAACAAAGCAAGCAGCAGCGCGGCGATCCCGGCAATCAGGCAGACCGGAACCCGCAGCGCCTCGCTGAACAAGTAACCGAGAAGCAAGAGCAGTAGGACAAGCCAGGCCATGCGGAACATAAACATATTTTTAATCGCGGAAGCCGGGGGGCTTGCAAGCGACAGATCGTAGCCGGCTGGAATGTGCTTGCGGTAATACCAGTACAGCACCCCCAGGCTGGCTAGCAGGGAGAACGCGTTCGGAAGCAGCATGACGGATGCATACTCCGTAAACGAGATGTGGAAAAAATCGGCGGATACGATATTGACCAGGTTGCTGATGATCAGCGGTATGGATGTGGTGTCGGCAATGAAACCGCTGGCCATGACAAAAGCGATCACCATCGGAGCGGGCAGCTTCAGCGCCCGTACTTGCGCAAGCACGATGGGCGTCAAAATGAGCGCGGCTCCGTCGTTGGCGAAGAAGCAAGATACGAGCGCACCCAGCAATATCGTGAAGATGTACAGCCTTACGCCGTGTCCTCCCGCCAGGCGGACCATATGCAGGGCGGACCATTCGAAAAAGCCGAGCTCGTCGAGCAGCAGCGAAATGACGATGAGCGCAACGAACGTAAGCGTCGCATTCCAGACGATGCCGGTAACCGATATCACGTCCGTCCAGGTTACGACGCCTGACATTAGCGCAGCGGCGGCTCCAAGCACGGCGGGCCAGGCGACGCTGAGTCCGAAGGGCTGCCAGATGACAAGCGTAATCGTGATGAGAAAAAGAGCGATAGAAAGGATAGAAACCATGATGCGCCTCCGGACATGATAAAAAGACATTCATTCCATTATATCAGCCCGGCGATTTGCGCGTAAATGAGAAAAGTAATAATAAAATGAGTTTAATAAATATGTAAAAAATAAATCATATTCGGTTTGTCGAAATTCTGCTAAAATTATTGTATATATTTTTGTAAGCGCTTTTATGTGGCAGCTTGAGGGGAGCTCGACGACGGAGTGAAACGGATTCGAAAACAAAAATGGCTGCGCTATACGCTTTCGGCGTTGGCGGTCAGCGTGCTTCTCACCGTTTATATGATCATGACGGTGGAAGGGGAAGGGCGGGTGCCCAAGTTCGCCATGATGCGGCTGGAAGATATCGGTCCGGGCGGGCAATATGGTTCCCTTGAACAGCTTGGCAAGCTGAGGGCTGTGCTTGAATATCTTCAGGATGAACAAGCGAATTACCATTTGGCGGTTATTCCCAGATGGATCGATATACCGAAAGACGGCCCGCGTTACGATGTACGTCTCGACGATCCGGATAATCCCTACGCGGCGTCGTTTCGCCGGGTGCTGCACGAGGCCGTCGATGGAGGGGCAACGCTTGGCATGCACGGATATACACATCAGGTGGGCGACGTGCGGCGCGACGACGGACACCAGGAATCCGGCATCGGCAATGAGTTTAATGTGGATGGCTTGAAAGAAACGAAGAAAGCCGAGTTTGCGGAACGCCGTGTCAAGGAAGGGCTTGCAATTTTCACGAATATCGGCTTGAAGCCCCAGTTCTGGGAGGCGCCGCACTATCACACGACGGCGGAGCAGGATCGGATGTTCCGATCCTACTTCGGGCTCCATTATCAAGCGGATGTGCAGGCGAACCGGAACGCCCCCGCTGCCCAGTATGCGGGCGGCCGCAATAACGGTTACGGCGCATCGACGCTCGGCGCCGCCTATGTTCCTACGCCGCTTGACTACATTCCGTCCAACAAGGACGAGAAGATGATCCTGGACCGCATGGGGAAAACCGGAATGGTCACCTCGTTTTTCTTTCATCCGTTCTTGGAATTCAAATATATGGAGAAAGTGACGGACTCGGACGGGGAGCCTGTACTGCGAGACGGCATACCGGAGTACCGGTATGCAAGCTCGGGAAAAAGCTTGCTGCACAAGCTGGTTGCGGGACTGAAAGCGAAGGGATACGCGTTTTACTCCATCCAGGATTACGTACCGTTCACTCCGGCGAACAGCATCAAGCTGCCGGCTGTCTCCGGCGGTGCTCGGGAAAAAGGCTATCCGCTGCTCGGGGACGCGAACGGCGACGGCCAGCTCGATATGATTCACCTTGATGCGAAAAGCGGCGTCATTTATGTCACGGAGGGACGGTATCGGGGACTGCGCAATGAAGAATCGCCGGTTCCGACGGAATGGGGGCGCATCGATTACGTGAAAGGATCGGCAGCAGCGGTCAGCGGCCGCGATGATACCGGTCCGTGCACCTTATGGATGGCTAACGCAAGCGGCAAGCTGGAGCGTTATGCTTCGGACGGCAGCCGATTCGTGAAATCCGGTAGTTGGAAGATCGACGCGAGCCGCTGGAGCCGGTTGTACATGCTTCGCCAGCCGAATGGCGATATGGTGGTGGCGGGACTGTCCCTTGACAAGCTGGAGCTGTATGGCTGGCGGATTCGACAAGGCGAAGTACAACCGCTGAAGCCCTACCGGTTCCGAAATGCGCTCAAGAGCGAATTGCAGCCGCGCCAGGACGGAACGATCTTTATCGCGAGGAACAGGGCTTCCTCTGGAATCCAGCTTCGACCGGACCCGGTCTCGCTGGAGTGGAGCTTTGGCCGAACGGATACCGGATTGCCGAATGAAGCAGGTTTGCTCAAGTTCGGCGATTATAACGGCGACGGCCTGGAGGATGCGATTCGGTTCGATCCGGCAACAATGCGGTATACGGTCTATTTGCGCGGAGGCGAAGGGCAGTGGAGGCAGATCTCGACCTTTGGTCCATGGGGACAACCGGGGGCCGATGCGGAGCTGGCGATCGCCGATTTTGACGGAAACGGAAAGAGCGATCTCGGCCTCACGAATCATAAAGACGGATATTTGGATACGGCCTTATCTTTTGTTCATCTAAAATAATACGGTTAGATGGAAGCCCGGTCGTTTGGAACCGGGCTTTCGTGTGCGTTTGGACAAGTAAATCGTTTTTCTTATTGTGCGCGGGAACGGGATAAGGCACAATGGAGAAGCACTGCAGCAAACACTGCAGGATCGTATAGAAAGGACGGTTTCGTTGTGATACATATACTCCGGGAGCAAACCAGGCACTGGAAGCTGATTCTCACGCTTGCGCTGCCATCCGTCATCTCCTTCGCGTCCGGAACGGTAACGGGCACGATCAATTTGATCATGGTGGGACCGATGGGCGCGCTCGTCATCGCCGTTGTCGGCGTTTCGAATATTATTGCGTATAACGCGTGGGCGCTTTGTTCCGGCTTCGGCCATTCCGTCAATTATTTGGTTGCGCAAAATTACGGCGCCGGGGAGATGGATCAGGCCGTCAGGCGCACCTATGTCGCACTCTTTGTCGGGGCGATGGCCGCAATGGCCGCCGTAATCGCAGGTTGGCTCGCACCGAAGCTGATTTTGGAACTGATGGGCGGCTCCGAGGAGCTCGTCGGCGCAGGAACCGCTTATCTTCGCTACCGGCTGTTCGCCGTAGCGTGTTTTACGCTCAGCTTCGTGTTCCACGGCTTCTTCCGGGGAATAGGCGATACGCGCACGCCGATGGCGATGTCCGTCGTGGCGAACGCCGCGATGATTTTTTTTACATATGCGCTTACCTACGGAAAGCTCGGTTTTCCCGAGCTCGGGCTGCCGGGAGCGGGCATGGCCGTATTGATCGGCGAGGCGCTCAGCTTGCTAGGCAGCGCGTACGTTTACTTTTTCCGGCTGCACGGGCGTTACGATACTCGCCGCCGTATCGCGATCGACCGGAAAGAAGCGAAGCTGATTGCGACGGAAAGCGGTAAACTGGGCATCCAGGAGCTTGCGATGAGCATGGCGATGTTTGTATTTACGATGTTTGTAACCAGGCTTGGCACGCATGCGCTGGCAGCGAACGAGATCGCGCTGAATGTCATGGCGTTCGGGTTCATGCCGGCCTTTGCTTTCGGCGCTACGGCGACGATATTGGTCGGCCAGGAGATCGGGCGCGGCGACCCATACAAGGGGCGGCGCATGGGCACCGATGTCGCCGTCTTAGGCAGTTTGTTTCTGCTGGTGCTGGGGCTGATTGAATTTTTGTTCGCCGAAGGGGTGGCTCGCTGGTATACAAGCGATCCGGCCGTGTTTACTTTAGCGGGCGAACTGATCATGATCTCGGCCTTTTTGCAGCTGTTCGACGGCTTGCTGAACTACTATGCCGGGGGCTTGCGCGGGCTGGGCGATACGACCTTTTTGCTGAAGGTATCGCTTGCGCTTAACTGGCTGATGTTTATTCCGTTCGCCTATGTGCTGATTTTCGTCTTCGATCTTGGCAGCATCGGAGCCTGGATTTCACTGTACGCCTTTCTTACCTTCTTTGCGCTTGCCGTTTGCATTCGCTTTTACCGCACCGATTGGGCTGGCGTGCGCGCAAAGCAGGCGGCCGGCAACAGCCATATATGACGGTCTGTAACCCCCTTGGCAATCGCCTCAAATGTCTATAGGCGAAAAGGGGGTTTTTCATAGCGAAAAAGCAGGAATTTTCTGAGGAGTCGGCGAATAAACAACATATTTTATAGGCTTCGAGTAAAAGTTTTTTATCAAGATTAGGCGAATTGTGTCGGCAGGTTCATGCCAGGGGCTGCTTGGCTGCATGTAAAGTCTCGATTTGAAAGGAGGAGGCAGGCTTGGAACAAGACGAAGTGCCCGGCCAAGGGAAACGCTCTCCGCAGCGGATGATCAAGCTGTACAGCACGGTTTTTGCCGTTGCGGCGGCCGCGCTGTTGTTCTATTTGCTGCTGTACGATCTTCCTCCGCCCGCCGGCAAGCTGCCGGACGTACCGCAGCAGAGCCGGACTCAGCCGGAACCGGAAGCGGTAGCACCGTCACCCGTCCCGGGACAAGAGGCGCCGCCTGTGTCTGCGGCAGCTCCAGCCGAGGAGTCGCTTGTCGAGACACCTGCTCCTGAGTCGGTAACGCCCGCGAGGGCAGCCTTGCTTATTGTCATCGATCCGGGCCATCAGCGCAAGGGCAATAACGAGCCCGAACCGGTTGGGCCGGATAGCCGGGCGACGAAGCCGAAGGTGACTTCCGGAACGGTGGGCGTGCATACCCGGAAGCCGGAATATGTTCTTAACCTCGAAGTATCCGAACTTTTAAAGGAACAACTGATTCGGCAAGGGTACGAGGTACGCATGACCAGAGACAGCCATGACGTCGATATCAGCAATAAGGAGCGGGCGAAGATGGCCAATGAGGCCGGGGCCGCGCTTTCGATCCGGATTCATGCCGACGGCGACGCTTCTCCGAAGACGAAAGGCTTCTCCGTACTGTACCCGTCCGCTTCCGTTGCTTCGGCGCGCCCGATCGCGGAGTCGAGCAAAGCGGCAGCGGCTGCGATTTTGAACGGCCTCAAAGAAGTGACCGGCTCGACGGGCAGAGGATTATCGGAACGAAGCGATTTATCCGGCTTTAACTGGTCTGAAGTTCCGGTTGTGCTGGTCGAGCTCGGCTTTATGACCAACCCGGAAGAAGATGCGCTGTTATCCGACCCGGACTACCAAAATAAGCTGGCGAGCGGAATCGTGAAGGGAATTATGCAGTATGTTGAGGCGGGGGAGCTTTAAACATGTTTTGTTGAACGAGAGAGTATACAAGCGTTTCTCCATTGCGCTGCTGCTGCTGCTAGCGCTGGGTACGATCGTGTTCGCAGCCGAACGCGTCTTTTGGCCGGACAAGGCGTATCCTCGAGCGGAAAACGGGATCATAGATCTTTCCGACTGGAATTGGCAGAAGGACGGAACGTTGCCCTTGAACGGTGAATGGTCCTTTTCTTGGCAGCAGCTGCAGCAATCGGAGGCAGACCAGGCTAGCGAGCAATCGCAGCTGCCGGCGCAAACGATCAAAGTTCCCGGTTCCTGGAACGGTACCGTAGTGGATGGAGTCCCGCTCTCCGGCGAAGGCTACGCTACTTACCGGTTGAAGATTATGTTGCCCGAGGGAGAGGACGTGCTAGCGCTGCGCGTGCCAGCTGTGAGCACCTCCTACAAGCTGTGGGTTAACGGTAAAGCGATCGCCTCCGCCGGACTGCTCGGGACAACCGAAGAAAGCGCAGTCCCGCAGTTTGCTCCGGAAGTTGCGGTAGCGCCTACGCTTCATTCCGCGATGGATATCGTTATCGAGGTCGCTAATTTCAGCCATCAGCGGGGAGGGCTTCGGCAGCCGATCGAGCTCGGCACCGCTAAAGACATTATACGCGCGAAGGAAATGGCCGTCGGTTTCGATATGCTCCTCATCGGCTGCCTGCTCATCATGGGTTTGTATCATCTGGGTTTATTTGCCGTCAGAACAAAAGAATGGTCGATGCTGTATTTCGGCTTGTTCTGTTTGCTGTTTAGCATTCGTATGACGCTGCTTGGCGAAATCGTCATTACGAAAGCGATTCCCGGCTTCAACTGGACGCTGGAGATTAATTTGGAATATTTGAGCGCCGCCTTGAGTCTTCCGCTGTTTATTTTGTTTTTTTCCAGCCTGTATCCCGAAGAGAGCGCCCGGTTCATGAACGCCGCCTTTTGCATAGTAACCGTCGGATATTCCATCGTGATTGCGGTGCTGCCTACCTTGATTTTTACGCAGGCGCTTGTCTCGCTGCAGCTGGTCGTAGTTGCGGCGATCGTATATGTGATGAGCATCGCCGTGTTCGCTTGCATCCGCAAACGGGAAGGCAGCGGCATTCTGCTCATATCCTGCCTTGTGCTCGGTACCTCGATCGTCAACGATATGCTCTATGCGCATCAACTGGTCGCCACTACGGACCGGATGTCGGCGTTCGGCCTGCTGATCTTCATTTTCTCCCAGGCAGCTATGCTGTCCATCAAGCTGTCGCGCGCTTTTGTCAGCGTGGAAAAGCTGTCGACGGAGCTTACCGAGCTCAACAACGGATTGAACGAAAAAATCATCGAGCGTACGTACGATTTGGAGCAGGCGAACAAGGCGCTAAAATGGTCGAACGACGAGCTGTCCCGGATGGAAACGTCGCGCAGCCATCTGTTGAGCAACATTTCGCATGATCTGGGTACCCCGATGACGGCGATTCAGTGCTACATCGAGGCGATTCTCGATCGAATGGTCGATACCGAAGAACAGCGGGAGCGCTATCTTCGCGTCATCCACAGCAAGGTGGTCGGGATGGACAGGCTGATTGAAGATTTGTTTCAACTGTCCCAGCTGGAGGCGAGGCAAGTCGCTTTTAAGAAAGAGCCTGTGACCACGGATCTGTTGATCGAGCGGCTGTTCGCCCGTTACGAGCTGGATGCGAGGGGAGCGGGGATTGCGTACACGCTCACAGTGTTCAGGAACGGGGAGAAAGACGAACAATTTTCTTCGGTCGAAGTGGACGCGGAGCGGCTGCATCAGGCTTATTCGAACCTTATTTTCAATGCGATCAAATTTACGCCTTCGGGAGGCTCGATCGCCGTCGAGATGCACGACAACGGAAGCGAAATGCTGGTTAGCGTCAGCGATTCCGGGTCAGGCATTCGGCCCGAAGATTTGCCTTATGTATTCGATCGCTTCTATACAAGCAACAAAGCGCGGAATGATTCGGGCGGAGGGAAGGGGCTCGGCCTCTCTATTTCGAAAGAAATCGTAGAGTATCACGGCGGGCGGATTTGGGTGGATCGAACCGAGGAACAATGCGGAACCGTCATCTGTTTCACGATCCCGACGCAAACAAAGCAAGCAGTTTCGAAAGCAGGTATATATCAGACGGTAGGTGACGGTAGATGACGGCGCAAAAAATTTTAGTAGCAGAGGATGATCCCGAGATTCGGGAAGTGATTCGATTGTATTTGGAAAAAAACGATTATGAGGTCGTCTTGGCGGATAACGGTGAGGATGCCGTTCGATTGGCCAGAGCGGAACTGCCGGATTTGGCAATACTCGACGTGCTGCTTCCGGGGAAAGACGGTTTTGACGTATGCCGCGACATTCGCACGACGTCCTCGGCGCCGATATTGTTTTTGAGCTGCAGGAAGGACGAGAACGATAAAATTACCGGACTGAACATGGGAGGCGACGATTACATTACGAAGCCTTTTAGTCCGAACGAGCTAATGGCGCGGGTTCGGGCCAATTTGCGCCGACCGCATTTGGCCGGCGGAGAAACGGACGCGCAGCCTTTGAAGCTGATGGCGGGCGCCATCCAGATCGATCGCTTGAGCCGCGTCGTCAAGTTGAACGGTCATGAAATTTCGCTATCGCGCAAAGAGTTCGACTTGCTGTGCTATCTGGCTTCCCGTCCGGATCAAACGTTCACCCATGAGCAGCTGTTTAAGGAAATATGGGGCCAGGAGTGCTTCAACGATACGCGCACCATTATTGTACATGTCAGCAATTTGCGGAAAAAAATCGAGCCCGATCCGTCCAATCCCGTTTATATTATCAATGTGCACGGGGTAGGTTACAAATTTGTAAAGACGAGCCCGCAATAATTCGAGCCGGCAAACGACATGCCCCTCCAAAGGAAAGGCGTTTTCATCGAAGCGCCGTTCTTTTGGAGGGTATTTTTATTCAAGCGAGCCCGAGCGGATTATGCCGCTTCGCGTCGATTTATTACTTATACAAAGTAGCTTTAGACAAATAATGCTGAGTATTCGACATCGATTTACATTGAGCATTCCGAGTATAATTATTGGTGTAAGCGTATACATAAAAAGGGAGGCTCATCATTTTGACTACAAAAGTTTCAGCCGGTTTGCTGGCCGCGGCACTAATGGCATCTGTCCTTGCCGGATGCGCGAGCAGCGGGGAGAAGAAAACGGGAGATGCGGCAGCAAAAACACAGGAAGTTAACTACAATGAAGCCGTCACGCTGACGTTCGTTTCCCAATTCGCAGACAATCAGGAGTACTTCAACAAGCTGTACGGCGATCGAATCAAGAAGAAATTCCCGAACGTAACCATTGAATTCATCCCGCGCGGAACCGGAACCGGGATCGCCGATCTGGTGGCATCCGGCAAAAATCCGGACATTATGTACGGCAATTTATCCGATATCGACGGATTCCTGATCGATACGGGCCTCGCCTATGACATGTCCGATCTAGTGAAGAAAAACAATTACGATCTGGGCCGCTTTGACCCCGTTCATATCGATAGCATTCGCAATACGAATCCCGACGGCGCACTATATGGCCTGCCGATGCCGTCTTCCCAGGTACAGGTGATGTTCTACAACAAAGGCCTTTTCGATAAATTCGGTGTACCTTATCCGAAGGACGGCATGACTTGGGATGACACGTACGAACTCGCCAAAAAGATGACACGCGTGGACGGAGGCCAAGCTTATCGCGGCTTCAGCTCCTTTATCGGGGCCATTCTTCGCGACAACCAGCTTTCGATTCCGTATTTGGATCCGAAAGCCGATCAAATATACAACTCCGAGCGGTGGAAAGTGCTGATAGATAATTTGGGACGTTTTTACCAAATTGAAAACAACAACCGCGATCCGAAGAAGCGCTCGCAAACCGAAGAATATACTACGTTCCAGAAAAATATGAACGTAGCGATGCAAGTAAACCAGTTAACCCGTTACTTGGAGTTTCCGGAAGAGCTGAACTGGGATATGGTCACGATCCCGACGTTTAAGGAAGCGCCTAACGTCAGCGCGCAACCGGGCGCGTACTACTGGTACATTTCCCAAACGAACAAGCACAAAGATATTTCGTTTGCCATCATTTCTTACATGCTGTCCGACGAAATTCAGCTGGATATGGCCAAAACGCTCGGACTGGTCCCTTCGCTGAAGAATACGAGCGACATCTTCAAATCGATCGGTCAAGACGTACCGCAGCTGAAAGGGAAAAACATCGGCGCGGTGTACAAATACAAACCGGCCGCAGCGCCTCCGAAGCGGGATAAATCGTTGATCGGAGCGAATCCGAACGAACTCAAGAAGTCGATCGAGAAAGTATTCGACCGCGTTACCTTGGATAAAGTAGACATCAATACGGCGCTGAGAGATGCGTCCGAGGAGATGGCGAAAGCCGTAGAGCAGAAGAAAGCGAATATGAAAAAGTAGGTTAAGCCGAAGAACCCCCTTCCTCTCATCGGAGAAAGGGGGTTTACGCGTAGTATTGATATCCATGATGCTATGTCGGCTTATGGTCTGTCGGTGCTTGCCTGCGAACGGATTCCGGATTCCGGTATGGAGGATTGTTCCGGGGAACTATCCGTTTTTCGGCCCGGGATCAGCACGGTCGTGAGACTGTAGCGCCTTCTGTCGGGAGCAGGCTCGTTGGACAAATGCTTGACGACCGCGGCCGAAAACTCCGCAGCCATTTGCTTCCATTCGGCCTCGCTCAAGTAGAGGGCAACTTGACGGTAGCCAGCGCCGTCGCGTGCCATATCGACCGGCTCTTGCTCGGCATAATCGCCGAATTCACCGAGCAGCTGTGCCATAAACATCATAAAGTAACGGATATGATCGTTCGAATCAAACGACGCCAATTCTTCTTGCGTCAATTCATTGCCGCGCTCGGCAAGCGCATACGTTTTTTCAATCGCGCCGCGCACCCGCTTTTGCTCGACGACGTGCAAAATGCCGGCCTGAACGAGCTTCTGCAATTGGCGGTACAACGTAGCCTGGGGAATATCCGGCAGCCATTCCTGCAGCTGCTGCGTGTTGCGCCGTTTGCCGATCATGGCCTGAATGATTCGCATACGAACAGGGTGCAGGATAAGATTGGCTTTTTCGTTCATAAATCTCCCCCGTTTTCGATATGTTATACAAAATGATAATAAAACAATGCAGGGAGATTAGCAAATCCGTGAGCGGATCATAACCCGGACCAACGGCCTTATAAACCGAGGCGTTCGACGAAAATTTCGGTTCGCGATACCAATGATACCAACGATGAGGATGACGTAATAAAGAAGCCGCGGCGTAACCTCGTTACGCCGCGGCTTTGCACTATAGAAACTTCCGGTTATGCTTCTTCCCGTCATACGTGAACAGAACGGGTTTTGACTCGACGACCGATTCCAGATGAACCGTCTTGCCCCATAGCTGCTGAATGTAAGGGATCGTACGCTCCACGTATTTGAGATCCAGCTCCATGCCCTCGTACATGTGCTTCAGGTATAATTCTCCGTTCCTTTCGTAATCCCCGTTATCGACGACAATGTACGGAAAGCCGCCGTTCACACGGGAGTATACGAGCTGGTCGCGGATGTTCTCCCACGATTTATCGGTAATTTTCCACTCCGGTCCTTTTTTCTCGAAAACGTACAAATCCAGCTCGTCGCACAGTTTTTTCGTCATGTAATTGCGGATGAAAGAGAGGTCGGAGTCGTACTCGCGTACCTCGAATATTTTTTTGCGGCCTTCGCCGCCTTCGCGTCTGAACCGTTCCCGCTCTTCTTTGGTCGGATTATCCCATCGTTTCTCGATATCCTCGAATATTTTGAGTCCGAGATAATACGGATTGAGACTATGCTGCGACGGCACGACGACGGAAGAGTTTAGCTTGGCATACTCGATCGTCTCGTCATCCGTCAAATCCAGTTCACGTAAAATGCGCTGGTGCCAGTACGACGCCCAGCCTTCGTTCATGATCTTCGTTTCGAGCTGCGGCCAAAAATAAAGCATCTCATCCCGAAGCATCGTCAAGATGTCGCGCTGCCAATCCTTCAAATAATGGGCATGCTCTTCGATGAACAGCATGACGTCTTTTTGACGGACGGGCGGGAACTTGGGAGGCTGCTCCGGTTTGTCGGACGGCGTCTTGCCCCGATCGTCGAGATCCCACAAATCTTCATAGCCGAATCGACGTTCCTTGGCTTCTTTGAATGAGGTGACGGATGAGTCGCGCTCTTCGCGCTGCCGGTGATACGGTTTGGAGATGAGCGGGTCGACATGCTCTTGAATGGCCAGCACGGCGTCGATGAACTTTTCGACCTCGTCCATGCCGTATTCGATCTCGTACTGCCGGATGCGCTCCGCGGTGGCGGACATGCTCTCAACCATATTGCGGTTCGTTTTGGAGAAGCGGACGTTGTTTTTGAAGAAGTCGCAGTGTGCCAGCACGTGCGCCACGATCAGCTTATTTTGAATCAGCGAATTGCCGTCCAGCAGGAAGGCGTAGCACGGGTCAGAATTAATAACCAGCTCATATATTTTGCTGAGCCCGAAATCGTACTGCATTTTCATTTTGTGAAACGACTTGCCGAAGCTCCAATGGCTGAAGCGCGTAGGCATTCCGTACGCGCCGAACGTGTAGATGATATCCGCCGGACATATTTCGTAGCGCATCGGATAAAAATCGAGCCCGAAGCCTTCGGCGATTTCGGTAATTTCGGCAATGGAATACTCTAGCTGCTTCATGTAATCGGCATGGTTCATCGGGCTGCACTCCCTTCGGCGCTTTTCGGGAAAAACGTTTTGAGTGCCCGGTACACTTCGCCTTTTTCGCGAATGACGTAATGCACGAATTTCGGATCATGAATATTGCGGTAGCTGGACATGAGCGTGCTGCTGCGGTTGTATTGATTCACTTCGCCGTAGCCGAACAGATTGCTGCGCTTGACCAGCTCGCCGATCAGCTTGACGCACCGTTCGTTGTCCGAGGTCAAATTATCCCCGTCGGAGAAATGAAACGGATAAATATTGTACCGCGACGGAGGGTATTTGCGGTCGATCAGGTCGACGGCGAGCTGGTAGGCCGATGAGCATATGGTGCCGCCGCTCTCCCCTTTGGTGAAAAATTCCTCCTCGGTTACTTCCTTCGCTTCCGTATGATGCGCAATGAATATAATTTCCACATGCTCGTATTTTGTGCGCAAAAATCGTGTCATCCAGAAGAAAAAGCTTCTGGCGATATATTTTTCGAACGAGCCCATGGAGCCCGACGTATCCATCATCGCCAAAATGAGCGCGTTGGAGTGGGGCGTTACGATATCTTCCCACGTGCGGAAACGCAGATCGTCCGGGCTGATCCCATGAATCCCCGGATGGCCGTCGCGGGAATTGCGCCGCAAATTTTCGAGAATGGTTCGCTTTTTATCGATATTGGACATGATGCCCTTCTTGCGCACATCATTGAAAATGATGTCTTTGGTCATCACGTTTTGTTTCTCTTTTTGCTGCAGGTTCGGCAGCTCCAGCTCCTCGAAGAGCATCGTCTGAAGCTGCTCCATCTCTACTTCCGCGTCGTAGTAGTCTTCGCCGGCCCGGTCGCCTGCGCCTTCGCCTTTGCCAGCGCCGCTTGCCGGCTGCGGGTCTACGCCGAGCACATCGCCCACTTGACTGTCTCCGTCTCCCTGGCCTACATGTTTGCTCTTGTTGTAATTGTAACGGAGACGGTATTCGTCCAGGCTGCGGATCGGCACTTTGACGATTTGCTTACCGTCGGACATAATGATGCTTTCGTCTGCTACAAGGTCCGGGAGGTTTTGTTTTATCGCCTCGCGGACTTTTTCCTGATGGCGGGTTTGATCCTGATAACCTTTACGGTGCAAGGACCAGTCCTCACGGGAAACGGTAAATAACGGTTCGGTCATGCGGGACACCTCCTGAAGGTTCGGTCTTCCGTAAAATCGACTTCGGATGAAAGTAATGTCGAGGGCAGGCATCGTCAAGTATGATGCGACAGCCGCGACTGAGGTGACATACGAAAGAGCTTGCAAGCGGCAAAAAGTGCTTGTTACTAAATATATTCAAGCAACGTGAGGATATGTGAGTGGAACAGGAGCCTAATTTGTGCGGAATATTCTGAAAAATGCCGGATGTGTCATTTTCAAAATTTTTTTTGGCTGGTTTCCATTCATCATTGTCGTTTTCGGCTGTGTCCGCGTGGTAATACTGATAGGAATGGCCCGGGCAAAAGCTTAGCAGCGGTTCGCATGATCGTGGTACAATGAGTAAAGGTCCAAACTCCAAACCAAAGGGAGGTCGAGTATCGTGTCAAATCCAAACGAAAACAATACTCACACCTACCAAGATTGGTTAACCTGGTCAGCGAAAGCGAAGATTATTCACCGGATCATATCACGCAACCCGATCTCTCGGTTATATGCTCCAAGGATCAAATATCCAAGAATGGTTGTTACGGTGCGCCGACAATGATCATTGAAGTGCTGTCTCCATCCACCGCATTGAAGGATTTTAACGAGAAGTTCAACTTATATCAGAAGTATGGGGTGCAGGAGTATTGGATTGTCGATCCCGGTAATCGAACGGTTCTTCAGGGAGGCAGTTACCAAGTACGCCATTTGTATACGGAGCAGGAAACGGTCCAATCCATCGTATTTAAAGAGTTGAAGGTGCCCATGAACGGGCTGTTCAGTCTGGAGTAGTGAAGCGTTATGGAATACTGGATTGCAAATTCGTGTTTCGCTGCTCGGAAAAAGGTCATTGCACCTTGTATCCCGCAGTGGCTACACTGTATCAAAAGAAACAATAGATTGCCTGATCTCCGCTGCCGTATCGGAAATCGGGCAATCTTTCATTACGCATTACCGCAGCATTTCTTGTACTTTCGACCGGTAAGGTCGGTACGTCCTGGACTTCCAACCGCATTTCACCAGCCAATTTGGCGTAGTAGATCGTATCATTCGGCGTCCATGCCATTGCGGCTAGCGAGCTCACGGACAAGTTCATCGCCATAAAAAGTATCGACCGAGCACGGAGAACAACATCCTTTCCAGTTTGATTTCAATACTATCGATATGGCTATAATTAAAATATACATTAGTAGAGTATAGTTGTTCCAAACCATAGGTCCGTCATTACTTTTACCGATAAAATGTCAAGGAAGGAGCGGCATCAATGGCGTCGTCAAATAATCGCAGAAAGCTCGCACAGACAGAGCTTGAACCTCACCTGAAAGAAGAAGAAATCCGAAATATCCTTCACGCCGCAGATAGTCTTGTCAGTCTTGGGGGACGAACCATGCTGGCCAAAATTTTGAAGGGTTCCCGCGATAAAAAGCTGCTGGAGCTCGGGTTGGATAATAACGTAGCCTACGGCTACTATCGTTCACTTACCATAGAGCAAATTACCGAGCGGGTCGACTGGATGATCAAGAATGATTTTCTTGAACTCGAATACCGGGGGGATATGCCGATACTATATTTTACGGATAAAGGTTGGACCATTCAACGTGACCAGGCGGCCGGCCTGCTGCTTCAGCAGTGGAAACGGTGGGTTCAAGAGGGGATCGCGGAAGCGGATATGTCCTATCTGAAAGATCGCAATCGCGGCATGATTTTGATATTTTTGCAAAAGATTGCCGCAACGTGCGATGACCGGTTTATTCCGCTGCTTGAGCGGTGGGAATTGATAGATTATCAAAAAGTGAAGAAAGCGATACGCCAGGTCGTCATGCATTTGAAAAACAAAGAGACAAGCCCGCTGCTCCTCGAAGATGCGCCTCAAGCCGACGTCTCCACCGAGCTGCTCCTTCAGCCGCGCAGCAGCGAGCGTATCAAGTGCTGGGAGTGTGGAGATCGTTTCGATTGGACGGTGGAGGAACAGGACATTTTCCGGATGCGGGGCTGGGAGCCACCCAAACGTTGTGCTTCTTGCCGGGAAGAACGCCGTAAATTGCGCGATTCCGATTGGTAAACGTAGCACAAACGTATGGGTTTGCACATAAAAGGACCTGTCGGTGATCTTCCCGCTAGGTTTTTATTAATTGATCCCGTCAATCGTAACCGCATGAATATTATGATGTGACAGAAACCAATAATACTCCCCGAAAAACCAAGATTTGACCGTTTTATTCCCCGGCCTCCTGTGTTATATTACAAAGTCAATTATTGATTGCCTGAAGTATACTTACGGGAGGGTTCAGATTGCTTCATAATCTTAAGTATCCTTTGAAGTCCGTTCGCGGAAAAATCATACTCTCTTTACTTATATTCATCCTTATTCCGATTACGATCATTATATATAACGTCTACGCCTCCAGCCAGGATGTCGTGCGCCGCGAGGTGTACCAGCGGGAGCAGGAGTCCGTCAAGCTTGCGGCGGATCATATCGACGCGGCCGCGGCCCGCATGCTGAACGCCTCTCATGTGCAGCGACACAAAACTACACAAATAAAATTACCGAAAAAGAGTATGTATATCGATTTAATTAAGCGCACTTATGTCATGTCAATTTGACACAAGTGTGCTTAATTAATAAGCGCACGACACAAGTATACTTTAATAAAGCTCCGGAATGAGGCAGTTGTGGAACGGGCAGGATAATGCAACAAAATAATTCAATATCGTCATTAAAGATATATTTCTATGGATTTGTTTTCAATGCCGAAAATTTCCCGAATTTCACCGTAGCAGTCGATTTTCCTTCCGTGGAGCAGTAGTAAAAAACCGGCTCTGTTCGCATCGATTGCGAAAGAGCCGTTTTTCATTTTTCTTTGATTTTCTCGAAAAAGATGCCTAACCTACTAAAAAATGTGCCAGGACATATTCACAAAATAGGGAGATTTGTACATGTGTCTTACCTTTTGGTCTCGCAACACCAGTTGTTCATTTAATAAATCAATGTGAGCTGTTATTTATGGATAACCCGATAATACGAAAAAAAACCAATTCTTCAAGGAACATTTATTCAATCTATTCCGCTAAATCACTGAGCTTGTTCATTATTAATGACGGTATTATCATCCCCTTTATTACCGCCATTACCGCCAAAATGAGCTCCAAGCTGACCCACATTGCCCAGATAACCACCGACATCCATGCCAACACCCTGATTTCCAAGATGTCCGCCCGCATGAACGCCTGCCCCATATCCGCCAAGATGCCCGCCTGTATGAACGCCAATACCCTGATTTCCAAGATGTCCGCCCGCATGAACGCCTGCTCCATATTCGCCGAGATGCCCGCCTGTATGAACGCCAATTCCCTGATATGAATTGAAACAATCGCAAAAGCAAAATATTTATTTCTTGGAAATTATTTTATTATTCTGCCCGTTAGCCCGGACAAATCTCCTGATTTTGTAAACAAGTAAAAGGAGCTGCCGCAGCAGCTCTTTCGTCGTTCTTTATGAACTTGTTTACGCAAGGATTGCTCGAACGTAAGTAATTACTAAAGCGCTATTTAATCGGGATACCTGCAGAACAGGAACTTCAAAGTACTTCAGCTTGCAGATCCGCACGAGTCGCCTTGACGTAAATCATCGTTGTATCCAGACTATCGTGTCCCATAATTTGCGCCAAGCGGTGCAACGGAGTGTTCTCTGCCATTACGTACCCGAACCGGTGCCGTAGATCGTGGGCGCTCAATCCTTCCAGTCGCGCTGCTTTCATGTATTTTTGAATCAAATGGCGTAAAGCTCGTTCGGTTAATCGATCGCCAGTTTTCTCCGAAGGAAACAGATAAGGACTGTCCGGAGGGAGGGATGCCAGATATTTTTCCAATGCTGCTCTGCATGTAGCGTTCAAAGGTACTTCCCGCTGTTTATTTCGTTTTCCAGACCGCACCCTAAGCTGACCGCTGCGTTTCCCGATTTGAATATCGCCGGGAGCCAGGTCGCATACTTCCATTGTTCGCAAGCCGGTGTGAAACATCACGATAAGAATTGTATGATCCCGAATCGAACCGCCATGCTCGGCCGAAGCGATCAATGCAGCTTCTTCCTTATCTGTCATCTGCCGAGGGCTTACCTTTTCTTCCGGAACCAATTTGACCGGCTTTGAAGGATCACGCAGAATCCTGGATTCCGACGCGGCCCACTCAAAAAAACGTTTCAGTGTTATAAGTCGCCGGTTAATGGTTGTCGGTTTCAATTCCATCACTTTTTGAGCGGCTTCCCGGTATCGTGTTAATGTTGGAGTAGCGACATCTTCAATGCGAAATAAAACTTCTTCCTCTTGGAGGTCGGCTGTCTCAAACCAACCGATAAAATGTTTCAAGTCGCTTGCATATTCCTTTATCGTTTTGGGATTCAAATCCTCGTGGATGGTGAGAGTGTTTATGAAATCCTGAATCGTCTGCTCCCCCTGTTCCGAAATCGCGGTCGTCTTTATCATTAGCAAAGCCTCCAAATCTTGACTTACATTAGCGGACATGGTATTCTTATCTTAACCGATACATTAGCGGACATCAAGTACGTGTTCAGAAAATGCCTAATGACCGCTAATCTTTATTAGTGGTCATCGAAATGATCGTGTTCAATAAATTATTTTTTGGAGGAATCCTATGCAAACAGGTACAGTTAAATGGTTTAACGCTGAAAAAGGCTTCGGCTTTATCGAAATCGAAGACGGAAACGATGTGTTCGTTCATTTCAGCGCGATTGAGGGTGATGGTTACAAATCGTTGGATGAAGGCCAACGCGTCCAGTTCAATGTGGCCCAAGGTAATCGTGGACCGCAGGCTGAGAACGTTTCTAAAGTTTATTAAATCTTTCAAGCTGCCCTAAACGTCGGGCAGCTTTTTGTTTATTCCTGCTTGCATCCATGCACGAATGCAGTCATTTTCGTAATTAAAATAATATAAGCGAGGTATCGCAAATGAACAAAGAGCAATTAGTGGAAGAAGTAGCTAAATCTAGTGGATTTTCAAAAAAGAATGCTGAAAAAGCAGTAACGCATGTACTGGATTCGATTTTTGAAGCTTTAAAGCAAGGCAAAGAAGTTCAACTAGTTGGCTTCGGAAAATTTGATGTCCGTAGTCGTGAAGCACGCATGGGAAGAAGCCGAAAAACCGGTGAAAAGGTGGAACTTCCGGCGGGTAAAGTTCCTGTATTCACGGCAGGAATCACTCTGAAAAAAGCTTTAAATTAAGCTTAACGCCACCAAATGCTAATATAAAATAAAGATGTGACCACATCAGAAAAGCGGTTTTTTATCAAAACAAGTACACATGATTCGAACGTTAGTGTCGTATTTTCTACCATTGATGACATTATTAATTTTTATTCCAACAAACAGAGTTTGCAGAGCAAAGTGGACGATCTGAACAATTTAAAGAATCACACAAGCAAGGAAAGGGGTGGTTGGAGAAATGATTCTTTACAACCGACCTGTAAGGACAATTAAGAAGAGTTCGTGGTTGATAATGATTTCCTGCGTTTTTTCTTCATTTTTCTTCACCGTTTGGGGGGCATGCCTTTTGCTTGGCTGCCTCCTTTACATTGCCTTTTCGAATCGAAAGGTCAGAAACCTCTTGGTAAGTTCGGGAAATTCATTGCAGCGAGTGGTTTCCAAGAAAAGGGGACGCTTCCGGAGCTGCCGCTGACGGCCGTGCAGGGCTTTTACAAGCATTGGAAGGAAGCCGATCTGCCGATTAACCGCGACCAGGTGCTGTTCTTCCCGGGACCGGGAGAAGATGAAGTGCTGGTCAATATGACGCGTGTTCAAGGCTTCGACGGAACCAAGGTGGAAGATTTGACGGAGGCAGAGGAAATCGGGCGCAAGCAGGTGCTGATGGTCGCCGACTTTATGACGAAGCGGCTCCCCGGCTTCGGGAAAGCGTCGATTTCCCAAGTGGGAGCGCAAATCGGGATTCGCGAGACGCGGCGGCTCGACGGCGTTTACAGCCTGCAGATCGACGACGTGACGAGCGGACGCCGGTTCGACGACGTCATCGCCCGCAGCGGCTATCCGATCGACATTCACGATCCGAAGAATAAGGGCGTGACCGCCGCCTGGATTGCCGGCGACGGGGCCCTACGACATCCCTTACCGCTGCCTGCTGCCGAAGCGGATTCAGAACTTGCTTGCCGGCGGACGGTGCATCTCCACTACGCATGAAGCGCTCGCGACGACGCGCCTTTCCCCGAGCTGCATGGCTACGGGGCAAGCGGCCGGCACGGCGGCGGGCCTTGCCATCAGGCACAACATGAGCCCCCAGGAGCTGGACGTCAGCGTGCTGCAGCGGCAGCTGCGCGCGGACGGCGCATTGCTCGATTAATCATAAGCCTTATCGTCTCCGGTACGTCTCCGGGTGCGATAAGGCTTTTTGATGTCATCTGGGTGATGCTATCGGCAATTCCATGTCTCATCCCGAATGTTCCTGCTGAAGCATCCGCGGCTCTTTTGACTGAATTCGCTTGATTCCGTCATCCTGTACCCGATTTGCCGATACTTGTAGTATGATAATGTATACCGAAACGTCGAAGGAGAATGACGGCCATGTCTATCCGCAAAAAGCTGCTGTTGTCCCATATCGCCATGATTATCATTCCCGTCGTCGTCTTTGTGCTGACGGCGATGCTGCTCGTTTCCTCGCTGATGCGGAGCATGACCGGGACAAATCCGGGGCAAGACCAACATTTGTTTCCGGCCGAGGCATTCGCCAGAAACAACGAGATGTTCGCCGGACTCGCCTTTATGGCCGATTACAGACCGGATACGATAGCGGACGCCGCTTTCTTGCAGCAGACCGAGCGCCGGCTTCAGGAACTCAATGCGGGGATCGCTGTTATCCGGAGCGGAAAGCTGGTGTACGCGTCCTCGCTTCTTGGGGAGCGCGGCCCGATAGAGGCATTCCTCAGCAGCGATGTGGAGCCGGGAGAGCAGCGGTTTCAAGGAAAGCTCGAGTTAAACGGGAAGCAATTTACGGTGCAAAAGCACAAGTTTACATTTGAAAACCAAACGCCCGGGGTCATATACTTTTTCGGAGACGTCGGTCCGACGATGCGCTTCTTTCGCCTGTTTTTTCCGCTGCTGTTCGTGACGCTGCTGCTAGTCATCGGGCTTACGAACGGTTTGCTGACTTATGTGCTGTCGCGCAGTATCGTGCGGCCGCTGAAGACGTTGAAAGAAGCGGCGGAGCATATACGCGAAGGAGATTTGGAGCACAAGCTTGCGCCGGGACGGAAGGACGAGATTGGCGAGCTCAGCGACGCTTTCGAAGAGATGCGGCACCGCTTGCGGGAATCGATCCATACGCAGCTCCAATACGAGACAAACCGCAAAGAACTGCTGGCGAACATTACGCACGATCTGAAAACGCCGATCACCGCGATTGGCGCATGCGTCGACGGACTCCGGGACGGCATCGCCGATACGCCGGAGAAGCGAATGAAATACCTCCAAAGCATTCACAAAAAAGTATCCGACCTGAACCATCTGATCGATGAACTGTTTTTGTTTTCCAAGCTTGATTTGAAGAAGCTTTCGTTTCATTATGAACCAATGGACATTGCCGCTTATTTGCACGATACGGTAGCGGAGCTGCGCCTCGACCCGCAGAACCATAGCGCCCGTTTCTCGTATCGCAGCGATGCCCGCGGGCCGGTTATCGTCATGGCGGACCGCGATAAAATAACGAGAGTCGTAACGAACATCGTAAATAACAGCATCCATTACGCCGATAAACAACCCATCGAGATACGGGTGGAGTTGACCGAGCGGGACGACGACGTTATCGTGCAAGTATCCGACAACGGACGCGGCATCGAGACCGAAGCTTTGCCCCAAATTTTCGATCGCTTTTATCGCGCCGATCCTTCACGGAGCCGCAATACGGGCGGCAGCGGACTCGGGCTCGCCATCGTCAAGCAGATCGTGGAGGAGCACGGGGGAACGACATGGGCGGAAAGCAGGGCAGGCGAAGGAACGGACATTTTCTTTACTTTAACTAAATCGGGAAAGCGGCAGGTGGGAACCGGTGACGAGAATATTGATCATTGAAGACGATGAAGTGATCGCGGATGTGCAAAAAGATTATTTGGAAGCGGGCGGCTTCGAGGTGGAGATCGCATCGGACGGAAATACCGGCCTGCATAAAGCGCTGAACGAGCCGTATCAATTGATTTTGCTGGACCTGATGCTTCCGGAAAAGGACGGATATGAAATTTGCAAGCAGGTGCGGAGCAAAAAAAACGTCCCGATTTTGCTGGTTTCCGCGAGGAAAGAGGAAGTGGACAAAATCAGAGGGCTCGGTTTGGGCGCAGACGATTATATCGTCAAACCGTTCAGTATCGGAGAGCTGGTTGCCCGCGTGAAGGCGCATCTCGCCCGTTACGACAGGTTGGTGTCGCAGGGCACTGAGGAGACGGAGGCTGGTTCACCCAAGGACATCGTCCGCATCAAAGGCATCCGAATTGACAAACGGTCGCGTAAAGTGTTCGTCGACGATCAGGAGGTAACGTTCACTTCGAAAGAGTACGATCTCCTACTGCATTTGGTGGCGCATCCGAACAGGGTATTCACGAAGGAGCAGCTGTTCGAGAGCATCTGGGGGCTTGATTCGATGGGCGATCTCGCTACGGTTACCGTCCACATCAGCAAGCTGCGGGAAAAAATCGAACCGATTCCTGCCAAGCCGCAATACATCGAAACGATATGGGGCGTCGGCTACAGATTCAATCTGTAAGCCCGGCGCTTTTTTTGCAAGGATCAGGCATTACGTGAAGGTATATTCGCCTATTGCTTCATTTTATACTTTTTTTACACTTCGTTTAGCGGTGTTTTATACATACCGGATAGGATGGGAGCTAGGCCTATTTCTGATGGTAACGAAGCTATGAAAAGGAGAGATGGCAATGGCCCGCTTATCGATGTCCGCGAAGAAGTGGATGGTTTTGCTTCACATTCTATTTGCCTCGATCATGCTCGGCAGTACGGTGGTGGTCTTGATTTTAAGCATTACGGCGCTGAATACGAAAAGCAGGGAAGTACTCCAATCGTGCTATACCGTCATGCACCTGTTATCCAGAACAAGCATGAGGGCGTCGACCATCGGAACGACGCTAACGGGAATCGTGCTGTCGGTCACAACCCATTGGGGGCTGTTCCGCTATTATTGGATTATCCTGAAGGAAGCACTAACCGTACTTGCGATCGGCACCGGCGTGGTCGGATTTTATTTTTGGACATTGAACGGCGTTACCGTCGTTTCCGCTGAAGGGCTTGGCGCGGTTCATCATACGGATTTTATGGTGAACGAAGTCCGGCTCTGGGTTGGCATCGTACTGCAATTGCTGTCGCTTGCGGTCATGTTCGCCGTATCGGTGTTTAAACCGTGGGGCAAACGAAACGACGATATTCATTCCCCGGGGGCGCCGCAAAAACGTAAGTAAACACAACGGAAGTGAAAGGAGCCCCTACTCCCCCTGCCGCCAAATCCATTATACTTGTGGGCAGAAGCGCCGGGTCTCACGTAAGGACTTGGCTTTTTTAGCTATCGCCCTATTGCGTCTTCAGGTGAATTTTAGACAAAAACAAGTGAAGATGGTACATGTTCGTTCACGGAGTCCAGCGTTTACATTGGGATTATAGGACGAGACTGCCTAGGGGGGAGCCAAGATGAGTCGTATTTTTATCGTAGACGATGAACCGATGATTTGTTTGGGCTTGCAAGAGATCGTGAAGGAATATGACCGGTTTGAGGAAGTGCACACCTATTCGGATGGCCGTTCCGCGCTTACGGCGATACTGGCCGATCCGCCGGATCTCGTCATGACCGATATTCGCATGCCGCGCATGAACGGAATCGAGCTTTGCCGGCAAATTCGCGAGCATCATCTGGATACGAAAGTGATCGTTCTGTCCGGATACGGGGATTTTCATTATGCGCAGCAGTGCATGTCTTACGGCGTGAAGGAATATTTGCTGAAACCGGTGACGGAGACCGAATTGTACCCTGTACTCGATAAAATCGTGAACGAGGGAAGCGGGCGCACCTTTTCGCTATCCCGGTTTGAGGCATGGATGGAGCAGATAGAGGAAGCGTTGTGGCTGGCGCAGGAGAAGCAGCTGGAAGTTGTGCTGGCAGCGGGCCGGAGCGAATTTTTTGAACCGACAGGCGGGGGCTTCGCGCTGCCGCTGCGGATGGCGGTCGACGGACTGGAGCTGCTCGCCAAAAAGCTGAATGCCCGAGGCATTTACAACTTTGAAATCGCTTCCGAACTGCTCCGGACGGAACCTTTCGATGCGGACGCGTTTCATGCGTTCTCTGGTCAAATAGATGCATGGCTGCAGCAGCTGTCCGAATACCGGGGCGGCGGCCAGGTCAATTTTTTCGAAGCTTCGCTTGAGTTTATCGACCGGCATTTGTGCGAGGACTTGACGCTGGAGACGGTAGCGGCTCGGCTCGGCCTCACGCCGACGTATTTCAGCCATTATTTCAAGAAGATGTCGGGCGAACCGTTCGTGCAGTACCGGCTGCGCAAAAGAATGGAAGAAGCGAAACGGCTGCTGTCGATTCCGCATTATAAAATCATCGATGTCGTGGCGGAGGTCGGCTACGACAGTTATCCGCACTTCTCCCGCATTTTCAAAAAGTCGATCGGCTGTTCTCCCACCGAGTACCGCAGCATGCTTGGCATCAAATGATGAAAGGCGGCATGGCGCGGCGCATATATTTTTATTTCGTGGTCGTCATTGCGCTGACTTCGGTGACCGTCGGTGTTACCGGGTATTGGCGTTCGTCCAAAGAGCTGGACAATCAATATCAGGCGCTTTTGGCGCAAATCGTCGATAATGCGGTGCATCAGACGGATCTGTATTTGAAAGGCTACGAACGGGCGACGTTGTCGATCCTGACCTCGGCGCTGGTGAAAGATGCGCTCAGCTCGAAGCCGGACAAATCGAAAGTCAGCGAATTTTACGTCGTCGAAAACATGATCAAGCAGCAGCTGTTCCAGACGGTGCTGATTAATAACCCGGAGATCACCATGGTGTATTTGGCCGGTTACAACGGCTTTCGGGCAATGGATTTCAACGTGCAGGTCACCCCGTTCAACTACAAGGCGTTCGATGAATATATCGAGCAGTTGAAGGAAGACACGCGGGACGACGGCGGATTGACGATCCAGGATTCCGGCTTTCTGGACGGCCATTTGACGCTGGCGCGCAAAGTGTCCGATCGTCAAACATCTCGTATGTTCAAGGGCGTCATGGGGTTCGAGATGCGCATCAACGAGTTGAAGACGCTGTGGAAAGGGATCCGTCTGGGAGAGACGGGGTATTTCTTCATCGTCAACGATCGCGGTAAAATCATTTATCATCCCGATAACAAACGAATCGGCAAGCAGCTCGCCGGGCGGCAGTTCGAGGCGGTCAAAAGCAACACGAATCGCGTGTTTGAGCTTCCGGACGAACCGGACCGCATTTTTTTTAGCCGCCATTCCGACTATTCCGGATGGAATCTGGTGGCCAGCATGTCGCTTAGCGAGCAGCGGGAGCCGGTTGCGGCCCTGCGGCAGACGACGATTTACGTAGGTCTCGGCACGCTGCTGATCGCTCTGTACCTCGCGTACCGCTTCGGCCGTTCGATCGTGAAGCCGGTTCGCCGTCTGGAATACGGCATGCGCCAGACGGAAATCGGGCAGTGGACGAAAGTGCCGCTGACCGGTAGCCATGACGAGATGGACCGGCTGATCTCCAGCTACAATACGATGGTGGAACGGCTCGAGGAGCTCGTAGATCGCGTGTACGAGACCGAACTCCGGAATCAGGAGCATCTGCTCAAGCGTCAGCTTGCCGAGTTCCAATCGTTGCAGCTGCAGATCAACCCGCATTTTTTGTACAATACGCTTGAGATCATTATTTGCTATGCCGTCATTCAAAAGTCGAGCGAGATCAAGGAGATTGTCCGTTCGCTCTCCTACATGCTGCGTTATTCCGTCCGCACCGATTTGGAGGAAATTACGGTGGCCAACGAGCTGAAGCATATGATGCATTTTATAGCGATCATGAAATTCCGCATCGGCCGCGAGTTTGAAGTCGATGTCCGCATTCCGCCGGAACTGCTGCTCAAATCGATGGTGCGCCTGACGCTGCAGCCGCTTGTAGAGAACGTGTTCAAGCACGCGTTCCCCGACGGCATTGAGGAGCATCACTTGATCATCGTTAACGCTTGGTGCGATCAGAGCGACTTTTATTTGACGGTAGAAGACAACGGCTCGGGCATGTCTGCCCATCGGCTGGCCGCGCTCCGCAAAAGCTTGCGGCGATCGGCGGATCAATCGACGGACGGCAGCATCGGCCTCGGAAATGTGCATAACCGGATTCAAATGGTATTTGGAGCACGGTACGGGCTTCGGGTAGAAAGCAAAGAGGGCGATGGCACCCGCATTACGATGCACATGCCGGCCGCAGGAACAAAAAAAGTCATGTCAGGTTAAAACAGCGCAATGCGTGCGCTCCGGCCGGAAGGATATGCTTCTATATAAGCTGAACGGAACAAACAAATTGCCGGGAGAGGGGGACGTGTGTTGGGCAAACGCGGGAAATCGCTGTTCGTATGGCCCGTGGCGGCTGCGTTTCTGCTCTTGGGGGCTTGCGACGGGGCGAAGCCGGAGAACGGGATGGGCGATGCGGACAAAGCCGCACAAGTGACGGAAGCGGGCGTTCTCCCGATCACCAAACAAAAGACGATGCTCCGGGTGATGGTCAGAGGCTCGGGCAATGTGGAAAACTTCGCGACGAACGAATTTACGAAATGGCTGGAGGAAAAGACGAACATCCAGATCGAATGGGAGGTTGCTCCGGAAAAAACATACCAGGAGAAGCTGAACGTTACGCTTGCCGGCGGCGATTATCCCGATGTGCTGCTCAATATGGGCATATCTCCGAATAAACAGTCGATCTACGGCAAAGACGGCGTGTTTCTGCCGCTGAACGACTACATCGACAAGTACGGCGTAGAGACCAAGAGGATGTATGCGCAGGTGCCGTACGCCAAAGAGTTGATGACCGTCCCGGATGGGAACGTCTACGCGCTGCCGCAGATCAACGAGTGCTATCACTGCGCATACGGCCAAAAGATGTGGATCAATCAAACGTGGCTCGATGCGCTCGGTCTGCCGATGCCGGCCACGACGGAGCAATTCTATGAGACGCTGAAAGCGTTCAAGGAACGCGATCCGAACGGCAACGGCAAACCCGATGAAATTCCGCTCATCGGTGCGATAAACGGACCTTCCACGAACCTGGAGCATTTTCTGATGGGAGCGTTCATCGAAAAGGACAACAATTTGAAATATATACGCGACGGCCGAATTCAGGTGGCGTACAATCAACCTGAATGGAAAGAAGGGTTGTTGTATTTGAATAAGCTGTACGAGGCCGGACTGATCGCATCCCAGTCGTTCGCGCAGGATCGCAACCAACTGAAGCAGCTTGGGACGAGCCCGGGGTTTGAGGTACTGGGAGCCGTTCCTGCACAGAACCCGACCGTCTTTCTGGATGCCGATTCCCTGCGAATCAAAGATTATGTGGCGCTGCCGCCGCTCCGCGGACCTGCAGGCGTACGCTCGACTTCATTCAACCCGTACGCCATGATCTACGGCACCTATGTCGTTACAAACAACGCCCGCAATCCGGCTGCGGCATTTCGGCTCGGAGATTTCCTGTTGAGCGAAGAAGCGACGATGCGGAGTACGATCGGCCGGCCGGGACAGGAATGGGAGAAGGCGTCCTCGGGGGAGCTAGGGCTGGACGGAAGGCAAGCGAAGTGGAAGCAGCTCGTTACCTTCGGCAAGCTGCAAAATGTGCACTGGGCGCAGTACGGCCCGAGTCTGCGCACCAACGAGTACCGGCTTAGCCAGTACGCCGACCCGAAATATCCGCTCGAGATCACATTGTATAACGAGACGGAGCAAAAGTACGAGCCGTATCGCATGGACCCGTCAAAAACGGTCCCGCCGTTATTTTTCACAAGCGAGCAGGCGGAAGAATTGACGAATATCGATAAGGCGATTACGGACTACCGCACCGAGTTTTTCGCCAAAGTCGTTACCGGGGCGGTGGATATGGAGAGCGAATGGAACCATTATTTGAGTACGCTTGATAAATTGAACTTGAACCGCATGCTCGAATTGTACCAACAAGCCTACGATGCTTCCAGATGGAAGAAATAGAAGAAGCCCAATACCCATGTCCGTCAATAACGCTGGACTAGGTTATCGGGCTTTTCTTACAAGCAAGACTTCAAATGGGCGATAGATGCTGGAATATCCTCCGGCTCGATGCCGCCCTCGAAGGATACATTCGAGTAAGGCTTGTATTGCTGGAGCAGCTGCATGAAGAACGGGTAATCGACGCAACCGGTACCCATGCGAACGTATTTCTTTTTGCCTTCGGGGGTGAAATCCATATCTTTCACATGCGCGAGCACGATCCGGTGCCCGAACTGCCGGAACGCATGCTGCAGCACCTCGTGTTGGCGGTCGATGTTATGCGCTTGAAGCAAGTGGCACGGATCCAGGACGACGCCGATGTTCGTAGAAGGCACTTCTTCCAGCATCCGGTGCATCAAGTCCGCGCTGTGGATCACCTCGGTGCCCGAAGGCTCGATGCCGACGGTAACGCCCCATTTCTCGGCTTCCTCGGCCAACTCCTCCACGACGATGCGAAGCTGCTTCCATAAGTCTTCTTCTTTATGATGTGGATAAGCTTCGAGGTAAGTCCGGATCGTTCCGGTCTCCGTGGCGACGACGCTCGCGCCGAAATCTCTGGCATAGCGCAAATGCTCCTTGAAGCGCTCGATCCCGTGCCGGCGTTCCTCCATGTTGGGGTGAATCGGGTTAATGTAGCAGCCGAGCACCGCAATTTTTACGCCCTGACGGGCAAACGTATCGGCCACGTGATGCGCGAGCCCCGGGCTTAACCGGCCGAGACCGGCATCCAGGTCGGTGAGCGCTTTGGACAGTGCCAGCTGAACGAATTCAAAGCCGTATGAGCCTGTACGGCGGGCCAGTTCGTCGCACGTCGTTTTGCCTAAATTATGTGCCAATATTCCGTAGCGCATGTGGTGGCCTCCTTGTAACGTCATATGGTTAAAAATAACATGGTTCACCGGTACAGGCAATGTGCAGCTGTTAACTTCTTGCTCGCAAACGCGGGTTCGTCCATGTAATCGCTTGCCTTGTCGTACGGCGGGATGTACTGTAAATAAGAGAAACTCCAAATACGAAGCAAAGCAGGTGCTGAGAATGAAAGTATTGATTCTGGGAGGCACGGGCGTCATTAGCCGGTGCATTGTAGAACAGCTGTTGGCCCAAGGCCATCATCCGGTACTGTTTAACCGCGGGACGAAGAAGGAGCTGTTTCAAGATGATGTCGAGTGGATTACCGGCGATAAGAACGACAAGGATGCATTTCAATCATTAATGCAGCCGCACCGCTTTGATGTCGTGATCGACATGATCTCTTTTAACGCTTCCGATGCCGGCCTGACCGTGCAAACGTTCAAGGAACGCGCGAGTCAGCTCATTTTCTGTTCAAGTACGGCAGCGTACAAAAGGCCGTTCCGCACCATTCCGGCACAGGAGGATGCGGAGGCGCTTGTGGACGATCCGGTGTTTCCGTATGCGTACCATAAAGCGGAGATGGAGCGCTATCTGCATACCGTTATCGCCAAAGGCGAAATTCCGGTGACGATTATCCGGCCTTCGCTGACGTTCGGCATCGGCGGAGCCAATATGGGCGTGCTCCGGCAAAACGTCAACCTCGTGCACCGGATCAAAAGCGGCAAACCGCTCGTGATGTTCGGCGACGGCACCGTGCCGTGGAGCTTCACCTTCGCTCCGGATACGGCCAGCGCTTTTGCTGGGGCTGCAGGGAATGAACGGACTTACGGGCAATCCTATCATGCGACGAATGAAGATCTGCATGTATGGGAAGACCTGTACCTGGAAATCGGCAAGCTGGTCGGCCGCGAACCGCAATTGGTTCATATGAGCTCGCAGCTTCTGCATGAAGCGAATCCGGGATTGTTCGCGCATTTGTATTATGAGAAGCAGTACAGCGGCTTGTTCGATAATTCCAAGATTAAACGGGACATCCCGACGTTCCGCAACGGCATTACGCTAGCGGAAGGGCTGGACATGATGCTTCGCTGGTTTGAACGGGAAGGGCATCCGGTCGAAGCGGAGAAGGACCGATTGGAAGACCGGCTTGTCGAGATGTATCACCGTTTCGGGAACGAGCTGAAAGCGTTATTTTAAAGGAGGCAGCACGAACGATGAAATACAGACAGCTTGGCAACACCGAACTGAAGGTAAGCGAGATCAGCTTCGGCACGTGGGCAATCGGCGGCTCGTGGGGCAGCGTAAACGACGCGGAGTCGCTCCAAGGCTTAGAGCGCGCGATGGAAGAAGGGGTCAACTTTTTCGATACCGCGGACGTATACGGAAGCGGCCACAGCGAGCGGCTGCTGGCACGGGCGACCAAAGGGCGGGAAGACCGGATATATATCGCAACGAAGTTTTGCCGGGCGGCGGACATTCACGACCCTGCCGTCTATTCCGAGGCATCGGTGCGTGCGTTTTGCGAAGCGAGCCTGAAGCGGCTGGAGCGGGAGCGCATCGACCTGTATCAAATTCACTGTCCTCCCATCGACATCTTGCGCGACGGATCGGTGTTTGGAGTGCTGGACAAACTGCGGCAGGAAGGGAAAATCCGCGAATACGGCGTCAGCGTCGAAACAGTAGAGGAAGGGCTGCTCTGTCTGACGTATCCGAATGTAAAAGCGCTGCAGGTGATCTACAACATTTTCCGGCAAAAGCCCGAGCGGGAGCTGCTTCCGAAAGCACATGCGCAAGGCGTCGGTATCCTTGTTCGTTTGCCGCTGGCCAGCGGGCTTTTGACCGGCAAGTTCACGGAACGCAGCACATTTGATCCGGAAGACCATCGAAGCTTTAACCGCAACGGCGACAGCTTCAACGTCGGGGAGACGTTCGCCGGGCTGCCGTTCGAGACGGGGGTGCAGCTCAGCCGCAAACTGCAATGGATCGCGGATGGACGGGGCAATATGACGCGGGCCGCGCTCCGCTGGATATTGGACAATCCGAACATTACGTGCGTCATCCCCGGATTCAGAAACACGGCGCAGGTGGAAGACAATCTCGGTGCGCTGAACGTGCCGTCGTTTTCCACAGAGGAGCGGGGCAAGCTGGAGGCGTTGTATGCTGAGGAAATACATACCCGTATCCGAGGCGCGTATTAAAGAGGGCCCACTCCGGCGGCAGCAGTTGATTGCGCGGTATGCGCAGCATGTTTTCAAGACTTGGCGGACCGGTTTCCGTCAAGTCTTTTTTCAAGTAAAACACCGGCTTTTTGCCCGTAAGCAAAGCGTTTCAGACCGCTAGTGCTCCACCATCGAACCATGCACTTGTTTTATCGCGACGGCATCGCTCGCAAAGTTTTTTTCTTTCAAATTTTATGCCGGAACGACAGGAAATCCCATTCGTTCTGTCGTATTGATTAACTATTATGACGCGCGCATATGGAGGGTATGATGACAAGGTTTGACAAGGAGCTTGCTTTTTTGCGGGAACATAAGGGCGCGATAATTGGAAATTGGCAGGTGAAGATCCGCAACGCTTATCCCGGCTATTACGAGGGGGATACGCTGCTAATTGAGACCGGGCGCTACTTTGAGTACATCACAGGGCTTCATATCCCCAAAGAACAACACGAGATTATGTCCAACGCTCCAAATTGGGCCAAACGGCTGGTCGAGAACAACATACCGCTCCACCATATTTTGCGAAGCCATCATTATTGGCGAAGCGCGATGCATGAAGTTTTGGGCGAAAGCCGTGAGCTGGAGGTTGGTCGCGTACTGATCTTGCTGAATGAGCTGGAAGACCGGATGCAGTATTATCAGGAAACCGTATGTCACATCTTTTTGGAGTTGACCAATGCGAAGCTGAGCGAACAAGAGCGCGCGATTATTCAGCTGCACGACGACCGTTTGAATTTGATCGGCAAAATGGCGGCCAGCATGGCGCACGAAATCCGAAATCCGTTAACCTCCATCAAAGGATTTTTGAAGCTGATCCGGGAAAACATGACGAACGAGGACGGCTCGAAAGTATACCGTTATTTGAATGTAGTGGAAAACGAATTTGAAAACATCCATATGCAAATTACCGGTTTGCTCAGCTTTTCGAAGAAAAGAGTTATGGAAGAGCCGTTCGTGCAGGTGACGCCCAGACAACTGCTGGACTCGGTCGTCTCGCTGCTGAACCCGCGATTTTTGAACGAAAACGTGAATTTATCGATCGAACTGCTGGAGGAGGAGCTGCTTACGATTCAGAAAGTGGCGGTGCAGCAGGTCATTTCCAATATTATTAATAACGGGCTCGATGCGCTGACCCACGTCAAGCACGACAAAGAAATGATGATCCGCGGTTATGTGGAGAGCGAAACGTATGTCATCGAATTTACCAACAACGGTCCGGCCATTCGCCCGGAAATTCAAAAGACGCTGTTCGAGCCTTTCGTAACGGACAAGGTAGAGGGGACTGGACTGGGCCTCGCGATTTGCAAAACGATCATGCAGAAAAATAACGGCGGCATCTCGTTTATTTCCGTAGATGAGCGCACGACGTTCACGCTGAACTTTCAAATTCGCGAAATGCGCGAAGCGTGAAAGCTTACTTTTGTCCAAATGAAGCTTACTAAAATCCATTCTTCCTGCGGAAGGCTTGAGGTAAAATATAAGTCTATGTTAAAAGGAGAAGGGATGGGTCCGAATGCAGCAGCGCGAGCACAAACTGTGGTACCGGGAAGCGGCGAAACGATGGCCCGAGGCGCTGCCGATCGGCAACGGCCGGTTGGGCGGAATGATTTTCGGTACGGTGAGCCAGGAAAAAATACAATTGAATGAAGATACGGTCTGGTACGGCGGACCGAAAAAAGCAAACAGTTCGGAGGCGCTTCGGCATTTGCCGGAAGTGCGACGTCTGCTGATGGAAGGAAAGCAGCAGGAGGCGGAGCATCTCGCCCGCATGGCGCTGATGTCCGCGCCCAAATATTTGCATCCGTACCAGCCGCTCGGCGATTTATTGTTTTATTTGCCGGGGCACGATCGGACGCCGGAGCAATATGTTCGCGAGCTCGATTTGAATACGGCGACGGCCAAAGTCAGCTATGTGCTGGACGACGTCCGGTATGAGCGCGAATATTTCAGCAGCGCGGCAGATCAGGTGCTCGTGGTGCGTTTGACGAGCGATAAGCCCGGCGGGCTGACCTTCGGGGCGCATCTGATGCGCAGGCCGTTCGATGCCGGTACGCACGGTGTCCGTAACGATACGATTGTGATGGACGGCGAGTGCGGCAAGGAAGGCGTGCAGTTCGCTGCGGCCGTGAAGGCGGTTGCCGAAGGCGGCAGCGTTCGAATCATCGGCGACTTCATTTCCGTGGAGAAGGCGGGCCGGGTTACGCTGCTGATCGCGGCGAATACGACGTTCCGTTACGCCGATCCCGAGGCGGTTAGCCTGGAGCAGGTGGAAGCGGCAGCACTCAAGCCTTACGAGCAGCTGAAGCGAGAGCATACAGCCGATTATTCGCGGTACTTCAACAGGGTTCAATTCAGGCTGGGGACGGCGTCCTCGGCGCTTACGGAATCGGAAGCGGATAAGCTTCCTACGGACGTGCGGCTGTCAGGCATGCAGGAAGGAAACGATGATCCCGGTCTTGTCGAGCTGTACTTCCAGTTCGGGCGTTACTTGCTGCTGTCCTGCTCACGGCCGGGGACGCTTGCGGCAACGCTGCAGGGGATTTGGAACGACAGCTATACGCCGTCTTGGGAGTCCAAATTTACGATCAACATCAATACGGAAATGAATTATTGGCCGGCCGAAGTATGCAACCTGGAAGAATGCCATGAGCCGCTGTTCGACCTGATCGAGCGCATGCGCCCAAGCGGCCGCGAAACGGCAAAAACGGTATACGGCTGCAACGGCTTTGCCGCGCATCATAATACGAACTTGTGGGGCGACACCCACATTGAGGGCATTCTGGTGAGTGCGTCGATCTGGCCGCTCGGAGCGGCATGGCTGTCCCTGCATTTATGGGAGCACTACCGGTTCGGACTGGACGAATCGTTCCTTGCGGAAAGAGCGTATCCGGTCATGAAGGAAGCGGCGCAATTTTTGCTTGAGTATATGATAGAAGATGAGCAGGGGCGCTTGCTGACAGGGCCTTCGATTTCTCCAGAAAATAAATTCATTCTGCCGGACGGTACGCGCGGCAATCTGTGCATGGCTCCGGCGATGGACAGCCAGATCGTGCACACCTTGTTTGAAGCTTGTCTGGCCGCAGCATCCGTCCTGCGGACGGACGAGGCGTTCCGGGAACAGCTGCAGGCGGCGATGACGAAGCTTCCGCCGATCCGGATCGGCAAACACGGGCAAATTATGGAATGGCTTGAGGATTATGACGAGGCGGAGCCGGGGCACCGGCATATATCGCAGTTGTTTGCTCTGCACCCAGGGGAAATGATCCATCCGCAGCGCTCGCCGGAGCTGGCGCAAGCCGCCAAGCGGACGCTCGATCGCCGGCTTGCGCACGGCGGCGGGCACACCGGCTGGAGCCGCGCCTGGATCATCAACTTCTGGTCGCGGCTCGGGGAGGGAGACGTCGCTTACGACAACGTGAAGGCGCTGCTCGCCAAGTCGACCTACCCGAATATGTTCGACGCCCACCCGCCATTCCAAATCGACGGCAACTTCGGCGGCACGGCGGGGATCGCGGAGATGCTGCTGCAGTCGCACGGCGGGGAAATCGCCTTGCTGCCGGCGCTGCCTATGGCTTGGCCCGACGGCGAGGTGACAGGGCTGCGCGCGAGAGGCGGCTACGGCGTAGACATTCGCTGGTCGGGCGGACAGCTTGACAGCGCAGTGCTGCGGGCTAAGCGCAGCGGCATATGCCGGGTGCGCACGCCGCATGAGCTGCGCGTCACCCAAGACGGGCGAGCGGTTGCCTCCGTATATTCGAATGCCGTATTGGAATTCCATGCAGCCGAAGGACAGACCTACACGCTGCATACATAACAAAGAAAAGCCGCATGCGAACTGCCATGCGGCTTTTCTTTGTGCGGCCCGAATCATTTATAAGCCTTGCCCCTGGTCAAAATGCAGGGAACACCGTGGCCGATCGCGCCCGGTTGGGACATTTTTTCCAAATAACGTAGGCCCCGGCTGCATTTCCGGCATTTCTCGCACACATCGGAAGTGACCACCTTCATATTGAACTGGTTTTTGTCAATGGAGGAGGGAGGGGTACCTTTCTTGGGCGGTTTTTTCGCTTTGCTCACGATGCTCAACTCCTACGGCTTTGTTGACAAGCGGCATCGGCTAGCCCGATGTAACGTTGTAACGTTTTGTTGACAACTGACATCGGCAAGCATGATGGATCAGTTGCAACGTTTTGTTGACAACTGACATCGACAAGCCTGATGTAACAGTTGCAACTTGGATAATGCATAGTATGGCAGGCGGCTGTGTTTTGCAACTGGCTTGGCTCGGGGCAGATGGAGCGTATTTTTTGTGTTCGGGCGGAGGGGAAGCAGAAGTGCGGCGGGCTCTATTTTTGTTTTCCGCCCAAAAATCCATTATGATAAGAAAGGCGGACAGTACAGTTCCATGTCTTCGAATCGTTGATAACGTTCCGAAGGTCATGATACGGGTCGGAGGGGAAAAGAATGAATAGAACGTTTATCGGTCTCGGCAGCATTTTCGGATTTTTATCGGTCGCGTTGGGGGCTTTCGGCGCGCATGCGCTTAAAGCAAGCCTGGCGCCGGACATGCTCGCCAATTATCAGACAGGCGTGCAGTACCAAATGATGCATTCGCTCGGTCTGATCGCCGTCGGTTTGGCATCGTCCGTGCTGCAAGCAAGCGGACATTTGCGAAGAGCCGGATGGGCGATGGCGATCGGCATAGTTGTATTTTCCGGTAGTTTGTATATTCTCAGCATTACGGGAATTAAAGCGCTTGGCGCGATTACGCCGATCGGCGGCGTTGCTTTTTTATTCGGCTGGCTGTCGTTTGCACTCGCAGCTTGGCAGAAATCGAAATAACGGAATGCGCGTTACCTCCCAATCGGCCGATGGCCGGTTATTTTTTTGGGATGGAAGTAAAAAAAGTCCGGAACCATATTTCAGGCTCGGACTTCATTCTAGGCTTCGAAATCGTCGATTTCGTTAATTTTTAGCAGATACACTTTTTTCTCATCTACGTGATAGACGGTCACATTGTCACTGGCCGGGTCCGTGCTGATAATGCGGCACGGAATGCTTAGCTTGATGCCTTTCCCTTTGATGACGGTAAGACGGATGAGCGTGCCGCTATTTTGGAACGATTTGAGCTTATCCCAGATTTCGAGATAGGGGTTTGTTTCGGTCACGGCGGCTTTGCTTTTCTTGCTGCCGTCCTTGCCAGCGGAACCCGATCCGGCTGCCTGAGGCTCTGAAGTTGTTTGCGCGATGTGGGCTGCTTTCTCCTGGTTCTGCTTCATGATTGCATCTTGCAGCGCGGTATCGATTTTTTCGCCCAAAGCAATGCCCTGCTTAATGTCGTAGTCTTCGATCGGCTGCGAATTCAATAGATGCAGTAAAGCTTCCAGAGCTCGGCCGTTGGATCGTTCTTCGATCATGATGTCCACGCTAAAAAGAAATTTGCGTTTTTGCGGATAATCCGGACGTTGGCTATCCATCGACGGCTCCTCCTTTCGTATTTGAACATTACCAATATACCATTTTTTAAATTAGGAAAAAAGAACTAACATTCACATGAGATGGAAAATATTATAACGAAACAGGGCAGAGGTGGTCCACGCGGAAATGACACACAGGTCACCGGCGCACAGCATATAGTACAATGAAATGCTTGCGAAGGAGGATGCTTGGACATGATGCGGATGGAACCGGTCGATTTGGAAGGCCGCACTGCACTGGCTATCGAGGTGAAGCTGCCCAAGACGACGCTGCTCGTCGTAACGACGGATAAGGGATATATCATGTGCGGAGCATTGGACGTGGGGCTGCTTAACGAACGTCTGCGGGAGCGGGGCATTATTGCGGCACGGGCTACGGGTGTAAAAACGATTGAGGAACTGCTTGACGCCCCGCTGGAATCGGTTACTTACGGTGCGGAAGCGATCGGCGTCGTACCCGGAATGAAGGGGAGAGACGCTGTAGCGCTTATGTTTTGAACGCTGCCCGCTGCGGTGCGGGCCGACTTATAGACTGCCGGTCTTGGGACCGACAGTCTTTTTTCATGTGCGGAGGCTTGGTATAATGAATGAAAAAGCGGAAGGGGAGGGGTCCGACTTGCATACCGATACGTTTCGTTTTGCGGATACGGAAGGACGGGACATCTTCGTTTACCGGTGGGAACCGGATGAAAGCGAAATGCGCAGCGAGCCGAAAGGAATCGTTCAAATCGCCCACGGCATGGCGGAAACGGCCGCCCGCTATGAAAGATTGGCGCATAAGCTGACGGAAGAGGGCTATATCGTATATGCCAACGATCATCGGGGACACGGACGAACGGCGAGTAATCCCCACGAACTGATGGTCGTCGGCGAGAACGGGTTCGAACGAATGACCGAAGCGATGTCGTTGCTCACCGACCGGATCGCAGCGGATCATCCGGGTCTTCCCGTGTTTCTGTTCGGCCACAGCATGGGCTCGTTTTTGGCGCAGCAGTATATGTACAGGTACGGAAGCAAACTGCGTGGCGTCATTTTATCGGGGACGAGCGGCAAACAAGGCCCGCTGCTCGGACTAGGCATCAAGATTGCGGAGAGCCTGTGCGCGAGGAAGGGAGCGGAACACCGCAGCGAGCTGTTGATGGGGCTGTCCCTTGGCAGCTATAACCGGGTGTTCCGTCCGAACCGCACGGCGTTTGACTGGCTGAGCCGCGATGAGGCGGAGGTCGACAAGTTTGTGCAGGACCCGCTCTGCGGCGCGCTGCCGACGGCGGGTTTTTTTCGGGACATGTTTCACTGTTTGAACGACATCCACCAATGGACTCATATGGATCGAATACCGAAAGAACTGCCTGTCTATATTTTCTCGGGCGACCGCGATCCGGTCGGGCGGCAGGGCAAGGGCATCAAGCAGCTCGTCAAGATGTATAAGAAGCTTGGCTTGTGCGACGTCACGTGGACGCTGTATCCCGACGGCCGGCATGAAATGCTGAACGAAATCAACCGCGACGAGGTGATGCGGCACGTGGTGGAATGGCTCGATCGCAAGCTGCCGCAATAAACGGCAATCTTGCGATTCGAGCGATTTAAGCTTTTCGCGCGGAAGAAAAGCAACCGCTAATCGTTGAGTTTATGTTCGTCGAAGCGCATGAACCCGAAGCTTTTTCCTAGCGGATGGACTCGGCGATCTGCCGTATTTCCTCCTCGGTAAACGGAGTCGGCTGCACATTGCCTACGCCGGAGGCATAGCCCGAGATCACGAATTTCCACCCGTCTCGTTCAAAATACAGCGTATAGCCCGGAAACTCCTGCACGGCAAACAGCTTGGCGGGTTGTCCCTCCACGGTCGTTTCCTTTACCATGGCTTGCGCCCTCGATTCGGCGGAAAACGACGGGACGGCCGGTTCCTCATACTTGGCGGTCACGTCGAGCATCCGTTCATGGGTCCGTATAGAGAAATAATAACCCGCGATTTGTCCGTGATCCGTCGTTACATTGTATTGCTTGTTCAGTGCGCTCTTTTCATACTCCACAAGCTTGCCAGGGACAGGGAACGGCGTACCGGTGCTTTTCGCTGCGTCTTCCAGCGTAGCATACGATTGGGCCTCGTCCCATTTGCGCTGCACATCCCAATGATGGAAGATCGAGGCGTGATCGCGGTTGTTTTTAATAAGCTTTACCACGATAAATTCATTGAGCGCGGCGCGTACCGACGGCGTGAAGCCGATCGGCGCGGCAAGCAGCAAGATCGCGGCTGCAATACACAAGGTCCGTACTTTTATGCGGCTTAAAGTCCGCAAGCCGGCCTCTGTTTTGCCGGTATACCGGTCCCAGACGTCATCGAAAGAAACGGTAGGCTTGCGTTCCGCCGCTTGAGCGTTTAACGTTTGTTCAATAGCGCACGTATGCGCACGATGGTTATCCTCGATCATATAGTTCTTTCCCGCCTTTCCGATATTGAAAATATTCGTTTTGCGGCATCTGCTTCCGCAGTCTTGTCAGTGCGGCATGCAATCTGGATTTGCACGTTCCGACTGGAATATCTAGCGCTTCCGCCGCTTCGCCAAGCTTAAGACCGGCATAAAAGTGCAGTACGATCACTTCCCTCAGCTTTCGGGGCAGCCGATCGATTTCTTTACGAAGCTCGGCCTGTGCTTCTCCTTCCATCACTTCTCGCTCGACCGAACGCTCGTCCGCTTGATCCGGGATTATTCCCAGCAGTGTCAGCCATTTGTGCTTTCGCACCGTGTTGCGCATCGTATTGAGCGTAATTTTGTATATCCATGGCTTGAAAGGATTGTTCGAATCGTAAGCGTCATATTTGCGGAAAGCCTGAATAAACGTCTCCTGCGTAATATCGTCGGCCAGCGCTTCCGATTTGGTCAGCAGCCATGCGGTTCTGTATACATAGGGCGAATATTCCTCGAACATTCGCCGCGCCGCTTCTTGCGAAATATGCAGGGTCATGATGCCGCGTCCTCCTTTCGTTCGTCTTGTCACTCTATATACACGGCGAATTGAAAAACAGTTCGTTTTATTTGCAATGTCTTCCTCCCACTATAGCCATCCGCGATCAAAAATGGAACTTGCCGCGGAATGTGTACACGCAGAGGCATGGAAAAGAAAAAGAAGCGCTGCAGTCCTATTATTTCGTAATAAAGTCAGGCCGGCTGGGCGCTATACTTTGGCATATGCGGAAGCGAAAACTTGTTGGGAAGGTGTCAGAATGACGGAGCGCGAAAAGAGGCTGCGGCGAAAGCGGGTATGAGCAGACGGAAGCTGCTGGCTTACGTTATTAAATGATCATCCGAGATGGAAGACGGCGGGAGCGTCATTGCGTTATGTAACGGATTTCAGGCGCATTTGCTGCCGGCGGGCGGCGTCATAGCAGTCCGAATGCAACAGGAAAGCGCCGTACGCGGACGGCTGGACACCAGCATCCGTGCACGGCGCTTGTTTTTTTGGTGCGGATTAAACAAAAAACAATGATTACGAAAGGTCCGGTATAACGATGTCAACCTCATGGCGCGTTTCCGACGAGCGCAAGATTCCATCGATAATCGCCTGATTGAATAAAATTTGCTCTGCAGGAATCGGGGCCGGACGATCTTCGCGGATCGCATTCACAAAATCGTTCACTTTCTCAAAGAAGCGATCGACTTGATGCTGGAGCACCGGGATGACGGTTTCGGCATGGCGGCCGATTTCGTCATGGTACAGCGTAATCGAGCCTACGCCGCCGTCCCATACGCCGTTCCACGGACTGCCGTTATAGGGTGTGGTCACCTTCAAGCCGGCGTCCGTGCCGAGAAAGTAGGAGGCGCCGAGTGTATCCATATGCATAGCCCACGAGATTTTGAACTGCAGCGTAATGTCTCCCTCGAGGCGGATGAAGGCGGCGCCGAAATCCTCGACCTCGAAGCCGGCCGCTTCTTTGTGGTACTTTGGATTCGTTCCGAAGTAATTGGCAGTGACGGCCGAGACGGTGAGCGGCTTCGGATAGCCAAGCGCATTCAGCGCCATATCGAGCGAATAGCAGCCGATATCGGCCATTGCGCCGGCGCCGGCGAGCTCCTTCTTGATGAATGTGCCGCCCGGCATGCCCCGGCGCCGGCCTCCGCCGGTCTCAACGTAATACACTTTGCCTAGCCGGCCGGACTGAACCAGCTCCTTGATGGCCACCATATTGGGGTCGTACCGGGGCTGGAAGCCGACGCTGAGCATTTTGCCCGTCCGTTTGGACGCCTGCGCCATCTCGACGCCTTGCTGCAGCGTGACGGCGAGCGGCTTCTCCACCAGCACGTGCTTGCCGGCTTCAAGCGCATCGATGCTCGCCCGGTGATGGGCGACGTTCGGCGTGCAAACGCTCACTCCGTCGAGGTCAAGCTCGAGCAGACGGTTGTGATCCTCAAACGCCGCAGCGCTGGTCAGCTCCTGATCGGCAATGAATTGCGCAGCTTTGCCGGGAACGACGTCCGCCACGGCGACGATGTCGACGCCGGGTATTTTTTTGTAAGCCTTTGCATGCGCGCGGGCAATGCCGCCGCTGCCGATAATGCCGATGCGGATGTTCGATTTCATTCGTATACGACCTCCTGTCCCTTAACGGGGATTCGTCTTTGCTTTCATTATAACGGAGGGCCGTAAGGCGGGTAATCCGAGGACGCGACGCACGGTGTGTAAAAAAACGACATCGGCGGACGAAAGAAAGCCGCTGCCGGTTCGCATCTTGATACGGTTCGGCAGCGGCTCATGATAGGACTTGACATAGTTTCATACGGACACTTGGAAAGTTCCTGCTCGGAAAAGCTCCGTTGCTTTGCAAACGGCAGGTAGCGAACGGATGCGGTCGCTCCTTTATAGGTCGAAGAGCTCGATCTGATCTTTGGTTAGCAGCCTGTCGCCGGCCTTGGCATTCGCTGCGGCTTGTTCGGGTGACTTGGCGCCTGGAATGGCGACGGCGGCCGTAGCGTGAGAGATGACGAAGCGCAGCGCAGTCGTCGCCATATTTTCGCCTTCAGCCAGCACGCGTTTGATGTGATTCACCTTGCGCACGCGTTCCTCGAACTGCTTCCGGCCTGCGCCGTCCGGGTTCCAGCCGCTGCGTACGCTGTCGGTAAACAAGGAATCTTCCGAGTATTTGCCGGACAGCAGTCCCATAGCGAGCGGGCCGCGGACAAGCACGGCGATGCCGTGCTGCTCGCAATAAGGCAAAAATTCCTCCTCGGGCTGCCGGTTGACAAGGGAGTAATCGACCTCCACTACACGGCATGTGCCGTTCGCGTTAAATCGTTTGAGCACGTCAAGATTGTTGGTGGAAATGCCGTATTCCCGGATTTCCCCGTCTCGCTTCAAAATGTCAAAGCCTTCAAGAAACACCGAAGGGTCTTGGATATCTCCCACATGGCAAAGCATTACATCGACCCAATCCGTTCTTAGCCGGTGGAGCGATGCATGCGCGCAAAGTCTGATCATATCGGGAGTCGTTAATGGAACACCTTGCCCGGTTCGCTTGCCGAAGTTGCCTATTTTGGACACGATATAGGCGTTATGACGTTGGCCGCCGAGCGCTTTGCCGAGACGCTGCTCGGATAAGCCGTTCGGGATTCCGTAAGACTCGGCCGTATCGAACAGATTGACGCCATGGTCAAGCGAAGTGCGAATCGTGGCGTAGGCTGTTGCGTCATCGACTTCGCCCCATTGATTCCCGATATTCCACGTACCGAGCCCGATAGCCGAAACTTGCCATCCCGTACTTCCAAAACTGCGGTAAATCATGAACTTCACTCCTGTCGATTGGGATAAAAAAGCGTGCCTTCTTTCGTAAATTTACGGTGCCTAATGGATGGGATCATCATAATAATAGCAAAATAGCGAAACTTGAATATACTCGATTTTCTTCTTATTTCTTGCCTTCCTATCCTGAATGTCTGTCTTACGACAGACATCATCTTACGGCATTACACGTCCAGCACGACCATTTGATGGCACTGGAAGGAGGGGACCTCGAAGCGCACGGTCGTACCGTCTTGCTCGAACGGAAGCTCCTGCTGCTGAGGGGCCAAATAGACGCGTTTCACCCGTTCCTGCAGCCTTAGCGTCACCTTCGTATCCGGCACGGGGAGCAGGTCTTCGATTACCTCGATGCCGCTGCCGCGTTTGACGGGCGACGCATACAGCAGATGGTTCACGTAGCGGGACTCCGCAGGCTGCTTCATCAGCGTCACGATGCCTTGCGCCGGCAAGCTTGTCTCCAGCGTCTTGCGATTCGCAAGCAGCCGGTTCAGCGCATACAGCACCGTCTCTTTGAGGGCCAGGCTCCCTTTCGTTGCGTAGTCTTCGAATACGTTCCACGCGAAATAGATGCCGCGCTCGTTCTCCACCATGCCGGGTCCGTTATGTTTGCCCGTGCTCGGCGTATGTTGGTGCGAGCAGAACGTAAAGACGTCCCGGTTGAAATACGGGTACTCCCGGTAACCGAGCTCGCTGCCGCCGGCAAGTTCCACCTGTTGGCCTTGCGAGTAAAAGACGAAGGAGGCCGGGCTGTTCCAGCTGCCGAGTTCAAATCCCGGGCGGAAATAGTCGGGCTTGTACGGGCTTTCGCCGATATACTTGACGCCGAGGTCGACGGCGAATTCGGTGCCCGATTCGTTCAAGCCGGAGCGTCCGGTCGCGAGCAGCTTGCCGCCTTGGCGGAGATAAGCGTTCAACTTGGCCGCAAGCTCATCCGAGAGCTGGATGCGGTCCGGCAAAATGACCGCTTTGTAAGGCGTCAGATCGCTTTCCTTATCAACAACATCGAACAATATTTTTCCTTCGAGCAGCATCCGTACCGCTCCGGCGTCGGAACCTCCCGCACGGTCTTCCCGTTTCTCTTCCGCCGCCGACAAGACGGCTTCCACGCTGATCAGCGCCACATCGGCTACGCTTTCGACTCCGGCGCACCATGGCTCTTTCCGTTCCACTTCGCGGTAAGCGGCCCCAATCAGCTCGTACGTAGCCGGGTCCATCGCGCCTTCCGGATGCAGCTGGTCGCCGATGGAACAGCGGGCGCCGTTAGCGATGCTCAGCGCCGTCTCGTAGCGGAGCGCATTCGGGTGCTTGTAGCCGCCGAATTCGCCCCAAGTGGTGTGAAACTTGCCGGTCATGCCGAGATACGGCATTCCTAGCCCCTGCGCGTAGCGTGCCGACAGCGGAAAATGGTCGTAGCCCCATCCGCCCGTCGGCAGCGATTCGAGCTCCAGATGCGAATTCATTTGCGCCAGATCTCGACGTCCCCTGCGAATATGCCCGCCGTTATGGAATACCGGCAGCCCCGGCTTGATCGCGTCGATCGCTTCGCGTACCCGGCGGGTATAATTCGCGTAGGTGCGTTCGCCGAGCGCGAGTACGGCCGCCGTATCCCGCGGATCTTTGCCTTCGGAACGAAGTTCGGCCACGCACGTATGGCAATAACATTTGCGCACCCCTACAATGTCGAGAAAAATACCGTCGGCGTCATACGCGCGAGCGACCTCTTCGATCTGGGCGATCAAAATGTCCAGGTAAGGGGAGTTCAAGCAAAACTGGTGATAGCCGGGCTTCATAAAACCGTCCACCCAGTTGGTGTTGTCGCCCGAGTCCCGGAGAAGCCATTCGGGATGGCGTCGCGCCAGCTTCTCGTCGAGTCCCGCGGATATGTATACCGGCGTTTTGACGCCGATTTCATGGGCGGCCTCAATCATGGCGCCGAGCAGATCGAAGCCGAGGCCGGGATGCATTTCGTTCGCTTTCGTCGGATGGTACGCCCAGCCGTGGTGGCATTTGGAAAAGACGGTGATCGAATCGACATGTCCGAGCTGCAGCATCGCTAGAAATTGCTTCTTATCGAAGCGGGAGCCGATACCGGGGATGGCTTCGGACGTATGGAAATCGAGATGTACTTGGCGGAAACGCATGGAGCACACTCCTTTTTGGGCGAATAGGTTCCCTTTCAGCATAAAGCGCTTTCGGTACGGGCTATAGGGGAACGACCGACTGAAAGTAGCACATTTCCGACTATATCGATCATTGCTCGCATGGGGGCGGGCATGTACAATGAGGTAAAAGCACAATCGGTGACAGGAGGGGTTCACCCTTGGATTGTTTGCAGCTTCTCATCCCGCCGCTGCCGCAGTTTTTGACGGCTGGCCATTCGGTGTGGAGGCCCGGGATGCGCCATTTTCCCCGAACGTTTGATGTATATGATCTGTTAATCGTATGCAGCGGCACGTTGTATATGTCGGAGGAAGACCAAGAGTATGAGATTTCCGGGAGCGGCATGCTGCTCCTGGAGCCGGGGCGCGCCCATATCGGCTACCGGCCTTGCACGGAACCGACGGAAATTTACTGGCTGCACTTTTCCCACAGTCCCGCCGTTCAGCGATTGCCGGAGAAGTCCGTCGCTTGGTCGGCGGTTGTGCGACAAGGCACCGATTCCGACCAAAGTCCGGTCGACCAATATTTGTACCTGCCGAAGCACGGCCCGGTCGAATTGAATCCGCTCCTGCCGATGCTGGAGGAGATGCTGCGTTTGCGGAGCTCGCTTACGATGGAGCATGCGATTGATTTGCAGGTTCTGCTCGGGAAGCTGCTGACGCAGCTGCAATCGGGACTTCGCGGAAACCGAAGGGGGAGCCGGTCACTTGCCGTAGCCGATCAGGTGAAACGGTATTTGGAATCGCGGCTCGCCGAGCCGTACCGGGCGGAACGAATGGCGGAGGCGCTTCATTTTGACGTCGATTATGCGGCCCGGTGCTTGCGGAAGCATACGGGGCTAAGCCCGCTGCAGTATCACCACGTCATCCGGATGGAGGAAGCGAAGCGGCTCCTCCGTCAAACGGGACTGCCTGTGCAGGCGGTGGCCGCACAGGTCGGCTACGCCGATTACAATTATTTTATTCGCCTATTCCGCAAAACGGTCGGCGCGAGTCCCGGCGTATACCGTCACGCGGCGAGCGGCTATGTGTGAGCCTGCGTTGTGCTGTGCAGGAAAGCGGGTATAATGGGGATAACAAACATTTGCCGAACGGGGGACGAGAGCGGTTGGACATTCAGAAAATTGCGGCGCCGCGCAAAATACATGAAGTGATTGCGGATCAACTCAAAGAACGGATCGTCGCGGGAGAACTGAAGCCCGGGGAAAAGCTGCCTTCCACCAAGGAACTGTCCGAGCGGTTTCAGGTAGGGCGCTCCACGGTCCGCGAAGCGCTCAGCGGGTTGAAGGCGATGGGGCTCGTGGAGAGCCGTCAAGGGGAAGGCAGCTACGTGCGCAGCATCGACTCGCAGGACGTGGAGCTGCCCGAATTTAATGCGCTGCTCATGAACCGGGAGACGGTGATCGAGCTGATCGAAGCACGGAAGGCGCTCGAAATTTCGAACGCCGCTTTGGCGGCGGAGAAGCGGACGGAAGACGATTTGCGCAAATTCGAGGCCGTGCTGAAACGGATGGAGGAGCATCTGGGCGACGAGGTGGAAGGGGAGCGGTCGGACATTGAGTTCCATCTCGTGCTGGCGCAGGCAACCCACAATTCGATCATGATGCGGATGATCGATTCCATTTCCTCGCAAATGCAGACGGCCATCCGTGAGACGAGGCGGCTGCAAATGTACGCAAGCCGCACCGTTTCGCACCGGCTGTGGCAGGAGCATTTGGCCGTATATGAAGCGATCCGGCGGCAGGATCCGGATGCGGCGCAAGAACAAATGCGCAGCCATCTGTTCCATGTCGAACAGGTGCTGATGCAATATTTGAAGCAATAGGGCGTCATTGCTCCGATTGACGCCGAAATTCCTGTGGAGTCAGCCCTTTTACTTCCTTGAATACTTTGGAGAAGGTGCGGAAGTTGTCAAATCCGACCTCAAGCGCCACTTCTGACACGGACATGGTGGTTGCAGACAGCAAGCTGGCGGCCCGCCCGATCCGGAGCGCATGCATGTATCCGACGAAAGACTGTCCGACATGACGTTTGAATAAACTGCTTAAATAACTCGCATTTCGATCCATCGTTTCCGAAAGTTTGGATAATGACAAAGGTTCGTTGTAATGCCGGTGTATATATTTCAGCATGTCCATGACGATGCCCGGTCTACCCGGGCTTATGCCGGGATCGGATGGGCCTTGGCTGTGAACCGTACGCAGCAAAAAGACGCAAGCTTCCGAAAGCTTTGACTTAATGATCGTATTTTTACCGAGCTGGTCGGAGTTGTACTCCTTGAACGTATCTTCCATCAGCTTGGAAAAATAGTTCAGCTGTTCTCCACTCAAATCGTAGTGCGACGGAAGCTCGCTGCCGATCTTTAAAATTTGATTGCGAACGATCGGATCGCAGCCGTCCGACAATACAATATTCAAATCAAACATACAACAATATTTTGCAAGCGCCGTTCCCGGCGGAATCACGATTTCATGCATGTGGTTCGGAAGCAGAAACGATACGGTACCCCGCTGCAAAGCATGGCTTTTCCCGTTCAGTCTTTCCTCTCCGGTTCCTTCGATAACAAGCGACAGCTCGGCAAAGTTGTGGTAATGAAGCCTGTAATTTTTCGTTAACCTGCTGATGATGACATAAAAGGGCAGATCGTCTTTGCCGAATTTTTTGAGCGTCAAGGCATCTTGGAATTCAAGAAAACGCGACACCGCTTTTTCCCTCCCTTAGGTGGCATCCCAATGTAAGAAAAGCTTGAAGTGAAATTTTCTGAATCTCAAAAAAATCGAACATCCAACCAATAAAATGCGACGATCGCTTCGCTCATCCCTACTATAATAAATTTTAAAAGCGTCTACAATCATCGGAGAACGCCCATACGATACCAGGAATTGCAAAAAGTCAGACTCCATAGGTTCAGGCTTGTTCTAGCTTGAAAAGAGTGCAGATTGCACGCGTGAGTAAGTTTTTTGTTAATAGGGGGCATTGGCGGATGAAGGACGGAAAAGGACGGTTCACGGTACGGCTCATGGTATTGCTAGTTGCGGCCGGTATCGTACCGGCATGTTCGACGGGCAGCGACGTTGCGAAAGACAAATCTTCCAAGACGGAGACCCAAAACCCGTTGCCTGCGAAAGAAACGTTGGAGCCGGTCGAGCTGCAAATTTATGGCGGCCGTTACGTGTCGGAGCAAGGATTTATGGATACCTACGGAAAGTATATCCAAAAAAAGTACCCTCATCTCAGCTTCAAAGTGTACAGCAATATGAAAGCGGCCGATATCGTTGCGGCGGGCCTGCCGATCGATATTTTTTACAGCGATCCGGTTGCATACCCCCGGGATTTAGCCGAATTCGGCCTAGCCTACGATATGTCCGCCTTGATCAAACAATTCAATTTTGACCAAAACCGATTGTATCCCGAACCGATTCAAGTGATGAAAGACACCTTTAACAAGGGAATAACGGGTTTGCCCCTGGCGATGAGAAACGTGGTCCTGCACTACAATAAAAACTTATTTGAGAAGTTCGGCGTTGCTCCCCCGCGCGACGGGATGACATGGGATGAAGTGTATGAGCTTGCCCGAAAAATGACGCGGCAGGATAACGGCGTGATGTACCGAGGGATTGATTTTTCGGTGCATGTCATCGATTACAATCAGTTGTCCCTCGGGATGGTCGATCCGAAGACGGAGCGCGCTAGCGTCAATACGGCGCAGTGGGGCGAGCTGATTCGCAATTTTGCGCGATTTTATCAAATATCCGGAAACGAAGTGGGCACTCCGGAAGCAAAAGATATTATGGACTGGAAACGTTTCGGCGAAAAAGGGATTACGGCCATGGAAGCGACGACGTTTACGTCGGCTGTCGTAACGAAGGAATTATTCGATATGGACTACGCCTCGCTTCCGTCGTTCTCCTCCAAGCCGGGGGTAGGATCGCAATCGCCGGCAACCTATATCGGACTGACGGCCAGCACTCAGCATCATCAGGAAGCGTTCCGGGTAATCGAATATTTGCTGTCCAACGAGTTCCAGACCATGCTTTCCCGAACGGGAACGATATCGGCGCTAAAGGATACTGCGGTAAATAACGTATTTGGCGCGGACGTACCCGAGTTGGCCGGAAAAAATTTGAAGGCGGCAATTCCGTCCCATGCGGCGGCTCCGGCTCCGTTTTCCAAATACTCGGGTAGCGTACAGGCCAACCTATGGACGCCTCTGCTCAAAGTGTTTACCAGAGAAGTCGACGTCAATACCGGGCTGCGGACGATAGAGGAATCGATTAACAAGAAGATCAATGAGCTGAAAGCCGATAGCAAGTAAACCGCACTGATGCGGCGGAACATATAGGACTCGTCCCTGCAGGGTTACAGGACACGGGTTCTTTTTGTCGTAATGGCAAGGTAAAAGGAAACAGACCCTATGCTGCAAAAACGGTGGAATGCACGGAAAAAAGGCGGGCGATGCCTCTTTTCAAAAAGCAACTTATCTGATAACCTGATAAGTAACGAAATCAAACTTTTAAAAAAATGGAGCGATCGTTTATGCGAGTATCTCTGTTCATTACTTGTCTGGCCGACCAAATGTATCCCGAGGTTGGCGAAAGCGTTGTCAGGCTGCTGCACCGGTACGGGTGCGAGGTCGATTTTCCCGAGCTGCAAACGTGCTGCGGACAGCCGGCCTATAACAGCGGCTACCAGGACGAAGCGCGCGAGGTGGCGCGCAATTTGATCCGCGCGTTCGACCACAGCGACTACGTCGTGTCGCCTTCCGGCTCCTGTACGGGCATGGTGCATCACTATTATCCGCAGCTGTTCGAAAACGAGCCGGAGTGGAAGGCGAAGGCGGAGCGGTTGATCGCGAAGACGTACGAGTTTTCGCAGTTTCTCGTCGGGGTGCTTGGCGTCAAAGATTTGGGCGCCGTTTTCCAGGAAAAGGTGACCTATCATCCGTCTTGCCATGCGATGCGGCTCCTCGGCGTCAAGACGGAGCCCGGCGAGCTGATGGCGAATGTCGAGGGGCTCGAGCTCATCGATTTGCCCCGAAAAGAAGACTGCTGCGGCTTCGGCGGTACGTTTGCGGTGAAGATGGCTGATATGTCCGAGGCGATGGTGTGCGAGAAGGCCGCCAACGTATGCGCGACGAATGCCGGCGTATTGGTCGGGACTGATATGGGGTGTTTGATGAACATCGGCGGGCGTCTGAACAAGGAAAACAAGCCGGTGCGCGTCATGCATTTGGCCCAGCTGCTGGAGGAAGGAGTGAAGAACGGTGAGCGGAAACACGGCAAGTGAAAAAGAGCTGATCGGCACCGGACTGAAAAAGCGGACGGAAGAAGCGCTGGCGAACGATTTTTTGCGGAAAGCCGTGGCATTTACGACCGATAAATTGAAGACGGGCAAGCTGAAAGCGTCGGACGACTTCGGCCATTGGGAAGAGTGGCGCGAGCGGGGCAAGCAAATTCGCAAGCACGTCGTAGACAACCTCGATTACTATTTGACCCAGTTTACGGACAATGTGTCTAAAGCGGGAGGACATGTGCACTTTTGCCAGACCGGGGACGAAGCGGTGAAGACGTTCCTCGAGATCGCCGAAGAACGCCGGGCTAAGCTTGTGGCGAAGGGCAAGTCGATGGTTTCGGAGGAAATCCATCTCAATCATCATTTGGAGGAGCGGGGCATCGAAGCGATCGAGACGGACCTCGGCGAATACATTCTTCAGCTCGCCAAAGAGACGCCGTCGCATCTGATCATCCCGGCGATTCATAAGAACAAGCAGCAAATCGCCGATATTTTCTCCGAGGAAGCCGGCGAGTCGTTCGTCCCGGAGACGAAAGTGCTGGCCGGCTATGCCAAGCAGCGGCTGCGCAATTACTTTCTGGAAGCGGACATCGGACTGACCGGCTGCAATTTCGGCGTGGCGGAATCCGGCGCGATTACCCTCGTCTCCAACGAGGGCAACGGGCGGATGGTGTCCACGATTCCGAAGTGCCACGTCGTCATTATGGGCATGGAGCGGCTTGTGCCGACCTACGACGATCTCGAGGTCGTGCTTAACCTGCTTGCGCGCAGCGCGACGGGCCAGAAGCTGACGACGTACACGTCGATGATTACCGGACCGCGCCGCGAAGGGGAGCTCGACGGACCGGAGGAGCTGCATCTGATCGTCCTTGACAACGGACGTTCCGCGCAGCTCGGCGACCCGGTCTTCCAGGAAGTGCTGCACTGCATCCGCTGTGCAGCGTGCTTGAACGTGTGCCCCGTGTACCGTCACGTGGGCGGTCACACCTACGGCAGCGTGTACAGCGGCCCGATCGGGGCCGTGCTGACGCCGCTGCTGCAGCAGGACATGAAGGAAGCGGGACAGCTGTCCTACGCTTCCAGCCTGTGCGGGGCATGCTATGAGGCATGCCCGGTCAAAATCCCGCTGCACGATATGCTCGTGCAGCTGCGGGCGCGCAAAGTGCGGCTCGGGCTGACGCCGCTCGCGGAGCGCGCCGCCTTCAAGACGTTCCAGACGACGTTCGGGAACGTCACGCTGTACCGTTTGGCGACGAAGTCCGCCTACTATGCGATGAAGCCTTTTGTCAGCAAAGGCTTCATTACGAAAGCGCCCGGCCCCGGTGCCGGTTGGACCCAGTCGCGGTTCCTGCCGATGAAGCCGAAGCGCTCGTTCCGCGACCGTTGGGAGGAATTGCAAAAGGAATTGAAGCAGACCCGGCCGATGGAGCCGCAGGAAGGTGGGCATCGACATGACTAAGGGGACCATTCAAGGCCGGGAAGCGTTCATTGCGAATTTGTCGTCCCGCTTGGGACGCAAGGCCGTTTCACCCGTACCGCCGGCGCATTCGTTCCGCGGGGCTCCGGAGTTCTATAAGGAAATCGAACGTACGACGGAAGAGAAGATCGAATCATTCATTGAGAACTGGACCGCGCTGACCGGCAAAGCTCTCGTTGTGGAAGAAGCCGAGGCCGGCGAGCGTATCGGCGCCTGGCTGCAGGAAGTGGCCGCCGAGCTCGGTGTGAAGCAAGTGTCCCGCTGGGAACACGAAGGACTTCAGGCGCTCGGGCTCGACGCTGCACTCGCCGCCGCCGGGGTCGAAGTCGTGCCATGGCGGGAAATCCCGCAGGACGAGGGCGAGGCCGCCGCTGCCGCTGCCGCCGAGCCCGGCTCGAATTGGTCGGCGCGCAGCGAGCTGCTGAGGCGCACGGAGCGCTGCCAGCTCGGCGTCGTATGGCCGGACTTCGCGGTAGCGAACACGGCGACGCTTGTGCTGCAATGCTCGCGGGAGCGCGGCCGTTCCGTCAGCCTGTTGACGGAAATATTGTTCGCTGTGTTTCGGGCTGACCAGCTCGTAAACCGCATGGGCGAAGCGTTCGCGGAGATCACCGCAGGCAAGGCATCCCCGGAGCAGTACGCTTCCTCGCTTAACCTGATTACCGGACCGAGCCGAAGCGCCGACATCGAGAACGATTTGACGATCGGCATCCATGGGCCCGGCAAAGTGTACGCGGTCATTATCAAGTAAGACGGACCTTGGCGCAAGGAGAGCATATTCCGTACCCCGTTTCGATGCAGAAATTCAGAAGCCCGATCCCGGTCTCCAGCGAGGCCGGGATTTTTTGGTTACAATGAAACAATCGGTTTTCTGGTCTCCGGAGGATAAGGTACAATAGCGATGAGCCTCTTTAATGATACTTTCTATAACGATAACGAGCCGAAAAGCAGTAAAAATGGATTGGGGGAGCAAACCATGAAGATAACGATCGATCCGGTACCGATAGAACAAAAATCGGTGCTGAGGAATTTGCTGGAACTGTATAAGTACGATTTTACCGAGTTCGATCCGGAGGACGTGAATGAACACGGACTTTACGGGTATACATATTTGGACCATTACTGGACGGAGGAAGGCAGGCACGTCTTTTTTGTTCGGGTGGACGGCAAGTTGGCCGGTTTCGCCATGGTGCGGCAGCTTGGTCAAACGGAGGAAGGCATCGCCATATACGCGATGGCCGAATATTTTATTATGCGCAAGTACCGCCGATCGGGTCTCGGCAGGGAGTTTGCGTTCCATTTGTTCGACCGGTTCCGGGGCGTTTGGCGAGTGAAGCAAATCGAGGAAAACATGCCGGCGCGCCGGTTCTGGTCCAGCATCATTTCCGAATATACCGAAGGACGGTTCGAGGAGCTGCGCGAACCGGAGTGGGACGGTCCGATCCATCGGTTCCGGTCTTGCTGAAGTGAACTAACCGCACGCGCAAAAAAACGAGCGCCTTCCTTCACCGTCATACGCGGCAAAAGTGAGCGCTCGTGCTTATTCCATTTCCTTCATCCTCCCGTCCAAAGCCTGCTTGGCCGCGACAATCTCTTCATCGCTGACCTCTTTGTCGCCATAGCGCACTTTTTCATACACGGACACAACCGGCTCCGGTGTGAGCCAAAGCTGCGTCTCCCAGCGCCCCAGCTCTTGTCCTGTCTCTTTCGGCGTCAAGTAAGGCTTTGCTTTGTACCCCGCCTTCCTGCCCATCGTTAACATCGCTCGATACAGGTAGCGCGCCCGCTCCCGATTATTGTGCAATTCATCCCATCGGGGCTCTCTGTGGGCGTTTTTGAACAGGCTGCCGAATCGCGAGGCAAATACGTTTCGGAACGCTCTCCAGTCCATGATGCTTTCCACGTCGTCCTCGTACCCGATCCCGTTATCTTTGCGTTCGCCTTGGCTAAGAAACTCGAGCAGCCATTTGTAGCTGTTCCGAATCCAGCCGATAAGCAATCGTGCGAGCCGGTATACGATAAAAATGATAACCGCGCCCATAAAAATATACACGAGGATCATCCCCGCTTTTTGCAGCCAGATCAACCACTCCGACGGCTCACTTTGAGGGGTGGAAGGCATTTCGCTAACGCGCGGCGGTCTCGGTGCTTCTTTGGGCGCGAGTTCGAACTTCAAAGGATTCCCGCTGAGATTGAATCCGCCGAGCAGCTTCTCTTTCAGCCATAGGACCGCTTGCTGCAGTAAAGGGAATACGGCAATCAGCACGGCAGCAGTGAATAAGGCCATTGCCAAGGCGCGGTTCTGCCACAGCACGGAAGCGGTGAGCGGAGCATTTTTTTTCCCCGACAATGTCTCCTGCTTCAAGTAACTCTGGTTCACCATGAGCATCATCAAGGCGAGCGAAGGGATGCCGCACCAGAGCAGCAAAGGCTGGTAAGGGGCGAACGTGGACTCCATAAAAGGAATGAAGCGCATGAAAATCGACGTAACAAAGTATAATACAATCCCTACGACATAATAACCGGGCGGAAAATATTCGATCCACCGCACAACCGCCGTCCGGGAACCGCGGTAGCCGAATACGAAGCCAGCCGGCCATATGTAAGGGAACAGGGCTGTTCCGCCCATCCATGCGTACGAATGCAGCAAGGCGGCGGCGGCCAGACACAGCAGAAGCGGGAGATGAACGAAGCTTCGCAGAAAACTTACACGGCCAAGCGCATAACCGGCCCAATGGCAGAGCGGCAGCGTCGCGAGCCATAACCATCGGCCGGGCGATTCGGGCAATACATACAAGGTCAGCAGCAGAAACAGCGGGAAAAACAACAGCAGCTCGATACATCCTCTCGCAAGCGCTTTTCCGCTAGCGGCCATCGCTGTGATCATCATGCGCCGACCTCCGTTTCCTTCGGCCGTGGCTTGGCCTCATCTTCTTGCAGCAGGAACACGTTCACCGCATTGCCGTTTCGCCTAAGCTGCTCCATCGGTCCAAGCATTTTATCGCTGACATGAGTGGAAATAATGAGTATGTCCATCCCCGATACGGCCCGTTCCACTTCCTCATCCAAGAAGTAATCGAACGGGAGGCAGCGGGCCACGATCAGCTTCGCCATCGTTTCGAGCATATATTCCAGCTGCGCGTACCCGCTCATCGGCACCACCCGCACCGGTTCGCTCGGATCGTCGATGGAATGGGCATTCGTTCCGAAGCCTACGTCCATTCCTCGTTCAATGGCGAGCTCCGCAAATGCGGCGGCATAGGAGATCCCTTTTTCCATCAGCGCCACATTGTTGACCTGATCCCACATCCCTTCGTGATCCTCAACGTTGTAGTATATAAGCAGCCGGTGCTCCGCGGTAAAATCGTGCTGGTGCACCTGCAGCTTGCCGCTTCGCGCCGTCGCTTTCCAGTTGACGCCCTTGAGCGGATCGCCCGTCCGGTACTCCCGCGCACCGGCAATCATGAAAGGGTCGTCGACAATCCAGCGCCGCACTGTAAAATCCCCTTGCCAGCTGTGGGTCGGCAAATCGATCTCCTCGAGCGGAATCGGGCGTGGATAGACGAGCAGCTCGCCGTCCACCGTCAGCTGCCTGCTGGTCTTATGAAGCCCGATAATGTCGCCTGTGGTCAGCGTTGCCGTTCGCAGACGATAGCAGCCGCGTTCCAGGCACGTGATTTTATGGCGTCTCGTAATTTTCGTAAACGGCATCAGGCTGAAAAAGCTGCGATGGTTCTGAAACATCGTACCGTCGCTAATATCGAGATTGAATTGCTGTCCGAATTTCAGATTGCCGTGAATGAGCGATTCGAGCCGCAACCACGGAACCGGCAGCGGCGAATGGTTGGAGAGCCGCTCCACCATCTCCACTTTGTCGCCGGGGTAACACGCTCTTACGTTGAAATATCGCTCATAGCTCAGCTTCTGCGCTCCGAAGCTGCGGAATATCCAGGCTTGCGCGGCAATCACGATGGCGGCGATGAAGAGAAACCAATGAATCCCCAATCGATCACACCCTATTCCTGATAATGAAAGAACATTTCATACAACGAAACGTTAAGCGTACGATTTGGCTTCCGCCGGTACGGGGACGTCCAGCAATATTTTTTCAATGATAGTGCGGACGGCCTCGGCTTGACGCGAGCGAAGAGCTGCCTTTAGCAGCATCCGGTGAGCCATCACCGGCTCTGCCATCGCTTTCACGTCATCGGGCGTGACAAAATCGCGCCCCCGTATAATGGCGTGCACCTGTGCCGCTTTCAGCAGCGCCTGGCTGCCCCGCGGACTGACACCTACGGCGACGTCAGCGTGAACCCGCGTTCTCTCTACAATTTGCAGCAAATAGGCAAGCACATCGTCGGACACAGCGACCTTGGCGTACGTATCTTGGGCTACTACGATATCCGAGGCATCGGCAACGCTTTCAATCGACTCCAGCGGGCTTGCTTCTTTGAATCTTTTCAGAATGTCCAAGCCTTCCTCGGCTGTCGGATAGCCCATCTTTACTTTGAACAGAAAACGGTCGAGCTGCGCTTCCGGCAGCGGAAAGGTGCCCTGGCTTTCAACCGGATTTTGCGTGGCGATCACGAGAAACGGACGACCGAGACGATGGGTTTCCCCGTCAATGCTGATCTGTCTTTCCTCCATGCATTCGAGCAGGCTCGATTGCGTTCTTGGCGTTGCACGGTTGATCTCGTCAGCGAGTAAAACGTTTGCGAACAGCGGTCCCGGACGAAATTCGAATTCAGACAGCTTCTGATTATAGTAATGAATGCCGCTCAAATCCGACGGCAGCAAATCGGGCGTAAATTGAATGCGTTTGAAGCTGCAGCCGAGAGACTTGGCCATTGCTTTGGCGAGCAGCGTTTTTCCCGTGCCCGGTACGTCTTCGAGCAGCACATGCCCCGAAGAGATGAGCGCGATCAGCAATTTGTCGACCACTTCTTCTTTTCCCACAATTACCCGGCCGACGTTGCTGCGGATTCGGTCGGCAAGCTCCCGTATTTGCATAAACGGCATGAATGATCGCTCCTTTGAACACGAAGTAAAATCGACGGTTTTGATGCTCCATGATTTGGATGATTGATATGATGTGGTTTCACGGTTGCAAAAATAAGTATATATGGTTGCGAAGAGGAAATCGAGGATGTTTAAGCAAGATTAATTTTTATTATGCAGTGTGAGGTTGAAGGTTGCAATCTCGCAACGTGATCAGCGTCGGTTGAAGTCGGATGGAACACTGAAATTCCCACGCAAAGGCAGGCATTTTCGCATTGACACCTGCAAAAGATGGATGGTACTATGAAATTGTCATTATACAAAACCGTGGTTTATTATACTAAACCACAAGCTTTTGGACAGATGGAGGACGCATGGAAAAGAAGTATTGGGTACCCGCATTGGAAAAAGCAAACGATGTGCTGTTGGCCATTTCCGAACAGCCTTCCGGGCTGAAGCTGATCGACCTTTCGAAACGGCTTGGCATTAACAAGAGCTCCATGTTTTCGCTGCTGAACACCATGGAAGCGCTTGACTGGGCCGTGCGCGAGCAGGATGGCACTTATTCTTTGGGGTCGAAGCTGGGGTATATCGGCAATGCATTTTTCAAGCAATTCAGCCTGATCGACCGATTCCGCAAGGAAGCCTCCGTAACGAAGCACATCATTCAGGAAACGATTCAGCTTGCCAAGCTGGAGCAGCATGAGGTGCTGTATCTGGCCAAGGAAGAGATGCCGTCCCCGGTACGGCTTGCATCGGAGCCGGGGAAGAAGCTGCCTGCCCACGCAACCGCACTCGGCAAAGCGATGCTGGCCTGGCAGGAGCCGGACCATGTAAAGGCGCTCTTTGCCGAAGACACGCTCGGTCCTTGTTTAACCCCGCACACGCTGCAAAGCCGCGAGGAGCTTATTAGGCAGCTCGGCGAAGTGCGGGAAGCCGGTTACGCTTTTGATTTGCAGGAAGCGGTGATGGGCTTTTGCTGCGTGGCGGCACCGGTGCGCGGGAGCGACGGAGAAGTCGTGGCGGCGATCAGCTGCTCCATGTTCCAGCATGAATGGGAGCAGAAGCGGGAGCTGGCGACGGCGGAAATATGCGCCCTTGCCAAACGGCTGTCGCACAGCTGAACCAAGACGCGGATTCATATTGCTATAATACGTAAAAAAGGGATGTGAGCCTGTTGAGATTGCAGAACAAAATTATTCTTATTACCGGTTCCGGCTCCGGGATCGGGAAAAGCACGGCGCTGCTGTTCGCGAGAGAAGGCGCTACCGTGATCGTCAACGATCTGTTGGAGGAGAAAGGGCTGGAGACGCTGGAGGAGATTCGTCAAGCCGGCGGCAGCGCGATCTTCGTACAAGCGGACGTGACGAATCCCGATTCCGTGAAGTCGATGGTCGATACGATCATCGCCAAATACGGGCGGATCGACGTATTGTTCAACAATGCGGGCGTCAGCGGCGTCGGCGCGATTCACGAGGTTGAGCCGGACGCCTGGGACCGCGTCATCAACATTAATATCCGCGGCGTTTACCTGCCTTGCAAATACGTACTTCCGCATATGATGGAACAAAAGGACGGCTCGGTCATCAATATGTCTTCTTGCATCGCCGAAATCGGATTAGCCCGCAGAGCTTCCTATTCGGCAACGAAAGGCGCTGTACTCGCATTGACCAAATCGATGCAGGTCGATTATGCGCCGTATAATATTCGAGTGAACGCGCTGCTGCCGGGTACCGTGCTGACGCCGTTTGTCGAGGATTATTTGAAGAAATCGTACGACAACCCGGAGGCGGGCTACGAATCGCTCAAGAAGCGCCAGCTCAGCGGCGATCTGCTGCGTCCGGACGATGTGGCCAAAGCGGCGTTGTTCCTGGCATCGGATGATTCCCGTTTCATGATGGGTTCTCCGCTCTATATCGACGGCGGCGTCGTATTCGGGAAGAACGGATAACGGTTACCGCGTTCGTTCAGCTCTTATTGAAATACCAAGCGACTTTCAAGGAGGAAGAAAACAGAGATGAAACTGCTCACTTTTATAGAGAACGGACGCCAGCAGCTTGGCGTAAAAACGGATCGCGGCATCGTACATATTGCGAAAGCGCTTGAGGCCGTTCAAGCGGACGGAAACGTAGCGCGCAATGTGCACGAAGTCATTGACGGCGGTCAGTCGGCGGTCAGCGCGCTCGAAGCTTTCGTCGCCAAGGCGCTTGCCGCAGGCGGCAGCGACGCTTATGTACTGGACGAATCCAAGCTGACTTTGGGGCCATGCGTGACGCATCCGAACAAAATCATTTGCGTCGGGCTCAACTACCGCAAGCATGCGGAAGAGACGAACGCGCCGATTCCGCAATACCCGATTTTGTTCAATAAATTCAACAACACGTTGACGGGCCACGGCCAAGATGTGCCGCTTCCGGTTCGCGTGACGAGCAAAGTCGATTACGAAGCGGAGCTCGTGATCGTGATCGGCAAGGAAGCGAAGTACGTTTCCAAAGAAAATGCGCTCGGCCACGTATTCGGTTACTGCAACGTGAACGATTTGTCCGCTCGCGACCTGCAGATGCGCACGCAGCAATGGCTGCTCGGCAAATCATGCGACGGCTTCAGTCCGCTCGGACCGTACCTGGTCACTGCCGACGAGGTGGGGAACCCGAACGATTTGAGCATCCGCTGCATCGTAAACGGCGAAGTACGCCAAAATTCGAACACTTCGGATATGATTTTCCATTGCGATGAAATCGTCAGCTATATTTCGCATCATATGACGCTTGTGCCGGGCGACATTATTTTGACGGGAACGCCGGAAGGCGTCGTACTGGGGTATCCGGAAGTGAAGCAAGTGTACTTGAAAGACGGCGACGTCGTTACGATCGAAATCGAGAAGCTCGGTTCGCTGACGAACCGCATGGTGAACGAGCAAGCATAACGCAAAGCTAAGCTACCGCAAGGAGCCAAAGGAGGCACATTGTTCAATGGCAGCACCTATTACTTCGGGCGCCGACGCGCTCGTGATGGATACGCGCGACCATGTTGCGACGGCCATTAAAGATTTGCAGGCAGGGGAACGCGTTACTTACCGGGTACAGGATCAAGTGCTGGAGCTGACGCTGATCGATCCTGTTCCGTTCGGTCATAAAATCGCCGTCGCCGACATTCCCGAAGGCACGGATATCCGCAAATACGGCGAAGTGATCGGGCGCACGACATGCGCCATTCAGGCCGGGCAGCACGTGCATGTGCATAATGTCGAAGGCATCCGCGGACGCGGGGATCAAGCCAAAGCGTGAGAACGTGAGAAAAAATTGACAACCGGCAGTGTTGTTTCACCACTGCAACGATTGCAAAAGATTGACAACCGACAGTATTGCTTCGCCACTGTAACGGTTGCAATGAGGGGAGAACGAAAGCATGACACATATGATGGGATATAGAAGACCGAACGGCGACGTAGGCATCCGCAACCATCTGCTCATTATTCCTACCGTCATTTGCGCCAATCAGGTGTGCAGCCGCATTATGCAAATGGTGCCGGAAACCGTAGCGATTCCGCATCAGCACGGCTGCAGCCAGATCGGCGCCGACAAGGACCGCACGTTCGAGGTGCTGGCCGGAACCGGCCGCAACCCGAACGTCGGCGGCGTCATTATCATTAGTCTCGGCTGCGAAGTGGTCGACCCGCATGCGCTTGCCGAAGCGATTCGCCCGACGGGCAAACTGATCGAAGTGTTCGACATCCAGTCGGTCGGCGGTTCGGTGAAGGCGATACAGCACGGCGTGGAGCTAGCGAAGAAAATGCGTGCGCAGCTCGATGCCATGCAGCCGGAGCCGGTGCCGTTCAGCGAGCTAATCATCGGCGTCAAATGCGGCGGCTCTGACGCTACCTCCGGACTCGCTTCCAATCCGGCGCTTGGCGCTGCGGCCGATTCATTGATCAAGCAAGGCGGAGGTGTCGTCATCGGCGAGACGACCGAAATTATCGGCGCTGAGCATGTGCTCGCATCCCGCTGCGCGACACAGGCGACAAGCGACAAGCTGTATCACATCGTCGACCGCTTCGAGAAAGAAGTGGAGCGGATGGGCGCAGACATGCGCGGCGGCAACCCGAGCCCGGGCAACATTGCCGGCGGCCTGACCACCATCGAGGAGAAGTCGCTCGGCTGCATCAGCAAATGCGGCACCGCGCCGATCGAAGGCGTCATTGAGTACTCCGAAACGATTCCGAAGCACGGATTGTATTTTATGGACTCGCCCGGCAACGATATCGAATGCGTATCGGGCATGGCGGCAGGCGGCGCGCATCTGGTTTGCTTTACGACCGGCCGAGGTACGCCGACGGGCTCGGCTGTCATTCCGGTCATTAAGATTACCGGCAACAAGCGGATGTTCGAACGGATGTCCGACAACATGGACGTCGATGTCAGCGACATGCTCGAAGGCACGTTAAGCCTCGAAGATGCGGGCGACCGGATTTGGCAAGAAATTCAAGAAGTGGCAAACGGCAAGCAGACCAAAGCGGAAATCCTCGGCCATACGGAGTTCAGCATTAACCGGATCGGCCCGAGCTTGTAACAGACGCAAGGCCGCTTGTATGGCGGCTTCCATAGAAAGTAATACGTTCATCAACGATCGGAGGGTATCAATTCATGGGCAGACTAACGAATCGGGTCGCACTGGTTACCGGGGCGAGCCGGGGCATCGGAGAAGCAATCGCCATTCGCTTGGCGGAGGAAGGCGCTCACGTTGCCATTAACTTTACGTCGGACAGATCCCGCGCGCTGGCGGAGAACGTAAAGCAGCAGGTAGAGGCGCACGGCGTGAAGGCGATGGTCGTTCAAGCGGACGTAGGCAGCAAACAGCAGGTGGAATCGATGTTCGAGCAAGTAAAGGCGCAGCTCGGCGACGTGGACATACTGGTCAACAATGCGGGGATTGCGCCGTTCGAAGCTTTTCTGAAAGTGACGGAGGAAACGTGGGACCGCACGTACAATACGAACGTCAAATCGATCTTCCTCTGTTCACAGCTTGCGGCAAAATCGATGATTCCGAAGCGATACGGCAAAATCATCAACGTGCTCTCGACTGCCAGCCTCGTCGTGACGAGCCCGGTCATCCCGCACTATCAGTCGTCCAAAGCGGCCGCGAACATGCTGACGAAAGGGATGGCTATCGAGCTCGGCAAATACAACATTAACGTCAATGCGGTAGGCCCGAGCACCGTCGATACCGACATGTGCACAGACTACTTGGCCGACGATGCCATCCGCGCGAAAGAAGTCGAGGCGAATCCGATGAAGCGTCTCGGAACGGCGCGTCAAATCGGCGATGCCGTCGTATTCCTCGCTTCCGAAGAAGCGATGCAGATCAACGGTCATCTGCTGATGGTCGACGGCGGACTTACGGTCAAAGCGGCCCAGCCGGACGACCATATGGAGCATTAATCCATTTCTTACAGGCAGTCCTTCCCAGTGGAAGGGCTGTTTTTTGTTGGAACGGCGGCAATACGCCATCGACAGCTATGCACAGCGTTTCGGATACGGCAACGTCAAGGAGTTTACCGGTCATGCGGTCGGAAAAGAGCTATGGGAAGAGCCGGCCGTTCCCCATTTTGGAACAAAAGGGATGGGAATGCGGCTGAAGAAAGGTTTGGTGCTCGCCATCGAGCCGATGTTCACCCTTGGAGATTGGCATGCTTTTGTGGAAAGCGACGGGTGGACGGCAAGAACGGTCGATCGTTCCATTTGCGTTCAATATGAGCATACGGTGGCCATTGCGGAAAACGGTCGCAAATTCTCACGACGCTGTAGCCGATAGGCGGAAACACCCTAACTCGAAAAGTTACGAGCTTATTTCTCAAGCTCTTCTGTTACCCGGTGCAAACATATCTGCTGATTTCAAAAAGAGGTAAATTGCGGTCTCGCAAAATACCTCTTTTTTGTCCATTTCCCACGGTAAGACAGGGTAGGGCGGGGAGGTCATCCGCCGTTTAATGATGCTGATCATTTTCGTAATTGGAAATTTCGATCAGATTGCCGTCGGGATCGCGGATATAAACGGACAGGATGGGACCCAGCGCACCGGTTCTTGCGACGGGACCTTCCTCGATGGCAACCTGCAGCTTCTCCAGATGAAGCATAACCTCCTTGAGCGGAACAGGCGTAATAAAGCACAAATCGATGGAGCCGGGCAGCGGAGCGCTCGCTTTCGGTTCGAATTCTTTGCCGTATTCGTGCAAATTCAGCTTTTGGCTTCCGAACTGAAGCGCTTTGCGGCCGTTTCCGAAGGTTGTCACTTCCATCCCCAATACAGAAGAGTAAAACTCGCATGTTTGTGCGATGCTGCGAACGGTTAACACAAGGTGGTCGATACGATCGATCCTCATTTTATACACCTGATTTCCATAAAATTTAATTGTAGGGTGATTGGGCTTGCCGGCTGAGTCAAACGGAACGTTGATTTCATTTTATCTCCTGAGGGTAACAAAATATATATGACAATCTAATACTCTCCTAATAGTTCGCTGATATTTTCTGAAATATTTGCAAGTATAGTAGATTTATCAAACAGGGGGTGAGCGTGATGAATCATATTCAAATGCTGTATAATGGCAAGGTTTATCAAGGGGCTGTTGCATACGAAGGGGCGGAACTGATGGAGCTTTCCATGGAAAAGCCGGTTCCGTATAAGGGAGGCGATGCGGTACTTTGCTTCGATTTCAAAAGGCGGCGGAGGATGCGCATCCTCCGGGGCTCGGGCAACAAGCTCATTGTTGCGCCGGAGGAGTCGGAAATATTCCGAATTAACGCGCAGCCGGAACAAACGAATGAGGATCTGCTCCTCGACGACGACATGATGTTCGAAAGCTTTAAGCTGAACGTATTCGGGACGATCAGCGAAGATTTTCGCACGCTTGCCGTCCGCTTCGTCGATATTTGCCGTTTGGGGTTCGGCTTTGAAATCGACGACTTTTCGGTAAAGCTCAATCACGTATACGACACCATGATTTTTTGCGATGAGGAAACGATTCATCCGAAGCTGATTGTCCGGTATGTTCATATTATGGAAAAAACGATACGATACGGCGCGGAGATTCATAAGATTTCGGCCAAGGACCTGAATAAGCTGCGATATTTCATTGCCGCCAAACAGTTTGCTGGAGCTTGAGGCGGCCCGGATGAACGATCCGCAGCGCCCTATTCGGCCGACAAACCGCCAAGCGATTGCGACCTATTATCGTGTACAACGATAAATACCCGGCTGTCCGCCAAAGCGGCACGAGCCGGGTATTATTCATTATGCCTTATTCAGCGGCAGGAGAGTCGAACGATAACGTATTGCCGGCTACCATGACTCTTTCGATCTTAAAGTCAGGAGATACGAGAACCAGATCGCCCAGTTTGCCCGTTTCAATGCTGCCGGTTTCGTGATCCATGCCGAGCTGTCTCGCCGGATTGCCGCTGGCCATACGGCTGGCCGTTTCCATGTTGACCCCGACCGTCTGTACCATGAATCGCAGCGCATCAATCATCGTAAGCGTGCTGCCGGCAAGGCTGTCGCCTTCTTTCAGACGGGCTACGCCGTCCTTGACAACGACGCCGAGGCCGCCGAGCTGATAGTCGCCGTCGCCAAGCCCGGCTGCGGAGATGGCGTCGGTAACGAGCACGAGACCGTCGGGCCCTTTGGCCTTCGCGAGAAGTCCGATGCAGGCCGGATGGACATGATGTCCGTCGGCGATCACTTCCGCCGTGATTTTGTCCTCCGTCATGACCGCTCCGACAACGCCGGGCTCGCGATGGTGCAGCCCTTTCATTGCATTGAACGTATGAACGGCATGTCGCAGCCCGTGCGATACCGCGCTTACGATTTGCTCATAGGTAGAGTCGGTATGGCCGCAAGCCGGGACGATGCCCTGCTCGGAAAGCAGGCGGATCGTCTCCAGCGCACCTTCCGTCTCCGGCGCAAGCGTCATCATTTTGATGAGCCCAGGATACTTCGCCGTCCACTCGCGAATCCAGTCCGGGCGCGGAGTAACGATATAGCTCGGGTTTTGCGCGCCGGGCCATTTGGGGCTTATAAACGGCCCTTCCAAATGAACGCCGGCCAGCCGCGCATAAGGCATGCCGTTTTCATTGCGGATGAAAGCATCCGCCGCTTGAAGCACATCGGCCAAAGCTTCCTTCGAGCCGGTCACCGTCGTGGCAAGCAAGGTGGTCGTGCCGCAGCTGCTGTGGAACCGCGTAATGCCTTCGATGGCGGCCTGCGAGGCGTCCATAAAATCGTGGCCGTAGCCTCCGTGCACGTGCACGTCGACGAAACCGGGCAGCGCCCAGCTCCCTTTGGCATCGATCCGTTCCATGGCGGCGGCCAAATCGAGCTGGCTGATCGTCTCCATCGGCCCGACGAGCCGAATGCGTCCGTCCCGCAAAGCGATGAAACCGCGCTCGATCGTCCGGTGCGGCGTTACGACTTTGGCATTGGTAATGATGCTGCTGATTCTCATTTCAATCGACTCCCCGCTTCCGAATCCAATAATACGACGACATGCGGATGCGTCTGCAAGAGCGACGCCGGGCATTCCGTGGTGATCGGCCCTTGCAGGGCGCGGGCGACAATCTCCGCTTTATCCCGTCCGCGAACGACCAGCAAAATCATTTTCGCCTTCAGAATGGTGCCGACGCCCATCGTAATGGCATGGGTCGGCACTTCTTCCGGTTTGTTGAAAAATCTCGCGTTGGCTTCTCTCGTTTGCTCCTGCAGCTCGACAACGTGCGTGCTGCGAACAAGCGAGTGATCCGGTTCGTTGAAGCCGATATGCCCGTTATGCCCGAGACCAAGAAGCTGCATATCGATCTGCTCGGCCTGCTCCAACAAGCTGTCGTAGCGCTCGCATTCCGCGCTCAGATCGGATGCGGTACCGTCCGGAATGTGGCAGGCCGCGGGGTTCACATCCACCGAGCCGAATAGGTGCTCCTGCATAAAAGCAAAGTAGCTGGCCGGGTGGTTGCGGTCGAGGCCGACGTATTCGTCCAAATTAAACGTCGTCGCCTTGGCGAAGCTGACGAGTCCTTGGCGGTGCGTTGCCACCAGTTCCCGGTAAATGCCGACCGGCGTACCGCCTGTGGCGAGCCCGAGAATTGAGCGCGGGTTCGTTTGCAGCATCCCGGTAATAATGCCTGCCCCCGCCTTATTCAGCTCATCGTCCGTGCGAAATGTCAAAATGTTCATTCAAGCTATCTCCCTTTTTCTTTGCGATATTTTTTGACCTGTTGGAACGATTGCTCCAGCAGGGGAACATATTCGTCGAATTGCTCGCTGACGAGAGCGGTAAACAAAATGTCGACCACGTGCAGCAGCGCGATACGGGAAGCCATATCGCCTCTTCGCATGCCTTCCTCGAGGGAAGAGGCGAACAGCCGGATGTCCGATGCTTGCGACAGCCGGTTCATCCCGAATTTGGTCAGGGAGATGGTAAGCGCCCCTCGCTCCTTGGCGCACTGCAGCGCATCGTTCGTTTCGGGAGTTTCACCGGAATACGATACGGCGAAGGCCACATCGTGCTCGGTCAAGCTGGAAGCGGAAGTGATCTGCATGTGGGAATCCGGCCAATAGTGGGCCATCTTGCCGATACGGACAAGCTTCTGCTGAAAATCAAGCGCGACGATACCGGAAGTCGCCATGCCGTACAAGTCGATCCGGCGCGCACGCTGAAGCGAATCGACCGCTCGCTGAAGCTCGGTGAGATCGAGCTGACGCGTCGTATCGGATATCGAGCGCAAGTGATTCGTCTCGATCGCCTGGACGATGCTGTGCAGCGAATTGCCGGCGACGATATCCTGGTAAGACGGTTTCGCCGGGGCTTGCACGAGTTCGGCCGACAGCTTCATCCGGAAGTCGGCGTAGCCTTTGAACAGGAAGCTGCGGCAAAAGCGCGATACCGTCGCCGTGCTGGCGCCGGACCGGTCCGCAAGCTCCGTGATGCTGAGATGGACGACTTCGGGGGCATGCTCCAGCACGTACTGCGCGAGCTCTTGTTCTTTGCGGTGCAGGGAGGGCTGTTTATCGCGAATCGCTTGCAGGATGTTGGTTATGGGGATTCACCACGCTTTTAAAAAGTAAATTTATTTACATAATTTCCGTAATATCAAGAAAATAATTTACATCATAATCATAGCGAATTCGAGCGGCTTAATCAATACAGTTCAACATGTTTATGGGTATTTTTTTAAAATAAGGAAGCGCGTTTTTCAAGGTCTATTTGGCATCGGATCGAATTCGGCCGACCGCCTCGCAGCGCCGAAGCGCGTGGCTGGGAACCGCTATTGGAGAAAGACGCGCGGTATCCGGAAAGGTACGGGATCGGAAATGCCCTCGGCCGAGAGGAAGGATAAATTTGGTATGTGAAACGGATAAAATCCGACATGTACAATAAAAATGGCGCATTCTATAATTGATAATAATTATCAATCTCAATTAGGGGACCAGCAACCGCAACCGATTTTTCGGCATTCTCAGGATTGAGGACGGAATGTTGCTTTGCTGCACAAGGAGGAGAGAAAAAGAATGAGAGCCTTACGAAAGATGATCATACTGCTGCTGGTGTTAGCCGTTACAGGCTGCGGTACGAATGCAAACGGGGGAACGAAGAACGGCAGCAGTCCGGCTTCCGCCACAGGAGGAGACACGCCGAAGGAACAAAGTCAGCCTGCTGCGGGAGACGCAGAAAGAACGATCAAGCATGCGATGGGCACAGTCACGCTGAAGAAAAAGCCGGAACGCGTCGTCGTGCTGTTCAACGGAATGGTCGATATCGCCGTCGCTTTGGGAGTGAAGCCTGTCGGGGCCGTCGAATCATGGGATCAGAAGCCATGGTATAACTACTTGCGCTCCCATATGGATGGAGTCAAAAATTTGGGCGACGAATCCCAGCCGAATGTGGAAGCGATTCTTGCTCTGAAGCCGGACCTCATCATCGGAACGAAGACGCGCCATGAAAAAATATATCCCCAGCTGTCCAGCATCGCTCCTACCGTCATTACGGAAGAGGTGTTCAACTGGAAGGAAAATGTAAAGATGAGCGCGAACGCGCTGTACAAACAAGAGGAAGCGGACAAAATCTTAAACGATTGGAGCAAACGCGTAGCGGAGTTTAAGCAGAAGGCCGGCAGCCGGCTGGCGAATACGGAAGTGTCGATTTTGCGCTTTGAGGATGACGGCAGCGCGCGGTTCTATGTGACGGGCTTTGCCGGAACGATATTCCAAGAACTCGGAATCGGCCGCCCGAAAGCCCAAAAAATCGAAGGAAAAACGGTCGTCAACCTGACTTCCAAAGAACAGATGTCGCAGCTCGACGGCGATTATATATTCGATATTACCCAGATCAGCGAAGGCAACGAATCCAAGGCAAAATCGCAGTCCGACTGGACGAATCACCCGCTGTGGAAAAACTTGAAGGGCGTCAAAAACGGGAAGTATTACAAAGTCGACGTTGTTACATGGAATTTGAGCGGAGGAGTCATTGCCGCGAACAAAATGCTGGACGATGCATTTCGAATTTTCGAAATAAAATAAGCCTGAATAAGCAGCAAACAGGAGTGCCGAAAGAGTGAGTACCGGACTCCTTCTTTCGGTACATTACGGGGAGATTTATGGAGATGCACATACATAAGAATGCCTGGAAATCGGTTGGACTTTTGACGGCGGCAGCGATGCTGCTGCTTTGCCTGGCGGCAAGCATTTTGTTCGGGGCTGTAAATTACAATTGGCATACAGCTTGGCAGGCTGCGTTTCATTACGATGAAAACGTATCGGAGCAGGTCATTCTTCGCACGACCCGCATGCCCAGGGCGTTTATTGCCGCGGCCATCGGAGCGAGTCTTGCCATTGCCGGCGCGCTCATGCAGACGCTAACCCGCAACCCGCTTGCTTCGCCCAGCGTACTCGGCGTCAATGCGGGCGCCACGTGCCTGGTTGTCATAGCAGCCGTCGCTTTGTCCGTTTCTTCGATGCAGGCGCTTGCGTGGATCGCGTTTATCGGCGCCGCCGTCGGCGCGGTGACGGTCTACGCGCTCGGTTCGATCGGACGCGACGGATTGACGCCGCTCAAAATCGTATTGGCGGGTTCCGCCATGACCGCGCTGTTCGCTTCGATTACGCAAGGGATCCTCGTATTGAACAAACAAGGGCTGAGCTCCGTGCTGTTCTGGCTGACGGGCACGATTGCCGGCCGTTCGCCCGACATGCTGATGGCGGTGCTGCCTTATATGGTCATAAGCTGGTTTGCGGCATGGTTCATTTCACGGGATATGAATGTACTGCAGATGGGAGAGGATACGGCCAAAGGGCTCGGGCAGAAGACGATCGCCGTCAAAGCGTTGGCCGGTCTCATTATCGTCATGCTGGCCGGCAGCGCGGTATCCGTCGCTGGGCCGATCGCCTTTATCGGCATCGTGATCCCGCATATCTCCAGATTTTTCATCGGCATCGATCACCGCTGGGTCATTCCCTATTGCGCCGTGCTCGGCGCGATTCTTTTGATTTTGGCCGATCTGGCCGCACGATTCATGATGATCCCCGAGGAAATGCCCGTCGGAGTGATGACGGCGGTCATCGGCGCCCCGTTCTTTATTTATATTGCGCGGAGGGGGCTGGTCAAATCATGAAGCAGTATATTGTTGTGCGCATGAAGTACAAATCCTTTTCTTATTTGCTCCACAAGAAGACAGTCGCTGTATGCGTCGGTCTGCTCATTGCCTGCGCAGCCGGTGCGGTGATCAGCACCGGCCTCGGCGAAATGTACATCTCGCCCCTTGATGTGATTCGCAGCGCGCTCGGAGCGGGCACCGAGGATCATGCGATGGTCATTCAAAAGCTGCGTCTTCCCCGTATCGCTTTGGCGCTGCTGGTCGGCGCTTCACTCGCGGCTTCGGGCGCGATATTGCAGGGCATGATCCGCAATCCGATGGCTTCTCCGGATATTGTAGGGGTTACGGGAGGCGCTTCCGTCTCGGCGGTGGCGTTCATCACGTATTTGGCCGGGACGGTCAGCATTCGCTTTCTGCCGGTGGCCGCAATGATCGGTGCGGCCATCGTCTCGCTCACTTTGTATTTGCTTGCTTGGAAGAAAGGGGTCACGCCGATCCGCCTCATTCTGGTCGGCATCGGGATGTCCTCCCTGATGTCGGCGGCGACGACGATGATGATCGTATTCAGTCCGAAGAACGATGCGAGCCAGGCTTATTTGTGGCTGACAGGCTCGGTGTACGCCGCGAATTGGGAAAATGTGCTGACCGTATTGCCTTGGACCGTCGTGCTCATTCCGTTAGCCTTCCTGATGTCCCGCCATGTCAATATCGGACAGCTCGGCGACGATATCGCGGCCAGCAGCGGAAGCCGGGTGGAGCTGAACCGCCTGCTGCTGCTGCTCATCAGCGTTGCGCTTGCCGGAGCGGCCGTTTCCGTGGCGGGCGGCATCGGATTTATCGGCCTCGTCGCGCCGCATATGGCGCGCAAGCTTGTCGGGTCGAGCTTCGACAGCGTGCTTCCCGTCTCCGCCATCCTCGGGGGCATCATCGTTATGCTCGCCGATCTGGTAGGCCGGACGTTCTTTCATCCTTTGGATGTGCCAGTCGGGGTATTCACGGCCGGAGTCGGAGCGCCGTTCTTCATTTATTTGCTGTACAGCGGACGGAATTCGAGGTAGGAGGGGTGAGCGTGCAGGCGCTGGAAACGAGAAATGTAAGTTTGAATTACGGCAGCGGAACGATTATCGAGCGGTTAAGCCTTTCCATTCCGGAACATCAAATTACCGTGTTTATCGGGGCGAACGGATGCGGCAAATCGACGCTGCTTCGCTCCATGGCGCGTTTGTTAAAGCCGTCGGAGGGTGAAATCATACTGGACGGAAAGCAGATTTCCGAGCTGTCGACCAAGGAGGTGGCGAGGAAGCTGTCCATCCTGCCGCAAGGGCCGATCGCACCGGAAGGACTGACCGTATTCCAGTTGGTTAAGCAAGGGCGGTACCCTTATCAGCATTGGCTAAAGCAATGGTCGGCAGAAGACGAGCGGTTCGTCCGTCAGGCGCTGCAAGCAACGAAAACGATGGAGCTGGCCGATAAGCCCGTCGACTCCTTGTCCGGGGGACAAAGGCAGAGAGCGTGGATCGCCATGACACTGGCGCAAGGCACCCAAACCGTCCTGCTGGATGAGCCGACAACGTATCTCGACATGGCCCATCAAATCGATATTTTGGATTTGCTGTTTGAATTGAACGAAAAGGAGCAGACCACGATCGTCATGGTTCTCCATGATTTGAATCTCGCCTGCCGCTATGCGCATCATGTGGTGGCCCTCAAAGACAAATCCGTTTATGCGCAAGGCAAACCGGAAGAGGTGATCAATCCAGAGCTCGTGAGGCATGTATTCGGCATGGAGTGCGAGGTGGTGCCGGATCCTTTTTTCGGAACGCCGCTATGTATCCCGAAAGGAAAAGGAAGAAGAACGGCGGATTACGGTACGAAGCCGTCGAATACATTGGAAGACTACAAGGAGGAATACAGGCATGAGCTCACTGGAAGTTAAGCGCGAACGAACGGTTGCGGATGTGATCAAAGAACGAAGAAGCGTCAGATTGTTCAAAAGCGACCCGGTGGCGACATCCCTGCTGCTGGAGCTGTTGAATGTGGCCGTCTGGGCCCCGAACCACGAGAACAGGCAGCCGTGGAGGTTTATCCTTTTCAAGGACGAGGGACGCGAGGTGTTCGCAAACGCAATGGTGGCGACGTACTCGGCCGAAGATAGGGAAAAATACGGAATTCCCAAATTCAATTATTTTATGAAGGTGCCCGCCCACCTCGTGGTGCTCATGAAAGAAGATCCGCGACAAAAACAATGGGATGAAGATTATGCGGCCGTCTGCAGCCTGATTCAAAACTTTCAGCTCGCTGCGTGGGAGCAAGGACTGGGCGTCGTGTGGAAAACGAACAATTACAACTATAACCCGGGATTCCGCGAAGCGGCGGGCGTAAGACCGGGTGAGAAAATCGTCGGCGTGCTGCACGTCGGTTACCCGGAAGTCGTATCGAGGGTCCAGCCTCGCACTGACGCCGAACAGCTGCTGACGATTATCGATTCCTTATAAGAAATTTTTTCAACAGCGCAAACGAAATGGCGGCAAACTATTGTGAAAAAACGATATTTCGTTATAATTGATAATGATTATCATTATTAATTGGTAGCGAATGCGCTATTTTGCATAGCAGTCGCCCGACCAGGAAGGTGAAGTGGATATGCTGCCTTTTGCCGATACAAAATATCCCTTACTGCTGCTCTCTTCCATTCGAAAGCGCCGATTCCAGAAGAGCAGTATTGCGCAGATGCTCAAGATTCCCGGTGATTTGCTGTGCGTCGTAGCGCAGGGCAGCGGCATGATGCGCATCGACGATCATGTTTTTCAGATGAGTCCGCATCAAGCTTTTTTCCTTCAAACCTCCATGGACGTAGAAGTGATGCTGGAGTCGGGCAGCGCGGAGTACTATGTTTTGCTGCTTCGCCCTATTGCCGTTGACCGGCGCAAAGGGGAATGGGAATGCACGGACACGGAACCGGGCCGCTCCTTTTTTCCGCCGGGCAAGCTTCCTATTCCGCAGCTCAAGCCGGTGTTTGAGAGAGTAGAGCACCTACATCTGGACAGCAAATCGGGAGCGAGATCCGCATTCGAATTGCAGGTTCAATTTCAAAGCCTTCTTCAATTCATTTTGCAGCAATGGCCGGAGCGGGAAAAAACGGAGGAGACGAGCAAAGGCATCGATCAAAGCATTGGCTATATGTTCAAGCATTATCGCGAAAAAATTAAACTGACCGCTTTATCCGATATCGCCGGTTTAACCCAGACTTCATACTCGAGAAGCTTCAAAAAGACGACAGGCCTCTCGCCGGTCGAATATTTGAACCGGATCCGGATCGATTGCTCCAAGGCACTGCTCCAGCAGCGGGAAGGCTCCATCAAGGAAGTTGCCGACTCGGTCGGGTTCGGCAACGAATTTTATTTCAGCCGCATGTTTAAGCGCACTGTCGGTATTTCTCCCGTCATGTATATGAGAAGAAATCAATTGCGGGTGGCCGTTGCTTCCTGCTTCCGTTACGAAGACAATCTTCTTTCCTTGGGCGTTGACACGCTGGCCGGAATGAACGCTTATCGCTACGCCATACGATCCGATCCCGATTCGGATAAGACGCATTGGGCTCAAACGCAGCTGGTAGATTTGCGCGAAGCGGGACCGGATTTGATCTTGGCGGATTACAGACATCTTCCCTTTTATGAGCACTTGAAGCAGATTGCGCCGACCATCGTTTTGGATTATACGATGGACTGGCGTAACAATCATATCCGAATCGCCGAATTGGTAGGCAGAGAGAAAGAAGCGCGGCAAAATTTGAAGCAGGTGGAACAAAAAGTACAATACGCTCGAAACATGCTGGCTCATAAGATCGGCAAGGACACCGTTTCGTTCATCAGGATGTTCAACCATAAGATGAGAGTTCAAGGGTTTACGGACCATCCGCTGAACGAACTGCTGTATGACGGTCTTGCATTGAACCCGGGCAGCAGCGTGCCGTTGAACGAGAGGTACCGGGAGTTTGAGATGGAGCATTTGCCGCCGTTTGAATCGGATTTTGTATTCCTTCACAACAATGCCTGGTCCTCGCCCGATAGCGAGGGTTTTGCAAGCCTCCGCAACAGCGCTGTCTGGAATGCGTTGAAAGCGGTCCGGAACCACCGGATTCGTATCGTTGACGACTGGATCGGTTTGAGCTGGACGCCTGTCGGGCAAAATCGGATCATCGACGAGCTATTGCAATGGTATTCGTAACCGAATTCAAATACCCCTCCGTTTCCACTGTCAAGTGAAAGGAGGGGTATTTCGTGCATGGCATGCTTGCTTCGATTATTTGAACAGTTTTTTCAAATTGACGTCGTACGGCGCACGGATGACGCCTTTCTCCGTAATGATGGCGGTCACGTATTCGTTCGGCGTCACGTCGAAGGCCGGATTGTATACTTTCACGCCTTCCGGCGCCGTTCGTTTGCCGAAGCCTTGCGTAATTTCGTCCTCGTGCCGCTCCTCGATCGGGATGTCGGCTCCGGTCGGAGTAGTCAGATCGATGGTGGACATCGGGCAGGCGACATAGAACGGAATGCCGTGCGCCTTCGCTAATACGGCTACGCTGTAAGTGCCGATCTTGTTAGCCACGTCGCCGTTGGCCGCGACCCGGTCGGTGCCGACGATGACCGCTTGCACCCAGCCCTTCGCCATCACGGCGCCGGCCATGTTATCGCAAATCAGCGTCACATCGACGCCGGCTTGCTGCAGTTCGAAGGCGGTCAGCCTTGCGCCTTGAAGGACGGGACGCGTTTCATCCGCGAACACCTTCAAGCTCAGGCCCTTTTCCTTCGCGAGATACATCGGCGCGAGCGCCGTGCCGTACCGGGCGGTAGCAAGACCGCCCGCATTGCAGTGCGTGAGGACGCCCATGCCGTCCTCGAACAAACCGAGCGCGTGCTCGCCGATCAGGCGGCACGTCTCTTCATCCTCGGCCTGAATCGTCCGCGCCTCGGCCAGAAGCGCCTGCTTCGCCGCCTCCACGGACGTATCCGCGGAGCCGCCGAGCAGCGCCTCGCCCCGCGCTCGCATCCGGTCGAGCGCCCAGAACAAGTTCACCGCCGTCGGGCGCGACGTCGCCAAATAATCGCACTTGCGGACGACTTCCGCCAGCAGCTCTTCCCGGCTGCCGCCGAACGCACGCACGCCGAGGTATACCCCGAACGCCGCCGCGATGCCGATGGCCGGCGCGCCGCGGACCGCTAATTGCTTGATGGCGTCCCATACTTGCTCCGCGCTCGTCAGCTCGAGGTAGACGATTTTCTCCGGCAATAGACGCTGGTCCAGCAAATCCAGCCGGTCTTCGAGCGAATTCCAGCGGACGGACTGGAGCCAATCCGCGGAAAGGTCGTTTTGCGTAGTCATTTGATAAGCGATCTCCTTTATGCTTCAACAATCCTTGCTTGTTGTTGGAGCCTTTGTTTTAACGAAGCGAAGCCAACGCTCTTCAGCGAACGGCGTTATCCGCGATGTTGATCATTTCCTCAATAGAAGAAGCCTGGCGGTTGAACTTAATGAGCGACGTCCCGACGGCCAGCGCAATGCGCTGAGCCCGTTCTTTGGCGTTCGCATCTTCCAACCTGTTGATGTCCGCCACTTGCGCCAATCCGTGGACGCGGCGAACCATCTTGCTGCCGGTATAGCCGAACGTATCGCGCAGCACCTGCTGCATATACCAATCCTGGTAGCCCGGCGTTTTCGCCATCCGGTCGACGCCGTTTTGATCCCACAAGGAGCGGAATTCCTTCTCGAACGCCGCCCAGGCCTCGCGGATCGTCCCGGTCAAGTAACTGCGGGAATCGGCGCGCGCCGCCGCGTCCTTGTCCCAGCCTTCGCGCGAAGCGTAATGAAGCAGCAGGTTGGCGAAGACGGCGCCGATATCGAAGCCCATCGGTCCGTAGTATGCAAACTCCGGATCGATGACTTTCGTCGAATCCGGCTTGATGAAGATGCTTCCCGTATGCAGATCGCCGTGCAGCAGCGACTGCGCATGCGTCAGAAATTTGTCCCGCAAAATCGCCACTTCCAGATGCAGCTCCGTATCGTTCCAGACGGCTTCCACCGCATCCCGGATCGCCGGCGGCACGTCATTGTTCGGCGAGTCGGTGTAAGGATCGTCAAAAATCAAATCTTCCGTAATTTTGCAAAGCTCAGGGTTGATAAAACGTTTGACGCGCTCCTTTTTCTCCTGCTGGTTCATGCCGAGATCGGACGTGTAGAACAGCGTGTGCGCCAAAAAATGCCCGATATGGCCCGCAAACAACGGATATCGGTTGCCTTCCATCAAGCCTCTGCGCATGATGACATGATCGCTCAAATCCTGCATCACCGTCAGCGCCAAATCCGGCACGTACGAATATACATGCGGCACGAGCTCGGGGCACAGCGATTCCTGGATCATCAGCGCCTCGCTTTCGATGCGGGCGCGGTCCAGCGTGAGCGGCCATGATTCGCCGACCACTTTGGCGTAAGGGAGCGCTTGCTTTAGAATGATGCTTTTGCCTGTGGAAGGCTCGGAAATATGGAATACGAGATTCAAGTTCCCGTCACCGATTTCCCGGCTGACAAGCTGGCTGTCCGCGGTAAAAAGGTCGGGCAACGTTCTGGCGTATTGAATCGCTTCGGCTTCCGTAAGCGGATGGTAAGCTGGCATAACTATGTAATCCTCCTTTTTCCATTGGAAAACGTATCATACCGTCTAGTATAAAACAATTTTGGCTGCCATGGAATAGAGGAAGCTGGGTTTCGGGCCGATCGGCTGCTATAGAAAAAAGGAGGGCCTCCGGCCGCTCCCTTTTCTTGTTCCGGCATAAGCTAGAACATCGATTTACGGTGCTCCACCAAATCAATGGCTCCAAGTACAACATGTGCCAGACCGAAGCCTACAGCTGCAGCGGCCACCATAGGAAACTTGTTGCGCAGAACGGCACCCGAGGCCGTAACGGCCGTACCTAAAACAGCAGGAATCAATCCTTCGCGCATGATCGTCATCCTCCTCGTTTTCATTTGGTGAAGCTTAGTTAGTTTCGTTTACCGGGAATGTTTTTATGCCGCGTTCGATTGCATTGTTTTGGCGGGAAGCCTATAATATCAGGAAGATTGTACGGTCGGCAAAGGAGGGAGCATATGCCTGAAACGACGATCGCCTTGAAGGAGTGGGCGGCGGCCATTGAAGCGCTGCGGACAGGGCGGCAAATTTTGATTATGCGCAAAGGCGGAATTCGGGAAGAAACGAAAGATTTCCAGGTGGAGAGCGACAGTTTTTATTTATACCCGACATACGAGCACCAGAAACAAGAATTGTTCAAGCCCGAATTCAGGCAATGGACGGAAGAGACGCTTGAAGGCTGGAGCAGCCAACATTCGGAAGTGGCGGTATCCTGTTACGCGGAGCTTGCGGCAGACATACTAGTAGAAACGCAGGAGCAGCTGAATAAGCTCAGCGCACTGCATGTATGGACGGATTCGTTTGCGGAGGAACGGTTAAAATGGAAAAAAACGCAGCCTCTGCACGTCATGCTGCTCAAAGTGCATAAATTGGACAAGCCGGTGAGCATCACGATACAGCCGGAATACACCGGATGCAAATCATGGATCGGATTGCCCGCGGAAGCGTTCGAAACGGCCGCCAAAACACCGGTGATGACCGAACGAGCGTTTGCTGCGGCGGTCTCTCGCGTGATAGAAGCGTTGCAGTAAGTTGGCGATTCGGCCGCCGGATACGGGTGCCGCGAGGCTTTCGGAAAAATAGGAGTATGGGGCTTTATTGATTTCCACTGGTAAGATATAATAATATTATGATTGAGAATCATTGATAATCAATTTAGAATGATTATCAACTAAGAATAACTAAAACGCGGAGGCATGAAACTATGGCGAATTCACCACATTTTATAATAGACGGTTTGAAAGCGACTGTCGAAGGCAAAGAGATTTTGAAAGGACTCAGCCTCACGATCAAAGGCGGCGAAGTGCATGCGATCATGGGCCCGAACGGTACCGGTAAAAGTACGCTGGCTTCCACGCTGATGGGGCATCCGAAGTATGAAGTTACGGGTGGCTCCGTTTCGTTGAATGACGAAGACGTGCTCGAGATGGCTACCGATGAAAGAGCGCGCGCCGGCTTGTTCCTCGCTATGCAGTATCCGAGCGAAATTACCGGCGTCACGAACGCAGACTTCTTGAGAAGCGCGATTAATGCGCGCCGCGGCGAAGGCAACGAAATGTCGCTGATCAAATTCATCCGCCAAATGGAAGGCAAGATGAAAGAGCTGGAGATGAATCCGGAATTTATGCACCGTTACTTGAACGAAGGGTTCTCCGGCGGCGAGAAAAAGCGGAATGAAATTTTGCAAATGCTGATGCTCGATCCGCGTATCGTCATTCTCGACGAGATCGATTCCGGTCTTGACATCGACGCTTTACGGATCGTTGCGACGGGCGTGAACGCCATGCGTTCCGAAGATCGCGGCTTCCTGATCATTACGCACTACCAGCGTCTGCTCAACTACATTACGCCGGACTTCGTCCATGTCATGATGCAAGGCCGTATCGTCAAATCCGGCGGTCCTGAGCTTGCGCAGCGGCTGGAGAACGAAGGCTACGACTGGGTCAAGGAAGAGCTCGGCATCGTAGACGAGACGGTCGGACAAGACGAAGCGGAATTCAAAGTACCGATGAATACGACCGCTCCAAAATATTAATAGCCCGCGATTAGAAATAGGAGGAATTCACGCATGAGTACACAAACCGTTCTTCCCATCGATCGCGCCGGGCTGGTGGAATTGTCCAAATCGAGGCAGGAGCCTGAATGGATGACCCGTCTGCGGGAGCAAGCGCTGGAGCTTGCCGGATCGTTGGAATTGCCTAAACTGGAAAAAACGAGAATTGACCGTTGGAATCTGCAATCTTACGGCACATATAAGCCGGCTTCGGCACTGCAATCTTTGGAGCAGCTTCCGGACTCGGCGAAAAGCTTGCTGGCCGAGAACGGCCAAGGCAACCCGGACAATGTGCTGATTCAAAAAAATTCCAGCGTTATATATAATAACGTGTCCGAAACATTAAAGCAGCAAGGCGTTATTTTCTGCTCGCTCGAAGAGGCGTTGAAATCGCACGGCGATCTGGTGCAAAAACATTTCATGACCGTTGTCGGCAAAGAAGAGAACCGGTTGACGGCGCTGCATACGGCACTTTGGAGCGGAGGCGTGTTTCTGTACGTACCGAAAAACGTCAATGTGGAAGTGCCGGTTCAAGCGTTGTTCCTGACGGACGATGCGGGAGCGAGCTTCTCGCCGCACGTGCTGATCGTCGCGGAGCAGCATTCTACGGTTACTTACGTGGACAATTTCGTATCCGAAGGCGATCTCGGCAACCTGGTGCATAACGGCGTCGCCGAAATCATCGTAAAGCCGGGGGCGAAAGTGACTTTTGCTTCTGTTCATAACCTGAACAGCTCCATAACGGATCTGACGTACCGACGTGCGAACGTGGAGAACGACGGATCGATCGAATGGATCGTCGGCGAAATGAACTTCGGCAATGTGATGTCCGATACGACATCCATCTTGAAAGGCAACGGCTCTCAATCGGATGCGAAAATCATTTGCGTCGGTACGGGAGAGCAGAAACTGAACATTACGACGCGCGCCATTCATTTCGGCAAAAGCTCCGACAGCAACATGATTACGCGCGCCGTGATGCGAGACGAAGCGACGGCGATTGTGAACGGCATTACGAAAATCGAACACGGCGCTACGAAAGCAAACGGCGAACAGACGGAAAAAGTGCTGATGCTCAGCCCGAAAGCGCGCGGGGACGCGAACCCGATTCTGCTCATCGACGAGGACGACGTTACGGCCGGACATGCGGCCAGCGTCGGTCAAGTGAACGCGGAGCAAATATATTATTTGATGTCCCGAGGCATTTCCAAGGAAGAAGCCCAACGGCTCATCATCTACGGATTCCTCGCACCGGTCGTTTCCGACATTCCGTCTGACAATATCCAATCACAGCTGCAGCGCCTTGTGGAAAGGAAGCTGGGACAATGAATACGGAGGAAATCCGAAAGCTGTTCCCTATACTCCAGCAGGAAATAAACGGTCATCCGCTCGTTTATCTGGACTCGGCGGCGACTTCGCAGAAGCCGGTTCAAGTCATTGAAGCGATTAAGAAATACTACGAATACGACAATGCCAATGTGCACCGCGGCGTCCATACGCTCGGCTCCCGCGCGACAGACGCGTACGAAGGGGCAAGAGAAAAGCTGCGGGGCTTTATCAACGCCCGCTCCACGGAGGAAATCATTTTCACCCGCGGCACGACGTCGGCGATCAATTTGGTCGCGGCGAGCTATGCGCGGGCGGTGTGCAAGGAGGGGGATGAAATAGTCATCACCCCTATGGAGCACCATGCCAACCTGATCCCGTGGCAGCAGGTTGCCAAAGCGACCGGGGCGGTTTTGAAGTACATCCAGCTTCAGCAGGACGGCTCTATCTCGCTGGAAGCGGTGGAAAAGGCGGTTACCGATCGCACGAAGCTCGTAGCCACTTCGTACGTTTCCAACGTGCTCGGCGTCGTCAATCCGGTGAAGGAGATCGCAGCGATCGCGCATCGCCACGGGGCCAAAATGCTCGTGGACGGCGCGCAAAGCACGCCGCATCTGAAGGTCGATGTGCAGGATCTCGACTGCGACTTCTACGCGCTGTCCGGCCATAAGATGTGTGGCCCGACGGGCATCGGGGCGCTTTACGGCAAGAAAGAGCTGCTGCAGGATATGGAGCCGGTCGAATTCGGCGGAGAGATGATCGATCACGTGGGACTATACGATTCCACTTGGAAAGATCTTCCGTGGAAGTTCGAGGGCGGTACGCCGATCATTGCCGGTGCGGTAGGGCTTGCCGCGGCGATCGATTTTCTCGAGAGCATCGGCCTTGACGAAATTGACAAGCACGGCAGACAGTTAGTATCCTATGCGATTGAAAGAATGCAGGAGATCGAAGGGCTTACGATATACGGACCTACGGAAAATCGCGCGGGCCTCGTCACCTTCAACCTGGACGACGTGCATCCGCACGATGTGGCCACCGTGCTCGACGCCGAAGGGGTTGCGGTACGGGCAGGGCATCACTGCTGCCAGCCGCTGATGCGCTGGCTGAACGTTACGGCTACCGCACGAGCCAGCTTTTATGTATATAACACGGAAGCAGATGTCGACCGTCTCATTGTATCCTTATTGAAAACAAAGGAGTACTTCGGCTATGCAATTGGATGATTTATACCGCAGAGTCATTATGGATCATTATAAAAATCCGCGGAACCGTGGTTCCTTCGAAGGCGAGTCCGTCAGCATCGATTTGAACAATCCGACCTGCGGAGACAAAATCCAGCTCCAAATGCAGGTCGAGGACGGCAAAGTGAAAGCCGCCAAATTTCTCGGGGAAGGCTGTTCCATCAGCCTTTCCTCCGCTTCGATGATGACGGAAGCCGTCAAAGGCAAGACGCTAGAAGAAGCGCTCCAGATGGCGGATCAGTTTTCCGGTCTGATGAAAGGTGAACCGACCGAGTTCGAATACGAAGATATCGACGCTTTGTCCGGAGTGAACAAATTTCCGGCGCGGATCAAATGTGCGACACTGGCCTGGAACGCTTTGCGCAAAGGCATCGATCAAGTGAAAGAAAACAAATAGGAGGAGGTACGACCCATGGCGAAGAAAATGCCTGAAATGGAAGAGTATAAATATGGGTTTCGCGATGAGCACAAAGCGGTATTCCAAAGCGGTAAAGGCTTGACGCGCGAAATCGTAACCGAAATTTCCAAGATGAAAGGCGAACCTGAGTGGATGCTCGAATTCCGCCTGAAATCGCTGGAGCAATTTTTGAAGATGGATATGCCTCGTTGGGGCGGGAACATGGACGATCTGGATTTCAACGATATCCAGTACTATGTAAAGCCATCCGAGAAGCAAGGCAAGACGTGGGAAGAAGTTCCGACCGAAATCAAAGAAACGTTCGATAAACTCGGCATTCCGGAAGCGGAGCAAAAGTTTTTGGCCGGCGTATCCGCACAGTACGAATCCGAGGTCGTTTATCACAGCATGCAGAAGGATCTGGAAGATCAAGGCGTCATCTTCATGGATACCGATTCCGCGCTGCGCGAGCATCCGGAAATTTTCAAGAAATTTTTCGGCACGGTCATCCCTCCGAGCGATAACAAATTCGCTGCACTGAACAGCGCCGTATGGTCCGGAGGCAGCTTCATCTACGTTCCGAAGGGCGTAAAAGTGGAAATTCCGCTGCAAGCTTACTTCCGGATCAACTCCGAGAATATGGGCCAATTCGAGCGTACGCTCATTATCGCCGACGAAGGCAGCTTCGTTCACTATGTCGAAGGTTGTACGGCTCCGGTATACAGCACGAACTCGCTGCACAGCGCCGTGGTGGAAATCCTCTGCTTGAAAGATTCCCGCGTGCGTTACACGACGATTCAGAACTGGGCGCCGAACATTTACAACCTCGTAACGAAGCGCGCCGTCGCGGAAGAAAATGCAACGATGGAATGGGTTGACGGCAACATCGGTTCCAAACTGACGATGAAATACCCGGCCGTCGTATTGAAGGGCCGCGGGGCGAAAGGAATGGTGCTTTCCATCGCCGTAGCGGGTAAAGGGCAGCATCAGGACGCAGGTGCAAAGATGACGCATCTGGCGCCGGATACGACGTCCACGATCGTTTCCAAGTCGATCTCCAAGCACGGAGGCAAGGTGACGTACCGCGGGCTTGCTTCCTTCGGCCGCAATTCCGAAGGCTCCAAAGCGAATATCAAATGCGATACGCTCATCATGGATAACCAATCGACGTCCGACACGATTCCGTACAACGAAATCATGAACGACAACATTACGCTTGAGCACGAAGCCACCGTCTCCAAAGTTTCTGAAGATCAGCTGTTCTATTTGATGAGCCGCGGATTGACGGAAGCAGAAGCGACGCAAATGATCGTTATGGGCTTTATCGAGCCGTTCACGAAAGAATTGCCGATGGAGTACGCCGTCGAGATGAACCGTTTGATCAAATTCGAAATGGAAGGCAGTATCGGTTAAAGAGAACCGAACATGCCGAAATTAAGAAACCCCTCTTCCCAATCGGGATGGAGGGGTTTCTTGCGTTAAAACAGAATGCAGCCGTCTTTCCATGTATCTTTTTGTTTCCAATGGCAGAAGTGTATAGTCAAGCCCATCGTTTCTCATGCTATGAGCAGATCAAAAAAAATACATGCAAGGAGTATGGTGAAATGAGAAATGTGTGGCGGCGTTCTGCATTGATGCTGCTCTCCGCAGCGATTATTGTCGTGTCCGGGTGTGGACCTCAGGTCTCGCAAGAGCAGCAGCAAAGTAAGCAGCAGGGAATCCCGAGCACTAACGGGTATGCGGCGGACCGGCAAAAGAGCGAGAATTTGAACGGTGGCATGGCGAACGGATCAAGCGAGGCAAACCCGGGTACATTGCGTGTCCAATCCACTCAGGACGAGGTAACTATTCCGCTAGTCACGATAGGTGGGAAAGATTATGTGATCGGCAGCGACTTTGCCCATTCGTTGGAATATAACTATCAATGGAATGCGGGCAGTAACGTATTTCAGATTGGCGAGAATGACGCTACCGTCGAATTAAAAATAGGAAGCACGAACGCATTAAAGGAAGAAGTTCCCGTAACGTTGTCGGACCCGCCTATACTTCAAAATTCGCAGGTTCATATTCCCGTATCGGCCATAGCCACATTGTTCTCTGAAGAGATTGCTTATGAACTGCGTGGAAAGAATATGGTAGTTCGCGGCACCGACATTGCAGCGATTGGGGCGATTGACGGCCCGGAAGAGGCAAATACGGGTTCGGAGCTGGACTTTGAGGACGACCCGAACGATCCGTTCAAGGGAGACGAGGGAACAGACCCGTTAGAAGCGCCGACAGCAAATTATTTAGATGAACCAGCCATTCCTGTTATAAAAAATATCGATATGAACGCGCTCATTCGCCAGGGCAAAAGATATTTAGGCATAGACTATTTGTTCGGCGCTGATCCTTATCCTCAGTCCGGACGGTTCGACTGCTCGCGATATACCCAGTATTTATTCGGCAAGCAAAATGTGAAGCTAAATAGGTTAGCACGGTCACAGGCTAAACAAGGCGTATTCGTGCCCCGCAAAAGCTTGCGCAAAGGCGATTTGATGTTCTTCTATGTTCCCGGTCGCTTCCGGACGAATCGAACGGTAGGGCATGTGGGGATTTACATGGGCAATCAGAAGATGATCCATTCGTCGCCGCTGCCCAAAAACGGAGTACAAATCACCAACATCAATAAAGCGTATTGGAAAAGAACGTATCTTCAAGCGAGACGAGTCGCCTACTAAAAATAAAGCTCATAGCCTCAGCACCGGGCTATGAGCTTGTTTCAAATATAGACGGCTTCAATCTCGAGATCCGTTCGCTGCGCTAAATCGATAAAGCGTTCGCCCGTGCGAATGAGCGGCCGGAAATAATCCGTCAGGCGAATCAGCACGATTGTTCCGAATTCTCCCGACGATAGCAGCACTTTTTTACCGATCAAACAAGGAATCATATTGTTTATGAACTTCTGCGTGACGACCGGATCAAGCTCACCGAAGCTGCAGCGGTGGATTTCCTTCAACACGAAAAGCAGATCCTTTTTGTTCTGATAGACGCGATTAGAGATCATGGCGCTGTATACATCGGCGACGGCAACGATTTTGGACAACGGATGTATCGCATCGCTTTGCAGTTGATCCGGGTATCCGCTGCCGTCCAGCCGCTCATGGTGCTGCAGCGCGGCCAGACACAGCGGTTCCGGGAAGCCGGATTGCATGGCGATCTCGTACCCGAACCGCGCATGCTTTTTGATTTCGTCATACTCGTTCACGGTAAGCCGTCCCGGCTTCAGAAGAATCGCATCGTCAATCCGGCATTTTCCGATATCATGCAAATACCCGGCTTTTCCGGCCAGCAGCGCCTCTTCTTCGGATTGTCCCAGCCATTTGGCGATATAGTAGGAGATGAGTCCGACCTGAACGCTGTGCTGGTACGTATAATCGTCCTTGGTATTCAGAGCGATCAGCAGGGAAGCGACGTCCTTCTCTTGCTGGACTTGCTCCGCGAGCGGCAAAAAGCCGGATGTTACGGCTTCTTCTCGAATCGTTCCATCCGTTTTGGCTCCGTTGAACAGTTCCTTGATGCCGTCAATGGCTACCTGGTATGAGGCTTTGACTTTTTCAAATCTTTCAGCAGCGGGTTCGGTTCGTTTTGAAGAAGGATGTTCGTCGATAGTAGCATATTCGTGCGGATCGTCATACTTGGGAACTATATCGACGTCGAATATATGGTGCAAATGCAGTTTGGCGATGTCATCGCTGGAAAGCACCGTATTTCCCGCCAATATGAGCAATCCGAAGGAATTGAACGTATCCGAGGCCAAGCAATCTCCTACTTTGACCAGACTGAGGGGAGTTCGCAACAAAGTTCACCTTCTTCTAAACATATCGGGAATGCAGTTGCCGCAGGCAAATCTGCTTCCATCATATCAAGAAATCGAAGACCTGTTAATCAAAAGTTGTCAAATTGTAGGCAAACTCCCTGTTACATTCCGATATAGCGGCTGTAGAGACTTTTGGCCTGGACTGGGTCATCGGTCCCCTGCACAATCATGCGCCCGTCCGGGAAAAGCACGAGCGTCATGCCGGACTCCAGATACAGCTTGAGCAAAAACCGATTTTGCTCCACTCGTCCGATAGGAGTAAGCTTTTCGGCCCACTCGCTGAGCGACAATCGGGAAGGCCGTACAGGTTGAATTTGTACCGAGTTGCGTCCGCACAGCGTCTGGATCGTCTCTTCCTCCATCGAAGCGTCAAGATATTCGAAACGATGCTCCTTGCAGCAGGGACAATCGCTTTTGCGTGCCTTGGCGACGTCGACCGCGGCGTATTGGTTGTACCATAGGTCCCAATGCACCATTTTGCGGCTCAGCGCTTCGTGTGCGCCTACGAGCAGCTTGAACGCTTCCGTCGCCTGATACGAGGCGACCGTATGAATGATCGGGCCGATAACCCCGGCGGTATCGCACGTCTCCGTCGTGCCTTGCGCCGGCGGCTGCCCGAACATGCAGCGCAGACAAGGCGTTTCGCCGGGCATGATCGTAAGACTTACGCCACGGGAGCTGACGGCGCCGCCGTAAATCCAGGGTATGCCGTGCTTGACGCTTACGTCATTGATCAGGAAGCGCACGGAGAAATTGTCCGTGCCGTCCAGTATGAGCTGCACATCGCCCAGCAGCTCTTCGCAATTTGCCCAGTTCAGGTCGGCGACGACCGGCTCTACCGTCACCCCGGAATTTGCCGCGCGGAGACGAGCGGCTGCGGCTTCCGCCTTGGGTGACGAGCCGGCCGCGTCGGCTTCGTCGTAGAGCATCTGCCGCTGCAGATTGCTGGCCTCGACGAAGTCGCGGTCGATCAGGCGCACAAAGCCGACGCCGGCGCGCACCATATGATTCGCGAGCACGGTGCCTAGCGCGCCCATGCCTACGACGGCGACGCGCGACGCCAGCAGTTTCGCCTGGCCCTCCTCGCCGATCGGAGGAAACAGCATTTGCCGCGAATACCGGTCGCGGTCCGTCCAATCGTTCATCACGGCTGCGCACCTCCGTTCGCGGCCGTCGGGTCCCATGGCCCGAGCTGATGTCCCTTCCACTCGGAGCCGTCCTCCCATATTTCCTTCTTCCAGATCGGCACGATTTGCTTGAGTCGTTCGATAGCGTAGCGGCTTGCGTCATAAGCCGCATCGCGGTGAGGGGAGGATACGGCGATGACGACGCTGATTTCGCCCACAGGCACCGATCCGAGACGATGTGTAATGGCGCAAAGCGTGCCGGGGTGCAAGTCGCCGATCTCCTCGATAATTTGTCGCATCGTCTTCAGCGCCATCGGCGTATACGCTTCATATTCGAGCAGCGTCGTTCTTTGTCCGTGCGTCAATTCCCGCGTTGTACCAATGAACGCGATCGCGGCTCCATGATTGGGATGCAAGACCTTGGCCGTTACTTGTTCTACTGCGATCGGGTCCAACGTAATCTCGGCCATATCGGGGTTTGTAGCAAGCCCGGGTTGCGGTTCTCCGCCGGATACAGGGGGGATGATTGCCACTTCATCCCGTTCGCCAATGAGCGTATGTTCTTCCGCATAAGCCTGATTGACCGCGATAAACGATGTTGCAAGCGTCGGTGCGGCTTGCGGAAATTGTTCGATCAAATATGTTTTCAGCTGTGCCGGCGAGAGCTTGTCCGCGGCAACGTCCACTACGATCGCGGAACCGCCGAGCAGTTCGGCCAGCCCGGCGAAAACGAGCAATTTCAGCTTCATGATTCCACCCACTCCAATCCTATGTAAAGGCGGTAAGATTGTTTGCGCTCCGCCGTTCGGTCATCCTCAGCATATCACAATGTAAGGCATAAATGATATAATGGCAGGGATGAAATGAAGTGTCGGAAGGATGGTGGCATATCGATGAAAATTGAAGTATATGATGAAATGTACGGCTCGGCCGAACTGGAAGTGGATGAGTTGGCGCAGCTTAGCGCAGTGCAGTTCGAAGCAGGCAACCGGGTGGCCGGTGTGACCGGGCGGGCAGTTGATTTTCAGGCTTGGTACCGGGGCTGGCGCGAGAGCAGGAACGGCGGCAGCGGGGAACCCCCGAGCGGCGTCCAGGTCGAAGCGGTCGATGAGTTTCAGGCGGTCATTCCATGGAGCGAATTGGGACGCGCCATGTTTTTGTACAAACAGGCGGACGGAGAGCCGCTAAAAAAAGGGTTTCCGCTTCGGCTGTACGTTCCTGACGGCAGCAGCGAATGCCTGAACGTCAAGAGCGTTGTCCGCATTCGCGTATTGTACCGCGGCGGCGAAGGGCTGAGCGTTTCGTACGGATTCAAGAACCGAATTACGCCGGAGCAACTGCGCAAACCGGGCGAATCTTAACAAGGAACGACTATACATAAGACAAGCGTGAGGTATAGGAAGGAGTAGAGCCATCATGAGCGCTAATGCTGCGATCAGGCTGCGCATCCTTCATACCAACGATATCCACAGCCGGTTTGAACATATGGCGGCGATCGCCGCCATCATTAAGAGGCTGCGGACGGAAGCGGGTGAGGATTGCACGCTGACCCTTGACATCGGGGATCATATGGATCGGGTTCGACCGGAAACCGAAGGAACAATGGGTCATGCCAATGTAGCCGTTTTGAATGCTACAGGGTACGATGCCGTGACGATCGGCAATAACGAAGGGCTAACGCTGACGGCGGAAGCGCTGGCCGATGCGTATCGCGAGGCGGCATTCGCCATCGTGCTTGCGAATATGCCGCAGTCCGCAAGCGGAAATCATGCGCCATGGGCAAAGCCTTGGCACATTGTCGAGAAAGCTGGCGTTCGCTTCGGATTGATCGGCGTAACCGCCTGCTTCCCCGAGTTTTATTCTTTGCTTGGCTGGGACGTACAAGAGCCGATGGAAGTCTTGAGGCGGCTTGTGCCGGAACTTCGTTCCCGGGTCGACGTGATCGTCGTGTTGTCCCATCTCGGGCTTCGTTACGACGAGAGGCTCGCCGCCGAGGTGCCCGGCATCGATATTGTTTTGGGCGGCCATACGCATCATTTGCTGGAGCAGCCGATTCGCATCGGCGGTGCCGCCGTATGTGCGGCAGGCAAATTCGGACAGTACGTGGGAATGGTCGATTTGGAGTGGGATGCTCGTCTGCGGACCCTTCGGAAGGTGGAAGCAACGGTGATCCCGGTGCCGGAAATGCCCCGCGACGAACGCGTCGCGATGCTGATCGAGCAGGCATCCGCTGCCGCCGCCGCAAGGCTCGGTCAAGTCGTGGCGAGGCTTCCTATAGACATGCCGGTCGACTGGTACGGCGAATCGAAGCTCGGCAATTTGCTCGCGGCAGGTTTGCGGACCTTCACCGAAGCGGAGATCGGTCTGGTCAATTCGGGCCAACTGCTGCACGGGCTTTCGCAAGGCCCTCTGACCGCAGGCATGCTGCTTGAGCTTTGTCCTTCGCCGATCAACCCGTGTCGGGTTATGCTGACGGGAGCGCAGCTGCTGCTCGCGCTGGAGCAATCGCTTTTGCCGGAATTTATGGACAAACCGCTGTTCGGTTTCGGATTTCGCGGAAAGGTGCTCGGCTGTTTGTGCGTGGACGGAATGGACATTGAATACGACCCGCAAGCCGAACCTTATCGTAAAATCCGAAACGTCGCGGTCGGCGGCCGGCCGCTTCTATCCGAGCAATTGTATGCCGTCGGCATGATCGACATGTTTACGTTCAAAATCGGCTACGAGTCGTTAAGCGAGGGGACGGAGGTCCAGTTCTTTTTGCCGGAGTTCATTCGCGATGTGCTGCTTCGAGAGCTTCTTGATCAAAAGGCGCTGCTGGCCAGCGGGCGCAAACGTTTTGTTAAGCTATTGTAAATTACAAATCCGCGGAAAGCGGTTAGAATAGAACTGGTTTTCCACAGGCAGGACGAGTTCTGCTCGGGACCCATAGCAGGATTGTAAAATACATCTCTTTTCGAGAAGCGTAGGAGGCTTATATGTACGATTGGTGGGTAGCTGTCATTATCGGAATAGTAGAAGGCTTGACGGAGTTTTTGCCGGTGTCGTCCACCGGCCATATGATTTTGGCCGGATCGCTTCTCGGCATTCCGGATACGGACGAACTGATGAAAACGTTCGAAATCGTGATTCAACTCGGTGCCATCTTGGCGGTGACGATCATCTACTGGAAACGGATATTGAGGCTGTTCGGACTGAGCAAGGACAAGCCAAGGAACGGAAAAGGCATGAACTTGATCCATATTTTGCTGGCGATCGTGCCCGTGCTTGTGCTTGCTTACTTGTCGCGCCATTTTATTAAAGATTATTTGTTTTCGCCGACAACCGTACTGATCGGCCTTGTGCTCGGGGCCATTCTGCTCATTATCGGAGAAAAGCAGCAGCCGAACATTACGGCGAACGACGTTGATGATCTTACGTACAAGCAGGCGTTTATTATCGGTCTGTGGCAAATCGTTTCTTTATGGCCCGGTTTTTCCCGTTCCGGTTCGACGATTGCCGGCGGCATGCTGGCCGGTGCCAGCCGCTCCGCGGCGGCGGACTTTACGTTCATTATCGCCATTCCCGTCATGGTGGCGGCAACCGGCTATGAGATGCTGCAAAATCTGGACAGCTTTACATCGGACACGCTCGGTTTTTTCTTTATCGGCTTCGTCGTTTCCTTTATCGTAGCTCTCCTTGCCGTTGTGACGTTTATCAAATTCGTGCAGAAATTCAGTCTTGCCTACTTCGCTTATTACCGTTTCGCTGTTGCGGCCCTTTACTGGTTTTTCCTGCTGCGCTGACGGCGGGGCCTATGACTAAGCATGCAATATGAGCCGAAAGTCAAGTGTATATGCTCTTGATTTTCGGTTTTTTTGTCGCTGTCAAGAAATGTATTGCTCTTTTCGACTGAATCCGCTACTCTAGTCCTATATCGATTATCTAAAATTTTCTTTAGAAGAAGGTCGCCTCTATGCGTTTGCTTTCGCTCAGTATGGTCAGGCCCGGTATGAGGCTGGCAAAAAAAATATATAACGAGGACGGTTTGACTCTGCTCAGCGAGCATGTCGAATTATCTCAAAGTTTGATAAATCGCCTGGGTTGTCATGGCATTGACTTTGTATACATCGACGATCCGAGGACAAGAGATATTGTGGTGACGGATCCGATCTCGGACGAAACGAGGGTGCGGGCGATTTCGGACATTCGCGGCTCCTTTCGGAAAATCATGGAGGATCAAACGAAGCGCAGGTCGGTAGGCAGCGTCAAGGTCGGCAAAGTGTTCGGCGATATGATGAAGATGATATTGGACGATCTTGGCGGCAATAAAGACGCGATGATCATGCTCAGCAATATAAGCCTGATGGACACTTATTTGTTCCAGCATTCATTGAATGTTTGTATTTATGCGTCGATGCTCGGGATGGCGTACGGCTATTCGCGTGACGAGCTTTTAGCGCTGGGGCTGGGCGCGCTGCTGCATGACGTCGGCAAGACGCAAATTCCGCTGGAACTGCTGAAGAAAAAAGATCAACTGACGGAGGAAGAATTTGTTCGTATCAAGAAACATGCCGATTTCGGATTTCAGTTTTTGAAGGACGAGCCGAATATTCCTTTGCTTTCGGCGCATTGCGCGCTCCAGCATCATGAGCGGATCGACGGGAGCGGCTATCCGCGCGGGCTGAAAGGAAACGAAATCCATGATTACGCCCAGTGGATCGGTCTTGTCGATTCGTACGATGCGATGACGACGCACCGCGTATACCGAAAGGCGATGCTGCCGCATCAAGCGATGGACATCTTGTACTCCGGCTCGGGCACGTTATACGAACAATCGAAAATCCGGCTGTTTCGCGATCGCGTCGCGATTTATCCCGTCGGTGTGACCGTCAAGCTCAATACGGGAGAAACCGGTGTCGTGGTTGATTTGAACTCTAATGCGCCGCAGCGCCCGGTGGTGCGCATACTGCAGGATGCCGACGGCCGCGAACTGTCCAATCCGACCGACGAGATCGACTTGTCGAAGCACTTGTCGGTTATGATTACCGGCGTAAACGAGCTGGCCGTATGAAGCAGCCGCGTCCGCGCGGTAAGTTTGACCGAATGCCAGCGCTGCCGAACGGCGAAGCTTACTGAATTCCCGATGAAAACCGTACGACGTATGCCCGGTCCGCCCTAACGGATTGCGGGCTTTTTCGTATCGAATTTCTTTTTCGTACGTATTAAGATACAATGGAACATATAATAGGTAATCATAGAGGTAAAAATATGTTGCAGAAGACAGGTGTTACGAATCAAATGTACGAACAACACGATACGCAGAAACCGGCGCTTGAGCCGATCAGTCCGCAGTACGATCCTTGGGATCCGATTCGATCCAAACGCGCTTACGGCGAACACCGTCTGACGAGCGTGGAGCTGACCGTGACGAATTTGTGCAACATGCGATGTGAGCACTGCGCGGTCGGTGAAACTTTGTCCATGACGGAAGGGCCGAGAATTCCGCTGTCCGTCATCCTGAAGCGATTGGACGAAGTGGAGGAGCTCGAAACGATCAGCATTACCGGAGGAGAGCCGAGCTATCATGAACGGACGGTCCGGGAATATATCGTTCCGCTGCTGCGTTACGCAAGAGAACGCGGGGTTCGATCGCAGATCAACTCCAATCTGACGCTGGACTTATCGAGGTACGAGCTTCTTGCCCCTTACCTCGATGTCATGCATATATCGTTTAATTACGTCAATGCCGAAGATTTTCACGAGGTGGGCTTCGTGAACTCCGCACGAAAGGCGGTTCGCGAGACGTCGGCCAAGCTGTACGAACGAATGGTTGAAAACACGATTGCGCTCTCTCGCGCGGGCATGTTCGTCTCCGCCGAGTCGATGATCAATTACCGAACGCATGAGAAGCTTGCATCCATCCACCGTCTGATTGAAGAGATGGGCTGCCGGCGCCATGAAGTGCATCCGATGTATCCGAGCGCGTTTGCCTCGAAACTGCCCGTACTTTCGCTTGAACAGACCCGAACGGCGATTCACCGGCTTTTGGACAGCCGCAGCCGTGATCTTTGGATGCTGTTCGGCACGCTGCCTTTCTACGCTTGCTGCGAGCTGGAGGAGGATCGGGACCTCGTGAAGCGGCTTCGCACCGAACCTAACGTTACCGTCCGCAATGACCCCGACGGCCGCAATCGGCTGAATGTGAACGTGTTTACCGGCGATGTGTTTGTAACGGATTTCTCCGACGTTCCGGCCCTCGGCAATGTTCATACCGACAGGCTCGACGAGGTGTTCGGGCGCTGGAAAGCCCATCCGCTGTGCCATACCGTCGATTGCTATTGCCCTGCAGCCGTATGCTGCGGCCCCAACCTGCTTGTGGCCGATACGTACTATAAGCATCTCGACTTTACAACCAGACAGGCGGTCGTTTAACCGGCACCGCGATACTTTCGGCAAAGGAGTTTGATTGTCCTTGGAAGGTCATAGTACGGGCTTTGATTTCATGGCCATCGCCTTAAACCTTATGATCGTCTTTATTTTGGTATTGCTGAACGGGTTCTTTGTAGCTGCCGAATTTGCGCTGGTCAAGGTAAGACAAACCCGCTTGCAGCAGCTCGCAGGCGAAGGCAACGGAAAGGCGAAATATGCCCTTGCGGTGACGAGGAAGCTCGATGCTTACTTGTCCTCAACGCAGCTTGGAATTACACTCGCTTCGCTGGGACTCGGCTGGGTCGGTGAACCGGCGATCTCGCATTTGATCGTAGAACCGCTATTTCATGCGATGGGGATCGGACTCGCTTGGTATGCCAATGCACTGTCAGTGTTCATCGGTTTTGCAGTGATCACCTTCCTGCATATCGTACTGGGGGAACTGGCTCCGAAATCGCTGGCGATTCAAAAGTCGGAAGGGACGTCGCTCTGGCTGTCCGCGCCGCTGATGATGTTCTATAAAATTTTTTATCCCGTCATCTGGCTGCTCAACGGCGCCGCTAACAAGCTGCTGAAGCTGATCGGCGTGCAGCCGGCTTCGGAGCTTGAGGCTGCACATACGGAAGAAGAGATTCGCATCCTGATGGATGAGAGCGCCAAGAGCGGTCACATCAACAAAGACGAGCTAGCGCTGTTTGACAATATATTCGAGTTTTCCGACCGGATTGCCCGTGAGATTATGCAGCCGCGGACCGATATGGAATGCTTGTTCACGGAACTTTCCTTCGCCGAGAATCTGAAGATCGTTTACGAAACGAAGCATACCCGCTATCCGGTCGCCAAAGACGATAAGGATGAAATCATCGGATTCGTCCACGTGTCGGATTTATTGCTGGCCGACCCCGACAAGGAGCATGACCTGCGGGAATTTTTGCGCCCGGTGCTGATGGTACCCGAGTCGATGGAAATCAGCTACGTGCTCAAGCTGATGCAGCGGAAACGATCGCAGATCGCCGTTGTGATCGATGAATACGGCGGTACGGCGGGTTTGATTACGACGGAAGACATTCTCGAGGAAATCGTAGGCGAAATTCATGACGAGTTCGACGAAGGTGAGCGCTCCGAGATTGAAAAGCAGGGGGATGCTTACTCCGTAGACGGCCGGGTGCTGATCGAGGATTTGAACGATATGCTGCATCTCGGCATCGAGGACGAGGAAGTAGATTCCGTTGGAGGCTGGCTGTTCAAGATGCTGGAGGAAAACGTGGTCAAAGGGCGCAAGCTGGAGCACGGAGGCTTTTTGTACGAGATCACGGAAGTGGAGCGACTGCGCATAATGCGCGTGTCCATCCGCCGCATTTTGACCGAAGTACCCATCATGACCGAAGTTAGCCAGCTGCATAACGAATAGAGGAGGACCGCCGCTTCATGTCGCTCAGAACGATCGTATTTTGCGCTCTAGGCATCGTGCTGCTGTACGGATTATTTACGACCGGTTTTCCGTTTTTGCTAGCCATGCTGATCGCGATTTTGCTGGAGCCTGTCATCCAAGCGTTGATCCGCTACTTTCGGATGGGTCGCATGACGGCGGCCGCTACGGCTTGTACGCTGTTCACCGGACTGCTGCTCGGGTTCGTTTATTTGGTCGGCTTCAAGATGATCTCCGAGCTGATTCAATTCTGGAAAGACGCCCCGGATTATGTCAATGAAGCAAGGCTGTTTTTCGAGGATGCGACGGCAAAGACACAGCTGTTCTACGAAACGCTTCCCGACGGGATGGCCGAACAAATGCAAAAATGGCTGGAGTCGGGTGTCGGTATGTTGACGGACAACATTAACAGCATCGTCGCGGCGATCTCCGGTTACTTTGTAAGCGTGGCCAAGACCATTCCGAGTCTGTTCGTTTTTTTCGTCGTATTCGTCATCGGCCTTTACCTGATTTCGTTCAGTTTGCCGCAGCTTCACAAGTCGTTTCTGATGCTGTTCGACAAACAGTCCCGGGATAAAGTCATGACGGTGCTGAACAACCTGCGACGCGCCATCCTGGGCTTTCTGATCGCACAGCTGATGATCAGCCTGCTTACTTATCTCGTCACGCTGGTCGGCCTGCTTGTCTTGCGCGTCGAATACCCGCTCGCCATCGCGCTGTTGATCATCATCGTGGACATTCTACCGGTGCTCGGGACGAGCGCGGTATTGATTCCTTGGGCCACTTACAGCATTCTCGCCGGGAATATGCATCTGGGCATCGGGCTGCTCGTCTTGCTGCTCGTGATCATGATTTTCCGCCGGCTCATCGAACCGAAAATTATCGGCGATGCGGTCGGGATCAACGCCCTGGCCGCGTTGGTCAGCATGTATGTCGGTTTTCAGCTCATCGGGGTCGTCGGCTTGTTCCTCGGACCGGTATTGATTATCGTCTATCAGGCGCTGCGCAAAGTAGGCCTGTTAACGATCAATATAAAGCTTTAGCATGAATTGATGGGAAGGAAGAGCGTCGGTTAGCCGATGCTCCAATCTTACAAGGGGGAATGGTATGAACGCAGGAATTCCGCAAATCAAGCAGCACTCCAAATTATCGCTTCTCAAATTAATTCGTCGTTCCATTTTTTTATTCATCGGTGCTGCTTTCGTATCTGTCGGACTTGAAATCTTTCTCGTGCCCAACAACATAATCGATGGTGGCATCGTAGGGATCTCCATCATCACCGGACACTTATCGGGGCTGCCGATCAGTATTTTTCTGCTCCTGTTCAACCTGCCGTTTCTGTTTATCGGCTACAAGCAGATCGGCAAAACGTTCGCGCTCTCCACGTTATTCGCCGTGACGGTCATGTCCATCGGCACCTATCTGTTGCACCCCGTAAAGCCGCTTACGATCGATCCGCTGCTCGCGGCCGTATTCGGCGGCATTATTTTGGGCGTTGGCGTAGGGATGGTCATCCGCTCCGGCGGATCGCTTGACGGTACGGAGATCGTGGCGATTTTGTTCAACAAGCAGTCGCCGTTTTCCGTCGGCGAAGTCGTCATGTTCTTCAATTTATTCATTCTAGCCAGCGCAGGGTTTGTGTTTGGCTGGGATCACGCCATGTACTCGTTAATTGCGTATTATATCGCTTTTAAAATGATCGATTTGACCATAGAAGGCTTTGACGAGTCGAAATCGGTGTGGATCATCAGCGACAACAGCCGCGACATCGGCGAAGCGATCATGCAGCGGCTCGGCCGCGGCGTTACTTATTTGCAAGGCGAAGGCGCCTTTACCGGCGGCAGCAAGAGGGTCATCTTCTGCGTCATCACCCGGCTCGAGGAGGCCAAGATGAAGTCGATCGTCGAGGAGCTCGATCCGGCGGCGTTTCTCGCCGTAGGCAACATCCACGATGTGAAGGGCGGCCGCTTCAAGAAGAAGGACATCCACTGACCGCACTTACAGAATACGAATGAAACGGACCGTTCATCGAACGGTCCTTTTTGGCGTTGGCGTGGCCGAACGGCGCTTCAACATTGTGCACATAACGGACAAGCCGTCCCTCTATACATAGTGGTAGCACATCTGAAGGAGGCTCGCCGCGATTATGGAACAAGTTAAGGTATGGTACCCCTTTGTGGGGCCGTTTGATCCTTGTCCGCCGATTCTGGAAAAAACGTTCTCCACTCCCCCGCAGCTGTACATCCCGTTTCAGCCGATGAATTTGCCCCAGTTTTCCCCGCACGAGGCATTGCGGCACGGAACGCTGTGGCCGGCCTTATACAGTCCGTATGAACCGAAAAACACGTGAATGAGAGGAGCAGCCGCATGAAGGAGAATCAGTTTCCGGAGCACTACTACGCTATGCTGGAGGAGCTGCAAGCCGTTGATTTTGTACTCGTGGAACTGAATCTGTACCTCGATACGCATCCGCTCGACGGCGGAGCCATCCAGCAGTACAACCAATGCGCGCAGAAGCGCATGCATTTGGCTCATCAGTTCGAGATGGAATTCGGACCGTTAATGGCTTTCGGGCACAGCTTTTCGAAGCATCCGTGGCAGTGGACGGAGACACCTTGGCCTTGGCAAGTGTAGCCGGCTTGTAAAATCGGGAGAGGAGCAGTCGCATGTGGATTTATGAAAAAAAGCTGCAATATCCTGTACGCGTCAGCAAATGCGACCCCAGGATGGCCAGGTTGCTGCTTGAGCAGTACGGCGGCGCGGACGGGGAGCTTGCAGCCGCGCTGCGGTATTTGAACCAGCGTTATTCTATTCCGGATAAAGTGATCGGATTACTTACAGATATCGGCACGGAAGAATTTGCCCATTTGGAAATGATCGCCACCATGGTGTACAAACTGACCAAGGATGCGACGGTGGAGCAGTTGAAGGAAGCGGGACTGGCAGATCATTATGTCGCCCATGACCGGGCGCTGTTTTATCAGAACGCTTCGGGAGTGCCGTGGACAGCCGCTTACATACAAGCCAAAGGAGACCCGATTGCCGATTTGTATGAAGATATTGCAGCTGAAGAAAAAGCAAGAGCAACCTATCAATGGCTCATCGATATGACCGACGATGTCGATTTGCAGGACGGATTAAAGTTTTTGCGTGAGCGGGAGATCATCCATTCGCTGCGTTTTCGCGAAGCGGTGGAAATATTGAAGTCGGAACAGGGCGCCAAAAAAGTATTTTAACCGGTGAACCCGCGATAGATTGGAGGAATTGAAGTAGTGGAAACGGAACCGATACTTAGCCGGGGCGAGTTGAAACTAAGAGCGCTTCAGCAGTTGAAAGGCAGCTGGGGCAAAGCGATTGTCGTAACGCTCATTATCATCATCGCTACCAGCTTGATTACTCAAATTCCGAAAGTTGGCGATGTCATTAATTTTATCGTTGCCGGACCGCTGGCACTCGGAGTGGTCGTATTTTTCCTTCGACTCGTTCGTCGGGAACCAAACGAAATACAGGATGTTTTCTCGGGTTTTACCCGATTTGTGCCGTCTTTCTTGCTGTATCTGCTAAGCGCCGTATTTGTATTTCTCTGGACGCTGCTCTTGATCGTCCCCGGGATTATTGCCGGCTTACGGTATTCTATGGCCTTCTACATTATGCACGACCATCCGGAGCTCACGGCGATGGAAGCCATCGAACGGAGCAAGCAGATGATGTACGGGCATAAGTGGCGCTATTTCCTGCTTTCCCTCAGTTTTATCGGTTGGGCTCTGTTGTGCGTGCTTACGCTGGGGATCGGGCTACTCTGGCTGATTCCTTATATGTCTGCAACGAATGCCAACTTTTACGAAAACTTGTCGCACTCCAGGATGGAAGCACCGCCTCTTTCATAAAGTGTGTCGATGAAAAAGTCCATTCCTCGTGCAGATGCGCACGGAGGGGTGGATTTTTTCGTTCCGGGCGAGATAAAATTTAATAAAATTTTAATTATTTACCAAAAAAATGTAAATATTAGAAATATGAGGATGAGATGCAGAAACAATCGAAAGAGTAAGGGGGGATTGGCATTCATATCTTCATAGCCGCCGTGTCGCTTATTGCCCTGTTTCGAAGCAGGGCCTGGAAGCAGGCAAGTCGGTTTCATTCGACCGTTTTGTACATGATTGCCGGCAATTTGCTGTATTTCTTTTTAACGTCCGGCTACTTATTATGGTCGTTTGTTCCCGATCTTCACCTCATTCCGGCCATTACGGAACTGCTTTACACGTTCATTGTTTTTCCGTGTACGGTTATGCAATTTTTGGCGGACTTTCCGGAAAGCAAGAAGGGGCAAATGCTGCGATATATGAAATGGGTCGGCATTTACGCATTGATGGAAGCCATCTATGCATGGTCAGGCCGCATCGTGTATGCCCACGGATGGGGGTGGTGGTGGTCGCTCGGCTTTGATCTGATGATGTTTCCGATGCTGCTGCTGCACTGCAGAAAACCGGGAACCGCTTATGTCGTTTCGGCGTTCATCATCGTTGCGCTGCTGCTGATATTCCGGGTCCCGATCTGGAAAATATCGATGTACAACACGTAAGCGTATGCCGGCCCGGTCATTGACAATCCGCTGCGACTCATGCTTTAGTATAACGTGACATCCGCGAATTAGGGGGGAACGAAATGTTTGGGACGAAACGAAAGCCGGAGGCGCTGATCTTCGACTTGGACGGCACGCTGTTTCAGACCGAGACGTTGCTGCTGCCTGCATATCATGCGACTTTTGCGCAGCTTCGCGCCGAAGGGCGATATACCGGAGAAACGCCGCCGGAGCGGCATATATTAGGGGCGCTCGGCATGGTGCTGAAGCATATATGGCACGAAGTGATGCCCGAAGTAGACGAATCGGTTCATCGCAGAGCGGACGAGCTGTTGACGGCCTATCAGATCGAAGGGCTGGCCCGAGGCGAGGGAACATTGTACGATGGGGTGGCCGGTACGCTGAAGGCGCTCCGAGATCGGGGAATGCGGCTGTTTGTGGCAAGCAACGGGCTGGAACCGTATGTAAAAGGCGTTATTCGTACCCAGGGGCTGGAGCCGTTATTCGAGACGGAGGGCTTGTATAGTGCGGGGCAATACCAAACCCGTTCGAAAGTCGATTTGGTTAAGCGGCTGCTGGAAACGCACGGGGTAGCGGATGCCTGGATGGTCGGAGACCGGTCGTCGGACGTCGAAGCGGGGCATTGCAACGGTCTGTTTACCGTCGGCTGCGATTATGCCGGTTTCGGAAAGAGCGCCGAGTTGGATAAAGCGGATGCGAGGATCTCGCGTTTCGAACAGTTGTTGGACTTGATCGAGTCATAAGACGAAAGCGGCAGCGAGTGGCGAACTCGCTGCCGCTTTTTATCTATCAAATGCGCTTCGCCGGGAACCGCTTTTACGGGTCTGCTTTTTGTTCGGAATTCGGGCTCTTTTGCTTGAGAAGCCACAAGGCATACTCGAGCGGCCTGCGGATCGCTTTTTGATACGTCTGGCTGTCGCCGATCCGGTGAAATACTTCCCGGGAAGGCTTCGGATTCACCTCAAGCAGCCATACATTCCCTTTGGGGTCTACGGCTAGGTCGATCCCGACCTCGATGATTTTTCCAAATTTGCTTTCTAGATGCTTTACTGTGTTCAGTCCGAGGGCGTAAGCGGTTCTTCGAATTTCCTCCACTTTGTCCGAGGAGCCGAACCGTTTGCGCAGCAGCACTTCCATCGCAATGGCCGTCCCCCCTCCGTGCAAGTTGGAAGTGACCGATTTGCTGGGACCGATCCGTCCGGCGCAGCCGGTTACTTGCCATTTGCCGGCGCCGTCCTTCTGCACCAGCATGCGGTAATCGTGGACCCGGCCGTCCGGCAGTTGAAGCGGGATGCCCTGCTGCATGATATATCGGTCCGCGATTTTCCAACTTTGCAATTTGTCGTGCAGCCGGTCTACATGAATATGCTGTATGGGAAGGATGCGGCGGTTCGGATCGCGTCCCTGCATGAGGCATACCTCGCTGTCCTTCGTGCGCAGCAGCCTCAAGATGCCGCGTCCTCCGGTACCGTTGCTTGGCTTCAGGAATACGACGCTATGCCTTTTCAAAAACGATTTTAGCTCTTCTGTGCCCTGGTAACGAACCGTCGAAGGAAGGTGCGATGCGATGCGGTCTTCCTCGGATAAAATTTGATGCATCTTCCACTTGTTGGCGAGCGGCCGGCTCATGAAATGAAGCTTCGAATAGGTAGTGCGGAATCGCATCAGCTTTTGGTAATTGTTCGTTCCGTGATACCGGCATCGGTCGTAGATGATCGGCGGAAAGCTGACTTTTTTTCGAACCCATGACTTTTGCTCGGGGTTATAGCTTAACGCAAGCACCCGTTCACCCGAATCGACCACGTCGTCCGGGGTGAAGACGAGCACCTCAATGCCCATCTTCCGGCCCGTGACACTCAGCTTCCGAAAGTAAGATACTTCCTCCAACTTTCGTCCCGTCAAGTACATGGCAAGGATACCGACTTTGTAGCTCATGGAATTTCACCTGCCTACCTCGCTGGTTTCTTCGAGTGACGGGCCGCTCTTTTTTTGACTACAGCCGATTTCTTAGCGAGACTTTTATGCTTCATGTTCGATAAAAAAAGACTGTATCGGATCAGGTTTTCGAGCGACTTTTTGCGGATAAGAGGCTCGTCGAATTTCATCGGCTTGGAGTTCGCCTCGAAAAACCAAATGTTCTTTTCATTGTCTACGCCCAGATCCATGGACATTTCTCCCAGCGTATGACCGCTGGCTTTTTCAATTTGCCTCGCAATCGTAAGCGCGGCTTGCTTGGCTTTGCTTATGATCCGCTTGCTTGCTTGCGTGCCGAAGGAAACGGCCAGCAATTTCAGCGGATCATCGATGGAACCGCCGCGCGGCACATGCGTCGTGATGCTCATTTTTCCCGCCAGCCGCGCACCGACCCCGGCGATGCTCCATTCGCCTTTGCCGTTTTTTTGCACGAGAACACGCAGGTCGAACGGTCTATCCTTGAAGCTTGCAAGGGAAATCCCCTGTTGCATGATATAGTCCTTACTGTCGGTTAAATCGCGGATTTGCGACCATAGCTTATGGACATCCGAATAACGGGAAATATGGCTTTTCGTTTTATCCTGGATGCTGAGCTCGTAAATGCGCGATTTTGATTTTTCCGTCAGGCTGACTTTCATAATTCCTTTGCCGGCTTTGCCGCGGATCGGCTTGAGATAGACGGTTTCATGCGCTTTGAGCAGATCGTCAAGCGCGCTGACGTTCGACAGCTGTTCCGTGACCGGAATGTAAGGCTGCGTTCGCTTGGATTGATTCAACCATTCGTACAGTGTCCATTTGTTAAAAAACGACGGATTGAAAAACCGGATTTGACCGTTGCGCATGCATGACTGAATAATTTGCTGTACTTCAGGCAGCAGTTCGAATTTTCGATAAGGAATCCGATTATAAATAATATTAGGGAGCGGTTGAAGCTTTTTATCCCAGCTTTTGGTCATTGGGTTATAAGTGTACCCTACCGCATGATTGCCGCTCAGTTTGAAATCGGTGGTGGTCATGACGTACACCCGTACGTCATGTTCCTCCCCCGTGCGAATCAGGTCGACAAAATTTTTTTGATCTCCCCGAAAAATTCTCGTTTTATCCGCGTAAGTGAGAATGGCCAGCGTGGGCTGCTTCTTCTGCTGTAAGATGGCATCCACTCAACTATCCCTCCTTGACCGAAATCGGCTCAGGAAGAGGCAGTAGTCGTAAATGTTTTGCAGGGAAGCGCGGCCCTGGTCTTTCAACGCCGGATGCTTGAAGATCGAGCGCCCCGGCTTGGAATTCGCTTCGAACATCCATACATGCTCGTTTTGATCGATCCCGATATCGAAGCCCAGTTCACCGAGCGTATGGTGATAGTTTTTATCGATCTCTTCCGCAAGTTCGATTGCTGATTCTTTCGCCTGAGTCAACACGCTCTCCGCGCGCGATCCGAAGATTTGCCGCAGCACCTGCTCCGGTGTCATCAGTTGGCCGCCGGTGCGCACATGCGTCGTGACGCTGCCTTTGCCGGCTTTCTTGGCCCCGATCGCGGCAACGACCCACTGATTCGATCCGTTCTTCGTCATATGAAAACGAAAATCGATCGGGCAGCTATCGATTTCGATCAACCGGATGCCCTGCTGCGCCACGTAACCCCTCAAGTTGCGGCTTTGGCGGTTGAGCAGCTTGAGCAGCGAATCGAACTTGCTGAAGCGCAGCAGTACGTTGCCGCGAGAGCGCCGGAAGCGGGCGTAATACCCGCGCTTGGGGTTGTAAGTCAGACGATAAATGCCGATGCCCAGGCTGCCGCCGGTCGGTTTCAAATAAATGAACTTGTGCTTCTCCAGCAATTCTTTCAACTGGACTTCGGACGGATTGATCCGCGATTCCGGCACGTATTTGGATGCGCTGGTTCCTTCAAGCAAATTGTATACATCCCATTTCTCGAAAAATTCCCAGTTGAACAGCGGGATGCCTCTGCGTATGAACCGCTGCTTGAAGGCGTTCATCGATGCCAGCTTCTCGGCGCTTCGGCTGGGCAGCCGGTTATACACGACGTCGGGCAGCGGAACGACCTTTTTCACCCAGCCTCCTTCGCTGCGGGGAATCGTCGCCGTAACCGTCGCCTGCGTCCAGTTGACGTCCTTCGGCGAGAAAGCGAAGTAGAACGCTTTATCGGCGCCGACCCGCATGAACTGCCGGATAAATTCCGTTCGTGAGCCGAACGGCGCCGAGCTGCTGCTTGTAACGCTCGTGAGTATTCCGATCATCGGACCTAGCCGGATTTCTTTGCCGTCGTTGCAGAGGATCAGGCTGGTTCCAACTCTCGGAATGCGGAGCTGAGTGTATACGGGCCCGGGCAAATACACATGATTGCCGCTCTTTTTCAGCAGCTTCAGTCCCAAGGCGACACTCTTGCTGCCGAGCTTCAAGGTCACGTGTCTGGTTTTTGATATTTTAAGGGATTTTGCCAATTCGCTTGTTACGTAAAGAGCTCTTTCCTGCCGCGGGGTGACATGAATCGTGCAAGTTGTCAAGCTCATCTTGAACCTCCTAAGAGTTTTGCCCTTCGCAAGTATTACGAATCTATATTGGCTTTAATAAAAGGCTGCGACCGACCGCGCGACTCCGCTTCGGCGGGAACGGACTGCTTTAGCAAATAGCGTGCATACCGTAACGGATTCGCAGCGGCATCGAGTCTTGCCTGATCATCGTGTAAATAAGTAAAGATGGAACGGCCGGGTTTGGAATTCAGTTCGAGAATCCAAATATTTCCGTCGCTGTCGACACCGAAATCGATGCCGAGCTCGACGAGCCGCCCGTGTCGGGATTCGAGCGCTTGGGGGAGATCGGCCGAGAGCTGCGTCAGTTCGTCGATCAGCTCCGAAGCGCGAGCACGCCCGAATTCGCGGGCAAGGAAGTCGGCGGCGGGCTCTACGGTGCCGCCGCCGCTAAGGTTCGAGGTCAGGCTCCCTTCCTGACCTCGCCGAACGGCCATGCCGGTCAACTGCCACCGGCCGGCGCCGTTTTTTTGCGCCAGAGCGCGCACGTCGTAGGCGGTGCCGCTCCTGGACTGCAGCGGCAAATACTGCTGCAGCAAGTAGTTGCGCTGCCCCACGAAGCGGCGCAGCCAACGCAGCATCGCTCCTGCATCGGCGAAGCGGTGCTCAATGCTGTGATTACGGGCGTCGCGTCCACGCACGGTGAATGAGGCCGCGCCTTCCCGCGCATCGGCGCCTGCGCGGCGTACGTGCAGCACGCCGCGCCCTTGCGAGCCGCCCTGCGGCTTCAAGATCGCCTCGCGGCGCTCCTGCAGCCAGGCGGTCAGCGTGCGCATGCTGCGCAGTACTTCGGTGTGAGGCAAATGCCGGTCGAACCGGCCGTCCGATAGCAGCAATTGCTGGACGGTCCACTTGCCTTTTAGGCCGTTGCCCAGCAGCCGTGCAGACGGATGTTCCTTCAACCGGCTCAGCACGGAACGGTATTCGGCATACTGCCGCTTCGAGCTAAAGAAGCATCGATCATATACGATGAGCGGCAGCGGGCAGGGCTGAGAAATCCATTGGCGCGATTGCGGATCGTAACTATAGCCGGTAACCTGGCTCGCCGACCAATCGATGCCCTGGGACGTAAAGACGAATACGTTCAATCCGAAACGGCGCCCAATCAAGCACAATCTGCGATAAAAGTTGCGGTTCAAAAAAGGGGGGTGATCCCCTGTTTGCGTCGTCATGATGCCTATCGTATTGTGGAGGGTACGGTGCCCGTATGGCATCATCATACGCCTCACCTCCATTCGGCCGGATGAAGCCATCCCGCCGCAGCGTTAAAACTTTGAAGCGAATCGTACGTACTGCACCAGCCGTCTCACCGAAGGACGGATTTTCCGGTCCGGGGCCAGCGGTGTATTCTCTTCTTTCGAAGGCTTGGAGTTCACTTCGATCAGCCACACGCGCCCTTGCGTATCGAAAGCGAGATCGATGCCGAGCTCGGCGAAATGTCCGGAGACATGCGTCTCGATCCCTTTGGCAATTTGCAACGCCGCGCGTTTCAGCTTCGCATGACCGTCTCGCGAGCTGCCTGATCGGGCGAGCGCTTCTTTGACGGAACTAAGCGTGCCGCCGCGCGCCAGATTGGATACGAAGTGATCATTCCCGGCGATACGGGCCACAATCGATGTAACGTCCCATTGTCCGTCCTCTCCCCGCTGTACGAGTGCCCGGAAATCAACGGGACGGCCGTTCACCGTAATCAGATCGAGCCCTTTCTGAATCTGGTGGCGTTGCGCTTTCACTTTGCCGGAGATGGAGTGGAACAAAGCGGTGATCGTAGGGAACGATTGCTTGCGCGCACCCCCCAGGTTCGTCGTATGCGTCATGTACGTTCCGTCCGGTCTGCGGCGGATGCGGATAATGCCCTTGCCCAGACTGCCGGTAATCGGCTTGAGAAAGACGACCGAATATTTCGTGCACATCGACTTCAATTGCTGAAAATTGCGCAGCAAATACGATTCCGGAAGATAAATGTGCAGTCCTGATTCATTGCGCAGCGCGTCAAACACTTCCGTTTTGTTTAAATACTTTTCATTGAAAAATATAGCCTGGTTCCGCGATTTGGCGTTGGCTACAAACTGCTGTACGCTCGACCGATTGTCTAGCTTCCGGGAAGTCAAGCGGTTATAGATGACATTCGGAAGGGGAAACGCCGTTCTTTCCCATTTGTTCGTGTAGCGCCACCCGCGAACGGTATCGCCGCCCTGGAGATCGTCCGGCGTACTGAAGTAGACGACCGCTCCCGCTCCGTTGGAAGCATCGGTCAATTCCCGGCAAAACGCGGTATTGGCGCCGAATGGTTTGTCGGGTGCCTGGTCGTACACACGGCTGACCATGACGCAAAGGAGCGGGCCGATCATGATTGTGCGGGACCCGGATTTGTATTGAAGACACAACTGGTTGCCTTGCGACAGCCCCCATTTGGAGGCGAGCGCATCGCCGATCCGCATTGTGCCGGCTTGCGACAAAGGTACCACGTTCACTTCCTGACGGCCCGATCCGAAACGAAGCTGTAATGACTGATGAAGCGGAATTTTCCATTTTTTTATAATGGCTTCGCTGATCAAGATCGTGGAGCCGTCGGAAAATTTACCGGCGCTTTGTATTTGCAACCTGACCTTTGTTCTTTTCATGCGAAACTCCTTCCCAGCACCGACTTGCCGTCATGCAGCTTCTCTAATGCCTGGAACATGCAAACGAACTACTGTATCATATGAGGGCGTTTACCCCTTGGTGAAAAGAAACTGCGGTAAAACGGCGCAAGAAAATACGGACATCCAGCGGGGGAAGTCGGCTGCGGCAGTGGAATAAATTGTACTTTCAAGGGAAAACCTACTAAACGACTTGTATCGCAGTGGGGGGTCAACCGTGCCGGATCAGCATAACTCGATATCGTCCTCCTTGTATTCCGCGCTGGAGCGGCATGGCCAGATCAAAACGATCTCCTTACCCCGTATGCAGGGAGAGCTCGTTCTTATCTATTTCGAAGAGCTGACCGATTTGAAGCTGATTCGGAGGCACATCACCGAGCCGCTGCAGGAACTGCTGCAATCCGACCTTCCGCTGGAGGCGTTGATTCACCATATTCCGCTCGAACAGCAAGGCCCGGTGAAGCAACGGTCCGCCATTATCGAGCACTTGATTGCAGGCTGGACTTATGTGTACGGGATTCATGAACCGGATGGCTATTTGTTCAATACCCGCAAATCGATTCAGCGCAGTCCGTCGAAGCCGGAAGTGGAGTCGCAAATTATGGGCCCGCAGATCGCCTTCACGGAATCGCTGGAGACCAATAGAGCACTGCTGCGGCAATATTTGCCCGATCCGAACCTTCGTTTCGAAACATTCCGGATTGGCGAGCACACCCGTACCGAGGTGCAGCTGCTTTATATGGAAGGGAAGGCGCGGGAAGCCGACGTGAAGCTTTTGAAGGAGCGGCTCTCGAAGGTTAATGAGGACGGGATTACCGATACTTCGATGCTGCTGCAATCGATCGACGATGACCCGCGCTCGCTGTTTCCCCAGATGGTTCCGAGCGAGCGGCTCGACCGGGTCATCTTAAATTTAACGGGGGGAAAGCTGGTCGTCATGATGGACGGCACCCCCTCGGCGCTCATCTCGCCTTCTCCTTTCTTTGATTTTTTCAAGTCGGCCGAGGACGATTACTTGCGCAGGAACATGGCGATGTTTCTTCGCCTGCTGCGGACCCTGGCCATTTTTATATCCGTTTTTTTTACGCCGATGTATGTCGCGGCATTAACGTACCATTATCAGCTGATTCCGTCCAACATGCTCGTTCCGCTTGCGCAGTCGCGGTCAAAAGTACCTTTTCCGCCGCTGATGGAAGCGCTGCTGCTTGAATTCATTATTGAGCTGCTAAGGGAAGCGGGGGCGCGTTTGCCGACCAAGGTCGGTCAGACAATGGGTATCGTTGGCGGTATCGTGATCGGGCAAGCCGCCGTTCAAGCGGGGTTTACGAGCAATATTTTGATTATTATCGTCGCATTGGCGGCGCTCTCGTCTTTTATTACCCCAGTTTACTTAATGGGGGCGGCCATTCGGATTTTGAGGTTTCCGATGCTGCTCCTGGCCGGGTGGCTCGGCGCGGTCGGCATCATGATAGGGGTGAGCTTCCTGATTCTTCATCTGCTGCGCCTTTCCACGATCGGCCATTCTTACATGTACCCGCTGTATCCGATGAATCTTGGCATGATGAAGAAAAGTAAGCGCGCTTGGCAAAAACGTACGACCCAGGACATCTTTGAGGAACCGGCAGGTGATCGCACGTGACAATGAAGGCCTTTCGAAGCGTTAAGCTGATGAACGCCTATACGGTGTTTTTCGCCGTTTCCGGAACGCAGCTTGCGGAACCGTCGCAAAGTTTTCAACGCATGCTTTATAAGGCGGCAGGTCACGATGCTTGGATATGTTTGCTGCTGATGGCCCCGCTCTCGATGGCCGCCGCTTTTTTTATTGCCAAAACCGCCGGTTATTACGGTACGAAAGATTTGTACGCCATTCATGAGGAAGTATACGGCCGTTGGCTGGCCAAGCTTCCGAACTTGGTTTATGCCGTGTATTTATTTCTGATGTGCTTAACGATCGTGCATTCCTATGCGGAGGTTGTACAGACTTGGCTGTTTCCGGATCTTCAGGGCTGGCTGTTCGCCGGATTGCTGTGTCTCCTGTTTATTTACGGGATTTTTGCCGGCATCAACGCGATAGCCGGTTTTGCGGCGGTTGCGTTCACCCTTTCCTTATGGCTGTTTTTTCTCCTGTATTTTCCTTTGAAATTCGCGAGCGTGGACAATCTGCTGCCCGTGTTGGAAGCGAATTCCAGGCAAATATGGGACGGCGTATACCAATCCACCTATCTGATGCTCGGGATGGAACTGGTATATTTTCTTTATCCGTTTGTGCAAGACAAGCGAAACATTCACAAGTTTACGCAGCTTGCGGTTCTATTCACCGTGTTTACTTACGTCGTCTCGCTCGTGTGCGCCATCTTGTTTTACAGCGGAAAGCAGCTCGTCGATACGCTGTGGCCGACCTATACATGGTTCAAAGTCGCCCAGTTTCCTTTTCTCGAACGGTTCGAGGTTGTCGCCGCCGCGTACTGGTTGATGCTGATACTGCCGAATTGCTTGCTCTATTTATGGTCCAGTACCCGGGGATTCCGCTCGGTGTTCGGCATGAAACAACAGTACGTTCTATATGGGTGCTGCCTCGCGCTGGTAATCATGATATATTTATTGCCGGGGAAACAAAATATGGTCTTGCTGTACCAGGTGATGCGGTATACCGGCGCCGTTCTTGTGTTCCTGTATCCCGTTTTGCTCTATGTCCTGGTCAAAGTAAAAAGAGGCAGGGTGAAGAAAGCGGGGGCGAGCGCGGCATGAGAAAAAATAAAGCCATGCGCACCGCTGCGTTGCTCTTCTTGACGGCTGCGCTTACGGTAGGCTGCCTGCATACCAAGGTGCTCGAACGATTGGGGCTTGTCATCGCAGCCGGGCTCGATCTAGCGCCGGGGGATCAAATAAAGGGCACATCGGTTTTATACGAGATCGACCCGGAAGCGAAGGAGCGGTCCAACGTCATCTCCTCCACCGCATACACCGTGAAGGGCGTACGCATGAACAATAACGTCGAATCGCGAAAGATGCTGGTGTCCGGACAGCTTCGCGTTCTGCTGCTGCACGAGGACATGGCGAAAAAAGGGCTGAGCAGCATCGTCGACACGTTCACCCGCGACCCGGACATCGGATCGGTCGTATATTTGGCCGTATCGCAGCAGCCCACCTTCGATATCCTTACAAGGCGATACCCGGAGATCAGCAATGTGGGTGAATATTTGTTTCAGACCATCAAGCAAAACATGGAGAGCGAACAAACGATTTCTTCCATGCTTCATGAATTTGTCCGGGATCTCGATTCCCCGGGCCAAGATGCGTCACTTCCATATATCGTCCAGCAAAAAAATGAAATCCGGCTTCAGGGGGCGGCGCTGTTCCGCGGCGATAAGATGGCGGGAACAATTCCGCTGAAAGAAGTATTGTATTTGCGCCTGCTGAAAAAGCGGTATACGACGGGATTCTTCGAACTTACGCTGCCGCAGGAAGCCATCGTAAGCCAGGACAGGCAGCTGGAGAAAAAGGAGCGCACGTATCTTACGCTCGATTCCATTCACAGCAAGACGAATATCAATGTCCTGGATTCGGACCAGCCGTCGTTTCTCGTCAAGGTGAAGATCAAAGCACGCTTGCTTGAGATTTCGGTGCCTGTCGATTTGCGGAACCGGAACCACATCAAGCAAATCGAGCGGGAAGTGAACAAGGCGATCAAGAGCTCGATCGAGAAGCTGCTGCAAAAGACGCAGAAACTGGCTGTGGATCCGGTAGGGTTCGGAAATAAATACCGCGCCAGCGTAAGACATTCCGGTATGACGATCGAGAAGTGGCGTGAGATGTATCCGAAAGCGAAATTTCGCGTAGAGGTGACCACCAATTTATTGCGTACCGGTCAGACGGATTAGCATTCCGATGGCAGTGAAGGGAGGAAGCGCTATGGCGGTGGCTGCAAAAAAATCGAAGCCCAAGCTGATGGAACTGGATATCGTACGGGCGATTGCGATCCTGGCGGTAGTCGCCATTCATGCTACGTCCGAAGCGACCGTACAGCTTCCGTTCGGAAGCGGGCCGCAGTTGATGTACTTGACCATCAACAAACTGTGCAATTTTGCCGTTCCCATGTTTATTATGGTGAGCGGACTCGTCTTGTTTTACCGCTATGACGGGGATTGGAGCCGGAGGCAGGCGGGATATTTTTATATGAAACGCATCAGGCAGGTTTTGTTCCCATATGTGTTCTGGTCGTTTTTCTATTATTTATACGATCAGTGGATGTTCGATCGAAGCCGTCTGCATCTGGATTGGGGGGAATTTGCCGAGCTGCTGCCGTGGGCCGACGCGTCGTACCATTTGTATTTTATGGTCATCATCGTTCAGTTTTACTTGCTATTTCCGCTCCTGATGTGGCTTTGCGGTAGCGGGGGGTGGTTTCGCCGTACGGGGCTGCTGTGGCTCGGGCTGCTGATTCACGCCCTCAGCTACAGCTACAACCACTGGGTGGAGCCGATTCCGAATTTGGCTTCGCTCTGCATCAATTACTTCAGCGTGTTCACGCTGGGCGGATGGATCGGCCTACATTACGAAGCGTTCATCGCCTGGGCCGGACGCAGCTTCCCGGGCGTGCTGCTGCTCACCGTATTGCTCGGCTGTAGCTTCGTCGGGCTGTTCCTGCTTGAAGATCGCGCTCCGTTTTTAATGGAAGGCAGTTTGTATACGATATTGTTTTTCGCTTATGCCGCATTTGCCTGCATGACGTTCATCTGGGCGGGAAGACGGATGCTGGAGCGGGCCAAATGGCTGGCTGGCATATTGCTATCGCTCGGAGCCGTTTCGTTCGGAGTCTATCTCGTTCATCCGGCGGTACTTACGTATTGGCGCGTTCATGTTCCTGCCGATCCGAATGATATTGGGGCATACCATGCGAATACAGGCATAGCCTTTGCGGTAAGTTTGCTGCTACCATGGGCGCTGTCTTTCGTTTACGGCAAAGCGGTCCGTCTGCTGCGCAGACCTAAGAAGAAAGCCGCTGTTTCATCCGGACGAGGTTAATAGCGGATAGCGGTGCTATTTCATCCATACCTCTCATACAATGTATCGTACAAGTTGTGCGAGAGGAGGAGCAGGGATGAAAGGGAAAAAAAATTTGGTGTACATGGCGATTGCGCTCGGCATGATCCTATATGCGGTTCCTCGAATCGATCTGAGCGGAGGTCTTACGCTGCCTACCGTGTTCGGCCTTGCCTGGATCGCTTTTGCTCTGCTGGTGGTGGCGGCGCATTTGCATGAGCTGCTCGGCGTGGAACAAGAAACGAAGCGGGAGCTGGTCAAGATTAAGCGGATGAAGCGATGGCAGCTGGAGCAGGCAGTACAAGGGAAACGCAGATTGCTGCAGATGAAAAAATGATGGTGTTCCAATAAAAGAGCCCGCAGCAGCCGAAACCGGCCTGCGGGCTTTCGTTCGCGATGACCCTGTGCAAATTGCGGGTTCTTGCGGTAGTTGCAACAAATTGCGGCTTTCTGGTCCACATGATTGTGCTTGATTGCGGCTTTCATGCTGATGCCTCATTTGAACAACATGACAAACCGTGCTATCCCCCCACTGGAAGGTTTGCCCTTGCGCGATCGCGTGCCGCGTTTCTGCGTCGCATGGCGCTGCGGATCTACGCGTTTCCCAATGCCGCTTACACCAGAAGCGCGATGGTCAGCAAGTCGAACAGCGCCAGCGGCAAAATGACGTTGCTGTAATACGGATTAAATCCCGGGTAAGCATAGGGCAGCAGCGCGCGGCTGTGTCCCGGCAGCATTTGCAAGTAAATGTGATAAGCGTCAATGTGAACCAGGATTCCGTCATGCGTCTGGCCGTGAAGCGTCTGTACTCTGATCGGTTTGTGCATGTGCTCGGCACAGATGGCGTGGATTTTTTCCCTGCACTTATGCAGCAAGTCTGCTGCGCCGGCTTCCAACTCGTAGACGTTCTGCATTTGCCCTTCATATGGATTTTGCAGCATGATAGGTTGATAACCTCCTCCGTATGATTGTTTCTTTTGATTTATATGCACCTTCCCGCCGGATCTTGTTCGATGTACTGTCTTTTTTTTCGCCAAGCGATATAATAGTAGTACAGATTAATACAGATCAGACAGGAATGATAAACAGATGGATGATACGGAATACGGAATGCAAGAGGCTTCGACCAAGCATGAACAAATTATTAAATATATCGAGGGCCTAACCCCGGGCAGCAAAATTTCCGTGCGCAAAATTGCGGGCGCGCTCGCTGTCAGCGAAGGCACCGCTTACCGCGCCATTAAAGAAGCCGATACGCTCGGGCTTGTCGCGACGAAAGAGCGGGTGGGCACCGTACGCGTAGAGAAGAAGCTGCGCGATCAGCTCGATAAGCTGACGTTCGCTGAAGTGGTCAACATGGTCGATGGCGAAGTGCTAGGCGGCCGGACGGGACTGGAGAAGACGCTGCACAAATTCGTGATCGGCGCGATGGAGGAAGACGCCATGATGCGCTACATCGATCCGGGCAGCCTGCTGATCGTCGGTAACCGCAGCAAGGCGCACAGCGGCGCGCTTGAGCATGGCGCGGGGGTGCTGATTACCGGCGGATTCGGTACGAGCGAAGAGGTGCGCAGACTCGCCGATCAATTGGAGCTTCCGATCATTTCGAGCAGCTACGATACGTTCACGGTCGCCTCCATGATCAACCGCGCGATCTACGACCGGCTGATCAAGAAAAAAATATTGCTCATCGAGGACATCATTCCGAAGCAAATGCAGGTGTATTCGCTGAAGGCGAACCATACGCTGAAAGATTGGCAGCGGCTGCATGAGGAAACCGGCCACAGCCGCTTCCCGGTCGTCGACGAATGGAACCGCGTCATCGGCATGATCACCTCGAAAGATTTGATCGGCGCGGAACCGCAGCAGACGATCGATAAGCTGATGACGCGGGGACCTGTCACGGCCGGCCCCAGCACATCCGTAGCCTCGGCGGCCCATATGATGGTGTGGGAAGGCATCGAGCTGCTGCCGATCATCGATATGAACCGCAAGGTGACGGCGGTCATTTCGCGCAAGGACGTGCTGAAGGCGATGCAGCATATTCAGCGCCAGCCGCAGCATGGAGAAACGTTCGAGGATTTGATCTGGTCCGGCTTCGCGGAAGTCAAGGACAAGTCGTCGGAGCATACCGTGTTTCGCGGAACGATTACGCCTCAGATGACGAACCGGCTCGGCACCGTATCCGAAGGCGTGCTCACGGTGCTGATGACGCAGGCGGCTTATCACGCCGTGCAGGATGTGAAAAAGGGCGACCTGGTGCTCGACAACATGTCGTCGTATTTCGTCAAGCCCGTCCAAATCGACAGCGAAGTCGAGATTCGCGCGAAAATTATCGAAGTCAGCCGCAAATTCGCCAAGACGGATGTCGAAATTTTTCATGGTGCATCCATGGTGGCGAAATCCATGTTAACGGCGCAGGTGATCGAGCAGGGGTAGAGTAGAGGCAATGCTCGCGCAAAACGGCTCAACGGAATTAATGGACCCAAATTATTTGGATCAATCCAATATATAGTCGCCATATTCGCACTAATTTTACCCGTAAAAAGGGATTTAAACTCAATAGTTGGGCTAGCCGAATTATTCAGAGGACGATCCGTTTGAATAATTGGCATTAGCCTACTATAGGGCTCTTTACCGTCTGACTGAGCTGGGAAAGTAAATTTTGGGCAACGAATTGTTGTGTATGTCCTATTCCTGCATGAAATGAAAAAAGCTCTGCCCTCGGGCAGAACTCCTAACTCCAATCTTGATTCGTGTGATCAGGCCGTATCCGCAAATGGCAGTAAAGCCATTATTGGATCAGACCGTTTACTCCAAACGACAGTCAAGCGAACCTGGGCAACAGGCCGAACATGCGCCAAAAAAGCGGTCAAGCGAAAGCGCCGTTAGTTTTGACGGCTGAAATGGATGTGGTTGCGGATCCCTGCAAATAAATTGAAAAGGCCGAGCAGCAAGCAGACGGTCCCGAAGATTCGGCGCGTTACCGAGTCGGTGAAAAAGAACAGCTGGGAAACGGCGATCACCGTCAGCATCAATCCCATGGCGATATTCATCCGCGAGGCGAACAAGCCGCGAAGTCTGGCATCCTGTCCCCGTCGGTAACGGAAGCTGTAATAAACGGTGAAGAGTAGGCAAATCACAATCAGTACGCTGAGCACGATTTGAATCGTTTCAAGCATGGAAACAAGCACTTCCTTTTAAGATAAAGGGTCGCCCGGAGATGCGCTATCTCGTCTTGGACGTCATCTGTTTCCACTTTAGCGATTTTCGGTGTGAAAATCAACCGAATTTCCGCCGTATTCTTTTGCTTATGACATCGGAATCCGTTTCCACTCTTTCACCGTTACCCATATTTTCAGCTCGGTTTGCGTGACGATCATCCACTTTACATTCTGCACCATGTAATCTTTATCCATGACGGCCAAGTACGGTTTCTGCACCAGTATTTTCTCATAAATTTCCGGATTCTCGGCAAAATCGGAAATTTTGCGGCCGATAATGACTCCGCGCAAATCGCTGTTAATACGGCGTCGAAGCTCCGCGTCCGTCAGCTTGTCCAGCTCCGTATGTTCCCCGGGGACGACATACACTTGCAGCAGGTTGATCGTATTTTGCTGATTTTTCGTCTTTTTCAGATCTGTGTTTTCCCTTTGCAATTGATTGAGATCGGAGCGCAGCACCTGATACTGCTCGATGATGAAATTGAGCTGATGCTGATAAACGCTCATAAACAAGGCCGCGCCGATCACCATTCCCGCGATGACAAGTCCCGCCGAGCGCAGGAAGCCGCCCGGTTGCCGAGCTTCAGGTGTGCTCACCCATTTGCTCCCCCTTTGCAAATCCATTGGATCAGCGTGGAGCCCATATGAGCGCCGGTGAAGGCGCAGACGATGTAGATGATCTGCTTGATGGCCGGCGAGATATGCCCTTCGATGAAATTCGTTTCGATCGCCCGGATCGGATCAATCGTTCCGCCGATCGCCGCCACCATCGCCCATATTTTGATCTGCTCCGCCACGCTCGTCATGCGGTAGACCGGAGGCTCGAGTGTGAATACGGCGCTGATCCCGGCGAGCATCGTCCCTCCGAGCACGACACCGAACGCCACGAAAAAGTCAAGCAAACATTTCGATACGAAAGCGGCCATTCCATTTCCCTCCCGTTACTTGCTTCAGCACCGCGCGGCAACGTGGCGGCCTGTCAGCGTCCCAAGCCATGCGTGGCAACGAATGCTCCGGATGGGGAAGTTTGTTCGCATAGGCGCCCTATCGTTCGCATGACGGAAAACCGCGCATAACCTGTCCTCTCTTACCTACTCTATGGCACACTTGTTCGCATTATGCTAAAATGATAATAATAAATTTACGGCAGGGGAGGCGGCCCGTATGAGCGGGTTTGTTCATTTACACGTACACAGCGAATACAGCCTACTTGACGGCGCCGCGCGCATCGACGATTTGGCCCGGCAGGCGGCAAAGCTTGGCATGAAGGCGCTCGCGTTGACGGATCACGGAGTGATGTACGGGGCGATTCCTTTTTACAAAGCTTGCAGGGAACACGGCATCAAGCCGATTATCGGCTGCGAAGTATATTATACTTCCGGCTCGATCCGGCAAAAGGGAACGCGGCAGGAGCAGCCGATTTATCATTTGATTTTGCTTGCGAAGAATATGACCGGTTATCAAAATTTGATGAAACTCGTCTCCGTCGCCCATTTGGAAGGTTACCACTACAAGCCGCGGATCGACCCGGAGCTGCTGGACCGGTATTCGGAAGGGTTGATCTGCACCAGCTCGTGCCTCGGAAGCGAAGTTTCCCAGCACCTGCTGCACGGCAAGTACGACGAGGCGAAAGCTGCTGCGCTAAGATACCGGGACATTTTCGGCGACGATTTTTTTCTGGAGCTGCAGGATCACGGTCTTGCCGAGCAAAAAAAGGTATTGCAGGACATGCTGCGGCTGAGCCGCGATACGGGCATCCGGCTTGTGGCGACGAACGACGTGCATTATGTGCGGGAGCCGGAACATGAGGTGCAGGATATACTGATCTGCATCGGCACCGGCAAAACCGTCGACGACGAGGAGCGGCTCAAGTTTCATTCGTCGCAGCTATATTTGAAAAGCGCGGACGAGATGGCCCGTTTGTTTCCGCATGTGCCGGAGGCGCTTGCGAATACGATGGCGATCGCGGAGCAATGTAACCTCGAGCTCGAATTCGGCCGGTCGATTTTGCCGCAATTCGAGCCGATTCCCGAAGGCTTGTCGGCAGGGGAGTATCTTGCCGAACTTTGCCGGGAAGGAACCGAGCGGAGGTACGGCTTGTCGAAAGAATGGCAGGACCAAAGCTGGCGAAAGGACGTTCTTGAACGGCTGGATTACGAGCTGTCCGTCATTGAGCGGATGGGATACTCCGATTATTTTCTGATCGTGTGGGATTTTATCCGTTTCGCCCATGAGCACGGCATTGCCACGGGACCCGGACGGGGTTCCTCGGCGGGCAGTCTCGTCGCTTATGTGCTGCGGATCACTGACGTCGATCCGATCCGGTACAATTTGCTGTTCGAGCGGTTTTTGAATCCGGAACGGGTGTCGATGCCCGATATCGATATCGATTTCAGCGACCTGCGCCGCGACGAGGTGATTGACTACGTCGTCGGCAAGTACGGCCGGGATCGGGTCGCGCAAATCATCACCTTCGGAACGATGGCGGCCAAGGCGGCGGTACGGGACGTGGGACGGGTGCTGAACCTCCCGTTCAGCGAAGTGGACCGCGCCGCCAAGCTGATCCCGCATCAGCTCGGCATGACGCTGGCGGAGGCGCTCCAGGCAAGCCCTGAGCTGAAGGCGCTGGCAGCCGCCCAGCCGAAGACGGCGGAGCTGCTGGAGCTCGCGATGAAGGTGGAGGGAATGCCGCGCCATGCTTCGACGCATGCGGCGGGCGTCATCATTTCGCGCGAGCCGTTGACGCAATATGTCCCGCTGCAGGAAGGGACCGAGCAGACGCCGCTGACGCAGTATGCAATGGAGCATCTGGAGTCGATCGGCCTGCTCAAGATGGATTTTCTCGGGCTGCGCACCCTCTCGATCATTGAGCGGACGCTCGACTGGATTCGCGAGCAGTCGGGCGAAACGCTGGATTGGACTCGCATCCCTATGGACGATCCGGCCACTTACGAGCTACTCAGCCGAGGAGATACGACCGGCATCTTTCAGCTTGAATCGCCCGGAATGCAACGGGTATTGAAGGAGCTTCGTCCGTCGGGATTCGAGGATATTATTTCGGTGAACGCGTTGTATCGACCGGGTCCGATGGAGTTCATCCCCAAATATATCGGCTACAAGCACGGGGCGGAGCAGGTCGAGTACCCGCATCCGGCGCTGGAGCCCATTCTGCGCGATACGTACGGCATCATCGTGTACCAGGAGCAGATCATGCAGATCGCTTCGCTGATGGCCGGCTTCAGTCTCGGTGAAGCGGATCTGCTGCGGCGGGCGGTCAGCAAGAAGAAGCGGGAGGTGCTCGATGAGGAGCGCGCCCACTTCGTTAAGGGCAGCATTGGCCAAGGCTACACGGAAGCGGATGCCAACAAGGTGTACGACATGATCGTCCGCTTTGCGGATTACGGCTTCCCGCGGGCGCATGCTACCGCCTACGGCGTATTGGCGTTTCAGACCGCCTACCTGAAGACGCATTATCCGGTGCCTTTCATGGCGTCCATGCTGACGGCCGTCATGGGCAGCCACCATAAGGTAGCCGAGTACGTGGATGAATGCCGCCGGATGGGTATTCGCGTACTTCCGCCCGACGTGAACGATAGCGGCTTTCTGTTCACGCATTTGGAGGGGGAACAGCAAGACGGCGCGCCGGCGATCCGTTTCGGTTTGGCGGCCATCAAGAACGTCGGCACGCACGCGATCGAATCGATTATCGCGGAACGTCGTTCCGGCCGATATACGAGCCTGATCGATTTTTGCCGTCGCGTCGACTTGAGGGTGTGCAACAAACGGGTGATAGAGTCGCTCATTCAAGGCGGTGCGCTCGATTCGCTGCCGGGTCACCGGGCACAGCTGCTTGCCATGCTGGAGGACGCCGTCGATGCGGCGGTCAAGTGGCGCAAAGATCGCGAAGACCTGCAGCTGGTGCTCGACGGGTTCGGATTCGTGGAGGAAACGAACTGGGAGGTGCAGTATCCGGACATTGCTTCCTTTACGATGACGCAGCAGCTTGAACTGGAGCGGGAGCTTCTCGGACTGTACATTTCCGGGAGCCCAATGGATGATTATGAGCAGGTACTGCGCAAACTGGAGCTCGATGCGCTGCACCAACTGCAGGAATATCCCGATGGGAGCGAAGTGATGGTCGCCGGGCTGGTGCTTTCCAGCAAAACGATCGTAACCAAAAAAGGACAGCCGATGGCGTTTATGGAACTTGAGGACCGGGTCGGAAAAACGGAAGTCGTGCTGTTTCCCGAAGTATGGAAAAAGTACGCGCCCCTTGTGCAGAAGGGGAAGCCCGTGCTGGTGATCGCAAAGCTCCAGCTTGGGGATGAGGATTACAAGCTGCTTGCCGATCAACTGCTTGCGATGAACGATCCGCATCTGGAGCTGAAAGCGGTGAAGACGGGGACGGGCGGAGGAGGCAAGCAGGGGACACTGCGCAGGCAAGGGGCAGCCGGCCGGCCAGCGGTCAAGGAGAGGCCGGCCGCGGCTCCGGCCCCGCACTCGGCAATCCCTGCGGGGGGAGCGTCTGCTCCGGCTTCCCCACCGGTCTCTGCAGCACCCCCGGCTGCCGCGGCTGCCGCGGGTGCCCAACGCGTATACGTCAAAATTTCGCCGCTGCATGAGAAGCCTGCCGTGCTCGAAATGCTCAAGCGGTTGATAGGCAGACACAGCGGACCGCTTCCGGTCGTGCTGTACTACGAGAAGTCGCAGCGTTCGCTCGGACTTAGCGATAAATATATGGTAAATCCTACGCAAGAACTGATCGAGAGCATTGAGCGGCTGCTCGGTAAAGAATCGGTAAAAGTGAAATAATCCCAGCCTCCTCCGCATAGATTAAGTAACCCGCGCACGAATGAGCGACTTCCTGCCGGCAAAGCGTATATCGCACGTTACTGATCTTTCGGAGGAGGCGTTGTTTTTTATGACTCAGGATGATACGATTATCGAATGCTTGGAGAGACGCGGCGTTACCGTCGACAGCATAGCGGAAATTGTTCTTTCGCTGCAGCTTCCCTATAATCCAAAGCTGACCAAACAACACTGCATCGACAGCGTCCTGCATGTGCTTGGAAAGCGCGAAGTGCAGTACGTTCTTCATACGGGCATCGCACTCGACGAGCTTGCGGAGAATAACATGCTGCCCCAGCCGCTGCAGGCGATCATGGAAGCCGATACCCCGCTCTACGGCGTGGACGAGACACTGGCGCTCGGCATCGTGAATGTGTACGGCATGATCGGACTGACGAGCTTCGGCTATTTGGACAAGAAAAAAATCGGCATCATCCGCGAATTGAACGATCATCCTACCGGAATTCACGTGTTTCTGGACGATCTGGTCGCCGGACTGGCCGCGGCGGCATCGGCCCGGCTCGCTCATCGGCATCAGGATGAATTGGACAACCCCTCGGGTCAAGCATAAGGCAGCCGAAACAACAGCCATCCTTGGAAATAGACCTTCCGGCCCCCTTGATGCTCCGGTTGCGGGAAAAAGTGGACTTATGATATCATTATTGCATTATGTTCGGGAGGTCTTTTTTCATGTGGACGGTTATTTATATCGCTCCGACCGCGAAAATTGCTGATAAAATCAAGCAAAGACTTACGGAAGAGGGATTTCTTGTACAGGTTAGGGCAATCAACATGACAAAGAACCAATTCGAAATCGTGGTACCCGAAGGCGAAGTGGAAGAAGTGCAGGAAGTGCTGAACTCCATTTTGCATCGATCATAAATACTGTTTCTCATTTAAAAGTGCTTCGATCCAGAAGCTTTTCTTCATTTTGGACAGGTTTAAAACCGTAGGGCGAGGTGTAGTTCATGCAATTCAAAGACTTATTCCAGAAGAAAAGAAAGTACGCCACCGTTCCTTCAACAAGCAGGCCTGTGCAGAACCCGGTGGTCGACGGACAATTGGACGTTCCGGAGGAACGGCCCAGGCGTGAAATTCCGGAAGGCTTGATGAACAAGTGCCCAAGGTGCGGAACGATCCAGTACAACAAAGAGCTGGATAAAAATTTAAAAGTATGTACGGCGTGCGACTATCATTACAAGCTGAACGCAGTTGAGCGTATTCAAATGATAATGGACGAAGGTCAATTCCAAGAGTATGACAGTGACATGGCGTCTGAAGACCCGCTCAATTTCCCGGATTACAAAGAAAAATATGCCAAAAGCGTCGACGCTACCGGGATGAATGACGCCGTTATAACCGGTGAAGGAACCATTGGCGGCTATCGCGTGGTTGCGGCGGTCATGAGCTTTGATTTCATGGGCGGTTCGCTCGGTTCCGTTGTCGGCGAGAAAGTGACCAATGCGATCGAGCAAGCCATCGAAAAAAAGCTTCCGCTACTCATTTTTTCTACTTCCGGCGGCGCTAGGATGCATGAGAGCATTTTAAGCTTGATGCAAATGGCCAAGACGAGCGCGGCTTTGGCGAAGCTGAACGAGCAGGGCGGGCTTTATATTTCCGTCATCACGGACCCTACGTTCGGCGGTGTGACGGCCAGCTTTGCAACATTAGGCGATTACATTATCGCTGAGCCGGGCGCCTCTTTCGGCTTTACCGGACGCAGGGTCATCGAGCAAACGATTCGGCAAAAGCTGCCGGAAAACTTCCAGACGGCGGAGTTCAACTTGGCGCACGGTCAGCTTGATATGGTAACCCACCGCAAAGAAATGCGCAGTACGTTGTCGCGTCTTCTTGCGATGCACTCGCTCCAGGAGGTGACGGAAATTGGCAGCTGAATTGCCGTTTGAACAACCGCTCATTGAAGTACGTGAGAAAATCGAAGATTTGAAAAAAATCAGCCAAGACAAGCAGATCGATTTTTCCGATGAGATCGCCCTTTTGGAGAAGCGTTACAAGCAGCAAGAAGCGGAGCTCTACAGCAACTTGAACACTTCGCAAAAGATGCAAATTGCGCGCCATCCGCAGCGTCCGACGACGCTGGATTACATTCAGCACATTTTCACGGATTTTATCGAGCTGCACGGCGACCGGATGTTCAGCGACGATTTGGCGATCGTCGGCGGCGTGGCCCGGCTGAACGGCGTGCCTGTGACGATTGTCGGGCATCAAAAGGGAAAAGATACGAAGGATAACATCGCCCGCCATTTCGGGAGCCCGCATCCGGAAGGATACCGCAAATCGCTTCGCCTGATGCAACAGGCGAACAAGTTCAAGCGGCCGATCATTACCTTCATTGATACGAAGGGCGCTTATCCCGGAAGCGCCGCGGAAGAGCGCAACCAAGGCGAGGCGATTGCCCGCAATTTGATGGAAATGTCGTCCATGCGCGTTCCGATCGTTTGCGTCGTCATCGGCGAAGGCGGCAGCGGCGGCGCATTGGCGCTTGGCGTGGGCAACCGCGTATTTATGCTCGAGAACGCCATTTACTCGGCGATTACGCCCGAGGGCGCAGCTTCGATTATTTACAGAGATGCTTCGAAATCGATGGAAGCGGCGGAAGCGATGAAAATTACAGCCGACGAAATATTGAAACTCGGAGTTATCGAAGGCATTATTCCGGAACCGAAGGGCGGCGCCCATCGGGATATCGTCGTGCAGGCCGAGGCAATCAAGCAGGTGCTGTGGACGAATCTGCAGGAGCTTTCCAAAATGACAGAAACTCAACTTATTGAAGACCGATATGCGAAATTCAGAAAAATCGGCCGCTTCACCACTATTCAGGAGGGTAACCCTAACCATGCGTAAAACCAAAATTGTATGTACGATCGGTCCGGTGAGCGAATCGCTGGACATGTTCAAAAAATTGATCGAAGCCGGGATGAACGTCGCCCGGCTCAACTTCTCCCACGGCGACTTTGAAGAGCACGGGAATCGAATCAAGAATGTGCGTCAGGCTTGTCAGGAGCTGGGCAAAAATGTAGCGATTTTGCTCGATACCAAAGGCCCGGAAATTCGTACGGGCAAGCTGAAAGACGATCAAAAGGTCGAACTCGTGCAGGACAACCTGATCACGTTAACGACCGAAGAGATTATCGGGGATGCGGAGCGCGTATACATTACATACAAGGATCTTTATAAAGACGTGAAGATCGGTTCCACCATTCTGATCGACGACGGCCTCATCGGGCTGACGGTAGAAGATATTCGCGGCACGGACATTGTATGCCGCATCAAAAACGGCGGATTGCTCGGCGGGAAAAAAGGCGTTAACGTGCCTGGCGTGAAAATCAATTTGCCGGGGATTACCGAAAAGGATGCAAACGACATTATTTTCGGCATTCAGCAGGGTGTTGACTTTATCGCTGCTTCTTTCGTGCGCAAGGCAAGCGATGTCATCGAAATCCGCGAAATTTTGGAGCGCCACAACGCGAAGCATATTCAAATCATCTCCAAAATCGAAAATCAGGAAGGCGTGGACAACCTCGATGAAATTCTTGAAGTGTCCGACGGCCTGATGGTAGCTCGCGGCGACTTGGGCGTGGAAATTCCGGCCGAAGACGTACCGATCGTGCAAAAGGCGATGATCAAAAAATGTAACCAAGCCGGCAAACCGGTTATTACCGCGACGATGATGCTCGATTCCATGCAGCGCAACCCTCGCCCGACCCGTGCGGAAGCGAGCGACGTGGCGAATGCGATCTTCGACGGAACGGATGCGGTTATGCTGTCCGGGGAAACCGCGGCAGGGAAATACCCGATCGAATCCGTACTGACGATGGCTCGCATCGCCGAGCGCACGGAAACGGCGCTGGAGCATCGTGAAATTTTCGTTCGTCAAAGCAACGCCCAGCAGCGGACGGTAACGGAGGCAATCTCGCAAGCGGTAGCGAACTCCGCGCTGGATCTGGACGCCAAAGCGATTCTTACCGCTACGGAGAGCGGATATACAGCGCGGATGGTGTCCAAGTATCGCCCGAAAGCGCCGATCATTGCCGTTACGCCGGATGAGCGCGTGCTTCGTCGGTTGTCGCTCGTATGGGGCGTAACGCCGATCAAGGGCGAGTCTTGCACTTCCACCGACCAACTGTTCGAGCATGCGGTCGATATGAGCGTTAAGGCTGGTCTCGTCAGCTTGGGCGACCATGTCGTGATTACGGCCGGCGTACCGGTAGGCCGCTCCGGAACGACGAACCTGATCAAGGTGCATCAAATCGGCGAAATGATCGCCAAGGGCCAAGGAATCGGCACGCAAATTGCCACCGGTAAAGTCGTTACGGCTCGCACGGCGGAAGAAGCGCTGTCCAAAGCTTCCGAAGGCTGCATTCTTGTTACGTTAACGACGGACAAAGAATATATGCCTGCTTTCGAGAAGGCGGCGGCCGTCATTACCGAGACTGGCGGCATTACGTCCCACGCGGCTGTTGTCGGCATCAGCCTGAGCAAACCGGTTATCGTGGGCGTCGATGGCGCGACTGAAATTTTGAAAGACGGCGCCGAAGTATCGATTTATCCGGAAGTAGGCGTTATTTACTCCGGCCGCGCACGCGTACTGTAATTGAAGGCAGCTTCCGAGCAGGAGCGATCGCTTCAAGAAGGGCAACAAGCAGTCGGTTATTCGAAGCTTGTCGCGTTTCAACAAAATGGTATTGGACAAGCAGGAAGCAGCGTATCTTGTATATTACGAATGGGGGAGCGAAATCGAAGAACGGTTTCGCTCTTTCGATTTCGGGCATATCGTCTGGGGAAGTCAACTTGCGCCATTCGATATATGGCAACAAAAGGAGGCTGCTGCGACGATGTTTACACATGAGCTTCGCGTTCGTTACCAGGAGACCGATCAGATGGGCGTCGTGTACCATGCCAACTATTTGAATTGGTTCGAGATCGGCCGAACCGAGATGATCCGCGAGATGGGGATGACTTACCGCACCCTGGAGGAAAAAGGACTGCTGCTGCCGGTCATTGAAGCGGAACTCAAGTTCCGCCAACCGGCCCGGTACGATGACCGGATCACCATCGCTACGCGCATTGTCGATTTTACGAATCTTCGCCTTCAATTTGCGTGCGAGATCAAAAGAGGGGATGAACTGCTCGTCAGTGGAGGAACGAAGCACGTATGGCTGAATCGGGACTGGAAACCGGTCCGCATTGACAAGGAAGCGCCGGAACTGTTTGCACTTCTTCAGAAATGGAGCTGAGCTTTTATGTTTCGTATCATTGTTATTGCGCTTATCCTGGTTCCCGCCATTGAAATATGGGGACTGTTTGAGATGGGAAAGCTGATCGGCGGCTGGCAGACGTTCGCTCTGATTGTGCTGACCGGTTTTCTGGGGGCATGGCTCGCCCGCCGGGAGGGCCGCAAAGTATGGGTGTACGCCAGGCAGCAGCTGTCCGTCGGGGCCATTCCGACCGATTCCATCCTCGACGGAATCGCGATTTTTGCCGGCGGGCTTTTCTTGATGTCCCCGGGCTTTTTAACGGATGTGTTGGGCTTCCTGATGGTCTTCCCGGTCACGCGGCCAATATTTAAACGTTGGATTTTGGCTATTATCCGAAAACGGATCGGGACAGGCAGCTACTCCTTTTTCTGGCGGGAGTAAAAGTTGTCGAAACGGTCGAAACAAAGCGGAATATCCGACAAGTTTCAGTATAAATTAACAGCAATTAGAAAATGCTTTTACAGGGGAAATGACGCGGACCATGTTCCCGGTGGCAGCAAGAATTGTTGCATCCAGCCACCGGTTTCTTGCTGGTCACGAGCAGCCGGTTTCTCAAAAACGGCGCGGGATCAACGAATATTTTTGATCAGAAGTTTTTTCTATGATGCTGATAATGAACTTTTATGTCTGAATTTGTTCACATTGTCTTCTAAATCAATTATAGTAGACTTATGTGCAATTGAACGCAAAAGGAGAGATTATCTTGACAGCTACCAAAGGTTTGGAAGGAATTGTAGCCACAACGTCCTCCATCAGCTCGATCATTGACGGTGTGCTAACCTATCGCGGCATCAACATCGACGACCTTGCGGAGAACGCCACATTCGAAGAGGTAGTGTATCTGTTATGGTACGGCAAGCTGCCGAATCGCTCCGAATTGGACCATCTGGTCATCGAGTTGAGCGGATATGCTCAAATTCCTCAGCAAATCATCGATCAAATCAAGCTCTACCCGAAAGACGTTAACTCTATGGCTGCCCTTCGCAGCGCCGTTTCCAGCTTGGCGCTGTACGATGCGGAAGCAAACGATATGAGCACGGAAGCGAACCTGCGCAAAGCGAAAAAACTGCAAGCTCAGCTGCCGACGGTTATTGCGGCTTTCGCGCGCATTCGTGCTGGCCAAGAGCCAATCGCACCGAAATCCGGCGTTTCGATCTCCGAAAACTTCCTGTACATGCTGACAGGGAAGCAGCCTGACAAAGTTGCGGTTGAAGCGCTGGACAAAGCGCTCGTGCTTCATGCGGACCATGAGCTTAACGCTTCCACCTTCGCGGCTCGCGTAACCGTAGCTACGCTGTCCGACATTTATTCCGGCGTTACTTCGGCGATCGGCGCGTTGAAAGGACCGCTGCACGGCGGTGCCAACGAAGCGGTGATGGCGATGCTGGAAGAAATCGGCACGGCCGATAACGTAACGAACTACATCAATGAGAAGCTCGCGAACAAAGAGAAGATCATGGGCTTTGGTCATCGCGTCTATAAAAACGGCGACCCTCGCGCGAAGCATCTGCAAAAGATGTCCCAAGAGCTCGGCAAAATTACAGGCAACATGAACTGGTACAACATGTCGATCCAAATCGAAGACATCGTAACCGGACAAAAAGGCTTGAAGCCGAACGTAGATTTCTACTCCGCGTCCGTGTACACTTCGCTGGAAATTCCGCGTGACTTGTTTACGCCGATCTTTGCGATCAGCCGTACTTCGGGTTGGACGGCGCACATTCTCGAGCAGTACGAGAATAACCGCCTGATTCGTCCTCGCGCGGAGTACACAGGCCCGTCGCATCAAGCATATATCCCGATCGAGAAGCGCTAATCGGGGACTGTCTTTGACTAGCAGCTGCCAACGGGCTGCTGCGGTGCTCGCATGCACTCGTCCCTTATTCAAGGGGCGGGTACTCGCGCCGCGGCTCCCGTTCATTTTTGAGTCATAATGAAAGCATATCTCAAGGACAACAACTGACAGCGGCAAGCCTGATGTCACAGTTGCGAAAGGGCTCTGTATACTTCGCGTGAACTGCGTTGCAACCGTTACATTGGGTCAATGAATGTCAGTTGTTAACTAACAAACGGGTGCCGTCTACAGGACCGCAAAGCCGTTGATCCTTGGCAAAATCCATCGTCAGCTTGCTGGCAACCAATACGAGGAGGTTTACATAACCATGGCACAATTCGAACAATACGCACTGCCTACGGAAGGCGAGCGCATTACCATTACGAACGGCAAATTGAACGTTCCGAACAACCCGATCATCCCTTTCATCGAGGGTGACGGTACAGGCCCGGACATTTGGGCAGCTTCCAAGCGCGTGCTTGACGCAGCGGTAGAGAAGGCATACAAAGGCGAGAAGAAGATTGCTTGGTACGAAGTATTTGCCGGCGAAAAAGCGTTCAACCAGTTCAACAACTGGCTGCCTGCCGATACGCTAACGGCGATTCGTGAGTACATCGTTGCGATCAAAGGACCGTTGACTACGCCGATTGGCGGCGGGATCCGCTCCCTGAACGTGGCACTGCGTCAAGAGCTTGACTTGTATGTTTGTTCCCGTCCAGTTCGCTATTTCAAAGGCGTACCTTCCCCGGTGAAACGTCCTGAGCTGGTAGACATGGTTATTTTCCGCGAGAATACGGAAGATATTTATGCCGGCATCGAGTGGGCTGCCGGTTCCGAAGAAGTGAAGAAAGTGCTTGCGTTCCTGCAAAATGAAATGGGCGTGAAGAAAATCCGCTTTCCGGAAACGTCCGGTATCGGCGTGAAGCCGGTTTCCTCCGAAGGTTCCAAGCGTTTGATTCGCGCGGCTATCGAGTATGCCATCGAGCATAACCGGAAGAGCGTAACGCTCGTACACAAAGGCAACATCATGAAGTTTACCGAAGGTGCGTTCAAAAACTGGGGCTATGAGCTTGCCGAGCAAGAATTCGGCGACAAAACGTTCACTTGGGCGCAATACGATAAAATTAAAGAAGCACAAGGCACTGACGCTGCTAACCAAGCGCAAAAAGAAGCGGAAGCTGCCGGCAAAATCATCATTAAGGACGCGATCGCTGACATCGCGCTGCAGCAAGTATTGACTCGCCCAACCGACTTCGACGTGATCGCGACGTTGAACCTGAATGGCGACTACTTGTCCGACGCGCTGGCTGCTCAAGTCGGCGGCATCGGTATCGCACCGGGCGCTAACATTAACTATGTAACCGGTCATGCGATCTTCGAAGCTACGCATGGTACGGCTCCGAAATATGCCGGTCTTGACGTCGTTAACCCGGGTTCCGTTATTTTGTCCGGCGTTATGATGCTTGAACACTTGGGCTGGCTCGAAGCGGCGGATCTGATCTACAAAGGGATGGAAACGGCGATCAACAACAAGACCGTCACTTATGACTTTGCTCGCTTGATGGAAGGCGCAACGGAAGTGAAGTGCTCCGAGTTCGCAAATCAAATTATCAAAAATTTCTAATCCTCCAAGTCTCGTGCTCCAATGGGGTTATAGTGCAAGGAACGCGTTTGTCCTCGGGCGCATGAGCTGACGCCATGCAGCCCGAGGACACGCTCTCATGCGTGCGTGGGCTCGTGAATCGGGCATATGGCGGTATAATCGCGTCTGTCGGCGAGCCGTTTAGCCTCATGGGCTAAACGGGCTCGCCGACACGCTTTCATGGGTGTGAAAGAGCGTAGGATTCGCCAAAGCACCTCCTACGTTTTTTTTGCCCGGTACGGGGCGCAAGCGCAAACCGTTCCCCTCCTTAGGCTTAGCGCTTCGGAGCAAAGCCAGTGGCTCTATGAGTTATGCGGATCCAGGAAGTACAACATAATAAAGGTGTACCCGGCACACAAATATATCTCAGGAGGCTATTCCCATGGCAATCCAACGCAAAAAGATTACCGTTGTAGGCGCAGGTTTTACGGGTGCGACCACAGCATTGATGCTTGCGCAAAAAGAACTCGGCGACGTCGTTCTGCTCGACATCCCGCAGCTGGAAAACCCGACCAAAGGTAAAGCGCTCGACATGCTCGAAGCTTCCCCGGTACAAGGCTTTGACGCTAACATCATCGGTACTTCAAGCTATCAGGATTCCGCTGGCTCCGATATCGTGATCATTACTGCGGGGATCGCTCGTAAGCCAGGCATGAGCCGCGATGACCTCGTGAACACGAACGCAGGTATCGTGAAATCCGTTTGCGAAAACGTGAAACAAACGAGCCCGGGAGCGATCGTCATCATCCTCAGCAACCCGGTTGACGCGATGACTTACGTGGCTTACCAAGCACTCGGCTTCCCGAAAAACCGCGTTATCGGCCAATCCGGCGTGCTTGACACGGCTCGCTACTGCACGTTCATCGCACAAGAGCTGAACGTTTCCGTAGAAGACGTGCGCGGCTTCGTGCTTGGCGGACATGGCGATGACATGGTTCCGCTTGTTCGTTACTCCAACGTTGGAGGTATTCCGATCGAGAAGCTGATCCCGGCGGACCGCATCGAAGCAATCGTAGCGCGTACGCGTACAGGCGGCGGCGAGATCGTAAACTTGCTCGGCAACGGCTCCGCTTACTACGCACCGGCCGCTTCGCTCGTGCAAATGACAGAGGCCATCCTGAAGGACAAGAAGCGCATTATTCCTGCCATCGCACTGCTGCAAGGCGAATACGGCTATGATAACCTGTTCATGGGCGTACCGACTTTGCTTGGCGGGAACGGTATCGAGAAAGTATTTGAGCTTGAGCTGCTTTCGGAAGAAAAAGCGGCGCTCAACAAATCCGCCGAGTCCGTCCGCAACGTGATCAAAGTGGTTACGGGCTAATCTCACAATAGCGTGGACAACATACAGAAACAGCCCTTGGCGTAAAGCCAAGGGCTGTTTCTTATGTCCAATAAGCAGTTGATGCTTACTGGTATCCTGCTATATTCCGGTTTGTTATTCGTCATTCAACCATAATCCATATTTTTGACGGTACTGCATGGGGGTTAGTCCGGTTTTTGCTTTGAACAATTTGGTAAAGTAGTTGGCATTGTCAATGCCGAGCTCACGCGAAACTTGTGAAACCGGTTTAGTGCAGTGGATCAAAATGCGCTGCGCCTGCTCTACCTTCAATTGATGCACAAAATGCAAAGGGGCCTGCTTCGTAAATTGAATAAACAGCTTTCGCAAATGCGATTCGCTGAGCTGCACCAGCTCTGCGAGTTCTGCGATTTTTGGCATTTTACCCGGATGTGCCAGTAAGAACTGAATAATCGCATGAATGCGGTTGTCCATTTGGCTTATGGAGGAAGGAAGCGCGTCCTTGCCTACTTTGTTCAACAAGGCAAACAAAATGCGCAGCATGTTCGATTGCATCAGCAGGTGTACATACGGTGAGGGCGTTTCCGAATGGGTGCGCATTTCCGAAATAACCGGTCCCAGCTCCTCATGCATCCCTTGGAATAGCACAGGTACATTGAGCACGTTCATCCAGTTTTGGCCGCTCAGAAACGAAATCTCCGCATCGAAATTAATGCTTGTAAGCCGGATCTCCCGAGAAGTGGAGCGTGCGCTGATTACCCCGTTCGCCGGCATCACACAAATATGACCTTCCTTGCAGCGATGCGGATTGCCGTCAACCCACAGCATAAATTCGCCTTGCTCCACAAACCAAAGCACGGAATGCCTTAATACTTTTTTATGAATGCGCCACCGGTAATCGAGCGGATGAGGCTGGATGTGCAGGAAACGAATCTGCAGCGATTCCAGCCAAAACGCATCGGGATGTTTCGTTCCGTTTGCCATGTCTTTTCGAACGTTTGCCATGCAGGTCTCCTAACTTCATGAGCACCGGGATGGGCCCCTTGTTGAGCGTGCTTTTCAATCGGTTGGTATGACGCCTTTAATATCTTCGTTGCGTTTGAAATGATCTTCGCCTCGCACCAGATACGTTCGAATGCGGTTCGTATCGCCGCCCCATTCGTCCATTTTAAACTTCACCTCAGGGGTCGTATAACGGACGGAGAAGGCGACGCGCGGTATGTTCGAGCAGTTCATCTCGGAGCCATGGAAGGTCGCTTCATTGAAGAAAGCAAGCTGCCCGGGCGACATCTCGAGATCGACGATTTGGGACTCGTGTATCAGCTCGGAGGGAAGAGCGTCCTGAAAAGCGGATTGGCTATCCCCTGTCGGCACATGCTCGACGATTGAGCGGTGAGAGCCTGGAATGACACGCAAACACCCGTTTTCCCGAATCGACCAGCCCAGGCTGACCCATGCCGTTGCATTGATGGCCGGTTCCATCGGCCAATAGTTGATGTCCTGATGCCACGGAATATATTTGCTGTTGTTCGGTTCTTTGTACCAAAAGTGCATTGCCCAAAGCACGACGCTATCACCAAGAATTTGCGTCATGGCGTTTACGATGCTCGGATGCGTCGCCAGCTCGTAGGCCCAGCGGTATTTTTGGTGCCAGGCGGACATCTTTTTGTTCGTCGCGGCCGGTTCGAATTTGGACTGACCCAGAACTTCGAAAAAACGATCATAGTAATGGTCCGCTTCCTGAAGCGTAAGACCTTGAACCGGGCCGCTGAAACCTTCTTCCTTGTATTGTTCGATTGAGAAGGGGGTTCCTTTCGTAATCATGCCATGACCTCCATACGTTTGTAAATGAGACGGGCTTTCTTCGCCTTATGAGATCATTATATTGCTTTTGAACCGCCGCATATCAGATACGATATCGATCAAAAATCGTTCAAAACGATTATTTTCCTTCGCTTATCATTTTGTTGATCTTTTCATCCGCTTCTCTAAGCGCCGTGTTCACGTCGACTTTGCCGGTTGCATAATCCGCAAAGCTGCTGAGCAAAAGCGGAGTCGATTTCGAATAAAATTCCGAGTACGCGGGGGCAGGCGCCGGTTGGCTCTTGAAGATGGCTGCGATGTTTTTGTCATTTAAAAAGGGCACATCCGCGCCGAATTCCGTCTTCATTTGCGGGTGTTTCAGCGGCGACAGCTTGGCGGACTTTCTTGCGTTGATCAACTGCACCTCGTCGGAGGTCAGAACGCTGATCACCTGCATCGCTTGATCTTTATATTTGCTCTGCTTGGAAATAAACATCATCCAAGGATTGGACAGCCCATAGGTGTTCGGCCGTTCCTCGAAGCTCGGGTATTGGGCAATGTCCCAATGAAGCCCCTCCTTCGTAGGGGCGTCGAATTGCGTAAGCCGGTTATAGGTTGCGAACATGGCGAGCCGCTTCTCTTTTGTAAAATCGTTAAACGGATTGGAGGTTTGCTCGTTGCCCGGGATGGAGAACATGCTCTTTCCGAGTTCAAACACTTTTTTCCACTGCTCGTTATTGACGTCGGCCTTGTTTGTTTTACCGTTCACGATAATTTGAGACAGGGACAATCCCAGCCGCTGGACGCCGTCAGGATCGAGGCCGCGGTATTGGATGCCGTTGTCCAGGCGGGTTAACATTTTGGCCAAATTGACCGTCTGCGTCCATGTCATGCCGTCCTTCGGGTAAGGAATCCCGAATTTATCGAAAATATCTTTATTGTAAACCATCATGAATAGTTGGAGATTAAAGGGGAGTCCGTATAAAACGCCGTCGGAGTTGACCCTGATGGCATCCAGGGAGTTCGGTGAAAACCGGTCAAGATCGAATTGTTGCGATTTGATCAAAGGCGAAATATCAAAAAACACATCGAGATCCTTCAGATCCATCATTCCGCCGGTCCAGTCCGTGAACAGATCGGGAACCTGGCCCGCAGCCACAAGCTCTTTCATCGAAGCGCCTTTGCCTTTCTGAATGATATTCAGCGTAAGATGAGGGTACTTCTTCTTCACGGGCTCGATGAGCATGGGCTCAAATTCAAGCTCCGTCGACGAGGCTAAAATGTTCAGCGTCACGGGTTCCGTTCCGCTCACGCGTGCACTGCCGGTTCCCGTGCCTTCCGGCGCTTGCCCGGCAGGTTCGCTTCTCTGGCCCGTATGATCGCTATTGCTGCACCCGGCAAGCGCCGCGGCCACTGCAATGATGGACAAACAAAGCAGACGGTTCTTTATCATAGGACTCCCCCTAAATGATTTGACAGCGATAATAAAAAACAAATGCAGCATGTTAAATTGTTGAAGCGCTTTCAACTATGGGTATCGGGTTCGCAGAGAGAAAGAAATGCGCAAATTTGCAGGAGCAAACAGCATTCACCATAGGTGGAGTGGATGTCGTGGGGCCATCTGGTTCGGATGAGACCATTGTACAGCGGTCCCGTTTTCGCATACAAGAGCACATAACGATTATTAACAAGACAAAACGATTATTTCAGGCGGTGCAGTTTCCGTTGACACCCCGCCGTCTTCCTTATAAAATGATTACAATTTCCATATGTATCCATCCTACGACGCTGGAGGTAATATTGATTGAGCCGCTCATCCAAAGGCACCCGGCTGTCCCAGGTTAAAACAGCAGGCGGGAAGCTCCATTTTATGTTCGAGGATCCCGCTGGCAACCTGTTCGGCGAAGCACGCTGACGGTGAGCTGCAGCTTAACGGAATTCGAATCGATTGACAACGTCTCTGATTTGTGTTTTAATCTTCGTTATAATTAAATATCGGATAAAGCGATGAGGGACATGGTTAGAACATAACCGAAGTAGGGAGAATGTCGGATGCGGTCAGAGAGCCGGTGGGTGGTGCGAACCGGTGCATGCATTTTTGCCGAATTACAGTCCTGAGACGGAAAAGGGAAAGGGCAGCATGATGCCACGAGTAGCTTTTGCCCGGCGAGAGCCGTTATAGGAAAGAGTGAAAGAAGTCGACGGGACATCGGTCCGTTCGCTTCTTTAATTAGGGTGGTACCGCGAGACAAACCTTCTCGTCCCTTCTGGGATGCAGAAGGTTTTTTGTATTGAGGCGAGAACATGAGGAGGAACTGAAGATGAGCCGATTTGACCAGCTAACCGAGCAACAGAAGACCGAAGTGGAAAGACAACTGCAAATCGTCAGCCGCGGCGCGGCGGATATTATTCCTGTGGCGGCACTCAAGGAAAAAATGGCCGATTCCGTTGCGGAGGGCCGGCCTTTACGGGTGAAGCTGGGATTGGACCCGTCGGCACCGGATATCCATATCGGTCATACGGTAGTGCTGCATAAGATGCGGCAATTTCAAGATTTGGGGCACGAGGTACAGCTCATTATCGGCGATTTCACCGGACGGATCGGCGACCCGACAGGGAAATCGGAGACGCGGAAGCAGCTATCCGAAGAAGATGTCGCACGGAATGCGCAGACGTACCGCGAACAGCTGTACAAAATTCTCGATCCTGAGAAGACGAAGTTTTACTTCAACTCCGCGTGGCTCGGCGAAATGAAATTCGAAGAAGTGCTGCAGCTAGCCGGCAAATTAACGGTAGCGAGAATGCTGGAGCGGGACGATTTTGCAAAACGGTATGCCGGCAATCAGCCAATTCATATTCACGAGTTTTTTTACCCGCTCATGCAAGGCTACGATTCCGTCTCGCTGCAAAGCGATATCGAGCTTGGGGGCACCGACCAAACGTTTAATATCCTGATGGGCCGGACGCTGCAAGGCGCTTATGAGATGAAAGACGGTCAAGTCGCTATCCTGATGCCGCTGCTCGAAGGGCTTGACGGCGTTCAGAAGATGAGCAAGAGCCTGGGGAACTATATCGGGATTGACGAGGCGCCTAACGAAATGTTCGGAAAATCGATGTCGATTCCGGATGAATTAATGCTCAAATACTACGAGCTTACAACGCCGATGTCGGGCGAAGAACTGCAGGACTTAAAGCAAGGCTTGGAGAACGGGACGGTTCATCCCCGAGATGCCAAGATGAAGCTGGCCAAAACGTACATCGGCATGTATCATGGCGAGCAAGCGGCGATCGACGCGGAACACTATTTCATTACCGTCTTCCAGAAACGCGCCTTGCCGGATGAGATTGAGGTGATCGAGCTTAACGAATCGGAGCTTGAGGACCAAATGATTTCAGTTACCAAACTGCTTGTTACGCTCGGGCTGCAATCTTCCGGCAGCGAAGCCAAACGTAGCGTTACGCAAGGGGCTGTCAAAATCAACGAGCAAAAGATGGACGATGCGAATGAACGGATCACGGTACAAGACGGTGATATCGTTCAAGTCGGCAAGCGGAAATTCGCAAAGATCAGTCTCCGATAAAGCAAATAAACGGCAGTCTCCTATCTTACGTAGCTGCCGTTTCTATTAGCTCGCTTGCTTCTGCGACACCGGTAAAAGGATGCGGAACGTCGTCCCATGCTTCAACGTACTTTGCACTTCAATTTTACCGTTATGATCCTGAATCGTCTTATGGCAGACGGACAGCCCTAATCCGGTTCCATTTTCTTTCGTCGTATAGAACGGATCGAAAATCCTTTGTAATTCCGGGTCGGGAATGCCTTCTCCCGTATCTGCAATTTCAATAACGGCCGTTTTGCCGTCTTTTTGCATCAAGCGTATTGAGATGACGCCGGTATCTTTCATCGCTTCCAAGCCGTTTTTGACAATGTTGAGCAGCACCTGAACGATTTTGTCGCGATCCATATCGATGTAAATCGGAGACAACTCGTTCTCATAATGGACGCGGTGACCGTAGAACGTAGCCTGCGATTCGGAAAGACTGACGACCCGCTCAATGCATTCCTGCAGCACTTGCGACTTCACATTGACGATATGCGGTCTGGAAAATTGCAAAAACTCAGAGGTCAACTCGCACATTCTCGTAACTTCGCTATCCATAATGTCATACCAGGGCCTGATATTGAATTCATGGTTTCGGGAAATTTGCAAGAAGCCCTTGATCGTCGTTAGCGGGTTTCGAAGTTCGTGGGCCATGCCTGCGGCCAAATCGCCGACGACATTCAGCTTTTCCGTGCGAAGCATATGCTCTTCCCGCTTTAACCAGTTCTCTCGTTTCGTTTGCAGCAGCTTGTCTTCCGTTAATGAGAACAAGTCATCCAGTGTTGCTGTTTCTTCCGGGTAAAGGGTATAGACAAAAATCATTTTCAAATCAACCCAATGCGTTAACCGTATTCCGATAATATCGTGAATCTCGGTAATCGTATTTTCTTTTTGGGGGAGACATACGATGAATTTATCGCCTTGGCGGGATATGATTTGCTCCCCAGGAAACGATATTTTCAGGAATTGGGCTATTTTTTTCAGCGTTTCATTGCCGACAAGAACGCCCTGCTCATCGTTCATCGCCTTGAAATTGGTACAATCGATCAGGACGTGCACAAAGGGCCGATTGTCTGCAATCAGCTTCTCCACTTGTTTGTAGTATTCCTGATAGTTTAACAAGCCGGTCAACGGATCGTGCATTTCCAGAAGGTGCTTGTCGAACCGCAGAGACTGTTTCTCGCTTTCGGAAACTTTAATATATCGGATGATCAGTACCGTTACAATAGATGCCATGACATCCGAGAACGATACGAGAACGTCGTATTCATTGCCGGGAACATAGCTTAAGCGGATGAGGGTATATTGCGCAATAAACAGCACAGAGACGGCAAGCGACTTTTGCAAGTTTTCCGCCCGGTAGATCGGCTTAAGGGCAATCAACAAATACAGTGTATAACACCAGTCCAAATGGCTGATCCAATGGAAAACGCCGAGAAACAGTAATTGGAAAAGGAAAAAGCCCTTAGTATATTTATTTTCAACGTAAACGGCGCTTAAAAACAGCATGCCGGTTATGATCAACGAAAAGCTGTTGGAGGTTTTGTGAAGTATCAGCGCCGAGCAAGCGATAAAAGCAACAATCGCAGGAAGGAATATGAGATATACGATTTTAATATTCATAGTCTGACTCCCAGGTGTTGAATGATCCGAATGGTACCGCATGTGGTTGTCCATCCTACCTCATAAACTTTCTGGCCCTGTTCCAAAGCGGAAACCGATTCTCGATTTGACGCGATATCACTTTTTTGCCCGGAGACTTGCGAATATATTGTTCTACTGAATTCCGATGGATCCTTGCCACGGACGCCGTTTGATCGGAATCGGGAAATCGCAGCACTAGCGTATTCTCTTCGAAACAGGACACTTTCTTGAAGTTGACGAGATGAGACCGGTCGGTCAAACGGAACAAATCGGACTCCAAATCCTCCGCAAAGCTTTCCAGGCCTCTTTGTTCCAGATACTTCTTATTACCGATCACGAACACGGCAAGGCGATCTTTATGTACCGTGATGAAGTCACAGTCGTCGGTATGTATATTCAACTTTTGTCCTGTCTCCATGTCCTTCACATAAACCCAAAAACCCATGACGTAAATTCACACCCAGCAATATTATATTCACGAACGGTCAGGCGTTCCTGTTGCAAGTATAATATCACAGTTTTTTCCATTGAAAAATAGCGGAAAAGGTACCCCAAAACGGTCTGGAAATAAAGCTCAAAATCTATTGACATTTTTGGATGAAAATGATATAAGCCACACATTACGCTTCACGTAATGGTGTGGCTCACTGTTTTAAGTATTTTTTGTGCCTTGCTCTTGAGACGGTAACATAGGTGCCGTCATCAAAGCGCGCTTCGATTTTGCCGAAAACCGATGTTACGACTTCTTTGATCTTGCTTAAATTGGTGATGTTGTCGGTATCAAGCCTCACAAATCCAAACTGAGCAAAAAATCCTTCCGCCGATTCGATAGATCCCATGAGTGAAAATTCCAATTCTTCGCCGTAATCGGAGTGTACAAAAAGTTTGTACTTGTGATTCTTTTTGGAGTAAAAGTAATAGATTCCACTTACCTCGATATCTACCTTGTTCCCTTCAACATCGGTGCAATTTAATAGAATCATAGCATTGCTCTTACTTCAGTTCAGAAGGAACTTCTTTTTCTCCCATCGGAAACTTCTGAACGACAGCGAAAACAAGCGCGCACACACCCAAGAAAGACGAAGCATACTTCGCAGCCAACATCGATACTTTTTTCATAGTTCTCACCTCCTTTCCGGAATTAGAACCAGCGCATATACAAGGCATATTAATGTGAGTGCCTGGTCAGCAAACATCGAAATCGCAATCACAAGGCCGGCAGAGAGTATTCGCCTCACAATCTTTACCTTGGATTTCCATAATATGATGGCGGTGCACACGAGCGTAATCGGTAGGATCCAACCTTCAGGATAGTTCACATGGGGGACGGGAACGATTAGCGCTGTCGTCACAATGACGCAAATCGTAAGTGATTTGAAATGAAAGCCGCCTGTCAGCATTCTTAAAGCGGCAAATACGATAAGGATCACTAACGTCTTTTGGAATACAGAGGTTACAACGCCGATGTATAGTATAAGAATTGTCGTTAATATCGTGTTGATTAATAAACTGAGCGCGTAGGTCATGACTTCTACGCTGCTTTTCGTTTCTTCCGGATTCGCCTTCTTAATGGCGAGCGATATTTTATAGGCGGCAATATCTATCGGGTCTCTCATATGCGATATTCCTCTTTGTATGCAAGGTATAGTAGCGCACCAAGAGTTAGAAGGCCGACAAGCACCACGTTAAAGCCCGGTCCGCCGAAATTGATGACCCAAAACATGTAGCTCGTTAACAAAATGACCGCAAGAAAATGAAAAGTGGAGGTGATTTTTTCCCTCTTGGACAGTCTGCGAGTCCGCTCATGCGGAGGGACGGCGACATAGGAAAATCCCAAATTGAATTTGTAGATCAAGAATGCGATTAACGCCCCTGTACACTCACCGGTAAACTGAAGAGTAAAAATGCTAAGTCCCGTCGCTTGCGCTGCAACTTCTTCTGTGACAATTCCAGCAAAGTCTAGAAACTTAAACATGATAATGACGGCTTCCGTATACGCTAAGGTGCCGATGATCGATAGAGTAAGCGAGTGATAGTAGTTAACCTTTATGATGTACCTTAAGGAGAGCATTAAGATGACAAACTGTCCAAGCATATCCCACTCGGGAAGATGAAGTATCGTGCGCATGATAAACGATTCAATAGAGCAAACGAAAGCAATTAACAAGCATTCTTTGATGTATGAAAAAAACGGCCACCTGAAGATTTTGAAAATTAAGGACAGTACGACTAATATGTCCAGTGTCCCAAAAACCAAAAACAGAAACTTATCCATCCAGCTTTCACCTTTTCCCCGATGTCCATCCAAATTCGCTCTATTATCCCAAATATACTCCAAAATACCTCAAAATTCTACTAAATTTTCTTTAGTATTAATAGACATATTAATAGGATTATGTTATTTGCGCCGAAAAAACCATAAGCCAGATAGGTCAAAAGTCATAATACGGTATTTGGTCTTACGGGCGTATCATGTGCAGCGGCAGAAATGATTGTTTTCCATCGATTGCTTAAAACCATTATCCATTTACATCCATTTCATTATCAGTTATAATATACGTAAACACGTAATTACGTAATTATTATAAAAAATTCCTCTATACGTGTTATTTCAATCCGAGGGAGTGTGGTAGGAATGAATCGGGATTATGGCGCTGAGTTGGATGCATTAAAAGCACAATTGGCGGAACTCGATAAGCTAGTTCGGCATATCGCGGGGCTGGAAGGAAAGCCTGCTGCGGAAGAAGCGACCGGACGTGCGGAAAAAGAGGTGTTTACACACGGAAGCGGAAATGGAGCGGAATCGTGCGCGATCTATTTCTCCGGTTCATACCGCAGCGGCGATCAAACGGTACGCCTGGAACCGCAGGAGAGACAATCGGACGAAGTGCTGGGCTTGAACCGCGCCAAAGCGGCCAAAGTGCTTTCCGCGCTTGGACACAAGCAGCGGCTGGATTTGCTGCTTGAAGTGTGGAACGAGGCGCTTACGGGGGCGGAGCTCGTGGAACGGCTGAATATGGGGACAACCGGCCAGCTGTACCACCATTTGAAGGCATTGACCGGAGCAGACTTGCTGATACAGGAAGAACGAGGCGGGCGTTATACGGTCCCGGCGCATCGCAGGTTTCCACTGCTGCTCCTGTTGTCGGCCGTGTCCGATTTAATCGATACGAGCGATTACATCGATATGACCGAGGCGCGCAACGAAGCGCACAGTTATTTGGGTGCGGCTACAAAGGAGGGGTACGATCTTCATCAGCTCCTGTGGGCCGTGGTCGACAATTCGGTCCTCGAACATCAGGCAGGTTACTGCAGCGAAGTGGGCATTTATTTGCATGACGACGGCAGCGTGACCGTTGCGGACAACGGAAGGGGCATTCCGACGAGGCTGCTGCCGCAAACCGGGCAGCCGGCCGTGCAATCCGTGATGACCAAGCTCGATTTGCTGGGCGACTTGAAAACGTCGTTTGTCGCACCCGGCGCGGAGAAAGGGATCAGCATCGCGGTTGTCAATGCGCTATCGCGGACGTTGAGCGTAGAAATCCGTATTGACGGCAGCATTTGCCGGCAAGAATATCGGCATGGCATCCCGCAATCCGGGCTAATGACGGTCGGAGAGACGAATGAGACGGGCACCACGGTGACATTCAAGCCGAATAGCGACTTGTTTGCAGGCCGCTTTGACAAAGCGGCGATCGAAGCACGGGCAGGCGAACTGATGGAAGCATACCCCGGGCTTCGACTGCGCATTCAATAAATACCCTAAGCCGGAGATACGACAATGGACGGATGGAGCGAACGAGGCTCCGTCCGTTGCTGCGTTCAGAAGCAGCGTTTTTCGCTGCGAAAGCAAACACGGCAGGCAGTTAAGCAGCCTACGCTGAACAACATCGCAATGCGCTATAATGGCGAAATCACAAAGACAATTCCATACTTGTAAAGAGCAACCCTACCGTGGTAATATTTGCTATGACTGACTCGTCAGTCATTTTTATCGGAATGGGGGAGCAACCGGATGGCGGAGGAGAAAAAAGAGAAAATTATCGCGTCGGCATTGAAGCTATTTGAAGAGAAGGGGTACCATAGCACGAAGGTGTCGGATATCGTCAAAGATGCGGGCATGGCGCAAGGGACGTTTTATTTGTACTTTAAGAGCAAGGAAGATTTGTTCCGCAGCGTGGCGGAGGCATGCCTCGATGAAATTGCCGGGGCGCTTGCCCAAGGGGCGGACGAACAGGACGCTGCTTGCAGCCCTTCCATGATGTATGGCGTCATCCGCCGCATTTTGGCGATTTACTACAACAATCTGACGATACTGAACATTATTAACCAGCATGGCGCCGCTTCGCCGGAAATTGCCGATATATCCAAGCATTTTTACGATAAGATGGCAGGACACATTAAAGGTATTTTACAGCATAACGATGCTTATCCGGGCTACACGGAAGAACAGCTGGATATGACCGCTTACGCTAAGATCGGCATGGTGGAAATGGCCGCCTATCAATGGTTCGTCGAGCGAAAGAACGGGCCGGAGCGCATTGACGAACTGACTCAGGTGCTGATCGGCATCAATATGAACTGCGAGCCGGATGCGGACGGGGGCAGCCTATGATCGCGAAGCTGATCCGTTACCGCAAAGTTACGCTGTTGTTTTTCGTGATGGCCGTGCTGCTCGGGCTGTTCAATATCGCCACGCTAAAGCAGCGCGAGAACCCGGAGATCGAATTGACGCAGGCGCTCGTTACGACCGTATATCCCGGCGCTTCCCCGGAAAAAGTGGAGCAGTTCGTCACCAGGCCGCTGGAGGATAAAATCAAGGAGATGAGCGGCATTTCCGTGATCAACTCGACCTCATCGGCGAACGTGTCGGTCATTACGGTAGAGGTGAAGCCGGAGCTTGATCTCAAGCGCGCTTGGGATACGCTGCGGCAAAAGGTGCAGTCGGCCGTGCCGGACCTGCCGGAAGATGCCGAACAGCCGGTCGTGAACGATGACTTAGGGAAAATTGCGGAGCAAATTCTTCATTTTGTCGTGGAACGTCCGGAAGAGCTGGAGTCGCTGCGGCCGACGATGGACATATGGAAAAAGCAGCTCTCCACTGTGCCCGGCGTCAGCAACGTCGAAATTGTAGGGCAGCCGGAGCAGGAAGTGGCTGTAACGATCGACGCGGATAAGCTCGATACGTTCCGCTTGCCGTGGGGTGTTGTTGCTCAGGCGCTCACGAACAAGCATGACCGCGTGCCGCTTGGAACGGTCGATCAAGGGAGCAGGCGGCATTACGTCAATCTGAGCGGCGAATGGAAGTCGGCCGACGACATAGCCAATACCGAAATATACGGGCTTCCGAACGGCAATACGCTAAAAATCAAAGACATTGCCGACGTCGAGCTGCGTCCGAAGAAGAAAGAAGCAAGCATTTTACATAACGGCAAGCCTGCGCTCGATTTGGTCATCAACGCGGAAAAAGGAGCCGATATTCCCGACCTGCAGCGGAAGATCGATGCGAAAGTGCAAGAGCTGATGCCCAAACTGCCGTCCAATGTAAAGCTGGAATCGCTCTTTACGCAAAAGGAAAGCCTCGATCATTTGTTCCGGGACCTTGGAAGAGAGCTTCTGATCGGTATTATGGTCGTCATCGTCGTCTGTTCGTTGGGGCTTACTTTCGGCACCTCGCTAATTGTCGCGCTGGCGATTCCGATTTCGATTACGATCGGCTTCATCCCCGTCGAACTGATGGGAATTGACCTGAATCAGATTACGATTGTCGCGATCGTCATCGTGCTTGGCATTCTGGTGGACGATGCGATCGTCGTCAACGACAACATCCAGCGCCGGCTGCAGCTCGGCGACGATCCGGCGACGGCATCGCTGGAAGGCAGCCGCGATGTGGCGATTTCGATATTAACGGCGACCATCGCTACGGCTGCGGCCTTTTTGCCCTTGTTTTTCCTGAAAGGGAATATCGGGAGCTTTATCCGGCCGCTGCCGGTCGTCATCTCGCTCACCTTGGCCGCTTCGATGGCAATGTCGCTGACGATTATCCCGATTTACCGGCAATGGGTGGGGGAGCGGGCTGCGAGGCGCAAGTCCGCGAACCGCAAAAGTACGGCCAAGGCCGTGTCGTCCGCTTCGGCAGAAGTGTCGGCCGCACTGGAGACGCAGACCGATCCGCTGCTTCTGGAGTCCCGCATGACGCCGGGGCTGCTGGGAAAACCGATCGGACGGTTGAGCGAATTTTACGGGAAGCAAATTCACCGGTTTTTGCGCCGTCCGCTGCTGACCGGCATCGTTGCGCTGCTGCTTGGCACAAGCGCCTTCGGGCTGCTCCCGCTGCTTGGCGTGCAGTACTTTCCGCCGGCGGAAAAGGATGAGCTGCTGATCGACTTCAAGCTGCCGACGGACCGGGTGTTCGCGGAAACCGAGTATACGATCGCCAAAGCGGCGGCATGGATGGAGCAGCAGCCCGGCGTTCAGTTCGTCTCCGCTTACGCCGGAACGTCGGCACCGAGATTCTACTATTCGGAAGCGTCAGTGAGCGGGACGAATGTCGGTCAATTGTTCGTCAAAGTCGACCGCAGCCGGATCCAAACGAAGGAAGCGTTAAGCCATTGGCGCGAGCAGCTCAAGAGCATGTTTCCTGCGGACGTCGAGATTACGCCCCGCGAGCTGGAGCAAGGTCCGCCGGTCGGCGCGCCGATCGCCGTTCGGATCAGCGGAAGCGATCTCGATGAGCTGCGTCAAATCTCCGCCGACATTCAGGATACGCTGAAGCGGATTCCCGGTACGGTGAGCGTATCCGACGATGTGGGTGCGGATATGAATACGTTCGAGGTGATGGCCGATTCTGCGAAGCTCAGCTTGTTCGGCGTCAACGATAAAGATTTGTCGATGACGGTAAGGATGGCGACGGACGGACTGAATGTGACGGAGCTGCAAAAAGGCGAAGAACTGCTGGATGTGACACTGTATGCCAAGGCAAGATCGCATAACCCTGTCGATACGATGAATAAGCTGCTTGTGCCGAATCAAAAAGGGGGAACGGTCGCCGTCCGCGAAGTAGCGGATATTCGCAGCAGTTCGATGATCAAATCGATTCATCACCGCAATCAGACGCGGACGATCAGCGTCCGCAGCTATACGCAGGACCGGCTTGCCGACGATATCGTGAAAGAGCTGAAGCAGGAGATGAGCAAGTACAATCTTCCTACCGGCTATACGGTCGAATACGGCGGGGAGAACGAGGAGCGCAACGACGCCTTTGCCTCTATCGGCAAACTATCCGTTGTCGTCATCCTTCTGATCTATATCGTGATGGTCATGCAGTTTTATTCGCTCTCGATTCCGCTGCTCATCTTGTCGACCGTTTATCTTGCGGCGGGCGGCGCGGTCATCGGACTGTTCCTGACCGGTTCGCCGATCGGCTTCATGGCGCTTATGGGACTCGTCAGCTTGTCCGGCATCGTTGTGCGCAACGGCATTATCCTGATCGAGTTCATCGAGCAGGCGCTGCAGCGGGGACTTTCGCTGTATGAGGCGGTCGCCGAAGCCGGCAAAGCGAGACTGCGGCCGATTCTGCTGACGATGGCTACCGCGATCGGCGGGCTGCTGCCGATGACGATCATGGGCGGGAATCTGTGGCGGCCGATGGGGATCACGATTATATCGGGGCTGATCTACTCTACCTTGCTGACGCTGATCGTCGTGCCTTCCCTCTTCGTCATCCTCCAGCAATGGAGGGAGAAAAGAGCGGCAAAGGCAGGCAAACCGTTGCATCACCGGTAAGACAGTCATTTGCTTCGGGGCTCTGCCTTCGTTATACTAAAATCATCATATATTACAAGTAAGAGATAGGGAGGCAACCCGAAACATGGTGCAAGTGTTATTGTATTTGCATGTACTTGGTGCAATTTTGATGGGGATTTATTTATCGCTGCCGTTTTTGGCGGCCAGAGTGGAGGCACTGCCTACCGGCACGGGACAATTCGGATTTTTGAACGTGCTGTTCGCGCTGAATCGCGCGGCTCAGCTCGCTTTGGTCATTTCTTTCCTGTCGGGCGGTTATCTCGTCAGCAAAGCGAGCTATTCCGTTCTTTGGATGGTCCTTTCGGTCGTGCTGTTCCTCGCGATCGGCGCCCTGTCCGGCATTTTGGGCAAAAAAATGCGTGTTGCGCTTTCCGATGCGTCCGGAAGCAACATCAAAGGCCAGATCGGTTCGATTCGCACGCTCAGCACGATTCTCGGGGTGTTGTTCTTCCTCACCGTGACGATCATGAAGTTCCCGAATTTGTTTTAATCCATACACGAAGAGCAGGCTCGCGGATACGCTCCGCGAGCCTGCTTATTTTTTTATTTAAAACTCCATGACGTTTTGCTGCCTACAGCTCATCGAGCGTTTTCTCCAGACTTGGCGCCATATGCTTCAAGAAGTAGTCCAGCTCCGGCATCGCGAGGCTTCGCATCGATTCCTCGATCTGCTTTTGTGCGGTCGCAAATTCCCGGTTGCCGGCCGACATCTCGGTCACGCATTTGAGATAGGCGTCCAGCAGATCGGCGGCCTTGACGTACTTTTTCAGCTCATAATCATCCGATTTCTTCGTATCGATCAGCGGATCGTAAACCGTCCGCAGCGGTTCGGGAATCATATCGAGCAGCCGCTCGGCGGCTAGATGCTCGATCTCTCGGAAGTTGGCAAGAATTTTCGGGTTATGATGTTTTACCGGGGTCGGGATATCGCCCGTGAACACTTCCGTCGCATCGTGAAATAATGCCATGCTGACGATCTTGTCGGTCGGCAGCTGCTTGCCGAACTGTTCGTTTGCAATCGTGCACAGCAGATGCGTGAGCACCGCAACATGAAACGAATGCTCGGCTACGTTTTCCCTCATTACGTTGCGCATCAGGCTCCAGCGCTCAATGTAGCGAAGCCGGTACATGTAGGCAAAAAAATGACTGTCCACCGTTCATCATCCTATTCTGTAATTCGCTTCGGTTCGTTCGCCCCCTACTTCGCCGCAGGGCTTTGGCGTACGGTGAAGCTTTGCACAGTAGGATTATACACGATTCGCACCCCTAGCGCCTGCTCCAAATCTTTCAGAGTGATGTACATTTTATTACTTTTGAGCGCCAGCGGCTTTTGCAGTGTCAGCACGGTTCCATCCTCTGCCGTGAGCGTACTGCCGGTTGCCGTTCCCGACCAGCTGCGCTGTTTGTATTGCAGCTGCACTTTACCGCCGGACACCGTCGCTTTGCCGCCGAGCTGGCTCATCGTTTCGGCCAGCGGCACCTCGGATGCGGCCGGAGCTACGATGCGGCGCAATATGGAATTATGCAGACCTTCGGGCGAAATCGCCACATTGCCGGCATTGATGCGCGGCAGCTGCATCGGATCGATGTCGCGGGTGACCATCTCCGGTACGACGGTGAAGCCGTATTTCATCCCGCCTTGAACGACATAGCTCATCGACATCTTGTCGTAAATGCCGTACGGGTACGCATAAGCGTCGATCGGCTCGTTGTACAGTTCGGAGAGTGCACTAGCACAGGCCGCCGTATCGCCGATAATGCGCTGCTTATACTCATCCTCGGTCTCTTTCTTGCCGTTTACCGTCATTCTTCCGATCAGCGGCGGGTTGCCGTCCGTCAATTTGTAGTGCATTTTATTCGTATGGCACTGCGCGTCAATAAAATTCGTGTCGCTCGTCATCTCGATAATTTCGTCTTTGGACAAGGAAGGGATATAGCTCGCCAGCGGATTCTCAAGGTCTCCCGTAATGACGAAGTTGACCGCGGGAATGCGCATGCTTTTCAAAATCGGATAGGCGTTTATATAGAAGCTTTCATAACCGTCGTCGAAGGTGACCAGCACCGCGTTGTTCGGCACGGAAGCTCCGGCCATATACGATTTGAACTGCTTCAGCGTGATGAATTGGTAGCCTTTGCTTTTCAAATAAACAAGCTGATCCTGAAACAGCTTCGTACGAATCGTCCCCGGGCTTTGCGCGTCGTCGTCGATGTGGTGGTACATGATAATCGCGACTTGATCTTTGTACATGACGGTTCCTTTGGCCGCCAGCAGGGAAGGGATGATGAGGCATAGACCGATGAGCGTAAGGGCGACAGCCTTAATAACGAGGTTCCTCATGTTAGTACCAGGCTCCTTGATTTGTAGATAAAATGTCCTAGATTTCGCTACATGATCAATTCGCGAGATTTAAGCGTTTTCCTGCATGAGAGCGATACGATTTTACAAGAAAAGCGCTGCCGCGTATCGGCTTGCTTCCCGTCTGGTTTCCGCTCGTTCCGCAGGCCTCGGTACGGTCAAATCGATTGTTTTTGTCCCTATCGGAATGTGATATGATATAACTATGTGATTTTAGCGCTGCTCACCATTATTTTTTTATCGAGCGAAGGGAGACATCAATTTATCATGAAGCATTTTCAAGAGAGCATTTATAAACTGATCGTCGAAACGTCCACGAACCTGCCGGCCGACGTCCGTCAGGCGATTCAGGCTGCCCAGGTGAAGGAAGACGCCGGAACGCGTTCCGCCCTGTCGCTGTCGACGATCGCGAACAATATTCATATGGCGGAGTGCAACGTTTCTCCGATTTGCCAGGATACGGGCATGCCTACCTTTATCGTTCATACGCCGGTCGGCGCGAATCAGATCGAGATGAAGAAGCAGATCATCGCCGCCGTTGCGCAGGCGACCAAGGATAGCAAGCTGCGTACGAATTCGGTCGATTCTTTGACCGGAGCCAACAGCGGTGACAATGTCGGGCCGGGGACGCCGGTCATTCACTTCGAGCAGTGGGAGAAGGATGAGATCGAAGCGAAGCTGATTCTCAAAGGCGGCGGCTGTGAGAACAAGAACATCCAATACAGCCTGCCGACGGAGCTGGAAGGTCTCGGCAAAGCCGGCCGCGATCTGGACGGCATCCGCAAGTGCATTATGCATGCGGTATATCAGGCGCAAGGGCAAGGCTGCAGCGCCGGCTTCATCGGCGTCGGCATCGGCGGCGACCGGACGACGGGTTATGAGCTCGCGAAGCATCAGCTGTTCCGCGCGGCCGACGATGTGAACCCGAATGAGGAATTGCGCAAGTTAGAAGATTATGTCATGGAAAACGCCAATAAGCTCGGCATCGGCACGATGGGCTTTGGCGGTCAAGTGACGCTGCTCGGCTGTAAGATCGGCGTCATGAACCGCCTGCCGGCCAGTTTCTTCGTCTCCGTTGCCTACAACTGCTGGGCGTTCCGCAGACAAGGCGTATTGATTGATGCCGGTACCGGCGAAATTCAGGAATGGGTATACCAGAAGGGCGAAGAGGTGCCGATGGGGCAGGAAGAAGCCTCCGCAGCGAAGGCGGATGCCGGCGAACGCCGCGAAGTCGTGCTGCATACGCCAATCTCGGAAGAACAAATCCGCGAGCTGCGCGTCGGCGATGTCGTGATCATTAACGGACCGATGCATACCGGCCGCGACGCGCTGCACAAATATTTGATGGATCACGATTCTCCGGTCGACCTGAACGGCGCCGTCATTTACCATTGCGGACCGGTGATGGCCAAAGAAGCGGACGGCACTTGGGTCGTCAAAGCGGCCGGACCGACGACCAGCATTCGCGAGGAGCCTTATCAAGGCGACATCATTAAGAAATTCGGTATCCGCGCCGTTATCGGCAAAGGCGGGATGGGTGCGAAAACGCTCAAGGCGCTGCAGGAACATGGCGCTGTATATTTGAATGCAATCGGCGGCGCTGCGCAATACTATGCGCAATGCTTCAAAAAAGTGGAAGGCGTCGATCTGATGGAATTCGGTATTCCGGAGGCGATGTGGCATCTGCAAACCGAAGGCTTTGCGGCCATCGTTACGATGGACTCCCACGGCAACAGCCTGCACGCCGAAGTAGAGAAGGATTCCCGCGAGAAGCTGTCCCAGTTCAAAGATCCGGTCTTCGCCTAGGATCGGGCCGAATCGATGAGCATGGGTGCATTCGGAATTCGATTGAACGCGTATATAGAAAAATATTTGTCCGTCATCGTCCCGGTATCTTTGATACTTGGGTTTCTTTTTTCTAGTCACTTTATTGGACTTGTACCCGCTGCGCCGTATTTGTTTGCTTATCTTACCTTTGTGATGGCGAGCGGCTGCAGCTGGAAACAAATCCGCGAGGCGCTCCGCATGCCGGGAGCGATGCTGCTGACGTTTGCGCTCGCGCATATCATCGCCCCGCTCGTAGGATACGTCATCGGCGTCGCGGCTTTCGGTGCGGACTCGCCTTACGTCGTCGGATTCGTGCTGTTCGCGATCATTCCGCTCGGCGTTTCTTCCGTGATCTGGGTCGGTTTGTCCCGAGGGCACGTCGCGCTGACGCTGGCGATGATCGTGATCGACTCGGCGCTCAGCCCGTTCGTTATCCCGCTAGCCGTCGAGCTGTTCTTCGGGAAGTCGATCGACTTCGACCATACGAAAGTGATGCTCGATCTGTTAAAAATTATCGTTGTGCCCACGATGCTTGGCGTACTGGCGAACGAGCTGTCCAAGCAGCGCTTCAAAGCGTGGTCGGCCCCGGTCTGCGCGCCGACCTCCAAGGCGGCGATGGTGCTGGTCGTGATGATCAACGCCGCAGCCATCGAGCCGTACGTCGTCAAGCTGAAGCACGACATGCTCTCGGTTATCCCGCTCATCGTACTGCTCGTGTTATTCTCTTATGCGATCGGTTTGTTCGGCTCGCTGTGGCTGAAGAAGCCCGAGCTGATCGTAGCGATTACTTACTCGTCCGGGATGCGGAATATCTCGCTCGGTCTGGTACTCGCTCTTGCTTATTTTGAACCGCTTGCGGCGGTGCCGGTCGTCTTGTCGATCTTGATCCAGCAGCCTTTCGCCACATTAAATCACTGGTTTATGAAGAAAGTGATCCATATGCCCTTTTACAAAAAGTTAACTGGCGTTTCCTGACCGCCTCTTGTACGATAGGGAGAAAACTGTGCCGTGCGGTCGTTCATGCACCAGGAAAGCGTCACCGCAGCCGTATGGAGGAATGTGCATTGATGAACAAATTTCGGGTTCGGCTTACGATGATATTCGTCCTGATCATCGGTTCTTCCGTTCTGGTGGCGGGGCTCTTCATGGCCAAGAAGATGCAGGATTCGTATATCGACTCGCTGCAGGCGAACATGAAGCGGGAGCTGCAGGTGATGCTGGCGACGCTTGATTGGAAGCAAGACGGCACGGCGGCGGACATGGCGAGGCATTATACGGAACTGGCTGTGCGCCTCAAGCAATCCGCGGATACCCGGGTGACCTTCATCGGTTCGGACGGAACGGTGATCGCCGATTCGGATCATTCTCCGGCGGAGATGGTGAACCATGCGGATCGCGAAGAAATTATACAAGCCAAACAGAACGGCATCGGCTACGCCAAGCGCTATAGCAGCACGCTCAATCAAAATATGCTGTACGCCGCCATTCCCGTAAAGGAAGCGGGATCATCGGCAGCATACCTTCGGCTTGCGATGAGTCTGGAGGAAGTGGAGCAAGCGATACGCCGGGTATGGTACGGTCTGCTCGCCGGCCTGCTTGCGGTTTTTGTTTTGGCGGGACTTGTCAGCTATCGCGTGGCGTACGGCTTTACGCGCCCGATCGAGCTCATTACGCGGGTAGCGCAGCAAATCACGGATATGAATTATAAATACCGGGTATCGCTGTCGTCGAATAAGGATGAAATCGGTCAGCTTGGGCAAGCGATCAACCAGATGGCGGACAGCTTGCAGCTCCAGATGGAACGCATTTCGGAAGACGAGAATCGGTTGAAGAGCGTATTGGAGAATATGATCAGCGGGGTCGTCATGATCGACCGGGACGGCCGGATTGCGCTGTTGAACCGTTCCGCGGAGGAACTGCTCGGCTTTGCGGCCCAGGAGCTGCTCCGCAAAAAGTTCGATCAGGCGAAGCAGCAGTTCGAATTCATGCAGCTGATTCAGGAATGCATCGATACGAAGGAGCATATTCGCGACGAGGTCATATTTTATTATCCGACTGAACGCATTCTCGAGATTAACCTGAATCCGATTTGGCAAAATAATGATGTATGGGCCGGCGTGCTGATCGTGCTGCACGATATTACCGCCGTACGCCGTTTGGAGCGGATGCGCAGCGAATTCGTGGCCAACGTATCGCATGAGCTGAAGACGCCGATTGCCGCCGTCAAAGGGTTCGCGGAAACGCTGCTCGCCGGCGCGCTGAACGACAAGGATACGGCGCGTTCGTTTCTGCAAATCATTTTTGATGAAAGCGACCGTCTGAACCGGCTGATCGGCGACATTTTGGAGCTGTCCAAAATCGAGTCGAAGCGTATCCCGCTGCAATTTTCTCCAGTGCACTTGCAGACGTTTATCGGAGATTGCCTGCATGTGATGGAGGCGGAAGCGCGGAAAAAATCGATCGAACTGACGATGCACGTTCCGGGCGAAGTGTATATGGAAGCGGATGAAGACCGTCTGCGGCAAATATTGATGAATTTGTTGTCCAACGGGATCAATTATACGCCGGAGGGCGGCAAAGTGAAGATCAAGGTGGAACAGGTCGCCAGCGGCGCCGAAGGGGAGGAATACGACAAGGTTCGGCTGCATATTTCCGATACCGGCATAGGGATTCCCAAAAAAGATTTGCCGCGCATCTTCGAACGGTTTTACCGCGTGGACAAAGCGCGATCCCGCAGCTCCGGCGGTACGGGACTGGGACTCTCGATCGTCAAGCATTTGGTTGAGCTGCACAAAGGGACGATCCGGGTGGAAAGCGAAGTCGGCGTAGGGACGAAGTTCATGATCGAGCTGCCGCTGATTCAAGCTTAACGCAAAATTTACGAAACGTTTACGATCGCTTTACAATTCGTTAACGATTCTTTGGTATGATGATTGCGAGGTTCACAACTGATTTGGGGGATTCCCATGACGTATAAAATATTAGTAATCGAAGACGAGCCTACGCTGGCGAGGCTGTTGTCGTACAATTTATCGCAGGAAGGCTACGAGACGAAAGTGGTCGATCATGGCAGCGACGGATTGCAGGTTGCGCTTGCGCAGTCGTTCGATTTGATTATTCTCGACATTATGCTCCCGGGGATGAACGGGTTCGAAATTTTGTCCAGACTCCGGCAAAAAGGAAACAAGACGCCGGTTATTATTTTGACGGCGCGCAATGCCGAGGAGGAAGTCGTTCAAGGATTAAAATTCGGAGCGGATGACTACATTACGAAACCGTTCGGGGTAGCGGAATTGTTAGCGCGCGTATCCGCGGTTCTTAGGCGTACGTCGGCCGACGAAGCTTTGTTCGATCCAACGGGATCCAACGACAAGGTGATCACGGCCGGCGATTTGCTCATCTACCCTGAGAAATACGAGGTCGTCTTGAACGGGGAGTCGATTCCGCTTCGTCCGAAGGAGTTCGAGGTGCTGCTGTATTTGGTGCAGCGGCCCGGGATCGTCGTGACGCGCGACGATTTGATGAACATCGTATGGGGATTTGATTATATCGGCGGCCAGCGTACGGTTGACGTACATGTCAGCTCGCTAAGGAAGAAACTGGAGATGAATCAGCAATCGGTGCAAATCGAATCGATTCGCGGCGTCGGATATAAGCTGGTGACATCGACCAATAAAAAGGTATAATAAAATATGGATCAAAACATCAGGGCGGGCACATCATTGCGCGCCTTTTTTTGCCGGGATCTTTCATTTCCCGGGAAATCTGTCGAATAAGGAGCTGAGACCTATGACAATAAAGAAAATACGTTGGGGGGTCCTGGGAACAGGCCGGATTATCGGCAAAGCGGGAACGGCGCTTACGCGGGCAAGCAACGGCATATGGCTCGGCGTAGCAGGGAGAAACGAAGAAAGCAGCCGTAACGCAGCCGAAAAGTACGGCGTTCCTCGGGCGTACGCCGGTTACGAGGAGCTGCTGGCCGATCCGGACATTGATGCGGTATACATTGCACTGCTGAATCATCTACATAAAGAATGGGCCGTCAAAGCTTGCAAGGCAGGAAAGCATGTGCTCGTGGAAAAACCGTTCGCCATGAATGCGGAGGATGCAAGAGAAATGGCGGAGGCAGCCGAACAATACGGTGTGCGGATAAAAGAAGCGCATGTATGGCATTATTATGAAGGGATTGCCGAGATTCGAAAGCGTCTCCACGACGGTTCGATCGGAGAATGGATCCATCTGCACGGCCACTATTCGTTCATCCCGGATGCATACAGTACGCGTTGGCATGCGGCATGGGGCGGCGGTTCGCTGTATGACATCGGATGCTATCTCGTTGCTTGGGCGAGATATTTTACCGGCGAGGAACCGCTGGCGGTGGAAGCCGGCACGCGGATGCATCCGGTTCATCAGATCGACGAAAGCTTCGTCGGGACGATGTATTTTGCGGACGGCAAAACCGCGCAGATCGGTTCGTTCTTCAACACCGCGCAAGGCGCGTATTTCGAGGTTTTCGGAACGGCGGGAACAATGCGGGTTGATTTTCGCGCCACGCCGGAAGTGCTCAATCTGGTGTTCACCTTGAATGGGCAGGAGCAGCACTTCTCGATGATCCGGATCGACTCGTTCCGGCAGCAGGCGGAGCATTTTGCGGAGAGTATTATTTCCGGCGATTCGGAGACACAGCTGGCGGACCATGCGGGGGAAGCGATCCGCCAAGCGGTCGTGATGGATGCGTTGTGGGAAGCGGCGGCGAAGAAGAGCAGGGTATGGTTGCAGCAGCCGGCAAATGACAAAATTGAATAAAAGAAACGCCAGATCGTGAATTTCTTTTTCCAGATACTTGTCTATACTAAGGTGGAGAACTTACTTTTAGGAGGAACCAACGAATGTCCAAAACATATCGTATCGGGATTATCGGCTGCGGCGGCATTGCCAACGGAAAGCATATGCCGGCACTGAAAAATCAAAAAAATGCGGAAATGGTCGCGTTCTGCGATATCGTCGAACAAAGAGCGCAGGATGCTGTGCAAAAATACGGTGCAGAAGGCGCGAAAGTATACACAGACTATAAAGAACTGCTTGCGGACAACACACTGGATATCATTCATGTGTGCACGCCGAACGACTCTCACGCCGAAATTTCGATTGCCGCGTTGGAATCGAAGAAGCACGTGATGTGCGAGAAGCCGATGGCGAAGACCGCGGCGGACGCCAGAAGAATGGTCGAAGCGGCCAGAAACTCCGGGAAAAAGCTGACGATCGGCTACCAGAATCGTTTCCGTTCCGACAGCCAATATTTGAAACGGATTTGCTCGGAAGGCGACTTGGGCGAAATTTACTATGCGAAAGCGCACGCGATTCGCCGCCGCGCGGTACCGACATGGGGCGTATTCCTGGATGAGGAGAAGCAGGGTGGAGGGCCGCTGATCGATATCGGTACGCATGCGCTCGATTTGACGCTGTGGATGATGGACAACTACAAGCCGAAGGCGGTGCTCGGTACCGCCTTCCATAAGCTGTCGCACAAAGAGAATGCGGCGAACGCATGGGGTTCCTGGGATCCTGCCAAATTCACCGTGGAAGACTCCGCCTTCGGCATGATTACGATGGAGAACGGCGCGACGATCGTGCTCGAGTCGAGCTGGGCGATAAATATGCTTGCGACCGGCGAAGCGAAGACGACGCTGTGCGGCACCGAGGGCGGCGCCGATATGCAGGACGGACTGCGCATTAACGGAGAGAAGCACAGCAGGCTGTACATGAACCAGATTCAGCTTGATGCCAAAGGCGTCGATTTCTACGACGGCAAGAAGGAAAGCCCGGCTGATCTGGAAGCGCGTCTGTGGCTTGATGCGATCGACAAAGATATCGATCCGGTCGTTACGCCGGAGCAGGCTTGCATCGTATCGGAAATTTTGGAGGCGATCTACGAATCGTCCAAAACCGGCAAAGCCGTTTATTTCGAGTAACACAAAAGCGGACTATTCCATGCCTCCTAACCGTGAAAGCGGGGCGGGAGGCTTTTTGCTGTCGCATGGTTGATTATCCGACGTCGGCAGCGAATTGCCGTTCGAGGCCTCGCTCATCCGAAGCGGCGAAAACACGGTTACGCTTACGCAGCGAAAAGCGGGCGGCGGGTCGGGAATCAGGTGCGATGCCATCCGAATGGAAGTTGAGCCGGAAAACAAGTAAAATAAAGAAAGCAAGTAAAACGGTGTAAGAGGGATGCAGATGAGAGCGATATATCCGGGGTCGTTCGACCCGTTTACTTTAGGACATCTGAATATACTTGAACGGGCCGTCAGGCTGTTCGAGCATATCGACATCGTCGTTGCCGGCAATCGGTCGAAGCAATACATGTTTACGCCGGAGCAGCGATATCGAATCGTGCAGCTTTCGACCGAGCACATCACCAATTCCATCAGCGTCGTCCAGTATCCGGGGGTCGTGGCCGATTACATTAAGGACAACAAGATCGATGTCATTATACGCGGAATTCGCGGGTCGTCCGATCTGGATTATGAAATCAAGCTGGAGCAGTACAACCGAAAGGCGTGTTTCGCCGAAACGATCTACCTGACGCCCGGGACCGAGCATTTGAATACGAGCAGCACATTGGTCCGAATGTTTTTGCAAACCAATAAGATCGAACTGGCGTCCGACTACTTAACGGACAATGCACTGAACTACATCATGCAAGTATGAATGCCGCAATAGCCAATCGGGACCTTAGACGCAATTGAAAGCGATTGCTTTCAATCGTTCTAGGACTATGCAGAATTCAATTCGCATGATACGATGGGATAAGATTGCGAGCATGATGTTTGAACGATACAGGGTAGAGACGACGAGAACACCCTAACGTACAACAATTTCCTAACGCGCGTAGGGAATGTTTCGGGAGGGGACGTCGTCTTTTTTGTCGTTCCGGCAACGATGCCGCAAAAGACTAACATAAGGAGAGCGATTTATGAAGAAGAATAACAAGACCCGCGCCATCGTTCATTTCAGTGTTTCCCTGCTTCTCGGGGCAAGCAGTCTGCTTGTCGGTCATCAGAACGCCTCTGCCGCACAGCCGCTCCCCGTACCTCCCTTGATGATTACCGAAGTCGTGCCGGATTCATCGAATGCGCTTACATCGGAAGGGAAATCGGTAGACGGCTATGAATATTTCGAGATCTACAACAACAGCAGCATGGCCGTACCGCTTAACAATTATAAGCTAAAATACGTTAACGGATCGACGGTCGACATATGGGCGTGGAATGAAAGCGGGCTCGTCGTTGAGCCTCGCAGTTCTATCGTCATTTGGGTCAGATCCCCCGGATTAAACGTGACTTTGGAACAGTTCAATGCCAATTATAGTTCCAACCTAACGGCCAAGCAGTTCGGCAGCGTATCCGGCCAAGGGCTGGCGAACACCGGAGCGCGAACTTTAACGCTCTCGACGGCCGACGGCTTACCGATCGCAAGCGCATCGTTCAATGGAACGAACGGGGACGTGGCTGCAAACCTCAGCATCGTGTACCAATATCCGGCAGACGGAACGACGTCGATGCGCAAAAACGCGGTCAAGCAGCAGGCGACGCCGGGCCAGATCGTTGAAGGACAAGCTCCGGAATCATTCGCTCCTGCGGCTCCGACGGGTTTGACCGCTGCAGCCGGCGATCGCGAAGTCCGATTAACCTGGGTTCCGGGTATAGAATCGGATGTAACTCAATACCGCGTTGTGATGAACGGGAACTACACGGATTACGTCACGGAAGACAATGCCTTGAAAGTCAGCGGTTTAACCAATTTTACAAACTATACGTTTTCGGTCGTCGCGATTAACGATACGAACAATATGTCCGTTCCTTCCAATAGCGTGACGATTCAGCCGAAACCGGACGTCATCGATCATATTGCTCCTGCACAGCCGCAAGGTCTGACGGCTGCGGCCGGCGTAGCCGAAGTGCAGCTGGCCTGGGCGCCGAATCAAGAGCCGGATGTGGCCAGTTACCGGATATACCGTGACCGCACCACCGCTCCGGTTGCGAGCGTGACCTCATCGACTTATTCGGCGAAGATCGGGCCATTGACCGGGAACATTTCTTATCAGTTTCAGGTGACGGCGGTCGATTCTTCCGGCAACGAGTCGGTCAAATCCGCGCCGGTTACGGCGATGCCAACGCATCAGCCGATCACGCAGGAAGATACGGGCATACAGCATAACGGCAATTTCCCGCAGTATGCCGAGTTTTTTGACGTGAGCGAGCAAGGAGCGATCGTGCCGGGCTTGAAGCAAGGACTTGTCCCGCAAGGGATGCATTACATTAAGGATAAAAATTGGATCGTTACCTCCAGCTACCGCGATGACAAGCGGGCCAGCGTGCTTACGATCATCGATGCGCAAACCGGTGGTCTTGTCAAAACGATCCATTTGATGACGCAGGATAACGTGCCTTATACCGGCCATGCCGGCGGCGTCGCCGTTAGCGAGAAGTATGTATGGATCGCTAACAACTCGTACATGTATCAGTTGAGTCTCGATGCGGTTATTCAAGCCGCGGACAACTCGAATTTGGCCTTTATCGGCAAGTTCAAAACGAACACGCGGGCTTCCTTCGGCTCGTATTCCGACGGCGTGCTCTGGGTCGGGGAATATTACAGCACTTCGCCGGGCTACGATACGGACGCAACGCATAAGATGACCGGCAGAGATCAAAAGAAATACAACGCATGGATTGCCGGCTACAAGCTGGACCCGTCGACGGACATGGTTCCGGGCGGCAAAGTCGTCTCTCCGGATACGGCGGTTGTGCCGGATTATATTTTGTCCGTCACGGATCGCGTTCAAGGCGTCACCGTTCTGGGAGACCAGGTGCTGCTCAGTCAAACGAACGGGGCCTCATACAGCAGCTTGATTAAATACCGTTTTAGCGTCCAGGACGCACCGCATACTACGGTTCCAATCGGAGGAGCATCCGTACCGGTCTGGTTTATGGACGATGTCAGTTTGGCGGATTCGCTATATATGCCGTCGTCCGCGGAAGGCAACTTTGTGAAACAAGGCAAGGCGTACATTTTGTATGAATCCGGTGCGCTGAAATACCAGTCGACTGTCGCTTATCCGCTCGACCGGCTGCAAATCGTCGATCTCGATGCTTGGGCGAAATATAACACGATCGGCATTCAAGGCTTGATGCCAACGATGAAACGTCAGGAAGAGCAATCGGCGAAAGCCGTCCTTTTCCAAGGCGAGAGAGGGACGGTTGACGTCACGGCGAACACTATCTGGACCAGCAGCGATCCGAATGTTGCGGCCATCTCTTCCGGAGGAACCGTTACGGCAGTTAATCCGGGAGAAGCCGTTATTCAGGCGAAGAACGGCAGCCAAACCGCCTCGTTCCGCTTGCAGGTATTGGCAGGCGATAATGCGGCGTTAAGCGGGATTCAACTGAACGGCGGTTTGCTTGCCGGGTTTGATTCTTCCGTCACCGGTTATACGGTGAATGTGCCGAACAGCACGAACAGCGTGAGCTTCTCCGCTCAGCCTATGGATAGCAGGGCATCCGTGCAAATGAACGGCACCGCCCTCGGCAGCGGAGATACGATCCAAGTTCCTCTGACGGAAGGAGCAAACGTCATTCGGTTCGTCGTGACGGCCGAGAACGGAAACACAACGGCTACGTACACCGTTACCGTGAACCGGAGCGCAATTCCAAAGATACCCGCTAATGTGAAGGTGCGGACGGATCATAGTCAAGCCACCGTTTCATGGACAGCCAATACGGATCAGGATCTCAGCGGCTACAACGTGTACGTTGACGGCAATAAAGTGAACGATGCGCCGGTTCAAGACACGTCTTATGTTGTGAAGGATCTTCATAACGGCAAATACTACGATTTTATAGTTACTGCAGTCAACCGGTTCCAGGAGGAATCTGAGGGAACCACGGTCAACGCGCATATCAAACCGACCAACGATAAGACAGAATGATTTTCCATTGAAAAACAAAATGACAGGTTGGGAAGAGCCGTGTAGAATATATTTCTACGCGGTTCTTCTATATGGACGGAAACGATTGCGAATTGAAGCGGTAAAGGAGATACCATGGTTATGCTTGCAGCTATGATTCACGGAATAATTCTCGCATTGGGACTCATTTTGCCGCTCGGGGTGCAGAACGTATTTATATTTAATCAAGGGACGATGCACAAACGGTTTCGCAATGTATTCCCCGCGGTGATCACCGCTTCCCTCTGCGATACGCTATTGATCGTCTCTGCCGTGTTCGGCGTATCGATGATTGTGTTGAATATTCAGGGGGTCAAGACGGGGCTGCTGTGTGTCGGCGTTTTGTTTTTGATCTACATGGGCTGGGTCACCTGGCGGAGCAAACCGGCCGCGACCGCGGATCAGCACAACAAGCTGCATCTGAAGCAGCAAGTCGCGTTTGCCGCCACCGTGTCCTTATTGAATCCGCATGCGATTTTGGATACGGTTGGGGTGATCGGTACCAGTTCTTTGCGCTATGAAGGCGGGGAGAAGGCTGCTTTCGCGGCGGCGGCCATCGTGGTGTCGTGGCTCTGGTTTACTGGACTTGCTACGGCAGGCCGCCTGACCAACCGTGTCGATCAATCGGGACGCATGATCGTCGCGCTTAACAAAATTTCCGCGCTATTGATGTGGGGAACGGCTGTTTATCTTGGAATATCGCTCTTGCAGACGGGGTCATAACTTGCGCCTGATTGGGAAAACCTATCTGAAGTGGAAAATTTGTATAACGGTGATGGGTTTATAAATTCTTGTACCCAACAGGAAAAGAGGATGACAGGCAATGCAAACGATAAAACCGGAACTGAAGCAGCGTTTGGAGGCGTTCGAGCAATCGTTGTCCGCGGAACTGGGCATTCCGGTGAAGGTGGAATTCCCCCAAAGAAGAAGCGAAGAGCTGCCGCCGGAATATGAGCTGCCGCACGATAATCCGGAACAAGGCTGAAGCGGACGTTTTAGGATGCCACAAGACAAGAAAGGATCTGCTTTGCGGCAGATCCTTTCGGTTTTTCATTCGGCGCTCCCAAGTGCAACTCTCTTAGGCAGCACGCCCATCCCTGTTAACATATTTTACGGAATTTAGTAAATCATAGTTACTATGCGTGTAGCTATCGAGCTTACGATGGGAGATATGCACAACGGCAGAACTGACGAAACCATATAAAACTGGAGGCATTCATTATAACATGAACAAGGCAGCAAGCCCGGATTCTTTTTGGAGCTTAATCAAGAAAGGCAACATGTCATCGGCAACGGCTGCACTTGGCAATACGTTTCTCGCCGTTGTCAAAGGAATCGCAGCGGCCTTAACGGGGAATGGAACCATGTTTGCATCTACGATGCACTCGATTGCCGATGCGGTCAATCAAGCCTTCGTATTCGTAGGAAGCGTACTCGCGGAAAAGCAGCCGACGCGCCGGTTTCCGACCGGATTCGGCCGGTTAGTTAATATTTTTTGCATGGTCGCGGTCATCGTCGTTACGGTCATGGCGTATGAAACGATTCGCGAAGGATTTCACCTGGTGCAGCATCCGGTTTCATCCACCGGGTTTGTGCTGAACCTAATTGTCCTGCTGCTCTCCGTGGCCGTCGACGGTTATGTGCTGTGGAAAGCGATGAAAGAAATTAATCATGAAACAAGGTCGGATGCGAAGGGAACGGCGATTTTTTCGGCTTCCTTCCGCAACGTCAAGAGGGCGGCTCCCCCGACAAGGCTCGTTTTTTACGAAGATTTGGTAGCGACTACGGGGGCTCTTCTGGCGCTCATTGCGGTCGTTATAATCGCTTTAACGAGCTTCGTCATATTGGACGGCGTCTTTACGATCGCGATCGGGCTGCTTATGGTCTTTGTCGCTTTTCGGGTCGGTTACGACAATATGGTCGGTTTGATCGGGGTCGCGGCGCCGCGAGAAGTGGAGGACAAGGTCGCGACAGCCATTCTTTCCGAGCCGCATGTTACGGATATTTATCAGATGCGCATTCTGCAGGAAGGGCGTTATTACCATGTGGAAGGCTTGATCGAGCTGAAGCCCGGACTGGCGCTCGCCGATGCCGACGATATTAAATTTAAAGTCCGCGACATGCTGCTGCAGGACCCCGACATCACGGACGTGACGTTAGGGATTTTGGAAGATAACGGTGTGAAAAATTGGGACGCATCACGGGAATCTAGCAATGAATGAATGCAATGATCGCCACTGACAATAATACACATTCTTGCCCAATTTCAATTATTCTCTCTTTAAACGATGCAAAGGCAATTATTGCGATTCCAACTAGAAGAAATACGGGGACAAATATGTTTTCGCGAAAATCTTGGCATTTGAGGTGACGGTACTTCGCCACTCAAATGCCCTGCATAGAAACCTGCCAGTTTAATTTGACCAGCAATGGAGGCTGCTGCTCGTTCTATTGTATACACCACACCCGATGCAATAATAAACATAACTCCGATCACGTAAATAAATTTTGCCCTCAAATTTGCCCCTCCTTTATACTTATAAGTCTTCGAATCCGGCGACCGCGATGATGAGCGCACTAATGACCATAAGGTGCAGAATGGAGAATACAGTGTGCAGGGAGAAGCTCATTTTCATATTTGCTATGTTGAAGCGGGTCAGTATTTAAAAGATAAAATAACCAACGGCATAAGCAGCGATTAAGGATTGCGCCAGCCATATGGAAACGGTAATAAACGCCGGAGTGTTATTTACATTCGGTATTAGAAACCAATGCATCGGCTCGATCGTTAGAGAACAAACAAGGATAACCCACGCAATAAATTGAATCGGCAGCGCGATCTCGATTTTCCCGGATCGTAGTCATCTCCTTCCTTTGGTAACGATGCGGTAACGGAGAAAAGCTTAGAGCACTAGTCTGAATTATAGCATGAAACCCATATCATGGAAGCAGCTCCCTCAGCAGAGTCGCCCGGATCATGTGATTTCGCGTTTAACGGAACTGCTGGCGCTGCAATGAACCGCGCGAACGCGCGAAGGAGGGGGAACGAACGACTCCTCCTTATTTGTCTTTCCAATGCGTTACTTACGGCGCCTGCTTTCCTGCGTGAATCAAAAATCGTTTTCAAAATGCGGCAACGTATGTTATAGTATGAAGTAAATAATTCTTTAATATTAATAAAAAGAAGTAAAAAATTCTTCCATGAGGTGCGTATGCAGCATGCAGTTTGAGACATTAGTCAAACAAAAGTTCGATCATTTGTCCGCCGGGCAAAAAAAAGTGGCGGAGTACATCTTGCAGCATTTGGAAAAATGCAGCTACGATACGATCGCCAAAATCGGCAGGGAAATTAATGTAAGCGAAACCACGGTCATTCGCCTCGCTTATGCACTCGGGTACAGCAGTTTCTCCGAAATGCAGAACAGCATTCGCAGCCACATTCTGGACAGCGGCAGCATGTCAGGCTCCCGCGAGGAAGAACCGTCGGCGGAGCAGGCGAGCCCATATGCGCAAGCAATCGAACGCGATATCCGGATATTAAAGCAAACGCTGAATCAGCTCGATACCGATCAGCTAGAGCAAGCCGTTGAGCGTATTATTCAAGCGGATTCCGTATTCGTCGTCGGCTACAGAACGGCCTACTCGGCGGCGAATTGGTTCGCGATGACGCTCGGCTTTTTACGCGATAACGTACGATTGATCCCGCTGCAGGGCGATGTGTTCGAGCTGCTGGCCAGCGTTAGCGACCGCTCCGTCGTCGTTGCCGTGACGTTCCCGCGATACGCCAAGGAAACGTACAAATTCGTCAGAACGGCAAAGGAGCAAGGGGCCCGGATCATCGCGGTGACAGATAACAAGCTGTCGCCGGTCGGCTGCATTTCCGATTATACGCTGATCACGAGTCCGAATCGCGATGAAGCCGGGTTTAATTCGACGGCTACGGCGATCAGCTTGTTGAACCTGCTCGCGGTCGGGGTCAGGATGAAGGAGCACGATCGGATTAAAATTCGTCTGCAAAAGCTGGAAGAGCTGTACTCCAGCTATGATATTTTGTTCGAATAAAATAAACATAAGGGGGACATAAAATGAAAGCGTTTCATAAAAAGACTGTGGCAACCGCCACCCGGTTCGCAGCCCTGCTGTCGATCGCGGGCATTGCGCTTACCGGATGTCAAAAGGAAAGCGAAGCCGGAAAACCGGCGGCGGCAGCGGATCAACCGGTCGTCATCGACAAACCCGTCACGCTGAAGGTCGCTCCGATCATCATCTCGATTACGGACGAGGACTTCAAGACGCTGCTCGCGGATCCGGTGAAGAAGGTACAGCCGAACATTACGCTGGAGCTGGTCAAACCGGGGAAAGGCACCAATATCGAAGATTTGATCGCCGCCGGAAGCCCGCCGGATTTGCTCCTTACCTGGAACGGCCGGCTGTTGTATACGAAAGAGATGGATTTGCTGGAAGACATGACGCCGTTATTGACGAAGCATAAAGTCGATTTGAACCGATTCGAGCCGGCTGCGATCGAAGCGATCAAGATGGTATCCGATAAAGGCGAATTGTATGCGCTTCCGTTTGCGCTACAGCATTATGCGCTGTATTATAACAAAGATATTTTTGACAAATTCGGCGTTCCGTACCCGAAAGACGGCATGACTTGGGAGCAGACCGTGGAGCTCGCCAAAAAAGTGAGCCGGGAAGATACGGGCACCGTGTACCGGGGCATGGGCATTCAAAACTTGGCGAGTCTGCACTATCCGCTGTCGCTTGGCGCCGTCGACGCCAAAACAAACAAAGCCGTCATTCAGAACGAGCAATGGAAAAAGGTGTTTGAGCTTGGTAAAAGCATTTACGGCATCGAGGGAAATGCGCCGAAAAAGTTTTTTAACGATGACGACGACGCATTCGTGAAGAACAGAATCATCGCGATGCTTCCCGCAGTCAATATGATCCCAAGGCTGATGGAAGCGGAGAAGGAGAAAAACGATCTGAATTGGGATATTGCCCAGTACCCGAGCTTCCCGGAAAGACCGAATATGTATGCCATGATGAATACGCATGTTGTCGCTGTAACCAAGTCAAGCAAAAACAAGGACGCGGCCGTTGAAGTGATGAAAGTATTGACGTCCGACGAAGTGCAGCTGATTTCTTCCCAAAAAACGGCACGGTTGACCTCCTTGAAAAGTCCTGAAATCGTCAAGGCGTTCGGTACGGATATTCCTTCGCTGAAAGGAAAGCATGTCGACAGCATTTTCAAAAGTAAGCATGCGCCGGGAGTCGTGATGTCGGAATATTTGGGCAAGGCGACGACGATTTTGCGGGATCAATTCACGCAATATTTTAACGGCGGCAAAGACGCCAACACCGCGTTGCGCGATTCCGAAGAAAGCATTAACAAAATGATTCAAACGGATAAACAAAAATAACGGCAGCAAAGGACTGAGCACACTTGTCAACTGGAATGATCGAGCATAAAACGTTAGCGGATGATCCGTCTCAAACCTACTACCTTTATGTCCCTGACGGTGGGGGGATCGGCGCCAAGCTGTTCGTGTCGGTTCACGGCATTTCGCGCAATGCGGAGGAGCATGCCGCCTTGTTCGCCCCGTTCGCTGAGCAGTATGGTGTCGTCATGGTCGTTCCGCTGTTTGACAGCAGCCGGTTTCCGGACTATAACTGCCTCGGCCGGGAAGGTCAAGGCCAGCGTTCGGATTACGCGTTGGAGCGGATCGTCGCCGATGCCGGACGTCTAACCGGCGCGAATACGGACGCCATCTACTTGTTCGGCTATTCGGCCGGAGGGCAATTCGCTCACCGGTTCGTCATGGCCTGGCCCGAGCGGATCAAGCGCTGCGTCATCGGCGCAGCCGGATGGTACACCTTTCCCGATCCGGTGCTTGCTTACCCGCAAGGGATCGGAGCTTTCCCCGATTTGCCCGGCGTTCATCCGGTGCCCGAACGGTTTTTGCAGGTGCCGACCTGTATCGTCGTCGGGGAACTGGATACGGAGCGAACCGCTTCGCTCAATCAGGAACCGGAGATCGATGCGCAGCAGGGGCTGAACCGCATCGAGCGGGGCGAGCGTTGGGCCCGGGCAATGCGAACGGCTGCCGAGGCGCGCGGTATAGCGAACGAATACCGGTTTGCGACGCTTCCGGGCTCGACGCACAACTTTGCCAAATGCATGAAGCTGGGGCGTATGGGGGAGCGGGTGTTTGAATATTTATTCGAAGCCGACCGGCGTTGCCGAATTACGTGCGAATAGGCAGCATCCGTTGAATGTTACGGCTCGCGCATTTCTTTACCATTATTAAAACCGCAAAAATGTTGCAATGGTCCATACTTATAGACGGCATACGGAATAAAATGTGGAAGCGAATGCTGTCGGTTGGACATTCGGTCAGGGCGGCAGCAGATGATGGTCAAGAAAGGAGCGATACTATGCCGAGCGACAAACAGGAGAGCCATTCGCAGCTGCGTGCTGCGACCCGGCTGCATGACATACTTCAGCGCGGTTACGCCAGGTTCAAAAACTTGGAGTACGACGAAGCCCAACAGTGGTTTGAAGAGGCGGCGGCGCTGGAGCCCCGCAGCGCGGAAGCGCACGCGTGGCTGGCTGCGGTATACGGCCGCCGGATCGAAGGGGCGTGGGGTTTGATGGAGAAGGTCAAGCTGCTGCAGATGCTGGAGAACGAGGTGGCCATCGCCCTCGACATCGATCCGTCGCTGCCGCTTGCCCGAAGAATGAACGGCGCCCGCATGTTGAATACGCCGGAAATGCTCGGCGGCGATCCTGCGGCGGCGGTCGATGAGTTCCGCTACTGCATCGCCAAAGGGATGGATGAGGCTGACGTGTGGTTGGCGCTCGCCGAATGCTACATTCAGACCGAGGAGCCTGACCAAGCGGCGGCTGCGCTGGAAGAGGCGCTGCGGCGCGAGCCGGATAACGAGAAGGCGGCCCAGCTGCTGCGGCAGCTTGAAGGCGAGAGCGGCAGCGAACCAAACAACGCGCAATAAAGCGAAAATGCCCTGAGCTTATAGAAGCTTCGGGCATTTTCGCTTGAAGGCAAGAAATGTGCTGCTGCTGCCTTCGGAGGGAAGGCGACCGGCATACACCCGCCGCCTTGCCGCCGTCAGACGCATTCAGCGGGTATTGGCTTGGTTGCGGGCAATTTCTTGCCCGGCTGCAATCAGACCGCTTTTCAACGCATTTCCCACTTTCTCCATGATTTCGTCGATCGGCTGATCCAGATCATCGGCCACGATCAGCAGCTGTTCGCTGACCTTGTTGGCTCCTGTTTTCAAAGCCGACTTGATGTAAGGCATCGCCTGCTTTTTTACCCGTTTGATGATTTTTCTCCGAATGTTAGACATGACGCTCACCTCCTTTCAATGCTTCTGGGCCGAACCGCGGATATGGATCTGCTCGTTTAATGCTTGCGGTTCTTCTTGTTCGGCTTGCTGTGTGATTTTCTATTCTTTTGGTTCGAAGTCGAATCGTTCTTACCTTTTCTGGCCGCAGCCTCATCTGATTGACGCGCTTTGCGGGAAGCTTGTTTTCTCTTCTTCTCGGACTTCTTCTTTTTCGGCTGCCCCCACTGTTGGAGGGCGTCGCCGGTGGCACGGGCGCCGATTCCGATTAGTATCGATTGGACGCTATTGGCCGGCGGCATGATTTCAACGGCGGGCTTGCCTTCCATCGCCTGCAATTTATGGCTGACGCGCTGCCGCATGTCCGGAGTGAGCGCCCGGGTTAGCAGATTGCTCCAGCACATAACCGCATCCCGGTTCCGGCCGACACTTTGATACGCTTCGCCCAGCTCATAAATAATGTTCGGATATTCGTCCGCCTCCAATACGCCAGGTTGACGCAATTCCTGATCGATTAGGAACGTATAGTCTTCGATCGCCGTCTGCGTCCGTTTGAAGTACTTCTCCGGCAGTTGGAACGCGGCCTTGCCGCGCAGCAGACGGACCATGAGGTCATGCGGTGCGGCAGCCACCGCCCTGTCCAGGAGCATTAATCCGTTCTTGCACCATTTCAGCTTGTCGAGCGGTTTCGTCGCGTCCCGGGCGACCAGAATCATCGTGCTGCCATGATAGGCCTCCGCAAGAGTAACGCCCGGGTAATCGCGCCGCAGCAGCTCCAGCAGCCGGTTCGCTTCCTGAACGGAAGCCGCATTGCCTGCGACGCCTTCGCCGTGGAGCCGGATGATGTGAATCAGCCTCTCGTGGTACGAGGCGGATAGCTGGCTGACCTTTACGCTTTGGATTGTCAACGGAGTCCTTCCCCCCTGCGTTACTTTTTGGCGGATTTGTGCTGGGCTAGACGCTGCAGCACTACGTTCGCCTCGGCGGGATTTCCCGCATTTTGATAGGCGGTGCTCAGTTGTCGCAAGATCTCGCTTACCTGCGTATGCGACAAATAGTCGGAATTTTCCTTATAACGGTCAAGCAGATACGTAAAATCCTCGATCGCCGTCTTAGCGCATTGGAAGTACGACTCCGGCAGCCGTACGCAAACGTTGGCTCGCAGCAGCCGGATTTCCTTATGGCTCGGATCGAGCTTCACGGCCCGGTTCAGTGCGTCAAGCCCCTCCTGCGCCTTATCGGCTTTCTCCAGCGTCTTCGTCGCATCCCGCGCCAGCAAAGCAAGAGAACTGCCGTAGTACGCTTCGATGAGTGCATCAGAAGGTGCCGCTTCCCTCAGCTTCGCCAACTTCTCATTCGCGCTTTTCGCCGCCTTTTTGTTGCCGTCAACTCCTTTGGCATGAAGCTTCTTCACTTCTTCTAACGATTTCTTCTGTTTGTCGTTGGCCATGAAATTTAACCTCCCGATGGAAATTGCTGTTGAAGTTCGAGAATCTGGTACACCTGCTGTGCAGGAAGCGGCACAAATCGGGAGATTCGAAACTCCGGATTATAGACGTAGATTCCGCCGTCAAGGCTGCAGTTGGACATTTCGTGAGGAATGCGCAGCACATGTCTCATGCGGCTTTGCCCGATAAAGATCGTATCGTCCGTTATGGCCAGTCCGCGCGTAAAGCCCGCCACTTGAATTTTCGTATCGTTTCCGGTAACGGCGCAAAAGGACATGGAGTCGCAATAAGCCAGCTGCGCGTTATGCACCATCACCGTGTGCGGCATATACAGGCGGCTCACGACAATATGATTCGCCGGATCGATGTCTATGCTGTCGTGCGGATGAAAGCCGGTCAAGTCGACAGCGACGATCGCGCCGTTTCGCTGCATCGGGTCCAAAAACCATTTGTCATAGGGCGAGAACATCGAAACATATAACGTCGAACCTTCCAACCAAATGTCGTTGATATGATGAATATCTTTTTCTATCGGATTGAAACGAATTTCTCCGATTCGCGTGAACGTACCGGTCTCGTAACAGCCGACCGCGTTAACCGCCGTCTCAGCCACAAGCACCATCCGATCGCTGAGCTTGGCGACGCCATGGAAATCGAGCTTCCGGTGCTTCGTTCTGGACGTCAACCGGAACCCCGAATCGAAAGCAAGGATCTGGTTATCGTCGGTCGCCACGATGAGCCTGTTATCCGCCCACGCCATCCCCATGCAGCTGGCGGTATACAGCTTCTGCATGTCGTTGCGCTGAAAGTCGAGCAAAAACAATCCTCCTTCGTCCGGACCGCTGGCCGGACAGCTGACCAGGAGGCGCGTATGAACATACTGGAAATCTTGGTCATTTTCCAACCCATACAGCAACACAGGCATAATTCCCTCCTTCAGGTTCGATCGCTCTATGCTAGTTAAGATATGTGAGTCTTTCAACCGGCGGTTGGATGAAATGCTTACTTTATCAAAAATATACACTTGTCTGAGTCAAGTCTTGTTTCTCTTGCATTTCATAAATAGAGTAATCCGGAAGGGGGGAAGATCACTGGTCAATGGATAATATGCGAGGAAAGGATCAAAGTGAGAAACAAAAAGAAGCGGAAGCTTCCGCCGGCTCCTTGCCTCCGATTGGTATAACGCACACTATGGATTCGCTGTGGGAGGGTAGAATCGGTTGGAAACGAACATTACGCGGCATCCATCCCATATTACAAGAGATCACCGACACAGGCTGAATATGCATCATAGCTGCGTGCTGTGGCTTACGGGTCTGTCGGGATCGGGTAAATCTACGCTTGCTTATGCATTGGAGAAGGCGCTGTACCACGCGAGCTGCCGCTCTTATGTTCTGGACGGGGACAATATCCGTCACGGCTTGAACCAGGATCTCGGGTTCCATCCCGAAGACCGCAAGGAGAATATTCGCAGAATCGCGGAGGTGGCAAAGCTGTTCGCGGATGCGGGCATGATTGCCGTAACCGCGTTCATTTCTCCGTATCGGGCGGATCGCGAGATGGCGCGGTCGATTGTCGGTGAAGGGGATTTTATTGAGATTTACGTGAAGTGCTCGCTGAGCGAGTGCGAAAGGCGCGATCCGAAGGGGCTGTACCAAAAAGCGAGAGCGGGAGAAATCACGCAGTTTACCGGCATATCCGCTCCTTACGAGCCTCCGGAGCGGCCGGAGCTGGTCATCGAATCGGACCGGTATTCGGTAAGCGAGTCGGTGGATCTGATTCTGAACTTGTTATCGTCCCGCACGAAGCTGAGCCTGGAGAACCGGAACCGGGGATGACGCTGCATCCCAGCCAGTCGGCGCCGCCGTCCTCTCGCGGGTAACAATGGAATAGGAGGATGATTATGAAACTGCAATCTCACAAGATGACGGTTTCTATCGACGAGCATGCGTCCCATCTGGAACAATTCAAAGCTTTCTATAAACAGCTGGACGACGAAGGAAAAACGATAGAGAAGCTGCCCCGGCAACGAATCGAAGACTATCAACTGGAAGCGATCAACGCGACGCTGGCGCATGTCTGGAACCGGAACGAATATTACCGCGCGAAGCTGGAGGAAGCCGGCTTCACAGCGCCAAAGATCGACAGGCTGGAGCAGCTGTCGACGGTGCCGCTGCTGCGCAAAGACGTCATTCGGGGAGACAAGCAAAAATTACTATGCGTCGATCCGAAAGAAATCGGTCAGGTGCATCTCACGAGCGGAACGTCGGGCAAACCCATCTATACCGCCTACACGCTGGCCGATCAATACGTGTACGACCTGCTGCCCAAATATTTGGAGTTGTTCAAGGAAACGGACGCCGACGTGGCCGCCGTCGCGCTGCCGTACGAGTTTGCGCTGCCGGGTCTCGGGTTCCAGCGGCTCTTCCAGTTTGCCTTCGGTACGGCGGTGCTGTCGCTTGGCAAAGGCGGATATATGGCTCCCGTCGATAAAACGTTGGAATTGATGAAAGAATACCAGGCCACGGTGCTGGCCACGACGCCGTCCTATGCGGCGCTTCTGGCGGAGCAAAGCGAGCGGTACGGCATTAAAATCGGCGAAGATATCAAGCTGAGACGAATCATACTCACCGGCGAAGGCTGCTCCCACACCTTCCGCACGCGGCTGGAAGCATGGTGGGGCTGCGAGGTGTCCTTCTTCTACGGTTCGACCGAATGCGGCGGCGTCGCGGTGGAGTGCAGCCATCACAAAGGCTATCACCTCATGGAAGGGCATGTGAAAGTGGAGATTATCGATCCGGTTACGGAAAAACCGCTGCCTTACGGACAAACCGGAGAAATTATTGTCACGACGCTGCTGCGTGAAGGCATGCCGATGGTGCGGTACCGCTCCGGAGATATCGGCTATTTGCAGCCGTCCCAGTGCGCTTGCGGCATCATGATGGACGTCCTGCATCTGCGAGGCCGGATGGAGAGCATGCTGCATTTGGGCGGCGAAGATTATTCTCCGTTCCTAATCGAGCATTTCCTGATGGAAATTCCCGATGTCGGCATGTGGTACCATTTCAAGCTAAACAAGGGGAAATTCAAGATCGAAGCCGAGCCGTTTCGGACGAAGCTGAGCGACAAGCAGCTGGCGGCCAAAATCAAAAAGCATATGTTCGAGCGGATCGGAGTGGAGTGCGAAGTGGAAATCCGGCACGACATCCCCCGCACCTTTGGCAAGGCGACCCGGATATTCCAATAAACGGGCGGCGACAACATCTATCGCCCGCAATGCGGGTTCGCTGCCTTCATCTATGCTGGAGTGCATGTTTTCGAAAGGAGGTGTCCTTATGGTCGACAACCGCAAGGAGCGGGAGGCCAAGTTCAAGGCTTTGTTGGCGCGCCTTGCAGGCTCCCCGCTGTACCGGCAAAAACTGTCCGGCTATGGGCTCGCCGGCGTGGGATTGGATCACATTCAGACGCTGCCGTTTACGACAAAAGAAGATCTTCGGAAGGCCGGAACGTTCGGTCATCTGGCTGTCGAAATGAAAGACGTCGCGCATTACCACGAATCGACCGGGACGACCGGCGAGCCCTCCGCCTCGTGGTTTACCCGCGAAGATTTGGCTGCCGGCGGGAGACAGCTGAAGGATTGCGGCGTTCGGCTGACGGCGGACGATCTCGTGCTGGTCCGGTTTCCTTACGCGCTGGCGCTGCCCGCCTTCTTAATGGAGCAGGCGGCATGGCTGACGGGAGCCGGGGTCGTCCCCGCCAGCAGCCGCACCGCCGTCACGCCGTACCCCAAAGTGCTCGATCTGATGAAGCGGCTGCGCGTCACCGTGCTGGCGGGACTTCCGCGCGAGATGGAGCTGCTGGCGGAAACGGCGCGTCTTCGAGGGATTGCGGCGCATCAAGATTTTCCGGCGCTGCGGGCCATATGCGTCGCCGGCGAATTGTTGGGCGAGAAGCGCAGGGAGCATATTCAAAGGCTGTGGGGCGTCCCTGTATTCAATATGTACGGCTCGACGGAAACGGCCAACATCGCAACGATGTGCGAATACGGCGCGATGCATATCGTAGAGGACGATTTCTTCGTGGAAGTGCTGCGCGAAGACGGTTCGGGCCCCGCAGCATGCGGGGAAAAAGGGTTTGCGGCGGTCACGACGCTATCTCATCAAGGCTCTCCGCTTCTGCGGTATTTTAACGAAGACATGATCTCGGTCGAGCGTTCCCTGTGCGCCTGCGGCCGTACAGGCGGCAAGCTGACGCATTACGGCAGAAGCAAGGACCGGATCCGGTTCGGCGGGACCGTGCTGGATGCTTGGGATATTCAAGAAGCGGTATACTCGCTCTCCCCCGTGCCTGATGCGTGGAAGATGATCGAGCAGGAGAACGGGCTGCGTGCGCTTCTCGATTTCCATGATGCCGGCAGCCGGCCTGCGGATGAGCTTGCCGGCGTATTATCCGCCAGATTGCGCGTGCCTGTCACCGTGCAGATCGTCTCGGACGCATCGCTGCTCGACCGGGTCTCGCTCGCCAATAATGCGCCGTCCACCAAGCCGGTGTACATTGAGCGGCGGAGCGGGAGCGCATTGAGGCCGGATGCGTCCGCCAGCATGCAGTATCTGCTGCACCTCGGACAACGCAAGCTGGCGGACGGGGAATTCGCTCTGGCGCGAGACCTGTTTCAGCAGGCGGTGACCGCGGAGGCCCGGAGTGCGGAAGCGCATGCCTGGCTGGCGGCCGCATACGGGCGGCTCATAGAAGCGGGCAGCATGCCGGTGAAGCTGAAGCTGCTCCCGCTGCTGGAGCAGCACGTTTCCCAGGCGCTGGAGCTGGACCCGTCACAGGCTGTGGCGCGACGAGTCAATGGCTCCCGGCTGCTGTATACCCCTGAATCGATCGGGGGAGATCCGGCTGCGGCTGCGGCTGAGTTCCGGTACTGTATCGATCGCAACATGGACGATGCGGACGTATGGGTGTCGCTCGGCGAAAGCTATATGAAGCTGGGCAAGCCGGAGCAGGCGCTGGACGCATGGAAGGAAGCGTTATCTCGCGATCCGGGGAACAGCCGAGCTAGGGAGCTGCTGGCCGAAGCATCGGAAGGAAACGGCGAAATGGAAGCGTAAGGCTGCCGGGAACGGTTATTGACTTTGGAGGAAGAGAAGGGAGTGCTCGTGATGAGCGATAAATTGCAACAATTGAGAGCTCAATTGGACGGAATCAACCGACAGCTGCTCCATCTATTGAGTGAACGGGCGCGCATGGCGGGTGAATTCGTTCAGGAACAGGAGCGGCTCGGTTTACCGGATGCCGGGCCGATGGAGGACCCGAAGCTGTTGAACGAAATGGCCCGCCTGCTCCCGGACTTTCCGAAAGAGCGGAAGGAAACAAAGCCAAGCAGCCCGCTGCTCGTGAGCCGTCAGCATCAAAGCGAGGATACGGTCATTCGGGTCAAGCACGCGGAGATCGGCGGCGCCTCACATGTCACGGTGGCGGGTCCGTGCTCCATCGAGTCGATGGAACAGCTGTATACCGTAGCGGCCGCCATGAAGAAGGCCGGCGTTACGATTCTGCGTGGCGGGGCATTCAAGCCGAGAACTTCGCCGTACGACTTTCAAGGTCTCGGTGTGGACGGGTTGAAAATCATGAAGCAAGCGGCCGACGAAATCGGGCTGGTCACGATCAGCGAGGTCATGAGTCCGGAACAAATCGATATCGCCGCCCCGTATATCGACATCCTTCAGATCGGCGCCCGCAACATGCAAAACTTCGAGTTGCTGAAGGCGGCCGGTCGCAGCGGGAAGCCCGTGCTGCTGAAACGGGGACTATCCGCTACGCTCGAGGAATTCATCCTGGCGGCGGAATATATCATGTACGGCGGCAACGATCAGGTCATGCTGATCGAACGGGGAATACGCACCTTTGAAAAATGGACCCGGAACACACTAGACATTTCCGCGGTGCCGTTATTGAAGCAGGAGACGCATCTTCCGGTGCTCGTGGATGTCAGCCACTCCACCGGCCGCAAAGATATACTACTCTCCTGCGCGAAAGCGGCGCTTGCCGCCGGCGCCGACGGAATTATGGTCGAGGTGCATCCGAATCCGGAGGTGGCGCTCTCCGACGCGAAGCAGCAAATCAATATTGAAGAATTCAACGCCTTCTGGAAAGGGCTCCGCGATTCGGGCTTGTATCATTGAGACGTACCAGACCATGCTCTTGCTTCCAACCGAGCTCACGAACAGACAGTCGATGGAGGAGAGTATATGACAAATCATGATTCGATGGGCATAGACCCGCAGGATGCGGGCAAGGCGCTTCATATGATGCAAGAGTTGATATTCGATATTTTGCTGGCGACGGACGGGCGGACGACGGATTTGCTGGAGACGATACTGAACGAGAAGACGCTCGTTACCGTCCTGCGGCAGGAGCAGGCTGGTGGGAAGGCGTCTGGTCGTCCGGTTGAGTCCCCCGGAGTCGCTTATTATGTAAGGGAATCGCTTCTATCGGGCAAGAAGAGCGGCTTTATCGTGTCTCACAATATCGCTCTTGTCCACTCGAAGCATGTGCCGCCCGCTTTGTTTGAGAAGATTGCGAGCCGCCAGGAAGGAATTGGTAAAGCAATCAGCTCGATGGGGCTGCAATCGTTTAGAAAGGTGGAAGAGACCGGGCGCAGGAATGGGGATGAAGCGGTCGACTTGCTAGGCCAGCCGGTCAGCCTCCGGTTCCCCGAGCTGCGCGAGCGGGTGCCTTTTAAGAAATACGTGATCTATTTCGGGCATGCGCCGGGCATCGAGATGCTGGAATACTTTAACCCGGGTGTCATCCGCCACCGGCTGAAACAAATGTTAAATCGTACAATGGAGGGATAAAACATGAGTAACGAAACGAAGAAAGCGCAAATGGAAGAAAAAAAGCAAATGAGAAAAGAGGAACAGCAGAAACACAAGGAGCAAATGGAAGCCAAAAGGCAGCAGAAGAAAGAGCAAAAGGAAAAAGAGAAAGCGATGAAGCAGGAAGAGAAGGAAGCGCGGAAAGAAGAGCACAAGGCCAAAAAAGAAAAACTACAGGAAGAAAAGAAGAGCAATCAGCCGCAAGAAGACTGAATCAGGCGGCTTGATTGGCTAGACGAGCGAGGTCCGGCTGCCGCCTACGGCGCCGAAATGTGCACCGGGAATACCGGGCGACAGAGAACTCCCTGCGCGACCGCTTCCCTCCATTTGGAGGGGGCGGTCGTTTCGGGTTTGAAGCGGAGGCCCCCTCCGGTCAATGGCGACATATCGATTACGATTGCTCCCGGGGAAGCCTGCGGCCGTATTACTTCTTCTTCTTCTTCTTTTTTTGACCGCTTGCCGTGGTGTCCGTTTGTCCGAAGAAGTCGATTCCCGAATGTATCATATGCTGGCCGGCATGCCGCACGCCGTTCTTCAGGGCGGCGATCAGCTTGCTGGCCGGAATATCGGTCGGCTGATCCAATTGTTCGGCGGCTTCAATGATTTGCTGTCCTGCCATATCGGCTCCGTTCTTCACCGCCTTGGCGTAATTATCGGTAAATTGCAAAAGATTTTTTTTCAAGCCGTTGATCAAATTCGATATATCTTGCTGATCCGATGACATGAGGCTCCCCTCCTCCGTTAAGTTTCTTTCTCACCGTAAAAGTCTAAGCCTCGTCTTACGTCTTATCCATGTCCAGTCTTCGCAGGCAATAGTTCGCCTCCCGATGGCGGCCGGCTTGGCGGTACGCATGCGCCAGCTTGCCGATCGCTTCGTAGCGGGCATCGGTATCGAGCTGGCCCGACTTGCGCAAATCCGCCTCCAGCAACATAATATTCGCTTCAATGGAACGCTCCGCCTCCGCTTCGCCGGCTGCAGGCGCATGCTGCTGATTCCCTGCTTCCAGGGGCTCTTGCCCAGACATTTCCGCCGTCCGCATCTGCTTTGGCTCAAGATCAGGCGCCGGAACGGAGCGAATGTGCACGGACTGCTTTTTGCCGTCCGCATACATTTTCAATACGGCGACGATGACGCCAAGCACGAGAATCATCATGATAAAGCTGCCCAAAATAATCCCGAGAATGAAAATCATTTTGTCAGCTAATCCCAGTTTCTTCAGGTTCACATCATTTCACTTCCTTTGTCCGTGAGATCGGTACCTCTTGCCGTAGTTCAGTTCAGTATATGTACGGATATCCCCGATTTCATGGGTATGTGCATATTGTTCGGCAGAATTCCGCTCTCGTCCATTCCGCTGGCGGGAAGCGGCACATAAGCATATGGTGAAAGGAACAGACAGACGCTAAGCGATGATGGGGCTGTTAACGGAATGGATCGGGTCTGCCGTCTTGCGACCAGTCCCAAGGGGGGAACGAAGGACATGAGTAACGACGATATGGCACCTGTGGAAAACGACGAGCCGGCGGACCGTGCGGAGGACGCGGCGCAAGCCGGGCCGCAGCAGGCCGCGAGGGAAGCTGACGGTGAGTGGAGACAGTTCATTCGCAGCGAAGCGGAAAAATGGCGTCGCCGAAAAGATGACCAGGAGGCGACTTTGAATGCGGCGGCATCGGGACCGAAACCAATGCTCGCTTCCGTCGTAGAACAATTACCGATCAATCGCATGATTCAGTCCACCGTGCGCTTTATCAAGAAGGAGCTGGACCTGCAATCGGCCAAAAACCGCAAGAAGCGCCGAAAAGGTTCGTAAGCACGTAAACGAAAACGAGAGATCCCGGAGGATATACGATGACACACGCATTTCTTCACCGCATGGCGTCCTTGCTCTTGTTCGGGTCGCTGGTGGCCGTGCTTCAGACCGGTCCCGCTGCGCTGATCGGCTGCTGGAGCGTATGCGCCGGACTGCTTGCCTTATATAAGCCGATGCGGTGGTTTGTACTGACGGCGGCGTGCTTCGGCGCCGGTTTTTTTGTTTATTTGCACGTGAACTCGCGCTGGGTTGCCGAGTTGCAGCCGGAGCAGCTGCACATTCTGGCCAGCCGGGTGTCGCTGCTGCTTGTGATCTTGCCGCTTGTCCTGCTAGCGCTGGCGCGGAAGCTGCCGCTCACAAGGTACGGGGGCAGGCCGCAATGGAACGAGCCGGTCGGCGTTCCTTGGATTTGGGCCGGGGTGGTGCGGACGAACGTCTCCGTATTTTTAGGGATCGCAATGACGATGGGCGGAGTGGCCTTCGTGCCGTTGATGCTGCGAAGCGGATGGGCTTCTATCCAGGAAGCGATAGGATTCGCCATCCTATTCGCGATGACGAATGCGGTGCTGGAGGAGTTCATTTGGAGAGGCGTGCTGCTCAGCCGATTGGCCGAGCAGTTCGGCGATCGATGGGCAGTTGTGCTGACGAGCCTTGGGTTCGGGCTGCAGCATTATTCGCTTGGATTTTCATGGGACATGTGCATCGCCTTTGCCGTCGGTGGCTTTTATTTCGGCGCGATGACGGTTCAATCGAAAAGCATCGTTCCTGCGGTTGTATGGCATATGTCCATTAACGTTTGGATGGTGTTCGGCGGAATGATCGTTTAGCTTGATGCTGAGACCATAGACGGTGGCGGCCGGGCGAGCCCTCGTAAGGGAACCCGGCAAGGAAGCAAGGAGCGGCAGCGGCCGGCATGATCTTGGCGGCTATCGTTCTTTTTTTGTTGCACAAACGTAAGCGGCTGCGGCTTATTGAGCGATGCATCCTTTGGCAAATGACTGTAATTATTTCTTTATTCGACAAAATCAGACATATCTCAAGAAAGCTGTTATAATGATAAGGAACTTGGGTCAGGAGGCGATGGAAGCATGAGCGTATGGAAGCATATCCCGTTGAAATCCTCTCTTGTTTTCATGGTCATTCTTTTGCTGATGAACGGTTTCTACTATTATCATGCCAGACAGATCTTGATGAATAACGAGAAGGAAAAGACGATTCTGCTGTTGAATAGCATTATTGCCAACGTCGAGAAGGCCGCGGCAGGGGAAACGTATGTGGAGGATTTGATCGGCGAGAAGCTCCGCACCGCGGCGATGGCGGTCAAGACAAGGCTGGATCCGGATATTGCGGGCGTGACGAATGAACAGTTAGCCGAGTTGAAGCAATGGGTTGGGGTCGATGAAATTACATTGTTTGTCCCCGAAGGCGACGATATTGTGGGGGTGAGATCATCGGACCCGAAAGATATCAATATTAGCTCGAAAGGCTGGGATACGATCTTTATCGTATTTCTACAGCTGCTTCGCCTGGAGCCGGTACAGGTCGGGATGGGACAGTCGCTGCCCAATTTCTGGAGCGGTCCGATCGATACGGCGACTTCCAATCCCGAAAATATAAACAAGTGGGGTTACTATTACGACGGAACGACCAATTACATTATTAATCCGTACGTCCATGCTACGAGATTTCAACAATATCAATCGGCGGCGGGTATGAAAGATGCCCTTCAGCGCATCGCCCAGGATCATCGGCAAATGGTGCTGGAAGTATCCGTAATGCGTTCCGATAAGCTGCTTGGACGTAAACGAAACGAAATTCATCCGGCGCCGAGCCACTGGTACTCGGAACGGGAGGTGCTATTCGGCAGTCACAGCTATCGGGATGCGCAGGAGCAGTACTATGCCGAGATGGCTATCAATGAAAACAGGACGGTATTGTACGGTACGGAATCGCAAGGAAAGACGGTGATGAAAAGCTTTTCGCCGCTTGTCGTCGACCATCTGAAATATAATAGCCAAGATTCGCCGCTGCTCATCGAGATTGCTGCAGACTACGGCGAAATGGAGAATATGGTTCAGCCTCAATTGCGGCGGTCCATGTTGTTTATGATAGTGTGCTCCGTGCTCGTGATCGCGATTATGGCCGTCATTTTACGGTTGCTCCGCAAAAACAAAGAAAGCGCGCTTCAAAATGCACAGGAAGTGTATGTAGGCAATATCGAAACGCTGTTTCAGTCGATCCGGGAGCAGCGACACGATTTCATCAATCATATTCAAACGATCCATGCGTTTCTGTCGATGAAGCGCTATGACGATTTGCATCAATATACGAATACGCTTGTCGGGGAAATCCGCGTCGTCGGCGAGCTGGTCAACATCAAAGATCCCGCGCTGATCGCCTTGATGCATGCCAAAATCTCGCAAGCCGAGTCTCTGCATATTGAGCTCGAGTATGACTTCCAGCATATGGAACAATTGAAACTAAGCCCGATCAAGGCGACGGACGTAGTAAAAATGCTATGCAATTTGATCGATAATGCGTTCGACGCGACCGGCGAGCTTGCGCCCGAAAGCCGTAAAATCAAAGTAACCGGGAACATCTCGAACGGCCAGCTGCATTTCAGCGTATCCAATACCGGGCCGTCGATCCCGTCTGAGCTGCAGCATAAAATATTCGAATCCGGCTATTCTTCCAAAGATACCGGCACCAATTCAGGCTTAGGACTGCACATTGTCAAACAGCTGGTCAGCCGGTATAAAGGCACCATACGAATGAAAAGCGAAGACGGCATAACGGACTTTTCGATCTACATCCCGTTATTATAGAAAGATCGGAATGGAAGAGCAACATTGCAAATGTCTCCTCATGGTATAACCAATGTGAAGCGGGATATCCCCGCCGACAGGAAAATCAGGAGGAGATCAGAAGATGAGTACATTGAATGGCAAAGTTGCAGTAGTGACGGGAGCAAGCCGGGGGATCGGACAGGCCGTAGCGAAGCGGTTGGCGCATGACGGTGCACTCGTTGCCGTTCACTACGTTCATAACAAAGATGCTGCCGAAGCAACGGTGCGCGAAATAAGGCATAGCGGCGGAGCGGCCTTTGCGGTCGGAGCGGATTTCAGCTCGTTAAGCGGCGTGAGCGAATTATACGAGGCGCTGGATGCGGAGCTGAAAGAACGCGTCGGAGCCGCTTCCTTCGACATACTCGTGAACAATGCCGGCATCGCTCAAATGTTGTCCATCGAGGAGATGACGGAAAAAGCTTTCGACGACGTCATGTCCATTAATGTCAAAGCGCCGCTTTTTATGATGCAGCAAGCGTTGCCGCGTCTGAGAGACGAGGGAAGAATCATCAATCTCTCTTCGGCGGTTACGCGGATCGCTTTCCCTAACCTGATCGGCTACAGCATTACCAAGGGCGCGATCAACACGCTCACGTTAACGTTAGCCAAGCAGCTCGGATCGCGCAACATTACGGTCAATGCGATCCAGCCCGGAATGATTGACACCGATATGAATGCCGCCATGCTGCAGGACCCGGAAGGACGGAAATTCGCCGCAGGACTTTCCGTTTTCGGACGGGTCGGGCATACCGGGGATATCGCGGATATCGCCGCCTTTCTCGCCTCCCCGGACAGCCGCTGGGTCACCGGGCAGTTCATCGATGCGAGCGGCGGTACGCATTTGTAACGGTTTGTGGAGCGGGGGCCGGCATCGCGGCAAGATGCCGGCTTACGCTCCGCTTTTATCATTGCGCGGCCGGTTTTGGCCAAGCGGCTTCCAGCTGTACCCCGTTATTGTCCGTAAATATAAAATTGCGGATCGGGCCTTGATCGTAAACGTCGGTGGTCACGATCCCCCGACGCTGCAATTTCTTTCGCAGTGCGAGTCCTTCCTCCTCGGACGACAAGGAGAAGGCGATGTGTTGAAGCACTCCCGGCAAGAATCCGTTGATGGCGGCCGATTTCGGATTGTCCGCCAAACGCTTCAGTTCGTCCGTGCTTTGGAATATTTGTGCATGCGCATATTCGAAAAAATGAATGCCCCACGTCTCGACGTGGCCCGGTCGAATGAAGCAATGCCTGCCCCTCCGTCCCGTCGCCGCAAATACGGGCCCCGCCTGCATCCCGAGCACTTGTTCATAGAAGTGGATCGTTTCGTCCAAATTCGGCGTAACGAGCGCAATATGATGAAACCCCGACCATTGCGGAAATTCCGCTGCTTGCTTATTTTGGTTCTCCTGCATGAATGTCCGTCTCCTTATATAATTAGATTTCTAACTAATAGGGCAAAAAATGGCATACGCCCCTTGTCGGCCTTACTTCCCTCCGAAGATGCCGACCGTCTTGACGAGCAATGCTTTGAGCGTTTCGAATTCCTCCGGCGACATCCCTTCTTTGACCCGGTCCTCGACGATTTGCGCATAATGCTGCGTCTCATCGGCCAACTGCTGGCCCGCTTCCGTCAAAAAAATTTGCTTCGAACGGGCGTCGCCGGGGTGATCCCTTCGTACAACGAGTTTTTTGTTCACCAATCCGTTGATCAGGCTCGTTACGCTGGGGCGTTCGATCATCAGGATGAGCTCCAGCTCGGATGACGTGACGCCGGGGAAGTGACTAATGGTGCCAAGCGCGCTCCATTGCGTGTGGCTAAGGCCCGTCGGCTTCAATTGTTTTTCGAGTTCGCGCCGAAGGGTGATGTAGGTCGTCTTGATCAATCGGCCGACAGGTCCGTTATTCCATTCCCAGGAAGATGCGGTTTTGCCGTTCATAGCTTGCCTCCAGCCATTTAGTTAGATTTCTAATTATAATATAGATTTCTCGCTTGCCGATGTCAATGGGCTGTCGATATAGAATGTATCTATGGAAGATAGCGAAAATACTTATTTTATCTATTCCGTGCCGTTCCTTATAATCAAGCTTAAAGGTGTTGCGGAGAGGATGAGAGGGATGAATACGAACGGGATTCACGAGCCGGATCGGGAAGCAAGGTCTCCCTGGTCCCGCTATAACGACAAACAAGCGGTGAAGATTTCCCCGCCGCCGGTTCCGGTGGATGCGGAAATCACGGTGCCCGGAAGCAAAAGCATGACCAACCGCGCGCTGCTGATTGCCGCGCTCGCCGAAGGCACTTCCCGGCTTGCCGGAATGCTGAAAAGCGACGATTCGCACTGGTGCATGGCCAGTTTGCGCCAGCTGGGCATTTCCGTCGAGCTGGAAGACGATACGGCCTTCATCCGGGGGGCTGGGGGCAACTGGCCGAATCGCAGCGGTGAGCTATATGTCGGGGCGGCCGGCACGGTGGCGCGCTTCTTGCCGGCGGCGCTGATGGCTGGCAGCGGCGTTTGGCGCTTGCGGGGGAGCAGCCGCATGAACGAGCGGCCGCTTGCCCCGCTGCTGGATGCGCTGGCCGGCCAGGGAGCGGATATTACGTACCACGAAGCGCAGGGGTGCCTGCCGCTGACGCTTCGCAGCAGCGGGCTTCCCGGCGGAGAAACGATGCTGCCGGGAGCGGTGTCGAGTCAGTTTATTAGCGGGCTGCTGCTTGCGGCACCTTATGCCAAGCGTCCGTTGACGATCCGTATTGACGGACCTGTCGTGCAGCGGGATTACGTCGAAATGACGATCGACATGATGAAGACGTTCGGTGTTGAGCCTAACGTTAAGGACGACGGGGGCACGATCGTCGTCGAGCCCGGCGTCTACCGTGCGCGCTCGGTTGCGCTGGAGCCGGACGTTTCGACGTGCAGTTATTTTTGGGCGCTTGCGGCGCAAACGAACGGCCGTATACGTATCCGCGGCATTCACGCAAAGACGCGCCAGCCGGATATCGAAATCTTGAACGTTCTCGAGCGTATGGGCTGCACCGTTACGAAAGGCGCCGACGCGATCGAAGTGATCGGCATCGACCGGCTGCGCGGCGGATTCGCGATTAGCATGAAGACATGGTCCGATCAGACGCTGACGATCGCCGCGTTGGCGCCGTTCGCCGACGGCCCGATTACGCTTACCGATGCAGCCCATATCCGGCATCACGAATGCGATCGCATTGCTGCTATATGCCAAGAGCTGCGGAAGCTTGGCATTCAAGTCGAAGAGCATGCGGATGGCTTAACGGTTTACCCGGGGGTACCGCAGACTGCCTTTCTCGATCCGCACGATGATCACCGAATGGCGATGGCGCTATCGCTCATCGGGGCCAAGACCGCCGGCATCCGCATAGCCGACCCCGGCTGCGTATCGAAGACGTGCCCGGACTATTTCGACCGGCTGCGCGAGCTGGGAGCGACCGTCGTCTTCGAAGATCGGACGGACGCGAATCCGTTACGCGGCACGGACTGACGATGTTCCAAGGGATTTGCATAAACCGCTGATCAAGCGTGCGCTTTTACCAAGCTTCGCCATAAAGCTGCACCGATACTGGCCGAATGAAACTGTAAGCCGATACCTGTCATGTACAGGCGTCGGCTTTTTTGTTTGGAAAGCACAATCGGTGGGACGAACCGTAAGGGGGCCATTTTTATCGCACGGTTCCTGCCTGCAGATACCCTCTGGGGTTAGGGGTAGAGCCTCCTTTTATAGTAAAGTCTGTTTATAGTTAAAAGTGGATAATCATATAAACGGGCGATCAATGAGTTCGGGTGAGCGCTGTTGGACATATATATGCAGTACAACCAAACATCGCTTATAAATGGCAGGGGGGTATACGCGACGGCGGCCCGATGGCTGTTATGCCCACTCTGCGATACTCATACGGCAATCTTGAAGGGGGGGACGTGGCAATGAGTTATTTCAGCCGATACATCGGCAGTCTGATTGATTTGGAACTGGGTGAGGAAATGAAACATACCGGTATCCTGGTCGACGCGGGGTCCGACATTGTGGTGGTATACTCCGGACACAGCTATGTGTACATTCCGCTAACGCATGTGCGGCATATCGAGCCTAAAATTTCCGATTCCTCTTCGCTCTCAAATTCCTTTAAGCCGCCCTCGGACGAAAATCCGATCTTGAACGAAAAGGAACTCTCGTACCGGAAAATGCTGCTTCATTCCAAAGGGATGTTCGTAGAAATTTTCGTCACCGGAAATCAGTCGATACACGGCTATGTTACCACGATATTGACGAATTACTTCGTGTTTTACTCGCCCGTGTACAAAACGATGTACATTCCGCTGCTTCATTTGAAGTGGCTCATCCCGTATCCGCCGGACCAAACGCCGTATACGCTCGAACGAAAAATGCTGCCGGTCGCCCCTTCCGGCATTACACTCGCGCGCACATTCGAGGAACAGTTGAAGAAGCTGACGGGCAAAATCGTCGTGTTCGATACCGGGTTGCAAGCGGACAAAACCGGACTTTTGCTGAATAGCGAGGATCATATCGCGGAACTCGTAACCGCGCATGGTAGAAAGCTTCATATGAACGTTCAGCAGATCAAGACGGTTCATTTTCCCGACCTGTAGTTGTTCGTCGTATAGATAAAGAAGCCACTCCGCAATCGGGGTGGCTTTGATGTGTTGCAACGTTAGAACGAAACGGCAGCCGTTGCTGCACGATCCAGCCCTTCCCGAACGAGCCGCTTGACTTGATCGGGGCACTGGTTAAGAGTATGGTTAAACATATCTCCCCTCTCCAGGGCAGGTTGTCCGGAACTTTGATATGATAGAACCTGGAAACTTCTTCTTCTTAATAATTCAAACCCCACCGTATCTTTCCGGGGAAGGAAATCGTATATATAGTGTATTTGATTCGTTACTATCGACAGGCAGGAGGGAGTTACACTGTGACGATTCACGTTTTCGGAAGCGCATCGCATGCTGAAGATCAGAGCCGCTTTACAGCGCTCATTGAACCGTATCGTGCGGCCCTTCAGGCGTACTGCCGGTCCATCGCCCACTCCTCCTGGGAAGCGGACGATCTGGTGCAGGATACGTGGCTGAAGGCATACAAGATGTTTTTGCGCCAGCCTGCGCGCAGCGATATGTCCAAAACGTACCTGTTCCGCATCGCGCATAATACATGGATCGACCGCTGCAGAAAAAGGAGGCATGCCGCCGACTCTCTGGGCGACGAGCAAAACCGCCTGCCGGAGGAGACGGTCGACCCGGTCGAGCTGCGGAACGCGATGGAGACCTTGGTCGCGAGCTTGCCGGCGCGTCAGCGCGTGCTGCTGCTGCTGGTCGATACGTTCGGCTACACCGCCTCGGAGGCGGCGCAGCTCATTCGCTCGACCGAAGGCGCGGTCAAGGCGGTGCTGCACCGGGCGCGGGCCAAGCTGAAGTCGCTGAGCAGCGTCCCGGCCGAATCGCCGGGCGAGCAGGCTACGACGGACGGACGCATCGTGGATGAGCATATCGTTTATGCCTACTTGCAGGCATTCCGCCAGCATAATCCGCATGCGCTTGTAAGGCTGCTTAATGAGGAAACGCAAACCGATTGCGTATCGGTCGTTACCGGTTCGCTTACCGCAGGCGGCATGAACAATGAAATATCGATGAATCCGCAAGCGCCGCTGAGCATGATGATCCATTCCAGCCGTATGATGGCTGCCTAAAGGATGAAAGGGAGGTTACCGCGATGAGCACGTTTATTCCTTATGTCATCGAACAGTCCGGCCGGGGAGAACGGTCTTACGATATTTATTCCCGGCTGCTCAAAGACCGGATCATATTTTTAGGGGCACCGATTGACGATCATGTGGCCAACAGCATCATTGCGCAAATGCTGTTCCTGACGGCCGACGACCCGGAAAAAGATATCCATCTGTACATCAACAGTCCAGGCGGGTCGACGACCGCCGGATTCGCCATCTATGACACGATGCAATATATCAAGCCTGACGTATCGACCATCTGCACCGGGTTTGCCGCTTCGTTCGCGGCCATGCTGCTGATGTCCGGGGCGAAAGGCAAGCGCTTCGCGCTGCCGAACAGCGAAATTATGATCCATCAGCCCCACGGCGGCGCGCAAGGTCAGGCAAGCGATATCGAGATTAGCGCCAAGCGGATCATACGTACACGTGAGCGGCTGAACCAGATCGCCTCCGAGCGCACCGGTCAACCGCTCGAGAAGATTGATAGAGACATGGACCGCGACTACTTTATGTCCGCTGACGAAGCGAAGGAATACGGGATTTTGGATAAAGTGATCCGGTCGTTCCCGGGCTGAGCGAGCATTCAGCATGAATAGAAGAGGCTTCTGTCTTCCCGCGCAAATGGAGCGGGGGAACGGGAGCCTCTTTTTGCAACTTGGCGGCATGATAATTCCGTTTTTTAGAAGAAAGAGGAAAATTCATCCGGTTTCTTGAAAATGTTAATGCAGTTTCGTTTTGGAACTGAGCGTCGACCGCGGGTGCGGTTTCATATTATTTTTTTATAAGTATCGATCGGAGAAAGGGCGGAAGCTCGGCTGATACGCTCTTGGAATCGCAAAGGTCGGATCGGCTATACTCGACATGGAACGAGAGGGAGAACAGATTGAACGATCTCATTACACAAATCCACTGGACAGAAAAAACGAGCGTTATCGATGATTTGCTTCATCGCACGCAGGAGGTGGACACGAACCGATTACCTGCGGGGCTCGAAGCGGTCGTGTGGGAAATGCGCCTCGGCGACTCCCGGTTCGTACTTAAAAATTGGAACAAGGAGTCCAATCCCGACGTCGGATTTCAGTATGCCCTGCTTCATGCGCTTCACGAACAGGGCATTGCCGCGTCCGTTCCGTTCGGGTGGGGCTACGACGCGGCTAACCATAAAGTGCTCGTTACCAGCTTTGACGGAAGCCCTGTCCAACCGGGCAAAATTCGTGCGTTCATCGACCTGGCCGGTCTGCTACTCGATTTGCATAAGCTGTCTCTGGACGATTTCGACCCGGCGCTGCATCGAAAATTTGATTTCATCGCGTATTATTACCCTCGGCTTCATGAACATCCCGACATACAATCCGTCTTATCGAAGCTCGTGGCGAATTCGGGTATGCAGCAGAACAAGATGATTCACGGCGATGTTTACTTGGGCAACCTTGTGGAACATCAAGGCCGTTATACGCTCATTGATTGGACGAACGCGCAGCTGGGCGATCCTCGGTACGACGCGGCATGGGCGGCTTTTTTGATCCGAATCTACAGCGGAGAAGAGGGCTACGACGTATTTCTTGATGCTTATCTTGCGGGAAGCGGCTATTCGAGAGCAGAGATGGAAACGTTCGAGGCGATTGCTTGTTTGCGCTGGGTTTTGCTGAACCGAATTGCGGATGTGCCCAAACCCGAGAGGACGATCGACCGGGTCAATCATGCAATTGATGCGAATGTTCATTTAAATCGCGAATTAATGGTTGTGTAAAGACGCGGGATCGATTCGTTCCGGTATGTTCAGCAAGATCGCAATTCATAAGAAATTCCCGCTTGCAGCACACGCTATAATAAGGGCGAGACACGGCGACAAAAGAGGAAAGGATGTTGAAGAATGGCTGTGCTGACGCCTTATATTTTCTCGAAGGATGCAAGAACCCAAGCGGATTTTTACATTCATGCGTTCGGCGGAGAAATTTTATCCGTGCTGACATACCAGGAACAGCCTACGGGAGCCGGTGAAACGGTCAAAGAGCGGGTGCTGTACCTCAGCATGGTAGCCGGCGGCATGAACTTTCTCTTGTCCGATTCGTTGTTTGAACCGATTTGCCGGGGGAACGGGATTCATTTGTCGCTCGAATTCGCCGAAGAAGTCGAAGCCCGTGAAGCGTTCGATAAGCTTGCCGTAGGCGGTCACGTGAAAAATCCGTTAAAGCCGTCGTTTTGGGGTGCGTTGTTCGGTCAAATTGAGGACAAATACGGCGTCATGTGGATGATTATGAACCGGAACGAAGCGGGTCAGGCGTGAGGAGCAAAGGGGGGGGGGACGACGGCTTATATTGTACCATATTGTCAAAATAGAAGATTGGAAAATAGCCCGGGAGTCGGGCTGGTATGAACCTGAGAGCATCAAGAAGGATGGATTTATACACTGCTCCGATGCCGGACAAGTTGCCGGTATCGTTTGGTGCATCATCAATCTCTGCTTTTCGAACGGTAATGGGCTCCATTGTCAGCACCCCCGAACCGGATTTTTCTAGTTTATACCATATTATCATGTTTCTGGTCGGAAGTGCGGACAGCGTGGAAGGAGGAGATGACTGGGTACTGCCTTCTACCCAGTTTTATGATCATCCATGGTGCAAGTTTCGGATTAATTCAATTTATCGAGAAAATGCTTAGCAACCTTATAAAAACCGTCCCGGTCCGTCGAATGAATATCGTGGCCGCAATGCTCAAATACGGCAAGCTCGGTGTTTGGTCTTCGCGACGTCATTTGCTCCGCCTGATTCAGATTCAAAGCGAAGCTTTTTTTACCGTGAATGAGAAGGATCGGGCAAGTAGAGGACAGCCAGTCTTCCCACCAAGCTCCATTGCAATGTTTTTGAGAAACAGGCATCCCTTTTAAATCCGAACGAAAGCCCCAGCCCCGTTCATCCTCAAATACGCTTTCCGAGAAATAATCGATCGCTCTAACGCCCGCGCGCTCAAGCGACGCCCGCAGCTCCTTCAATGAAGACGAGCGCTCGGGAAGCTTTTCAACGAAGCTGACATCGCCGTGAATTTCTACACCGATATCTTCCACGATGACCGCTTTTACATATTCCGGGTAACGGGAAGCCACTTGGAAGGCGTTCAATCCGCCTAAGGAATGGCCTAATAAAACGACAGGCTGTCCGCCCAGCTCGGTACAGATAAGGCTAACAATATCCTGGATATAACTTTCTCTGGAGTAGTCCGTATCAGCCGGATGGTCGCTCCAGCCATGCCCGCGTTGGTCCAAGCTGATCACTCGCCAATCTTTCATGCGGGAGGCAAATTCCGCATACGTTCTGGCATCATTCATGTGCCCGTGCAGCAGGAGCAGCACATTATGACTCTCTCCGCCGAAGTCAAGATAAGAAAGCGTAAGGTTACCCGATCTGAAATATTTCCTAATAGCCGAATGCGTGTCTTGTGATTGAAACATGCGGTTTCCTCCTTTTTGCTTTTTGAATCGGTTCAATTTGATTTCACATTAACGATAACAGATAATAGTGACAGCTATTGTCACAAACAAAAATAATAAAGCAGTTCGGAAATGACCGGCACGAAGAGGATAGTTCCGAAAAAGCGACTAATCGAGAAAGTGTGGTGCTCCACCGGTAATGATACGAACAGAGCCCATTATTGCGGTAAACGATGTAAAAGCAAGCGCGAAATGGTATATGTCGCTGCTCGTATGCAGCAACACGCACCCGGACGGCGAAGTTTTCGACCAGCTCGTTGACTCGGACGGGACGATTCTGCTCTGCCTTCATCGTTGGGGGGATCATGATCACCCAACGCTGCGGAGTTCACAAGAGGGAAAAGCGGGCAACGGACTCATGCTTTTTTTTCGCGTAGATGAATTCGATGAAACGTGGGAGCGGGCGCAATCGCTTGGGTATAAGATCGAGGAAGAACCGCATTCGAACCCGTTTGCGGGGCACCGGGAATTTTCTTTGCGCGATTTGGACGGTTATGACGTGACGATTTGTTCTATGCAGTAATCGCTTCAATGTCCATATCATCCTTATCCTTTCCATTTTGAACACAATGAACACAAACATGAACAAACAAAGACGGCCCGCCGGCGAATGCATACGCCCGTGAAGCCGTCTTTTTACGTTGCCTGTCGTGATTTCGGCCTTCTTGACCGCATAGTTTTGATCGAGATGAATTTCAAGCCAGTGCGGGCCTGCGGTATTGTCGCTGATCCAGCGGGATTCGTCGGCGGAAATGCCGTCGACGGCATTAGCCGCGGCTATGTGCTGTAAGTCGAATCGACCGTAACCGTTTTTTTTAGATGCGATGTTCGGGCTTGTCCCGGCGATGTAGTGGGCTTTCATCTTGGTCGCCATATTTTGCTGCCAGGCGGTCATGTCCGCTTTCAGCTGCGCGTCGGTGCGCGTATCGGTTCGCAGGTCGGTGATGAATTTGTCGTACTCGTCAAATGCCAATTCTCGATGTCGAACGTATAGTTCTGAATGCCGCCTCGCCAATGTTTCAGGATAACGTCTCCATATGTCCGCTCCCAGTGCGTAGCGTCGTTTTTTTGCATAAAGTAGCGATAATCTTTCTTGTGGGGGTCATCCAAACCGATGCCGGTGCAGGTATGGCGCTTGACAGCCTTGTCTGTATCTTATTTATAAAAAAGAAAAAATGGTAAATTATGTCGTTCCATACATTTAAAAAGTATGTTATGATAAATGCGAACAATTGTTCCTCGTATTGGAAGGAGTGGAAATCGTGAATGAGCGGTATTCGGAAATCGACGAGGTCATAGACTTTATTCATGAAAATCTATATGACCCGCTTCCGCTTTCCCGACTGGCTGCATACGCAGCATACAGCCCTTACCATTTTACACGCATTTTTAAAGAAAAGACCGGACTCCCGCCGCTGTACTACGTCTCTTCCCTCCGATTGCAGAAAGCCAAAGACTTATTGCTTCGTACGAATTTGAGCGTACGCGATATCGGACTTACGGTCGGACAGCAAAGCTTGGGGACGTTCACGACTCGCTTTACCGAAAGGGTAGGCGTGACGCCGTCCGACTTTCGCAATCAGGCCCAGCAAGCGGGCGAACATCTGCGTTCCTTACAGAAGATCAACGATTGGCAGGACCCGCAGCTTATTTCCAGTCCATACTCCACCATAGAGGGGACGGTCCATGCCGAGAGGCCGTTCCAGGGCATCATACTGATCGGCTTGTTTGCCAAACCAATACCCGAAGGGCTGCCCATCCACGGAACGCTGCTTTCTTCAGTCGGTAAATTTTGCTTTACCGGCGTCAAACCGGGCACGTACTACCTGATGGCGACGACGCTTTCATGGGGAATGAACGCGATGGACATTTTGATTCCGCAAGCCACGCTGCGCACCCGGTCCAAGAAGCCGATTATCGTTGGGTCGTCCGCCGGTGTGTACCATCGGGAGGTCATGCTTCATGAGCCCCGTCCGGACGATCCTCCGATTTTGATATCTTTGCCGGTATTGATGAATACGTTTATGACCAAGGTTCTCCAAGCCAACGACTGAAAGTATCATTATACGTGTGAAACAATAAAACGGCTTTTGTCCGCGTTTGGCTTATAGCGGAGAAGGCCGTTTTTTTGCCGATCCCGTTAGGCATGCTGCTTCATGCCCACGGCGAACACTTCAAAGCCCAGTTTACGGTAGTATGCTGCGTTTTGTTCCGTACAAAAGAGCTGGATATGAAGATGATGTTTCCGGCATTGGTCGACGAGCCTGCGAATGAGCTCGCTTCCGATCCCTTGCTTCTGGTAATTCGGGTGCACGGCCACCCCGCACAGGCAGCCGTTGATGACGCCGTCCGAAATAACGCGGCCGGTGCCGATCAATTGCTCTCCATCGTAAACATGAAGCGCATACCAGCTTTGAGCGGTTGCTTGAGTAATCTGCTCCTTGGATAACCCGAGAAAGTCGTTCCAGTCCACCGCGTCATAAAGCACGAACAAAGCATCGCTATCCGGAATCTGTTCGGTAAAGCGGTAATTCATGCGAATCTCTCCTTTGGTAGCGTTGTTCGCGCGCGTCGCAGCCGGCCGATTGCCGGGATAAACGAATGCGCGCATAGTCGCAAAATCGGCATTATATAAAGAAACTCCGTTGCACTACGGCTGTTCCGCGGCAATGCCCGCCGCCACCGAGTTTAAAGGACCGAGCTTGCTGACCCGGGTCAGCAGAAGCGCCATGTGATAAGGCGAGTATTTCAACCCGCTCTCGAGCCAATGCTGGATCATGCCCAAATTGGCGGAGATGAGGTAGGCGATAAGAAATTCACGCGGCAGCATCATCAACTCCTCATTCGGCTGAACGCTCGACATTTTGTTGAACATATGCTTTCTCATCAGTGCCTTAAGCTCATTGAGATAAGAGGGGTCTCCTTTAGATCCCAGCATGATGCGAAAAAATCGGGCATGTTCATAGAAATATTGAATGATTTCCAATATCATTTGCGGCGGCTCCTCCAGGGTAGGATGGTTCAACAGCACGCGCAGGTCGAAATTGGACAATTGCGCTTCAAAGCCGTTGAGCATCTCTTTCTTCCATTTCTGCAGCAGATCGTACTTGTCTTCATAATGCAAGTAAAATGTTCCTCGGTTCAAACCGGCGCGAGTCGTCAGGTCACGCACCGTAATCGCGTCAAACCCTTTCGCTTCGATTAAATTCAGAAACGCCTCGTACAACATTTGTTTCGTTCGGATAACCCTGCCGTCCGTTTTGTCCATCTTCAGCGACACCTCCCCATGCGAGTGATCATTATTTATTCCATAATGAACAGATTTGAAACTATGTGTTCCATAATGAACATAAGCTGGAAAGCTGATCATTGCCTGGTTTGCTTATTTGATTATAATCAACATTGTGTTCATTAATCAACAGGTTGTTCCTATCTTAGATTCGCAATCGATTTGATCGTGATACAAGGAGTGATAACGCTTTGTTTACTCGATTTTCTTTAAACAACGTATCGGCGGTGATCATTCTGATCGTCATGCTGGCGCTAGGGGGTTCGTATATGGCCGCCCAGCTTAAAGTGGAAAGCGTGCCGAATATTGATTTTCCGGCGGTCACCATTCGTACCTTTTATCCGGCGCCGCCGGAAGACGTGATGAAATATGTGACCGAGCCGATCGAGGAACAGGTTCAAGGGCTGGACGGGCTGAAAAACCTTTCCTCCGTCTCCGACGATAACATCTCGATGATCATCGTCCAGCTTGAAGACGGCGTCGACACCGACGAGGCGAAAAAAGACATCGAGAGCCTCATCAACCGGGTGGAGCTCCCGCAAGCCGCCAAGCGGCCGGTCGTATCCGTCGATAGCCCGGTCACCCAGCCGGTCTATTATTTGGGCTTGTCGTCCGTGGACGGCACTTCCCGATCCGAGCTCAGCCGGCTGCTGAACGACCGGATTTTGCCCGGGCTGCGCAGCATCCAAGGGGTGGAGCGGATCGAGACGGTAGGCGACGATGAGGATGTGCTGTACATCCGGCTCGACCCGAACGCCATCCAGCAGTTCGGGTTCACTCCCGCACAGGTGGCCGGATGGATCCGCGGTTCGCTCGCCGATTCGGCGGCCGGAACCGTTAATTTCGGCGGAAATGATCAAATGCTGCGCGTGAAGGGCAAATTCGCCGCTATCTATGATTTGCAAAACATGCAGCTTACGGCCTCGCGCGGGGATGTCGTGCTGCTCAAGCAGATCGCCTCCATTAGCACAGAGCATAAGGCTTCCTTTGTCAGCCGTCTGAACGGCCAGCCAAATATCGCCATTCATATGTACAAAAATGAAGACGCCAATATTATCGAGCTGATCGGGAAGGCGAATGAGCTGCTTGATAGGTGGAAGCGCGACTATCCGAACATCAAGTTCGACGTCGTCATCGACGGCTCCGCCGAAATCAAGAAGTCGATCTCCGGCATGTTGAAGGAGGGCGGATTCGGAGCGGTGCTGGCTTCGTTTATGATTTTGCTGTTTTTGCGAAACGCAAGAATGACGCTGATCGCCCTTGTCTCGATCCCGGTCTCCATTTTTGCGACGCTTATATTCATGAAGCTGATTGGCCTGACGATCAATATTTTTTCGCTGGGCGGGATGGTTATCGCCATCGGGCGCATTGTCGACGACAGTATCGTCGTCATCGAGAACATTTACAGCCGGCTGCAAAATGCGCAGCAGCGCAATGATTCCGTACTGCTGCTCGCTACCAAACAAGTGAGCAAGGCGATTACCTCATCGACGATCACGACTGTCGGCGTGTTCGCTCCGCTCAGCCTCGTCAGCGGCCCGCCCGGGCAGCTGTTCTCCGAGTTTGCGCTTACGATCTCGTGCGCTCTGCTGGCATCGCTGCTTGTCGCCTTGACGGTCATTCCGGTGCTATGCAAGCTGCTCGTGCTGCGCGGCGGCGATAAGCCTATGAAGCATGAGGAGCACATGGAGACCGGCTACATGCGCCTGTACCGACTATTGCTGCTCCTTTCGCTGAATCGCCGGCTCGTTACGCTGGCGGTTGCCTTTGCGCTGCTGGTCGCCTCCGTTGGCGGAACGGCGCCTTTTCTGAAGAAAGAGTTTTTGCCGAGCGGCGATACCGAGAAGACGATGCGCTTCGATCTCAAGCTGCCTCGGGAAACTTCATTGGACACGATGGACGCGAAGCTGAAGACGCTGGAGGATATGATGCGGGACGGCAAAGACGAGAAAGGAGCTCCTTTGTTCAAGATGGTGGAAGGACTGGCCGGCTATAACTGGAATAAGCAGGAGTATCCGTACCGAGCTTCGATCTTGGCGGAGGTATACCCGGATACGGATGCGAAACCGGTGCTGAAGGACTACGTGGACAAAATCAAATACGAGCTGCCGCAAGGCTCCGAGACGTTCGGGACGATCGTGAAGTTCGGTCCGCAGACGACGAACAAATTCGAATACATGCTGAAAAGCGATAATCAAGAAGATCTGAAAAAATAGGCCGAGCTTGTAAAAGAGAAACTGCAGAAGTTCCCCGAAATGGGCAACATCAAGGATAGCTTCGGGGATTTGAAGCGAGAAGTGCAGGTTTTGGTCGATCCGGCCAAGGCGCGTCTATACGGGTTAACGACCGCTTTCGTGCTGGAGACGGTGAACAGTTGGATCACGGAAGTGAAGCTGGGGGATATCACGTTTGAAGGCGTAGAGTACAGTATGCGAGTCAAGGTGGATGCGTCGCATCTGGGCAGCATCGGTCGTATCTCCGCATTGCAGCTAAAGACACCGACAGGGCGCACGATCTCATTGCGCGACATCGCCGAGGTGCGGGAGATCAACGCGCCTTCTTCGATCGAGCGGGACCAGCAGCGGCGCTACGTCAGCATTACCGCGGACGTGGATGGCAACGATGTCGGAGGCGTCAGCTCCCGCGCGGCGGAGCAGCTTCGAGCGCTGCCGCTTCCGGACGGTGTGGAGCGAGAGCTGAAGGGTGCGCAGATCGATATTGAGGAGGCGTTCTCCGACATGATCGCGGCGATTGTCTCCGCTGTATTTATCGTCTACCTGGTAATGGTGCTCACGTTCGGCAACGCCAGCTCGCCGTTTGCCATTTTATTCTCCCTGCCTTTTGCCGCGATCGGCGGCTTTCTCGGCATGGTGATCGCCCGGGAGGCGATCAGCGTCACTTCATTGATCGGCTTTCTCATGCTGATCGGGATCGTCGTCACGAATGCGATCGTGCTGGTCGACCGGGTGGAGCAGCTGCGTCATGACGGCATGACCGTCCGGGAAGCGTTGGTGGAAGCGGGTGTCACTCGCTTGCGTCCGATCATCATGACCGCCGGCGCGACGATTATCGCCTTAATCCCGCTGGTGCTCGGCGAGTCCGGAGGTGCGATCATCTCCAAAGGTCTAGCGGTAGTCGTTATGGGCGGGTTGACGACATCCACGCTGCTTACGCTCGTCGTCGTTCCGGCGATCTACGAATGGATCGCAAACGCGCTTGAGAAAATGCAGGGACGAAAGCGGTTATCGAAGCTGCAGCGGCTCGCCGCGGAATCGAACGCGACGCTGGAACCATAATCTCGGTTACGAAAGGAGATGCGCCATCCCATGAATCAAATATTCAGGAAAGCGAAAGCGGCAGTATACGCAGCATTCATGGTGTTCATGCTGGCGGGCTGTTCGGCAACACCGGTCACGGAGCCTCTGTCTGCGGGAGCGGCCGACACGCAGCCGAAGAGCGTGAAAGTATCGAAGATTGAGAAGAAACGGATCGGCACTCCGCTCGAACAGGTAGCGGACGTCGTCGCTTCCGTTACCCTCGATATCGTTACGAAGACGCCGGGCGATGTCGCGGAAATCTTGAAGAAACGCGGAGAGCCGGTGGAACAAGGGGAAGTCGTGTTCCGCCTAGATCCGACGGATATGCTTATCAGCCGGGAAAAGGCGGAAATTGCCCTGCAATCCGGGCAGCAACAGCTCGCTAAAGCAAGGGAGGAGTGGGCGGACGGCAAGCAGGAGCTGCACAATAACATCGCCAAAGCGGAAGACAACCTCGGCAATTTGCAAAAAAACTACGGCAAAATCCGCAATGATTACGATACGGGTCTTGCCTCCAAGTTTCAGGTGGAGCAGTTGGAAACGCAAGTGAACAATGCGAAGCTGGATCTGGAAAATATGAAGGCAAAGCTGTCGACCATGGAGAAGACGAACCCGCTTGCAGCCATCGAGCAATCGGTTCAGTCATCGGCGGTGGCGATCCGCGAGTACGACCGCAATTTGCAGCACATGGAAGTGAAAGCGCAGGTAAGCGGAGTGTTGACCGATCTGCCCATTGAAGTGGGGATGACGCTGCCCGCCGCTTTTCGCGCCGGTCAAAGTCAGCAGCTGGATCCGATCAAGATCAAGGCGGAGCTGACGGAGGAGGCCGCTCGGATGGTCCGGGGCAAGCCGGAACTGTCGTTTTACGTACCGGGCCAGGCGGAGAAAATGATCGCGCAGGTCCGCTACTTGGCCGATGTGATGAGCGTGCAATCGAAGTCTTACGCTCTGGAGCTGGAGGTGCCGAACGGCGACCGGAAGCTGAAGCCGGGGATGAAGGCGCAGGTGCTGCTCACCGAAGAAGCCGACCAGCTCGTCGTTTCCGTGCCGACGCTTGCTGTCGTTCGGGAAGGCGGCGACGCCTTTGTGTTTGTGCTCAACGGCAATATTGCCGAGAAACGCAAAGTGGAGCTCGGCCGCCTGAGCGATGCGAATCAGGAAGTGCTGTCAGGAGTGAAGGAAGGCGAACCGCTTATCGTATCCGGACAGCATCAGCTAAAGGATCAGGAAAAGGTGCAGCCGCTGAGCTGAAGAAACGATGAGCAAGGATGAATTTTGCAGGAACGTTCAACGAACAATTCCCCGGGAACCGATTTCCCGGGGAATATGCGTTTAGAGGGCCTTAAATTTTTCGCCGCTAATCGTTAACTGCAAATGGTTGACCGTCGCGCCTCTTAAATTACCGTCCAAAACTTCATTGGTCGTCACAATGCGAATCGGCTTATTAAGCTGCTGCAGTGCATGATCCTGGAATACCGCTCCGCCTGAACGATATACGTCGGGGACAAGTGCTGCATCATGTAAGACAGTTGGGCAGAGTATTGGTAGTAACCCGGAAGTACGACTTGTAGACGCCGGTCTACGTTTCATACGGGACAGCCTGTTATAAGATCGATCTATGTGCATTCATGCGAAAAGAGAAAGCGTTCCAATGTGTCGGCAAGTCCGCGCGAAATCGAAGTTAATGGCAGCCGCACGGTATCTCCGGCAATGATGCCCTGGCGGGCAAGCAGCCATTTGAGCGGCGTCGGATTGGATTCTTGAAACAGCAGCCGGATGAGTGGAAGCAGCCGCTCGAACGCGGTCCCCGCTTCCTCGAACATGCCTTTTGCGGCAAGACGGTACACCTCGCGGAACGAGTCTGTATTCACGCTGGCGGACGCCATGATGCCGCCGGCAGCCCCTGCGCGAAGCGCGTCGTAGAAATAGACGTCTTCGCCGCAAAGCACGGGCTTGGAGGCAAGCCGGGACAACGCCGAGACAAGCTCGGTACCGCCGGAGCTGTCTTTCATCCCGATCACGCCATCCATCTCCATAATCGTCCTCGCCGTATCAACGGTCAATCGGACTCCGGTGCGAGCGGGAATCTCATACACGATCACAGGGATTCCGACCTGCGCCACCCGGCGAAAATGCTCGATGATGCCTTCCTGCGACGGACGGCTATAGTACGGTACAACGACAAGGACGCCGTCGGCCCCGAGCTGCGCGGCCATTTCCGTCTGCTTTACGGTGGCGGCCGTATCATTCGTTCCCGTGCCGATCACGACCGGAACGGAGGCACCTTGCATTTGCGCCTTGGTCGCCATCGTGAGCGCCGTAACTTCCTCCCACGTCACGGTGGGCGATTCGCCGGTCGTACCGTTGATGACGAGCCCCTGAATGTTGTGCGCAAGCAGCTTACCCACGTAAGTCCGATAAGAATCCGGATCAAGCTCTCCATTCGGCAGAAACGGAGTAATAACAGGCACATAAATTCCTTGCAAGTCTTGCTGATTCATCATGGGAATCCCTCCATTAAGTTTATGAACGAGATCATAAGAGCCAGCGAAGCCGGACATTCGCTGAAAGCAAGTAAAGTTTTGTCCTAGTGACATGTTTCTTTGAAGGGAGTCGGGAGGCCGCCGGAAACGTTTTTGTATAAAGTACTTTACCATGGTTTTTACCATCGGTGTTATCTATAATAAATGATAAGTATCATCAATAATGTTGATAGTGGTGAAAATATGGATTTGGTTTACTTTCAAACGTTCCGCGAGGTAGCGCAGCGCCAAAGCTTCACCCGGGCCGCCGAAAAGCTCGGATACGCACAGTCGAGCGTTACGACGCAAATTCAAAAGCTGGAGAAGCATTACGGCGTGACGCTGTTCGAAAGGTTCGGCAAGCGGCTGCGTCTCACTTCATCCGGCGAAGCGCTGCTGAAGATTACGGTTCAAATGCTGGATTTGTACGAGGAATCGCAGGAAACGATCGCCAGACAGACTGGAGGGACACTGTCGATCGGGACGATCGATTCGCTGGCCTCCTATTATCTTCCGCCCTTGATCGAACAGCTTCGCCGTCATTTTCCCGAGCTTGCGATCAGGCTGCATCCCGGCAGTGAAGCGCATATTATCGATACGGTGAAGGAGGGCGAGCTTGATCTCGGACTGCTGCTGGACGATAAACCGCCGGATTCGTCATTGCAATGCATCACAATTAAGGAGGAGCCGCTGTTATTGATCGCCCGGCCTGGTCATCCGCTGACGCAGCTAGCGGAGGTGGGACTGGATCAGCTTCGCGAGTCGGAGTGGATTATGGCGGAGGAGAGCTGCAACTACCGGGGCATGCTGGAGAAAGTGCTGCGGGCACATGATATTCCGTATCGCGTCGGCTTTGAGCTCGGGAACCCGGAAGCCGTCAAGCGATGCGTCATGGCCGGGCTCGGACTAGCGCTTCTGCCGCGGATCGTTGCCGAAGAAGAAGTGCGCAGAGGGGAACTAGCAGTGCTGCCGTTTGCACATCCGGACATTCGCTTGCAGGTGCAATTGTTTTACCACCCGAAAAAATGGATTTCGCAGGCGATGCATGCTTTTATACAGCTGCTGCAATCAGGAGCACCGCCTGTGCCCGAACAAAGCAATTGAACGGAAGGAACGAGGAGCAGGGCGGTATGAGAACTTTCATTAGAGTAGCATTGATGGAAGAGGCGGAAGCGATCATTGAGTTGAGAAGACATTAGGATGATGTGCATGCCGCGGCAAGACCGATATTTTCGTTAGCGAACTTGTACGATGAAGATGCGATCCGTTTCTATTTTGAAGCGGAAAGTCGCAGCCGAAGGCGAGCGTCGGGATGCGTCGTTGCTTACATGATTTTAGGTTCTCCGGTTCGTGAATACAAGAACGTTCGGTGAATTGATATAATAATAAAAAGAATTTTATAAAGAGAGAAGGAATGAAAAGTATGCTTCAATGTTCTTGGTGTATGAAGAAAATTAAAGAAGACAAAGAATGCTTTGGATTAAGCGTCAAGTTCGTTGAAGGATTAAATCTTAAAGAGGATGAAGGCACAATAAAATCCATATTTCTTACAACCAGGAATACAAGCGTTCCTATGATTGTGGTCGCTGAAGATTCAGAAGCAAAGAAACAAGGACAGGATGGAATATTTGTACTTTGCAGCGATAAGTGCGGTATAAAGATGAAGAAGGCGTTGAATGAAGAGATCAGTTTATTTAAGCCTGATGGAGAAATATTAAAGCTAGAGTAACAGTTATTGAATCTACGGGGTTACTCGACGAAGACATCAACTTCACATAACATTGTATCTACACTGCGGGGCGTGCGCCCCGTGGTCTGCCAAAAGCGAAATCGTGGAAGTGAGTCTGGCAAACATTCCTGCAAGGTTAAGTCCATAGGGGGCCTCTGCCAGGCAAGAGGCCTTAAGTCTCTCGGATTCGTGTGATGGAATACGCCATTGCCTATACCAGACAAAACAACGCGGACGGGGCTGAAGCTGAACGTGGTCGAGTTCAATACAAGCGCGATCAAGCTTTACGAATCGATGGGGATAAAATCTCGAAAACGGAGGACGGAATTGCCGTTGAGATAGTGAAAGAGAGAAGCCTCCTTTTACCACAATCCAAGTGGAAAAGGGAGGCTTCTTTTATAACCATTTATTTATTATGTCCGTGCTTGGTCGCGACGACTTCCCAAATGAACGGGACCGAGCGGTTTCCTGCCAAGTCGGTCGCCTGCACCGAGATTCGGTTTCGGCCTTGACTCAGGGGCACAACGATCGTATAGGTAAGGTCCGGGTTCACGATGGCGGTTACGCCACCTGCCGTAACCGTCCCCGGCTCGCTGACCCTTCCTCTGATCGTGTAATCGCCTTCCGGGACCTGGTCGTCTTTTCCGTTGTTGTTGCCGCGCGGGTTATCGATGGTGAGTACCGGAGCAGCGTTATCGTAGGTCAAACGTAAGATGACCGGAACAGCGGCATTACCGAGCGTATCGACCGCTTCTACCTTGATGTCATTCGTACCTTCCGCCAGTCGGATCGTTTGCGTGAAACGCAAATTGGAATCGATGGCCGTTTCGGTTCCGTTCACGTACACTTTGGACGGCTCGCTAACCGTACCCGAGATCGTATAAACAGAAGTGGTTACGGAACCGCTGCGCTGATCCAGACGAAGCATCGGCAGGATCGAGTCGACGAACAGATGGATGGAGACCGGCTCTGCAGGCACTCCTGCGGTATCGACCGCCTCCACCATAATTGGATTAGGACCTTGCTGAAGCTGCAGGGTCGCGGCAAATTTCAAATCCGGACCGACCGCAGACGGGACTCCGTTTACTTTCACCGTTGCCGTCTTGCTCACGCTGCCCGTAATGGCGTACGTCGCTTGCGTTACGGAACCGCTGCGCTGATCCAGCGTGATGACAAGCGGGCCGACAGGTGTGACGGAAGCGGATGCGGAGTAGGCGCCCTCGATGGTGTTGCTGACAGCGGCTACGGCATAGTCATACGTAGTATCGAAAGCCAGCCCTTTATCCGTGTAGCTGTCACTGATCAGGTCCGATGCCACAAGCTTGAACCGCCCGGCGTCGCCTTCTTTGCGGTAAAGATTATAGGAAGTTGCATCCGGAATCGCGGTCCAACGAATTTGAGCGTCATTGCCGTATACGGCCGCCGTGACGCCGCCGGGTGCGGCGATCGCCGGAACGCCAACCCGGATATTATCAAGATATTCGTTTACTTTATGCGTTGCCGAAGACAAGAAGTCGATGGCGCTCAGTTTTGCCGCATCGGGCCAGCCTTTGTCCTTATGGAACGGAATCGTTCCGCTCGACGCGCCGTTAATGAACACCTCGGCCATTTGCGTTTTGACATCGGCTACGACTTTCACGTGATACCACTTGTTCGGCACAAACTCGTTGTTGGTCGGCAGAGGGACGGCTTTCCCGTTGCTGGTATCCGTGTTGCGGTAATAAAAGCAGTAAGGTGTCGGGCAGCCGGCTCCATACCCGGAAAAAATTTCGACGTAATGCTTGCCGAACGCCGTGTCGAGCAGCCGGAGTACCCTCGGGTAATCTGCTCCCGCCATTTGCATCACATCGACTTCGGCGATGACCGTGCCTTGCTGGGCCGGGAAGTTTTTGGACGCGCGGGTCTGGCTCGTGCTGTTATCGAAAAGATTGAGCAGCTTGCCGGAACGGTTGCCCGGCGGATCGGCAGGGACGGCGTCCACCTTGATATAATTCGTCTCGGTGGCCGGCGTAGGTCTGCTATCGTAGCCAGCGGGATAATCGCCTGCATTCATGCGTTCGAAATCGTCGTTAATCAGGAATACCGCTGCAGGCGTGCCGAGCAGCGCTCCGTTGCGTTCTTCCGAATTTTCGAGACTTTCGCCGAAAGCGTTGGCCGCTTTGATCACGTAAAAATAATTGACGCCGACTTCGACCTGCGTGTCAAGATACGAAGTGTCCGCAACGGTGGCGACGGTCGTATACGGGCCGCCTGGCGTCAAGCTGCGTTTCACCTGGTATGTCTCCGCTCTTTCGGCGGGAGCCCACGATACGAGTAAGTCCGCACTGCCCCGCGACACGCTGACGCCCGTCGTTCGGTAAGGAATCGCATCGAAATGTTCGAGCTGTACTTGGGAAAAAAGCGATTTATTGTAATTCTCGATCAAATTATTTTCTTTGGCGGCGTCCGCCATCATACCGATGTACACCTCGTCCGAATCGAGCGTCATAGAGGAGATCCGGGTCCATTCGGTGCCGGTGAGCGACATATATCCCGTGACGGTGTCGCCGAATTTCACGATACGCACGTAATATGGCGGATTGATCGACGGAAGCGGCGGTGTTTCAGCCAATGCCCCGCCCTCGGTGTCTCTGCTGTAAAATTCCGCTACATGACCGTCGCCGCGAACAGCAAGGCCCATCATGCCCATGCGCGCACCGGGCGTCAGCTTCTCGCGAATCATCACGCCTGCTTTGGCCAGCGGGGTCGTGTGTGTGATTTTGTCGATCCGAGCGGTCAATTGGCCGTCGCCGGTCAGCTTTTGATAAACGAACCGGAACGACTCGCTGCTGCCGGCGATATTGCCGGAGCTCTTGAGTGTGAGCACGCCGTCGTTGAGATTGGCATGTCCCGGCAGCCCAGGGCTTCCGATATCTACGGAGCTCCAGGGAGCGATGTCGCCGGACGCGTTGAAGTGCACGGGTACGGCGGCAGAGTCGGTTGACGTTCCGCTGTTATCGATCGCTTTGGCCGTTACATAGTAGGTTCCTTCCGGTACATTCGTCCATACGTATTGATACGGAGCGGTATCGTCCTCGCCCATCTTTACGCCGTTGCGGTAAAACTCGACCTTGCTGACGGTGCCGTCCGGGTCTGACGCTTCCGCATCGAATATAATTTGACCTCCGGCGGGTGCAATCGTATTGATTGCAGGGGATGTCATGCGAACGGTGGGGTTCAGCGAGCCGTTGCCGGCAATCGAGTTCAAGTAGTTTTCCAGGTTCGTGTAGCCGTTCGAGCTGATGTCGTTGCGATCGGCAGCATCGTTCGGGTTGAGTCCGCGTGCGAGCTCCCAGTCATCCGGCATGCCGTCATGGTCCGTATCCGTCGGAGCGGGTAAGCTGTTCAATACGGGCCAGCCGCCGACCTCGGCCGGAGAATTGATTTGTCTCCCGGTGCGGTTGCGTACGTCATCGATGATCCGGGCGTCAACCGAATCGCGCTTAGGCATTATAGCACCTGCCTGGGCCAGCACAAGCGCATAAGCTTCTTCAGCCGAATGCGTCGTTACGGGCGCATAAGGAACCGGCTCGGTCAGCTTGATGTTGCCTTCGAAATCGTGAACGCCAGCCCAGTTATCCGCCGTAATGCTCGGAGAGCCGTCGATGTAGTTGCCGTCGATGTACCACTGACCGACGCCGCCGATCTCGTCAAGCACCAAATCTCTCGCGCTGAGCAGGGTGTCCGGACCAAATTTATTGTAATTGTTGATCATATTGACATTGGCGCCGTTACCGCCGTACGCGGTTTTATAATTCCAGTTGTAGACAACGTTGTTCCGGTAATCCAGATTTCGTTTGTCGACTTCCGTGCGGCCTTTGAACCGCGGATTGCGGCTGCTGTTATGGACCAGCAGGTTGTGATGGTATGTATTGTTTCCGGCTCCCCACAAGCCGCCGAAGCCGTGACGCCCTTTCTCATGTTTGGACATATGCAGCGCTTCGCCGATGATGGACCATTGGACCGTAAGATTATCGGTCGTTTGCGGAGACAGTACTTCATCGATCGCCCAGGAGAAGGAGCAGTGGTCGATGATAATGTTCTTGCGTCCGTCAATCGAAACGGCATCGCCTTCGGAAGGGGACTGGTCGCCCATGCGGAAGCGCAAATAGCGGAGAATGACATTATCCGCCTTGACATAAATCGAGTAATTGTTGACGCTGATTCCGTCTCCGGGCGCCGTCTGTCCGGCTATCGTCAAGTTCGAGCCGGTAATGTTAAGCTGCGATGCCAGTTGAATGTTGCCGGAGACGCGGAACACGACGGTACGGTTGCCTTGGCTGACCGCATCCCGAAGCGAGCCGAGGCCGGAATCGTTCAAGTTCGTCACTTCATATACTTCGCCGCCGCGACCTCCCGTCGTGTACATGCCCCCGCCCTCGGCTCCCGGAAAAGCGGGAAGCGCGGAGCCCGCAACCGGAGGGGTTTCCACGGCATATACCGGCACGGAAGTCGCAAGCATACTAGCGCATAACAATGATGTACATAGAAGCTTTCTTATTGTCATCAAATGGGGCCTCCTTGCGAAAAAAATATAGTCGCCGTACAATCAGTCCTTTACGTAACCGCTTACAAAATTCCTCCTTTCCGGATGAACCGAACGGTGCATAGAGAACATATTGGAAAAGTGTTCCTGCGAATACAAATTATACTTGCAGCCCGGACAAACATTTATAGGTCTATCCATTCATTTCATAGGGGAATCAAACTATAATTCACGGGCAAGCTTGACGCTATCATTCTTTTCCACTTGACCGTCCGCATCGTTGGCAAAATACTTAAAGGGGTATATGTATTGTGAACGTGACAGATGGCTGGCACGCGTTGTAACACTTGCAGCAATGCCTTCTAGAGGAGCAATTCCGGACGATTCATTCTGATTCAATAGCAGATGAAACAGGGTAAGTATGATTAATGTCACAGCAAGTCTACATACTAAGTGATATGATCATCGTATCGAAACTCGAAGGGAGCGATTGCCATGTCTTTCACAAATATTCTAATGTCCTATGACGGTTCGGACCCATCCAAGAAAGCGCTGGAGAAAGCGATCGCGCTGACGGAACAAAACAATGCGCAATTAACGCTGCTTCATGCTTATCACATACCTTCCATGGTGGCTACGCATCCTTTTTTAATTGTCCCCCCGGAATATATGAATAATGTGGCGCAAACGGAAAGTCTTATTGTTGAAGAGCTGAGATCGCTTGTATCGCATTTGCCGAATGCGCAGGCGGTCGTAGCGAACGGCCAGCCGGCAAAAGTGATTTTGGACTATGCCAAAGAGCACCGGTGCGACCTGATCGTCATGGGAAGCAGAGGACTTGGAGGATTTCAGGAACTCGTTCTCGGGAGCGTCAGCCACAACGTGGTGCAGCATTCTCCCATCCCGGTATTGATCGTCAAATAAGGTACGACGATTAACCATTAGGCGAATCATGTGCTATATTCATGACTGAAAGAACGAACCATGCCGAACGAGGCATGGTTCTTTTTGTCGATGAATCCGATACTGCAGCGCGGCCGGTCTCGACTGCGTTATGTTGAAAGAACCGGAGGCAGGTTAGTGAAGTCAATGAGTGACGCTTGGCAGTCGGTTTGCCGCTATTTTATAATGAAGCTGTCATTACGCTGACGCAGTTGAACGATACGATAACTAAAGGAGGAACGCAATTATGGGGCATGATCGGCGGTTGGTCACAAAAGAAGGACAAGCGATGCTGGAACAAGTACGGCATATTTGCGCGGAGCTGCCCGAGGTGGAAGAAATCGTAGACGGGTTTGGCCATATCACGCTGAAAGTGCGCGGGAAATCGTTCGTCATAATGGGCGAAACGGAAGAAGGAGCGAGCTTGTCGTTTAAAAGCGATCTCGAGTCGCAGCATCTATTGCTGCAGCAAAGCGGCAGCTACGTAAAAACGCGTTATATCGGGCAGCACGGCTGGGTATCGACGAAGATGGGTGCGCCGCTCAATTGGGAAGAGCTAAGTGAGCTGCTCAAGGAAGCGTACTTGCGCGCTGCGCCGAAACGTCTGGCGAGGCAGCTGCTGCAGTGAACATGAAATAACATGACATAAGCCGCTGTCTCCCCTTGAAACGGCGGCTTTGTCCATTTTTTAAGCGGTCGAAGTCATATATACATAATTTTTGCGCTGCTTCGCGGTATACATCGCCTGGTCGGCTTGGTTGACAAGCTCGAGCATATTCGTACAACGGCCGTGATCGACGGCGATCCCGATGCTTACCGTGATGGTCAGATGGACGGTTTGGTCGAGCGGAAGCGTAATTTGCTGAATGTTTTTGCGGATGCGTTCGCCGACTTCCTTCGCCCCGTTCTCGTCAAGGTCGGATAAAATAATGGCGAATTCCTCGCCGCCCCAGCGGCCGATCGTGTCTCCCTTGCGCACCGTTTTTCGCAGCGTTTGCGCCACTTCTTTCAATACGAGGTCCCCGCCGATATGGCCGGCTTGCGTGTTAAAGCTGCGAAAATCATCAATGTCAATGACAGCAAGCGCGATGGGAACATTTCCGCCGCGCGTCGTTCTGAACACATGCTCCAGCTTTCGGAACAAGTATCGTCTGTTGAACAGTCCGGTTCCGTCATCGATAATGCTTTGCTCATACCAGCGGACGCTGATGGCCGTCCATACGGCACCGCTAATTATGGAGAGAAGTACGGCGGCGCTAATCCCCCAGTAACCGAACTGCAGAAGCTCCACGGTTACCAATAATAATGCGGCGTTAGCGGCAGCCCCTGCCAGAGATAAATAATATCTCTTTTCCATATGCCTCACCTTATCTCTCTAGTTGGTCGTATTTTCGTATTAAGTCGGTCAAAGCTTCGCGGAACAAGGAAGACTCCTTCCGGTCCAGTTTCTCCGATAATGTTTTCAATTGCCGCACCAAGGTCGACGGATAATAGCAGGTTTTCATAATCATTTCTTCGTTGGGAGGCAAAGCGACCTGGTTTCTTCCCGATTCTTTGGCGGACAAAAGCGCGGCGCTGGCGGAACGCATTAACGTTTTTTCATCCTTGGCGTCTCTGGGAAACTGGGCCACGCCGGCCGTTACGCTCACTTCGATCTGGCTGCTGGGAAGCCGGAACCGGTCCCCGGAACGGTAGATCGTAGCTCGAATCGACTCCATCTTCAAGAAGGCTTGCTCCAGACTAACCCCGGTCAGCATAATAGCGAACTCGTCGCCCGATACGCGGAAAACGATGTTCTGCGTCGCTTCTTCCGCAAGAATAGCGGCGATCGTCTTCAATACTTCGTCGCCGATGGCGTCGCCCAGCTGATTATTGATTTCCATGAAATGATCGATATCGATAAGAGCCAAGGCAACAGGCTCCTGATCCTTAATGTTCTGCTTCAATCGAAGCTCCAGTTCTTTACGGTTCAATAAACCGGTCAGTCTATCCAATGTGCTGTTCAATGAAACTCTCCACCCTGTACGCTGTTATATATAATTATATATATATATATTTTTGTATGGTCAAATAAATTTTTTTTAATGTATGTCCGATTGTCAGGGATAAAATGTAAAATTTGGATTGACGTAAATCAAAAATGATGAGCTCAATACCCGGGTCTTCCAACCGGTATGCACATATTTTTGGTAAATCGAACGTGTTGGACAAAGCCCGGTTTCCTTCTAAGAATAAACTGGTGGTTGGAACATATTTATTGGATCAACTCCTAAATTGCTGGCTTTTTGAACGTTTAGCGACGGACGGTAGATTAGCGTGCGAAAAGGTAGCTTCCAGCACGAATGATTTAGAAAACCGAATATAACTCAAAGGAGTGACGGTAACGAATGGAGCATTTGGTATTTGAAAAGCACAGGGTCTGGGAAGCTGAGGGTACGGTAACCGATATAGCCGGCCGGGAGTACAGCCTGTTGACGAGAGACGTGGTCGGCAGCAGCGGCCGCATCCACGACCCATTCCTCGGCTGCGTGTGCAGCGATGGGAGGGATAGCGATGCCGGATAAAGTCCGCGTGGCGGTGATGGGACTTGGCCGTGCCGGTAACCGGCATGCGGCTCATTTGGCTGCGGGCATTCCCGGAGCGGAGCTGGCGGGTGTGTTCGATCCGAACGGTGCTTTAGTGGAGAAGGCTGCTCTGGAATGGGGCGTGCGCGGCTCGGCTCGCAGCGCGGACGACTGGATGGAAGACCCGGCGATTCATGCGGTCGTCATCGCGGCCCCGACGCCTCTGCACGGGGCGTTGATTAAGCAAGCGGCTGCCAGCGGCAAGCATGTATTCGTGGAGAAGCCGCTTACCGGCCGGCTGGATGAGGCGGATGAGATCATCGAGGCAGTGGAGCGCAGCTCGATCGTTTGCCAGGTCGGATTCATGCGCCGGTTTGACCCGGCTTACGCCGAAGCGAAACGCAGAATCGCTGCCGGCGACATCGGCAAGCCGATTTATTTCAAAGCGGTTTCCAGAGATCCGGGTTCGCCTCCGGCGGAATTCATTAAGCACAGCGGCGGCATCTTTCTCGATATGGCGATACACGAATACGATATGGCCAGGTTTTTAATGAATTCGGAAGTGAGCTCGGTGACGGCGCATGGCCAAGTTTTGGTCCACGATTTCATGAAGCCGCTCGGCGATATCGACCAATCGCTCACTTATATGACGTTCAATTCGGGAGCGGCAGGCGATGCGGAAGTCGGCAGAAACGCTTTTTACGGCTACGACATCAGGGGGGAAGTGATCGGCACCGAGGGGAGCATCGCCATCGGTTCGCTCAAGCATCACGATATCCGGATCCAAACCCGAAGCGGCTCGTTGCATGACATCGTCCCGTCTTTTCCGCAACGGTTTCAAGAGGCGTTTCGGATGGAGCTGGTTCACTTTATCGAATGCGTCAGAACGAACCAAAAACCGTCCGTGACGGAACGGGACGGCAAAGCGGCGCTGGCTATCGCTTTGGCGGCGCAGCAATCGTACGAGACCGGGGCGACGGTGAACATCGGGCGGGCATGAGCCAAGTCCGACGATAACGGAATCCGTTATGGTCCTTCACGCACATTTCGCTTGAGCGGCTTCACCGAAAATTGATACAATGATCGCAGGAAGATGCTTTTCCAATCCGATTCGTAATGGAGGAAGCTATGGGATCATCTGACGTTCGTATCAAGGCGACGACGCCGATTTTGCGCATGTTTGACACGGACAAGGCCAAGCAATTTTACATGGAGTTTCTCGAGTTTCAGCTCGATTGGGAGCACCGGTTCGAAGCGGAACTGCCGCTGTATATGCAAATTTCAAACGGCGAGTGCATCCTTCATCTGTCCGAGCATCACGGCGATTGCAGTCCGGGGGCTGCGATCCGCATCGAAGTGAAGGGCATCGAAGCGCTGCATGCGAAGCTGCTGGCGAAAGCCTACAAGTATGCGAGGCCGGGCTTGGAACAAATGCCGTGGGGAACGAAAGAAATTAGCGTAACGGACCCGTTCGGCAACCGATTGTCATTTTACGAAGCGATTTCATCCGAATAAGCCGCTTCACGCGGCAGCGTGCAAGGAGTCCCGTTCCGGCGGAGGCTCCTTTTTCATGCCATCACATAATTTCCCACAATCATCCGATAATTTGTCCGCATTGTTTTGTTACTTTAATAACGCGGGGGAGACGTCCCACCGACAAGAACCCATTCGTGAAGGAGTGCTAATCAAATGAAAAAGTTAAAAACGTTAACCGCCGGGTCGGTATTGTTGACGATGGTTCTCGGGGCGAGCGGCGCGGCGCTGGCCGAAACGGCAAAGCCCGTCGAGGTAAAGACGGAGGCTCAGGAAGCGGTGCCTGCGGTGAAAGCCGGAGCGGTTCTCGTACGATCCGCGGGAATGCTGTTTAACCCGGTGCATGAACGCAAATACATGCAGCTGCTTGTTCAGTCTTACGCTCCGGATAGCGCGGCACAGTGGAATGCGGCGCTGGAGGAACGCAAGCAGGTCGAGAGCGACATGTCGAAAACGTTGGAAAAGCAAGTTATACTTAAGACAGACCCTGCGACTCCGGTCGAAGCCATAAAAATCCAAAAGCTCGACGACGCTTCGGCAGGTGCTGACGGCACCGACAACATCCGGTTCGAGATCAAGCAGGGCAAAGAGCTGCATGTGTCGGCTACCAAGGCGATCGCCGCCGGTGGTACAATGAAGAAGGAATGGACGGAGAGCATGAAGCTTCAGGACGATTTCGCGAAGGCGGTGGAATCCGGCGACGGATCGGCCATTCGGGCACTGCTGCCGAAGCTGCTCGACGATTACACCAAACAGACGGCGGAAATGAAAGAAGCCACGGAGAAGATGAAGACACAGCAAACGGAACAGCAGTAGGATCCATTGCATGCCATTTATGCTGCGGCTGTACGTATTCCAAGGGGCGTTGGCTTTTACGCAGCGCCCTTTTTTCTTAAAACACAACGGGAGGGAAGACGGATGTATCGGATATTTCTGGTAGAGGATCAGGCCGATTTGGCCGAAGTGCTCACCGTCTATTTGCAAAACGAGGGCTGGCAGGTGCGTTCGTTCCTTGATGGCGAGTCGGCGCGTGCTGCGATTTCGGAGCGGCCGGACCTGTGGATCCTCGATATTATGCTGCCCGGCGTCGACGGCTACCAGCTGATCCGGGAGATCAAAGCGGATCAGCCGAGGCTGCCGGTTATTTTCATCTCGGCGAGAGACGCCGATATCGACCGGATCGTCGGACTCGAGCTCGGCAGCGACGATTATATGGCCAAGCCGTTTCTTCCCCGCGAGCTTGTGATTCGAACGCGCAAGCTGCTGGAGCGGGTGTACGACTCCGAAACGTATCCGGGCGTGCATCAGTGCAGGCCGTATACGCTGGATGAACGGTCGAGGCAGGTCAAAGACGAGAGCGGGCAGCCGATCGAGCTGACGAGCAAGGAGTTCGAGCTGCTGCTGTATTTTACGCTGCGCGCAGGCCAGTCGTTGGAGCGTGAGCAGGTGCTGTCGGCCGTATGGGGCAGCGATTACTTCGGTTCCGACCGTGTGGTCGACGATCTGGTGCGGCGGCTGCGCCGCAAGCTGCCGCTGCTGCGGCTAGAGACCGTATACGGATTCGGATACAGGATGGTGAAAGCATGAAAAACTGGCCGGTTGCCGTGAAAATATGGGGTGTGTTCGCTTCGATTACGCTGAGCATCTTTATTATGCTGGCCCTCTTTTTGCCGTGGACGCTGAAGGGCTTTTTTACCGATCAAATTTACGATCTATTGATGGATTCGCAAGCTTCCGTACGGTTTGAAGCCCAAAATACGGCAGGGTTTTCCGTTTCAGCCAAAGAAGCGACGTCGGTTTCCGCGACCGTGGACTTTGCCAAGCCGGTGATGATCCTGCCGATCGCTCCGGTCGAGAAGACAAAAGACTCGATGGAACCGCAGGACGCGGCGGCACAGAAAGAGGTTTCTTCGGTGAAGGAACTGCGAATCGGGAAGCAGGACGCGCGAGTGGATCCGCTGGAAATGAGGATCAAGTCCAATGAAATCATGTTGGACCGGCAAACGATCAGCATGAGTAAAATCGAGGCGCAGCCGGCGAGGCCGTTTGCTGTCGGGATTGCCGGTTCGCTGCAGCCTCCCGAAGCACCGGTTGTCCAGCATATGCTGATCATGGGATCGGCGGAAATCAGCCGCTCCGAAGCGGCGCTTCCGCAAACGTATGTGGAAGCGATCGAGCAGGACGCGCATCTGCAGCAAAGTGAGGTACAGAAATATTCGCGGAACATCGACAACAAAACGATCTTTTATGTCATCCGCAAAGAGGAGCTGTCCGGGAAACCGGGCTATGTCGTGTCTTATTCGTGGGGCAACTACCGCAATGATCTCGTATATACGATGTTCGGGCGGTTGATGCTTCTGATGGTCGCGCTCATTTTGTGCAGTTGGCTGCCGTGTCTTGCGCTCGCCAAATATTTGACGCGCCCGCTCGTGCAGATGGAGCGCCACGTCGGGCGCATGTCCGAACGCGACTGGCATGAGCCGCTTGCGACGACCCGATCGGACGAAATCGGCCGTCTGGCGCGCGCGATCGAAACGATGCGGCTGCGTCTGGTTCGGCAAGATAAAGCGCAGCAGTTTTTCCTGCAAAATATTTCTCATGAGCTGAAAACGCCGGTGATGGTGATCCGCAGCTACGCTCAGTCGATTATGGACGGCTTGTTTCCGAAAGGCAGCTTGAAGGAGAGCGTCGAAGTCATAATGAAAGAATCGGACCGGCTGGAGAAGCGGGTTCGCGACCTGCTGTATTTGAATAAACTGAACTATGTTTCCTCACGCGAAAAATCGTTACAGCCGTTCGATCTGAAAACCGTGATCGAGGACGTGGTGGAGCGGCTGCGCTACCGGAGGACCGATATTGAATGGGCGGTGGAGGCGGACAGCGATACGATGGTGTGCGGCGACCGGGAGCAATGGGGTGTCGCGCTGGAAAACTTGCTGGATAATCAGCTGCGTTATGCCAAGGGACGCATTACGATCGAAGTGCAGCATCCGGCGGAGAGCGCCGGGGCGGACGCCGGTCAGCCGGCCCAGCCGACGGTCCGCATATGGAACGACGGCCCGATGCTGGACGAAGCGGCTGCCGCCGAGCTGTTCGAACCGTTCCGAACCGGAACGAACGGCCAATTCGGCCTGGGCCTGACCATCGTCCGGCAAATTGCCGAGTACCACCGCATGACCGCCCGGGCGGTCAACGAGCGCGGCGGTGCGGCGTTCTACCTGGAGCCGTCGAATTAAGGGCGAAGCTCATGAAATGGCCGCCGCATGCGATGCGGCCATTTTCAATTTTTATGAAGATAATGTGCGCTGTTGGTGTTATACTATTACCCGTTGGCGAGTAAAGACAAGTCGTATATAGGAAGAGCTTGTCCAATCGCTTGCCTCAAAAACAACGGTAATGCCGCCGCGCTTTTGTATGCCGGTTATTGGGGCGCAGGGCGGCATTGGAAATGGTTAAGGAGGTTTTTTACACGATGTGGAAAGAGTTTAAAGCATTCGCGTTAAAGGGAAACGTTCTCGATCTGGCAATCGGGGTTATCATCGGAGCGGCATTTGGGAAAATCGTATCCTCGCTAGTCAACGACGTGCTTATGCCGCTGCTTGGCCTTTTGCTTGGCGGGCTGAACTTGTCGGGGCTTCACTTACCGCTTGGCGGCGCCATTCTGAAGTATGGAGTGTTTTTGCAAACGGTTCTGGACTTTTTCATTGTCGCATTCTCGATTTTCCTGTTCATCAAGGCGCTAAGCAAATTTAAGCGGAAAGAAGAGGACAAGCCTTCGGAGCCGCCGAAGCCGTCCAAAGAAGAAGAGCTGCTTGCGGAAATTCGCGATTTGTTGAAACAGCAGCAAGGGTTGCGGTAAGAGAACGCGTTTCTCTGCCGCTTCTTTTTTTTGTCCGGACGTTTCGCGGCGGAATGGATGTTGCCGGAAAGAAGCAGCCTCTCGGATCAGCCAAAGGATTCCGTACTTCAAGTATGTTATAATCTGCGTAACGTGAACGGATTGTATATTGGATGAAGGGCGGTTATTCGCGATGAACGAACGGTTAAGTCAATTGTATTCCCTACTGGAGACGGAAGCTTTGGATGCTGCGTTCGTTACGCTGCCGAAGCTTATTTATTATTTTACCGGTTTTTATACGGAACCGCATGAGCGGTTTATGGCGCTCGTCTGCCCGCGCAACGAACCGCCGTTTCTCCTCGTGCCGCTGCTCGACTATGAGAAGGCGGTGCAAAGCTCGAGCGTAAGCCGCATCGTTCCGCTAGAAGACACGGATAATCCGTATGAAGTGCTGAAGCGCCATATGAAGGGTGCGATCAAGCGGATCGGCATCCAGGAAGACCATTTGAACGTGAAGCGGTATCACGGTTTGATGGAAGCGACAGGAGCGGAGGAAGCGGTGCATATAGATCAGCAGCTGGCTCAGCTTCGTGTCGTGAAAAGCGATGCGGAGGTTGCTGCTATCCGGAGAGCGATCCGCTGCATCGAGGAAGTGCTGCATCAAGCGCTGCCGCTCGTAAAGCCCGGCGTAACGGAGCTGGATCTCGTAGCCGAAATGGAGCACAGGATGAAGAAGCTCGGAGCGGACGGTCCCTCGTTCGATACGATGGTGTTATCGGGCGCCAAAACCGGGCTGCCGCATGGCGTACCGGGTATGGAACCGATTCAGGAAGGCGAGCTGCTGCTGTTCGATGCAGGCGTATTTATCGACGGATACGCTTCGGACCTGACAAGAACGTTCGCCGTAGGCGACGTCGGCGACAAGTGCCGGGAAATATATGACGCCGTATTGCAGGCGAACATGCAAATGATTCAGGCGGTGCACCCGGGAGCTTCCTTCGCCAGCCTCGATCTTGCGGCGCGAAGCTGCATTGAACGAAAAGGATACGGCGAATACTTCATTACCCGGGCGGGGCACGGGTTCGGCCTGGAAATTCATGAATATCCGTCCATCCATGCGAACAATGCCGATCTCATGCGCGAAGGGATGGTATTTACGGCGGAACCGGGCATTTATATCCCGGGCTTGGGCGGCGTGCGGATTGAAGACAACGTCTTGGTCACGAAGGAAGGCGTTCAGGTTCTGACCTCGTTTCCGAAGGAACTAACGGTCGTCGAAGTGTAGTCACCGGAATGGAGGTTGGGGCAGACGATGAATAAGACCGACCGGATGCTGGCCATTGTGCTGGAGCTGCAGCGCAAAGGGACGCTGCGGGCGGAAGATTTGGCCGTGACGTTCGAGACGAGCGTACGTACGATTTACCGCGACGTTCAGGCGCTCAGCGAAGCCGGGGTGCCTGTCATCGGCGCACCCGGTCAAGGCTACTCGCTCATGGACGGCTATTTTTTGCCGCCGGTCAGCTTCCTGCCGGAAGAAGCGGTAACGCTGCTGCTCGGTGCAGATATGGTGGAGCAGCAATTCGACGAGGACTACCGCTCCAAGGCGAAAGCGGCCCGCGCGAAGCTGGAGTCGGTGCTGCCGGGAACCGTCCTGCAGGAGGCGGCGCGAGTCCGGAGCGGACTCAGGATGCTAAATCCGGGCAGAAACGTAACCGACCCGGAGAAGCGGAAGCTGACGCTGCTGCGACTTGCCGTCCTCGAAGAGCGTCAGGTACGCTTTCGCTATGTCAAAGGATCGGCAGCGCCGGAGGAAGGCGGGGGCATAACGCGGATTGCCTCGCCGTACGGGCTCGTGCTTGTAAGCGGCGTTTGGCACATCATCGCTTTTTGCGAGCTTCGGCAAGATTTGCGCCATTTTCGGTTGAGCCGCATGAGCGGGCTCGAGCTGTTGGATTCGCGCTTTGCGCGTCCCGACGATTTTAACCTGGAGCAGTACGCACCGCCGGACGATCGAAACTGCATCATACGTGTCCGGTTTCCGGCCGGTTTCGCTGCGAAAATCGAGGAAAATCGCTCCTACTATATCCATATGATCGAAACGACCGATGAAGCCTGTTATGTCACGCTCCGCGTCCGTCAGTTGACGGATGTTTTGCCTTGGGTGCTCGGATGGGGGAGTCATGCGGTCGTGCTCGAACCGGAAGCGATGCGCACACGGATCAGGCAAGAAATTGAAAGGATGCTGTTAAGCTACTGACATACTGCTGTCAGTAGCTTTTTGGTATCGTATAGACAGATTCCATATCAAAGGAGCTGTTCTAGTAAATGAACACGAAAGAGACATTGAACCGTTTTGAAAACTTGGTCCGGCAATATATTCGCGGATTGGAGCCGCTGACGATAGAGCAGCTTACGAGAAAACCATCCGACGACGAATGGTCGTTAGGTCAAATGTACCTTCATTTGATTCAGGGGACGCTATATTTGCATTTGCGAAATATCGAGGCTTGCCGGGAGCAGGCTGCGGAAACCGGTGGTACGGAAAGAAAAACGGAGGCAGGCCGCCTGGTGTTTGCGCAAGGCAGCTTTCCTGGGATCCGCATTCAAGTGCCGGCCACGCCGGAATATACGCCCGCGCAGCCGGAAAGCAAGGAACAGCTGGTTGCGGGACTGAACGATGTGGTGCGGCGCATGCAGGAAGTGGAGCCCGCGCTTGCGGATATGCAGGAGAGCGGCACGAAGGCTCATCCGAGATTCGGCGACCTGAACGCGGTCGAGTGGTTTCAGTTGGTCGAGATGCACTACCGGCACCATCTGCTTCAAAAGGCGCGGTTGGAGCAATTTGTTGGTTTAAGCAGCCTGCCAGGCGAATCATCCAAGTGATATGTCGATTGGAAATATTTTTTATTTCTTCCGACTCAGGTCCAAATATAAAATGTAGTTGTACTTCGTAGCGTGTTTGATTTCGTCGGTTATAATCTCGAATACCATGTCACGGTAATAGCGGTTGGGCAGACCTGCGCGGATATCGCGATATTTCTCGACTGCGGCCAGCTCGCCGAACAGCGCTTTTTTCACGCCGTCAATGTATGAAGCCGGTTTCTCGAATGAAGTGCTTTCGAGTGCCGTAATCGTTTGGCCGGTCAAGTTTTGATAAATGGTTCTAAACATGTTGTTATGCTTCCGCTCGTCGTCCCGTATGCTTTCGATGATTTTCTTTTCTTCCTGCGTAGGAGCGATGGAAATCAGATAGTCATAAAATAATTCGTCTTCCCGTTCGCCCTGGACCGATTGTTTGATTAAGGCAAGCGCTTCTTGCAAAGATTTGTACGATTCAGGTTGAGCCTCGTTCCGGTATCCATAGTAATCCATGTCCGAAAACATAGCTCCGGTACTTGCAGGGGGGTAGGCATAAGGCACCCAAGGTTGATAAAAAGGATATTGAAGCACGCTATTCCCTCCGAACGATAGTAAATGATGAACGCAAATCCGTGATAATATATGAGAGTTTCGTTGGAAGGGCAACATGTCTAGAAAATAAAAGCCCAAAAAAGAGGGGACCGCCCCTCTTTTTGCTTTTTTTTTAAAGCGGCTTCGGGTACGGAGCGGGAACGCCATTCGATCCCAAATAAATTTGCTTTAAATCAAAAGCCGGAACTGTTTGGATTTCATCGCGTATGCGATAATCAAAAAAACGGATGGAGCGTGAATAACGATTGGAGATTGTAAAAGGCGCAAATTTGTTATTACGGTTTGTTTTGGAGTTATGCGCGCTGACTGCGCTCGGGTATTGGGGCTTTCGAACCGGAAACGGCTGGATTTTGAAAATCGCTCTAGGCATAGGAGCCCCGCTGCTTGCTGCGATCATATGGGGGCTGTTCGTATCTCCCAAAGCGACATATGATGTGGGCAACCTGGGGCGTTTGGTATTTGAGATCTTGGTTTTTGGATCGGCCGCCATTTCATTGTACTATTTCGGACAAGCCCGGCTATCGGTTATTTTTGTCATTACGGCTGTAAACAGCCGGGTGCTGATCGTCGTGTTCAAGCAATAGCCGGCGAGGCGTCTGCTTTTCTTGTAGACGAGCGTAAGCCGTCATGATAAGATAATGAAGTCATTTTCATAGTTTTAAAAAAGAGAACGGGTGGCGAGCTTGGAAGCTCGTCATAATAGGGAAACCGGTGAAAATCCGGTACGGTCGCGCCACTGTAAGCGAGGAGCCCCCGCAAGAGCCACTGTTTCGCAAGAAATGGGAAGGAAGCGGGCCAGCGTCGATGCGCAAGTCAGGAGACCTGCCTGTTCGTTAACACCCCAGGAACCTACGCGATATAGGGAGGTGTGAGATCGGCGGCTGTACCGGCTATGCTCTGGCTGCAGAAACATCGTTTTCTGCATCGGCGGCTTCGGTTTTTCGTTTCGGCATCCTATCCATACGATCGCAGGCATCTTCCATTCGGGGAGGTGCCTTTTTTGGCTTGTTCCCGGCTTAAGCAACGGTTCTATGAAAATGGGCAGTTCAGAGAGAAGAGAGGGAGAAGCGAGAACAATGGGCAAAATTAGTGCATGGAAACGTCCGTTTTATCTGCTGGTCATCGGCCTGCTGCTGTTTGCGCAGCTCGTTAGCGGCATCGGCGGCTTCGCCGGTGTTGCAGCTGCGAACGCGCTCCAGACCGATACGGGATCCGGCGAGGAGACCCGGATAATAACGGTTTCGCAAGCAATTGAGGAAGCGTCCGCGTGGGTTGCGAATCATTGGGACGTGAATAATACAGAACTGAGAGACTGGTATGTTTATACGCTTCATGCGGCAGGCAAGACGGTGCCGTCAACGGATGAGTATTTGAGTGAAGCCAAGAAGCAAGCAGCGAGGCTCGAGGTTCAAGCGAAAGTAACCGACTACGTCACATTGGCGCTAGGTGTCAAGGCGGCGGGAGGGGATCCCGTTTCTTTCGGAGGGATCAATCTCATCGAGCGGATTTACAATCATCCGCAGCTCGAAATGCAGGGAATTAACGGGGTGATTTATGCCCTTCTTGCATTGAATAACGGATCGTACCAGGTTCCGGTGAACGCAACCTGGACGCAGGATAAGCTGGTCAGCCGACTGTTGAGCAGTCAAATTCCGGATCAGGGCTGGGCACTGGACAATAGCAAGTCCGATCTGGATTTGACCGGTGCGGCGCTATGGGCGCTTGCTCCATACAAGGATCGTTCTGACGTGAAAGCGTCTGTATCGAAAGCAACGGCTTGGATCGCATCGATACAGTCGGGGAACGGCGACTTAAATTCGGAAAGCGGCATTGCCAACAGCAATACATTGGCTTATGTAATTTTAGGACTTTCCGCGCAGCAAATCGACGGAAGAACGGGAAGTTTTGATAAAATTTACGGGAATCTGCTGACCGCATTGTTCCGTAATTTTAACGCGGACGGCGGGTTTGCAGTTACAAACGGAACGTCGTCTGACAAATCTGCGACGTATCAGGGGCTGCTTGCCCTGCTTGCTTTCAATACGCTAACCGGCGGGCAAGGCGGGGAGTATGAAGTTCCCCTGCCTTCGGAAGGCAATCCGCAGCCGAAAGCATCGGTATATGTCCATATTGAACATAAGGACACGACGCTTGCGGAAGGGGATCTATCGGCCGAAACACCGCTCGAAGCGCTGCAGCTGCTGGCTGCTCAGAACAATCTCCCTGTCGAGACTTCAGACGGTTTCTTCTTCGACGTAACGAAGATCGGAACCGTATCGAAGTACGTATACGGCAGTTCATATGATTATTGGGCTTTCAATATTAAACGGGACGGAAAATGGACCAACGATTATCTTTGGAAGGACGTTAAGCTGCAAGACGGTGACGAGCTTGCCATCTTCTACGGGCCTTACGATGCTTTCAAAATGCTCGCAGACATTTCATTGGCACCCGAGGAACCTGTTGCAGGCGAACCGTTCCGCGTAAAAGTAACGCAGATCGAAAATTTATACAGTTCCCCGGCGGTCTCCGTCGCTGCTGCAGTGTATGTGCAGGTCGGAGAGCAGAAAGTATGGACGGGCGCGCAGGGCATCGCCGAATTCCCGAACGGGTATACGGCGGCGGACCAGCGGATTGTCGTTACCGGACCGCTCGTTAACGGCTATCCTACCGTGCTTCGCGGGGTCAAACGCTTAACTGCGAACGATAATCCGGGACCCGTTCCGGGAGGACCGGTGCCCCCGTCAAGAACGATTACGATCAGCGTGGCGGGCGATGATAAGCTTGGAACGATCTTGTCTTCACAGTCGCTTGACTGGCAGAGCGGAGATACGGCATTTTCCGTCCTCATTCGCGCCTTGGGGGCGGGTCGGGTACAATCGAAGGGCAGCGGCTCCAGCGCCTACGTAAGCGGAATCGACGGTTTGCGCGAATTCGATAAAGGATCGAAGAGCGGCTGGATGTACGCGGTCAATTGCTCGTTCCCGACGACAAGCGCCGGCGGCTACAAAATCAATATCGGGGACCGCGTCGACTGGCGTTATACGAAGAACGGCGGCGATGACGTGAAAGCGGCGCTGACCGAATCGTGCACGCCTCCTCCGGGTGCGGGCAATATTCAGACGAGCCCGAATGCCGCGAGCGAGCTTGAGAGCAACCTGGCTCTGATTCCGATCGGTTACGCCAACACGAGTCCGGTAGATCCGAAGGTTCAAACGGTACGTGTGCTGAACGGCAATCAAAAAATGACGGACGCAGAGAAACAAAAATTAAGGCAAACGCTGGCAGCCAACAAGGTGGCGTTGGAACGGTCCGCTTCTGCGCGGGACGCCGTCGATCTCACCGATGAGAAAGAAGAAGTAAGGCTGCGCATTCCGGAAAAAGCTTTGCAGGAAGACAAACAGCTGTCGATTCAGGAGCTGGATAACGCCGGTGGGCGCGAGGAACTGATCTCTTCGATCTACGAGCTCGGTCCAACCGGAACAACATTCGATTACCCTGTCTATATATCGATCCGAACGTCGCTGGACGCGGATGATCTTACGCAGCTGGCGATGGTGTGGCTGAACGAGCAGACGTCGCAGTGGATTCCGATTCCGGCCGTGATCGATTCCAAGACCGGCGTTATCACAGGTACAGTCGATCATTTTACGAAATTCGCCGTTATCGATAAAAGCATGCTTGTGCAGCAACAACCCGCCGACGATGTGAGCAAGGCGATCGAGAAAGCGGTCAAGTATGTGCAAAGCCATACGGAGCTATCCGATTGGGAAGCGTACGCGCTGGCGACGGCAGGGGTTCAAGTCCCGCCCGCTTACATTGCTTCTGCAGAAAGCATGTTGGAAGAGAAAAAAGGCATTGTACGGAACGTGACCGATTACGAACGGCTGGCCATCGGGGTCAAAGCGGCCGGCGGCGATCCGGAACGCATTGCAGGCTATAACCTGATCGAGGCGATTGCAAATAACCAACGCATGACGGCGCAAGGAACGAACGGTCCGATATTTGCGCTTACGGTATTAGGTTCGGGCCAATACCGCGTATCGGCAGATGCGCTTTGGAACGAGGACAAATTGATCCGCTGGCTGCTGCAAGCGCAAAATAGCGACGGCGGCTGGCCTTTGGACCGCGGGGACGCGTCGAACCTCGACTTGACGGGAATGGCGCTTGCGGCGCTCGCGCCTTATCGGGACAACGCCGAAGTCAAGTCCGCTATCGGCAAAGCGCTCGCCTGGCTGTCCAGCGAGCAGCAGGCAAACGGCGGTTTCCGTCTCGGCGGGCAAGAAAACAGCGAAAGCGCGGCGCAAGTGCTGCTGGCGCTCGTCCGTCTCGGCATTCATGCGGATGATCCGCGATTTGTAAAATCGGGTCGTACGGTCGTGACGGAGCTGCTCAGCTATCAGCAGGAAGACGGCGGCTTTGCCCATACGAAGGGCGAACCGTCGGGCAGCATCGCGACGGAACAGGCGCTGCTCAGCTTGGCGGCTTACCAAGCAGCCAAACCGGCTGCTGCGCGTTCGGTTTCCGAACCCGTATTCGCGGATGCGGCCGACATCTCTCCTTGGGCTGCCGAATATGCGAAGAAGGCCGTCCGCTACGGACTGATGGAAGGGGTCAGCGACAAGGAACTGCGGTTTGCTCCGCAGGAGAAGCTGACGCGCGCCCAGTTCGTTGCCATGACGCTGAGACTGATGGGCACCGCTCCAACCGCCGATGTGAAGACTGCGTTCAAAGACGTGGAGCCGGGCAGTTGGTATGCCGGCTATGTGGCGAAAGCGGCGGAGCTCGGCATTGCCAGCGGCATCTCCGAAGAAGCGTTCGATCCGAACCGGAGCATGACGCGGCAAGATATGGCGCTCGTGCTGTCCAGAGCGTTCCGGATGCCCGAGACGGCGGCCGGAAAGTCCGATCCTTTCACTGATCTCAACGAGGCGTACGAAATGGCGGTTCCGGCGATCCGCAGCGTGTTCGAGAGCGGCTACATGGAAGGTGACGACCAGGGCCGGTTCCAGCCTGCGGCGACGGTGACCCGGGAGATGGCGGCGGCGGTCATGGTTCGCGTGTATGAGAAAAGACTTAAATGATCTGTTTTTTGCGGAGGGCACCGAAGGTGCTCTTCGCTCCATTTCATCAATATAATAGGTTTGTTCAAAAGGGTTCATTGGCAAAACAACAATGGTATCGTTAACTGTCAGCTAATGGGCTTAGGCCATCATTTTCGAAGGAGGGATTCCTTTGCGTCGAACGCTGTACGGCAAAACTTGGCTTCCAGGAGCTTTGATCGTGTTGATGGTTTCCCTGAGTGCATGTACTACCGGCGGCTCTACTGACCCGTTGGAGCAGCGGGGGATATCGGCCCATGCGATGACAGGGGCATCCTCCGGAACCGGACAGGCGGTTAGCGAGAACAACAGCGTAATGAGCCCGGGGGTGTCGCCCGTACGCCAGGGGATAACGGGCGCACCGGACAGTGCAGCTGAAACGGTCAACGCTTCGAAGCCGGGCGAATTGCAGGCTTCCCAGGCGCAGCCGACGGCGCCGTCGTCGCCCCTGCAGAACGGCGTCGCTAAGCACGAAGTAGGGACGGTGTCGGGCACGCCGTCGACAGACTCGTCCACTCCGCCGGCTTCGGCTTCCGGTGCATCGCGGACCGATGCGCAGGGGGCATCGTCTTCCAGCTCAGCGACGACACCGGCGCAAGCGGCATCGAGCTCAGCGTCGACCGGCACAGCGCAACCGGAAGCCCCGGATGCAAGCGTATCGCCGCCGGCTTCCGCATCACAGGCCGGCACCGCCTCGTCGCCTGCCGCTTCGGCAACGGAGCCCGCAACGACGAGCCCAGGCGCTGCCGAAGCGCCGCAGTCGCCGCCGGCTCAGAACGCGCCCGCACCTGCTTCCGGACAAGACGCCAAATCGACTGCCGTATCCGTTCGCATCGTTGGCGATAAGGAGAAAGGGACGATTCTGGATACGGTGCAGGTCGAGCTTCGGGACGGGGATACCGTCGTCGACGTGCTGAAACGGATCACCAAAGAAAAGAAAATTCAGCTGGAAACACGGGGATCAGGCAAGAGCAGCTATATAGAGGGGATCGCCAATTTGTACGAGTTTGACAAAGGCGCCAAGAGCGGCTGGCTCTACCGGGTGAACGGCAAATTTCCAAGTGTAAGCGCCGGCGCTTACACGTTAAGCAAAGGGGACAGCGTGGAATGGCTGTATACGTTGAATCTGGGCAAAGACGTCGGCAAAGAAGCGGATAAATAACGAAGGAGGAACCGACGAGTGAATACCGGCTTTCGTTCGCTGCACCCGCTGCCCTGTTTCCTGTACTTCGCCGGTGTCATGCTGCTGTCGATGCTGCTGCTGCACCCGCTCTTTCTCTCCACATCTCTGCTGCTGCTTATCGGACTGGGGTTTATCTACGACACGCGAGCAAGGATGGTACGGACGATTGTAGCTGCGGTAGTGGCCGGGCTCGTGCTGCTAGTGGTGAACCCGCTGTTTTCCCATCGCGGCGAACATATCCTGTTCTATATGGGGGAACAGCCGATCACGCTGGAAGCGGTCATGTACGGTGCGATCGTATCGCTGTCAACAGTCTCGTTGTTGCTCGTGTTTGTTTCTTATCAACGTGTAATTACGAGCGATAAGTTTCTTTATTTGTTTTCGTTCCTCTGGCCGAAGGGAACGCTGGTTACGATGATGGCGATGCGCTTTGTTCCGCTGCTGCGCAGACGGCTGCACAGCATTACCCAGGTGCAGCGAACGAAAGGCGTCAGCGTGCTTCACGGATCGATGAGGAAACGGGCACGAGACGGCATGCTGCTGCTGCAAGTGCTGCTCACGTGGTCGCTGGAGGAGGCATTGCAAACCGCCGATTCAATGAAAGCGAGAGGCTATGGACTCGGCCCGCGCAGCGCATACACGCGCTACTGCATGCGGGGACGCGATTTGACTGCGGTGTGTTGGGTCGTGCTGAGCGGCGCGATATGTGCGGCAGGCCGGATTTACGGTTACGGCCACCTCACGATTTATCCGACGCTCGAGCCGGTTGGACTGTCCGCCGTCGAATGGCTGGATTATGGCCTGTTCGTGCTGTTTCTCGGTACGCCTGTATGGTTTGAAGGAAAGGAGTGGCTCCGGTGGCATTACTGGAAATAGCCGATTTGCATTTTACATACCCCGAAGATACGGAGCAGACACTTGCCGGAATCCGGCTCGCTGTCCGGCAAGGGGAGTTCGTCGTGCTGTGCGGCCCGTCGGGCTGCGGCAAAACGACACTGCTTCGCAGTATGAAGAGTGAGCTTGCGCCGGTAGGACGCAGAGAAGGCGAGCTTCGGTATATGGGCAAGGCGCTCCACGAACACGATCCGTACTTTTTGGCCAAGCAGATCGGCATCGTTCAGCAAGACCCGGATAACCAGATTGTCATGGAGCAAGTTATTCGGGAGCTCGCTTTCGGACTTGAAAATATCGGCGTTTCCACGGAATCGATGCGCCGGAGAATTGCCGAGATGGTGCATTTTTTCGGAATGGAAGACTGGCTGTACCGCAACACGAGCGAGCTGTCCGGCGGACAAAAGCAGCTCGTCACCCTCGCCTCCGTGCTGCTGCTCCAGCCCCGCGTGCTGCTGCTCGACGAGCCGACGGCGCAGCTCGACCCTGTGGCTGCCAAAGAGTTTTTGCAGCTGCTGCGGCGGTTGAATGAGGAATTCGGGCTGACCGTTATCATGACGGAGCACCGGCTCGAGGAGCTGCTCCCGATGGCGGATCGTGTTGTCGTAATGGGAAGCGAAGGCCGAATTCGCTATGACGGTACTCCTCGCGGACTTGCGGGCAAGCTGGAGGACGGAGAAATGGGCGAGTATTTCGATTATATGCCCTCGCTTGTCAAGCTTGCCGTCTCGTTGAAGGACAAAGGGTGGATTCCCATCGATCCTGAAGACGCCTGTTTATCGCAAGCGACGGCAATTCCGCTTTCGGTGAAGGAAGGGCGTGCGTGGCTGGAGCGTTACCCGTTCGCGGCCACCGCTGACCGTGTAGCGGGTTCGCAAGCGAAGAAAACACGCGTGCCACGGAGCCTCACTGCGAACGACAGCGCATCCCGCGCTATGAAGACGCTGCTGGAATGCCGGGGGGTCCATTTCCGCTACGACAAAAGCAGTCCGTTCATCGTCAAACAGCTTGATTTTTCCATACGCGCGGGCGATTTTACGGCCATTGTAGGCGGCAACGGGGCCGGTAAATCGACGCTGCTGCAGCTGCTTTCGGGACTTTTTCGTCCTCAGCTAGGCACCGTGAAGTTTGCGGGCAAACATGTGGACTCGGTGAAGGAACGCGAGCTGCGGGAGCGCATCGGCTATTTATCGCAAAATCCGCTGGCTTATTTCCTTCACGATACGGTCGAGGAGGAGCTGCAGCGGGCTGTGCATCGTTCGCGTCATCCGAACCCCTCGCAGCGGATGCAGACGCTGATCGAACGGTTCGGGCTTGAGGACGTGTTGGCCAAGCATCCGCACGATATTAGCGGCGGCGAACGGCAGCGGGCCGCGCTCGCCTGCGTGCTGCTGGCCGGGCCGGAGGTGCTGCTGCTCGACGAGCCGACCAAAGGGCTCGATCCGCTGATGAAGCAAACGTGGGGAGAGCTGCTGCAGGAGCTGCACCATGAAGGGCTGACGATCGTGCTCGTGACGCACGATATTGAATTTGCCGCGCAATATGCGAAGTGCTGCGCCATGCTGTTTGACGGAGCGATTACCGCCGAAGGGCCGCCGGCTACCTTTTTTAGCGAAAACTACTTTTACACGACGACGATCAACCGGATCGTCCGGGAACGGTTCCCGGAAGCATTAACGTATAAGGATGTGCTCGATCAGTGGCTCGTACCCGTCTCGCTTTCGTAATAACAGCGGTATTGTTTTTAGCCGCCATGGGCTTTACGTCGGCCGTTTCCGACGATCAGTATCTTTTGATCAGCATAGCGCTTGTCATTGCGTCGATGCTGCCTTTCTTCATCCGCTTCGAAGTGAAGAAGATGCAAGCCCGTGAAATCGTGCTGATCGCGGTTATGGCGGCAATCGCCGCGGTCGGCCGGGTACCGTTCGCGCCGCTGCCGAGCGTTCAGCCGACGAGCTTCGTCATCATCGTTTCGGCGCTCGTCTTTGGAGCGGAGAGCGGCTTCATGATCGGGGCGTTTGCCGCGCTCGTGTCCAATATGTTTCTCGGGCAGGGGCCTTGGACGCCATGGCAAATGTTTGCGTGGGGGATGATGGGCTGGACGGCCGGACTGTTGAACCGAACCGGCGTATTAAGCTCAAGCCGCTGGCTGCTCTTGCTGTTCGGCGCTGTATGGGGCATGCTGTTCGGTTGGATTATGAACTTCTGGCTCGCTTCCGGCTTGCTATCCCAGCATGACTGGGGGGCTATCGCCGCACTTTATGCGTCTAGTCTTTATTTTGACCTCGCACACGCCGGATCCAACGTTTTTTTCCTGATGCTGTTCGCCGCGTCCTGGATCAAAATATTGCAGCGGTTCAAACGGAAGTACGGCCTGCTGCAGCCAAACGAAACCCTCTGAACGGTTATGCGCTCAGAGGGTTTTATGCATTGTTGAACCGATTCGGCTTTAATGATCAAATGGAAGATATACGCTTTGTCGTGAGGCTGCGGCTGCTATTTTTTCATAGAGTCGATCATTTTGTTCGCTTCCTCTTCTGCCTTTCGCAGTGCCGTATTGACGTCTACGTTTTCCGTGAGCATCCGTTTGAACGCATCGAACAATGGCGGTTTGACTATGGTATCGTACGGCGTCGGCTTCGGATTCGGGTTATACTGCTGCTTGAAGACCGCTTGCACGTTTTTCCCTTTCAGCGACTGGAAGTCTTTGCCGAACAGCTCATTCGTCTTGTTGTTCTTGAGCGACGACCGCTGCGCCTTGCTGGATACGATCGTTTGCACTTCCTCGCTCGTCAAATAATTCATCACCTTCAGGGCGGCCTCTTTAATCTCTTTAATTGTTTACCGAACCGCTATTAGTGCGATAAAATTCGACGATATCGTTCACGATCGTTTGGTTATATTCGTGCCCGGTATTGGCATAGGTTGCGAATCGAGCCGGCGCATTGAGCTCACGAAATATGGTTTGGGCCTTATTCCAGCGGTCCGGCATCATGTTTCGGCCGAAGTACTCATTGACCAGAGCCGTATCCTCCGGATCGAAGCCGTCTCGATATTGGTAAGCGTCGTTTTTGTCCAATTCGCCCATATAGATGAACTGAGCGATTTGATTATAAGCTTCACGGTCAAAGGAATGGCCCGTCAGCTTCTTTAGATCTGCCGTCCCCAGCGGATATTGCAGCTGGATGCCTTTCCACTTGTCTGCCGGGATGGCAGGCAGTCCGCCGACTCCACCGGTCGTTGTCGCTCTCACTTTTTCCGGGTGAAGCAGGACAAAGCGATTCACGAATTTGGCTGACGAGGAAAAACCGTTCATAAACACCTTATCTTCGATCCGAACGTTTTTTTCGGCTAGCGCCTGCCGCGCATCGTCGAGCATGGCGAGTAGTTGTAAATCGATTCGCTTTAAATCACCTGAGGTTACCAACAGCGTATCCCGATCGAGCGCATGGGTAAACATGTCCGATTGTGATTCAGGACGGGGAAAGATAGGAACAAGCAGAGGGATCCTAAGCCTTTCGGCAATGGATCTTGTTGGCCCGCTATCGACGATTTTTTTCGCATATTGCTCGTGGTAGCTTATATTATCGCTAACGCCCTGGCCATTGTTCGGTTCAACCAGCAGATGAACGGGATCTTTCCGATTCTCTACGGAACTCGGAATGAACAATAAATAGTCCCAGTAAAAACCTTTGCTTGGATCGGCTTTCACGGTCAGCACCGTATCCTCCGGGATAGACCTTATTGGAGAGGGATCGGCCGAAGCAGAAACTCTGACGCTTCTTGGCTTCAGTTCCTTGTCCAGTCCTTGTTCCGCCAGTTTTTTCAGGAATTGTACCGCTTCCGCACGTGTGAGCGAGCCTTCGGCGTCGAAGCCGTACAAAGTTTTATCTGATTTTCCCTCCGATAGCCCTTTCTCGAACATAAAAATAATCGCTTCGCTCAATTGCGCTTTGATTCCTGTAGTTCCGATAATCATCCGGGCTACGAGTCCACGGTTCACCGGCTCAAAACGGGATTTTCGCTCCGTCATGCCGTTTGTTGGAATATCGTATTCAGAGCTGAGTTTGTAGTAGGGGTCGGACCAATCCTCCCTACTAGAAGCCGCAGTCCTGATCAGCTCCGAATAATGTTCTCGGCTGTTCGGGAAGAAACGGATCAGCATCGCCAGAAATTCCGCTTCGGTTACGATGCGGTCTGGTTGAAATGTGCCGTCTCCGTAACCATCCGCAATGCTGCGGTCCATCGCCCATCGGATGGTCGTTTCGGCCCAGTGGCCTTCATAATCCGTATCGTTTGCTTTCACCGTAGACATGAAGGGATGAATCAATAAGGAGGCTGCAATAAAAGTTGCAAGCAGCCTCTTGCTCCGTTTAAGCATGAATTTACTTATCTCCGTTCCATGAGAAACCGATCGCGTTCAAGAACGCTTTGGCCAGCGTCATATGGCCTGTCATACTCGGGTGTACCCGGTCCCAAGCGAGCGTTGCCGGATAAATATGCTCCAGCACCTGAGCGAACGCTTTTTGCGTATCGACGAATACGGCCTGATGCTCGGCAGCGACTTTTCTCACGACTTCGCCGTATTTGTCCATGGCAGCGCGCATCAAGTCGTCGGCATTCGGTTCGATATAGAACGGCGTCATCAAGATGAGTCCTTTCAGCGACGGCTTTGTCCGCTCGACCAGTTCCCGCAGGGTCCGTTCGTATTCCTCTATATATACGTGCTTTTCCACGACTTGCGGCAAGTCGTATTGGCGCCATACGTCGTTAATGCCGATCATGATCGATAGCCAGTCCGGTTTTTGGTCGATGACGTCGGTCTGCCATCTGGCATTCAAATCGCGAACCGTATTGCCGCTGATTCCCATATTGACAACGCGTATCCCAAGCTCGGGATAGAACGATTGCAGAAATGAATTGACGAGCGACACATATCCGTTGCCAAGCGCGTCAGTCCGCCCTTCGCCTTCCGGTTTTTTTCTGCCGCAATCGGTGATGGAGTCGCCGATCATGACGAGCTTATCTTTTTGTTGTAACAGCATTGCCTTTCATCCTCTCGAAGAAGTGTATTGTTCGACATAATTATTTCTCCTTTCATCGGCCGATTCCTTTCTGCTTCGCAAGAAATGTTGCAGCTTAGGAAACACGCTCAAGTGATGAGAATGGGAGACAGGCTGTTAAGGGTGAGAAATGGAGAGGACAGGAGGATCAGAGATCCCGTTCCTCGCAGCATCTTACTCATGCTCAATTGAAAAGAATCGCTTTAACAATTTAGCTTGTTTCGGATAAAATATGGATCTTGTTGACATCCATTTTGTGTATGATGGACCTAACGGCCATTTGTGCCGAGTGAGGGATCTAGCAGAAAGAAGGGCGAAGGATGATCATCCACTATATTTCCGATACGGAATATACGGTCTCGGGGCTTCATATCGAGAACGTGCTTGCACGGCGCTATTGCATATTTGATTTCGAGGCGACCGGGCCAAACCAAGAGGAAGACCATATCACACAGATCGGCGCGAAGATCATTGAACCGGGTGGCGTCGAGTCCGGCCGCACCTTCACGACGCTTGTCCGGTCTCCGAAACGAATTCCGGAAGCCATCGAACGGCTGACGGGGGTCACCAATCATATTATGGAAACCGCTCCGACGTTCTCCGAGGTGTATCGTGAATTCGCAGATTTCACGAAAGGAACAGTGCTGGTCACGCAGGCAGGGTATGAGTTTGACTGGCCGCTTCTTTATCTGGAATGTCAACGAAATGGGCTGCCGCCTTTCACAAATCCGATCATCGATACGAAAGCATTGTTTACGTATTTATACCCGGAAGTGCGGGACATCGTATCGACCAATTTTTTGATCCAATGGTTCGATATCGACGATAAGGATATAAAGAGGCATGATGCGCTCGGCGATAGTGTTTTAATCGGGAGAATTTTCGTCAAACTGTTGGAAGAAGTTCGGCGCAGACAGTGGAACGAAATTCAATTCAACGAGCCGCTCCAAGTAAAGAGAATGAAATTAACGCCTTTATTATAGACACGGTTCATCTGGGCAGGGGGCGGATCAACTGAAATACATCGAATTCGGCGTTGGCAACACTTGGCTCGTCCGCACCGAAATCGAGCTGGAGGACGGGAGCGAGACGGAGGCGAGAGGCATCGTAGGGCCTATCCTCTATCATTCTCTTTACTTTCGGATTTGGATCGGCAAAACCGTCTTTATCCTGAGTTCAAAGGAAGGCCTTAAGAAAACGGCGAAGACGAGACGTGCGTTCAAACTGATCTTCGGCGTTGTAAGTTATCCCGGTTAGCGAGGATTAAGATCATTATACGAATTTACAATAGACTGCGCTGACGTAAGAACTTCGCGTTTACGCCGCAGTCCGCAAGATACGTCAAAATTACGGGGACGAATTTGAGAATCGATCCATACGGGGTTTACCGAATGTATGTTACCAATATGGAAGTGTTATAAAAAAAGTAGCAGGGGACATGGATGCATTCCAGGCTATTTTTTCTTAACGTTAAGGATGTGGTTTTGCAGAGGTCTGGTTACATAATAGGCGAACAATTGTTCTTGAAAGACGTGGTGACCTGTGCTAATATTTGGATAAAATGGGTTGGAGGGAGGAGGGCATTCGATTGGAACGCCACCCGAGCAATACGATGAAAGCCCTGTTCGTGCAAGCGCTGGAATCGTTCGTGGATAAGCTGAAGAAGGACGATCAAGTCATCGCCGCAATTCTGATGGGCAGCCTCTCCTATGACGAGGTGTGGGAGAAGTCGGACATCGATTTGAAGTTGATCGTACACGAGCAGAAGCTGGTTAAGCGATACATGTGTTTCATGGAGAACGGGATCCCGATTAACGCGAGCATCGATTCCCGCAACGATTTCAAACGGTGGGTGGAGAAGTCGATTCAAGGCTCCGTCAGCCACTCGATGCTCGTACGCAGCACGCTGCTGTTCGCCAAGGAAGAAAGCATCGAGGAGTACTTCGCCGATATCCGTTATGTCGGTGAACGCGACCGGCAGCTTCAGCTTCTGCAGCTAGGCTGTTTCTTGCTTGGCAATTTAGCCAAAGCGGAAAAATGGCTGTACGTCAAACGAGACTTCACCTACAGCGCGTTTTGGATGATCAAGATGATCGATGTGCTTGCCAGAATCGAAGTCATTGTGAATAAGGAAGTGCCGATGCGGGAGGCCGTGCAGCAGGCGGCCGTGTACAACCCGGTATTTTTTGGGCGGGTGTATACCGATCTGGTAAACGGAGCAGTGCACGAGGAGAAGGCAGAGACGTCGCTACGGCATATTCGCGATTATATCGAGCTGCATACGGAAAAGCTGTTCAAACCGATCCTCGATTATTTGAAGCAGGAAGCGGACGTTCGTTCTTTAACGGAAATGACCGACAAGCTTGGGGCGGTGATCCATCTGGACGGCGGGATGCTGTTCACGGCGTGCGATTGGCTGGCAGAGCGAGGATTCATTATGAAAATACCGGTTTCCGTCGGCGCGACACCGAAAAGCCGTGTTGCACTTGAAGAGCCGGCCTATATGTATGAAGACGACGAGATGGAATAAAAGCGGAGAGCCTTGAGCTAACTCAAAGATCTAATAAGCAGAGAGACTTTGAGCTCAGCTCAAAGATCCTTATATTAGGAGTGAAGCGGAAGACGTGAAACATTATATTGAAGTCAGAGGGGCAAGACAGAACAATTTGCGCAACATTGACGTGAATATCCCCCGGGACAAACTTACTGTTATTACTGGTGTAAGCGGTTCCGGAAAATCATCGCTCGCCTTTGAGGTGATTTACGGGGAAGGGCAGCGCCGCTTTCTCGAATCGTTATCCACTTTTGCCAAAAGCCGGATGAATCAGCTCAAGAAGCCGGACGTTGATTTCGTGTTCGGCTTGTCTCCGGTTATCGCGATAGAACAGAAGAAAGGGATCGTGAACCCGCGCTCGACCGTCGGCACGATGACGGATCTGTACGATTTCATGCGGCTGCTGTTCGCGTCGGCCGGTGACGCATGCTGCCCGTTCTGCAGCCATCCGATTCCGACCAAGACGGTTAATCAGATGATCGATCGTCTGCAATCGCTGCCGGAAGGGACGGAGATAGAAGTGCTGGCGCCCGTATTCAAGCTGTACGGGGAAGAATACGAAACGCTGTTCGATGAGATCCGGGCCAAAGGGTTTCGAACCATCAAGCTCGACGGACAAGTGCACAGTCTGAGTGACAACCTGGAGCTTGAAGAGGAAGCGGATTACGAGATTGAAGTTGTGGTCGACAAAATCGTCGTCAAGCCCGGCTTGTCCAAGATGATGCTGAAAACGATCGAGAACAGCTTAAGTTTGGTGGGCGACGGCTTTATCCGGTTTGTTATCGGCGGGGATGCGGACGGCACCGTCGCACAGTCGTTTTACCGCGGTTTCGGCTGTCCGGCGCATCAGATTACGATGGGCGAGCTGCAGGCTAACTACTTCTCGTTCAACGATCCGAACAGCGCTTGCCGGACATGTGGAGGTCTGGGCACGTTTATGCGCACGGAACCGCGTTTTCTTGTGAAAAACCCGGAGAAAAGCATTACCAAGGGCGCGCTGGACACGATGCTGCTTAGCTCGAACTCGACGTGGACACACCGTAAAATCATGTTTCACAGCATGTCGCTGCACTTCGGCTTCAGCCTCGACACGCCGTTTCGCGAGCTTCCGGAGAACGTTCGGAATATGCTCATCTTCGGAACAAAGGGACAGAAGTTCCCGATCGTGCACCCGGAGGAGGCGACGAACGTCCGCAGCCGGTTTAACGGCAGGCTGGTCGGTTACGGCGGAATGGTCAATGACGTGAACCGTTGGTACAAAAATTTCGTGAAGAAAAAAGTGTCCGGGGGCGCACAGGAGGAATTTTTCAAGCGTGTGATGGTTGAGCATGCGTGTCCCGACTGCGAGGGCAAGAAGCTCAAACAGCAGCGGTTCTGCGTGACCGTCGGCGGCAAAGACATTCACGAGCTGTGTACGATGCCGCTTCAGGAGCTGAGAGGCTTTTTGAAGGAAGTCTCGTTCTCGGAAGCGAAGGAGCAGGTCGGCCGGCAAATCGTCCACGAAATTGCAAGCAGGCTGACGCTCCTCATTGATATCGGGCTGGAATACCTCAGCCTCGGACGCCGCTCCGATACGATCTCGGGCGGCGAAGCACAAAGAATCCGGCTGTCCACGCAGATCAGCTCCGGTTTGATGGGCATGCTGTACGTGCTCGACGAGCCGAGTATCGGCTTGCATGCCCGCGACAGCGTGCGCATCGTCGATACGCTGAAGAAGCTGCGCGATACCGGCAACACGATCATCGTCGTAGAGCATGACATCGACACGATCAAAAATGCCGATCACATCATTGAGATCGGTCCGGGACCCGGCGTGCGCGGCGGTCAATTAATTGCGCAGGGGACGGCCCAGGAGCTGAGAGACAACATGAACTCGCTCACAGGTTCGTTTATGGCCGGATACCGACGGATCGATCTGCCGCTCAGACGAAGGCAGTCGAACGGTTCCGCCCTTGTGATCAAAGGCGCGAGAGCCAACAATTTACGCAATGTCGATGTTGCCATCCCGCTCGGCATCATGGTCTGCGTGACCGGCGTATCCGGCTCCGGCAAGAGCACGCTGATCAATGAAGTCATGTACAAGCAGCTGTGCGCCGTCTTCCAGGATGCGCGGGTCGTGCCCGGCGAGCATGATGCGCTGGAAGGTCACGAATCGATCTCCAGCATAATCAATATCGACCAATCGCCGATAGGTCGCAGCAGCCGGTCGAATCCGGCGACGTATGTCGGATTTTTTGACCGGATCCGCGAATTGTTCGCCGAGTCGCCGGCGGCGGCCGAGAAAGGACTCGGCAAGAACGATTTCAGCTTTAACCATAAGAACGGCGGCCGCTGCGAGCATTGCCAAGGCGAAGGAATCGTGACGACGCAGCTGCAGTTCATGCCGGATATCGAAGCGGTTTGTCCGGCCTGCAAAGGCGCGCGCTTTAACAGCGACGTGCTGGAAGTGCAGATCAAAGGCAAGACCATTGCCGATGTACTCGAGATGAGTATAGAGGAGGCGATCGTGTTCTTCGAAGACCAGTCGTACATCCTCCATAAGCTGAATGTGCTGAATCAGCTCGGCCTCGGTTATTTGCGGCTCGGCCAGTCGTCGACGACGTTGTCGGGCGGGGAAGCGCAGCGGATCAAGCTGGCGACCGAGCTTGGCAAAATCAAGCGCGGCGCGCACAACTTGTATATACTGGACGAACCGACGACCGGGCTGCATTTGCAGGACATTCAGAAGCTGATTGACTGCATAAACCAACTGGTCGAAGCCGGGCATACCGTACTCGTTATCGAGCACCATCTGGATATTATCAAAGTCGCGGATCATATTATCGACATGGGGCCCGAAGGCGGCAAAGGCGGCGGCACGGTCGTCGCGCAAGGTACACCGGAAGAAGTGGCCAAGGTCGACGGTTCGTACACGGGGAGATTTCTCCGGGACGTTCTTGAATCGGATAATCGGTACTGGTAGTTGCAAAACGAAGGCATGCATTTCTCGACCTATCGTTACCGATAGAGAAGCGAATACGGCAATAACCCACATCGTTGCATCGGTGTGGGTTATTTTGTTCCAAAATTAGTAATTCCGTTCCCATAGTAATAAGACCCTTGTTAGTCAAAGCGCTAGAATGGAGCCATAGAACATAGAAAACCATCTTTTTATTAGGGAAGGGAGCTATTCAATCATGGCAACGATTCAGCTTGGCATTATTATGAACGGCGTAACGGGAAGAATGGGGACAAATCAGCATTTGATCCGCTCTATCGTCGCTATCCGGAAGCAAGGCGGGGTGCAGCTGTCGAATGGGGACGTCATTATGCCGGACCCGATTCTGGTTGGTCGCCAAGAGCATAAGCTTCGCGCATTGGCGGAGACGCACGGACTCGAACGCTGGAGCACGAATCTCGACGAATGTTTGGCCGATCCGCACTACCGGATTTATTTTGATTCGCAGACGACGGTCATGAGAGCGGAAAGCATAAAGAAAGCGATTGCAGCAGGCAAACACATCTATACGGAGAAACCGACCGCCGAGAGCTTGAGTGATGCGCTTGAACTGGTCAAGCTTGCACGCGAAGCGGGCGTGAAGAACGGTGTCGTGCAGGACAAATTGTTCCTGCCCGGTTTGATTAAACTGAAGCGGCTGATCGATTCCGGCTTTTTCGGACGCATTTTGTCGGTGCGCATGGAATTCGGCTATTGGGTATTTGAAGGCGATTGGCAGCCGGGGCAGCGGCCTTCATGGAACTACCGCAAAGAAGACGGCGGCGGCATCATCGTCGATATGTTCGCTCATTGGCGCTACGTTCTAGATAATTTGTTCGGTGCGGTGAAATCGGTGTCTTGCCTTGGAGTAACGCACATCCCCGAACGCATTGACGAGCAGGGCAAACGCTATGATTGCACGGCGGATGATGCCGCTTACGCCACATTCCTGCTTGACGGAGACATCGTGGCGCAAGTCAACTCTTCCTGGGCGGTACGCGTCGACCGCGAAGATTTGCTGACGATTCAGGTTGACGGTACGGAAGGCAGCGCCGTCGCGGGCTTGCGCAACTGCCGAAGCCAGCATCGGGTCAATACGCCGAAACCGGTTTGGAATCCGGACATCCCCAATCCATTCGAATTCAGGGAACAGTGGGAGCAAGTGCCGGACAACCAGCTGTTCGACAACGGGTTTAAAATTCAGTGGGAGCTGTTCCTGAAGCACGTCGTGACCGATTCCCCGTTCCCGTGGGATTTGCTGGAAGGGGCGAAAGGAACGCAGTTGTCCGAGATCGGCCTTGCTTCCTGGCGGGACCGACGCTGGATCGATATCCCCGAACTGACCGTATAAGGAGGGAAACATACGATGGCACTCCGAATCAAGCTTCCGCGTACTGACTGGTCTTCTTATATATATGAATTCGGCAATACCGAGCCGCTGCGCAACGCCAAAGGCGCGTTTCGCAGCCGCACCGCCTTTTCCGCCGCACATGTGGTGTGCGATCCATGGTCGGACAACGATCCGTTGTCGAGTGCCAAGATCGACTATAAAGCGACGATGGCTTACCGGCACCATCTGTGGTCGCTCGGATTTGCCGTCGCCGAAGCAATGGATACCGCACAGCGGGGAATGGGGCTTGACTGGCAAAGATCGAAGGAATTGATCGCGCATTCCATCACCGAGGCGCGTTCCGTCGGCGGACATGTCGCTTGCGGAGCGGGCACGGACCAGCTTGCGGTCAGCCCGAATCTTACGCTGGAGCAGGTGGAAGCCGCCTACGAAGAGCAATGCGCGTACATCGAGGGCTTGGGCGGCCATATTATATTGATGGCCAGCCGAGCACTGGCCGCCGTGGCCAAAGGGCCGGAGGATTACGAACGGGTATACGGGAAAATTCTTGGGCAAGTATCGAGACCGGTCATCTTGCATTGGCTCGGCGACATGTTCGATCCGGCGCTTGCCGGCTATTGGGGCCATAAGGACATTGACTCGGCGATGGACGTATGCCTGCGCATCATTCGCAGCCATGCCGACAAAATCGATGGCATCAAAATCTCGCTGCTGGATGCGAACAAGGAAATCGTCATGCGCCGTCAACTGCCGGAACACGTACGTATGTATACCGGCGACGACTTCAACTACCCCGAACTGATCAAAGGGGACGAAGCCGGATACAGCCACGCGCTGCTTGGCATATTCGACGCCATTGCGCCGGTTGCATCGGCAGCTCTGCAGGCGCTGGACGCAGGCCAAACGGACCGGTACCACGAGCTGATGGACCGTACGCTGCCGCTCTCGCGGCATATTTTCCAAAAGCCGACTTACGCTTACAAAACGGGAATCGTGTTCATGGCGTATTTGAACGGACACCAATCGCATTTCCGGATGCTCGGCGGGGCCGAGGGTGCGCGCAGCGCAATCCATCTGGCGGATCTGTTCGTTCTTGCGGAACAGGCCGGGTTGATTGCAGACCCCGAGCTTGCGGCCAAACGGATGGAGCTTATGCTGACCATGTCCGGTATGGACTAAACGAACAGGTAAAGGAGACAGCCCATGACAAAGCTTGATTCCATAGATCGGTTAAGTTTGAATCAAATCACGACGGACCGTTGGACGTTGAAGGAAGCGGCGGAAGGCTGCGTGCGGGCCGGCATCGGCTGGATCGCGCCGTGGCGGCACAAGGTTGCCGAAGCGGGGCTTGCCGAAAGCAAACGGATCATCAAAGACACGGGGCTGCAGGTATCCAGCTTGTGCCGGGGCGGAATGTTCCCGGCGGAAACCGCGGCCGAACGTCAGGCGAAGCTGGACGACAACCGCCGGGCGGTCGAGGAAGCGGCGGAGCTCGGCACCGATGTGCTGGTGCTTGTCTGCGGGCCTTCCTCGAATAAGGACATTGCCCTAGCAAGGCAATATGTACAAGAAGGAATCGAGAAGCTGATTCCGTTTGCGAGAGAACACGGCGTGCGTCTGGCGATCGAGCCGCTGCATCCGATGTATGCGGCGGAACGATCCGTCATCGTCACGCTGGATCAAGCGAATACGCTTGCGGAGCGGTTCTCGCCCGAAGATGTGGGCGTCGTCGTCGACGTGTTCCATGTTTGGTGGGACCCGAACTTATACCGTGAGATTGAACGCGCAGGAAGCCGCATTCTCGGATTTCATGTATCCGATTGGATTGTCCCGACGCCGGACTTGTTGATGGGACGAGGGATGATGGGGGACGGCGTCATCGAAATCCGCAAAATCCGCGGCGCCGTGGAAGCAGCCGGCTACCGGGGACCGATCGAGGTGGAGATTTTCAACCGGCAAATCTGGGATATGCAGGGCGATGAGGCGCTGGCATTGACGAAAAGCCGTTATCTGGAGCACGTGTAATAACTCGATGAACGGAAAAGGGAAGGGGCGAGCCTCTTGCTAGAGACGGAATTCATTTGCTACTACTTTTGGCCGGAAGAAGAAGGAGAAGAGGAAGCAAGCGTAAACCCGTCTCGGAAGCAAGGGGAGCCGGGAGTGCGGGGATATTCCGAAACGCAGGGACATTCGGGAAAGCCGGATGGGTCGGGAGAGCAGGATTTGCCGGGGAAATAGGGAGCAGCCGGGAAACCTCGAGAACCTAGGGAATCTGGAATTATGGATATCATGGATTCATCGGTGCCTGCCGGCTCCCACGCTGACCTTATCACGAGGTTTTGCGCTGCCGAGCGTCGCCGACGCTCCCCCGGCGTTCCCTCGTTTCCGTTCCTTTTCGTCATACGAAAACATAATCAGTCTTGCGCGGAATTCCAAGCGGAGTAAAATGGTAGTATCACCGTCTTACTCATTGGGGGAATTGCCGCTTGGAGATCAAGATGCTTACACTGCCGGATAACGGAATTCTTTTATATGAAAGCAAGCATACGGACGGCAACATCGTGAAAGAACACCGCCATCAGATTCATCAAATACTATACGTTCTCGACGGCAGCGGGACGATCAAGCTGGACGGCGATTATTCGGAGTTGTGCCCCGACCGGCTCGTGCTGATCGTGCCGCATTCTGATCATTCCATTATTGCCGAGGCGAAGCTTACGCTGCTCGTTCTCGCTTTTGAAGCCCGATCCATGGAAACGATCGTCGAGCATGAAATATTACGCAAACGCTTTCCCCGCTCTGCCATTGTCAGCATGAATCCGTTCATGGCGACGGAAGTCAGACAGCTGCTGCGCAAAATGATGTTCGAGCAGGGCAACGCCGATCAGCTGAATGATTGGGCGCTGCGGATTTATTTGCAGGAAATATTGCTGCTGCTCGCCCGTTCCGGTCAACAAGCCGTCATTACCGATTCCAACGGGCTGCGGGCCGACAAGATCCGCAGATACATCGACGAGCATTATTTTGAATCGATCACCGCCGGAGAAATTGCCTCCATCATGAACATCAGCGCGAGGTACGTCAACAATATATTCAAGGAATGCTTCGGCATAACGCCGACGCAATATTTGACTCAGGTGCGGATCAGCGTGGCGAAGAAGCTGCTCTCCGAGACGGACAAAGATATCGTCACCGTTTGCTTTGAAGTCGGCTTCGAGAACGTTCCGACCTTTTACCGCGCGTTTAAAAATAGTGTCAAGCTGTCTCCGAACAAATACCGCAGGCAAAATGCCGCAGGAGACGAGTTGAATAACGGGTAAGCAAGGAGGAATTAACGGTGAATCGTACAAAAGCGAAAGTTGCGCTCATCGGCATCGGCGGATTCGGCAAAGTGCATACGAAGACCATTATGCAGCTCGCGGAGGAGGGCTTGCTCGAATGCGCCGCTTATGCGGAAACGAATCCTGAAGCGCATGCCGAATCCGCCGCCATGTGGGACGCTGCGGGTGCCGCACATTACCGGGATTACGAAGAAATGCTGCGTAACCATCCGGACATCGATCTGGTGGCGATCGCGACGCCGATTCCTTTGCACAAGCCGATGAGCATTCACGTGATGGAACAAGGGTTTCATGTGATCCTGGAGAAACCGCCGGCCGTAACAATTCAAGATCATGAGGAAATGGCGGCCGTGGCGCAGCGGACAGGACGGTTATGCCAAGTTAATTTTCAAAACACGTCAGGCCAAGCGTTTCGTTCCTGCTTGCAGAAGATGCAGGAAGGGGCGATCGGGACGATTAAGCGCGTGACAGGCATCGGCGTATGGAAAAGAACGCAAGCGTATTACGATAGAACGCCGTGGGCCGGCAAGCTCATTCATAACGGCCAGTATGTGCTCGACGGCACGCTGTTCAACCCGTTCTCGCACTTGCTGAATAATTGCCTGATTGCCGCAGGCAGCGGCGATGCGCGCCTTGCGGAGCCGGCTTCCGTTCAAGCGGAGCTATATCGGGCCAACGGCATCGAAGGCGAAGATACCGCCTCCGTCCGTATTCGTACGGTGCATGGCGTTGAGGTGCTGCTCTATACGACCTTGTGTGCCGATCAGACGGTAAGTCCTTATATTGACATCGAAGGCAGCGAAGGAAGCATCTGCTGGCATTCCAATAATACGATGACGATTCGCACAAGCGAAGGGGAAGAACGCTTCGATTACGGTCCGGAGCCGCTGATGAACAAGATGTACATCAATTTGCTGGAAGCGATTCGGGACAGGGCCCCGCTGTACAGTCCACTGCAAGCATGCCGCAGCTTCGTTTTGGCGGCGAACGGCGCTTTCGAATCGTCGCGAGCCATGCATCAGGTTCCCGAGAAGTATGTAACGATCGAGCCGTCGGGAGAAACGACAGGGAAGGTCATTGGCAATGTAAAACAGATCATCATGAGCTCTGCACGGGCCGGCCAACTGTTTTCCGAATCGGAAGTGGAGTGGGCGGTACGGACAGAGCCTTTTGCGCTGAACAATTACGAGGCGTTCCGAATGTTCCGTTGACGGCATTACGGGAGTTGCGAAATAAAATCGGAAACGGCGGTTACGGGATCGCCGTTTTTTCGATATTCCTGGGGCGTCGTTCCAGTCCGCTGCCGGAAAAGAGCATGAAAATGTTTCATGTCCTGATAGCCGACGGCGCCGGCGATTTGCTGCACCGTCATGCCTGTCGCTTTCAGCAGCTCGCAGCTTTTGTGAATCCGCAAATTTTGCAAGTAGGAAATAAACGTCGTCCCCGTCGCCTGGCGGAATAACCGCTGCAGATGGCTTTCGCTCAAAAAAGAATACTCCGCTACCTGTTTGAGCGTAATCGGCTCATGGCAGTGCCGGGTGATGAAGCGGATCGCCTCTTCGATTTTGCCACTGCCTTTCGTACCACTGGGCTCGGTTATGAGCGTACTGCGGTGAAGCTTGGCGATGAGCTGAATGAACAAGGCATGAACGACAGGCTCGTACCCGGGCTGCCTTTGGCGGTATTCGGCCAGCATCGTCTGAAACAGCTCGGTGAAAGCGCTGTCTGTATCGTAGTGGTGAAACCACGGCTGCGGCATTTGCTCCGGTGTGAACAAGGCGCGGTGGAGCAAGGAGTCGGGCGGAGGGAATGAGCCTGCCGCTTCGAGCGCCTGGGGGCGAAACACGCAATTGATGATGCCGAGCGTTCTGCTCTTTTCCGGCGAGGGGGGGCGGTATACGTGGGACGTCCCGATCGGGAGCAAATAAATGTCCCCTCGTTTGACCCGGACTACGGTGTCTCCGTTAATGTACTGGTAACCGCTTCCCTCAACGACAAAGCTGATTTCGATCGCGTCATGCGAATGCAGCGGTATGCTGAACGCTTCGTAAGCCCGGTTGACGAAGACGTGCATCCCGGGACGAAACCGCTGCTCCGACGAAAATACTGGCTTCATGTAATGCCACCCCATCCATCCGAATGCAATCGCTTCAATTCCATTATACAAGCGGCATCGCACCGAAAAAAGAGCGTTTTGCCCTATATATATGAGGGAAATCCCCCATATGCGAAAACGCGCAGTTGATATAATGGAATCAATGACAGCGGTTTCAAAATAGCACGGATGCATGCAGCATCGATGCAATGGTATCGGATCGAATGACGGAGAGGGGCGTTCCAACATGAACAAAAGGTTGATCGTGCTTTCGGCTTTGATAGGCATCGGAGGGGTGTCCGGCTGTTCGGGTCCGGCGCAGCCGTCCGCGGAGACGGGCGGAACGGGGAAGGAGCCGGCTCAGGCCGTGCGCAGCGCGCCGACCGAGCCGGTCGAGCTATCGATTTATTCCGCGGGGGGAACGCAAAACGAGGAGTTTGAAAAAAATTACGCCGAGTTGATTAAGAAAAAATTCCCCCATGTGACCATCAAGTACATTAACCCGAGAGACGGAGAGGGCAGCAAGTTCGAAAACCTGATTTTGGCCGGCGTCAATATCGATTTGTATTACGAATCGATCGGCACGTTCTTTTCGACGATGTCAAGAAACAAGGCGCAGTACGATTTATCCCCACTTATCAAGGAACGGGGGCTGGACTTGAACCGGTTCGAGCCGACGCTGATTGACGCGGTTCGAAAGAATAGCAAGGGTGAGATTTGGGGACTTCCAGTCACGACGAACGGCATGTCGCTGTACTACAACAAAGAGCTGTTTAACAAATTCGGCGTTCCTTACTTGAAAGACGGGATGACTTGGGATGAACTGTACGAGACGGCCAATCGGCTGAACCGGACGGACGGGGACAAGAAGATCGCGGGACTGGCGATTTCACCAAGCCACAGCATGAGGATGAACGTTTATTCCTTGCCGTTCGTGGATCCGCAGACGATGCAGGCGACGTTCGGAAACGAGCGGTGGAAGCAAGTGCTTGATCCGATTTTGGCTCCCGCGAAAGAGTCTGCGTATCGGGCGAAAATGGATGAGCTGGAAGGTAAGCTTCCGTATTCCGGCGAATGGCTGAAGAAGCAGGAGTTGGCGATCTTCGGCGTCTTCTCCGACTGGCAGGTCGTCAGCCCGACGCCGGTTCCTTTCGATTGGGATATCGCCGCCTACCCGACGTCCAAAGATTTGCCCGGGATCGGCAGCCAGCAATACCCGGTCTATTGGTCGATTCCGGCATTCGCGAAGCATAAAGAACAGGCGTTTGAAGTGCTTAGCTATCTAGTGTCCGACGAGTACCAGTTGGCGCTATCCAAACGGGGCGGAATGACGGTATTGAACAATCCTTCCATCCAGAAGGCATTCGGTCAAGACAGTCCGAATAAGGACAAAAATTTGAACGCGGCTTATTATAACAAATTTGCTCCGATTTCGCCGAAGACCGATTTTGAGAAAACGGCGGAGACGGCCATCACGAATAAGCTGGTCGATCTCGCATACGGGCGAACTGATCTCAATACCGCTTTGCGCCAGGCGGCGGAAGAGGCGAACAAGGAAATTCAATCGGCCGGCAAATAACGGGATCCGCAAAAAAGGAGAATGCTGCAAATGAGCGAAGCCTTCATCCCTATGGGATGCTGCCTGCCCTCGGGAACTTTTATGCCTCAAGGGAATCATCGTCCGGAAACAGGGCGGCAGCATGATCCCGTGGACGCGTTGATTCGCGGAGTGACCGATATATTGCAGGAAGGTTATGATTTTGCCGAGCTTACGGTAGGCTCGGTTGCTTCTTTGACCGAAGTGGATTATGAGCGTCTGGCCGGCCGCATGAACGCGGAAGGACTGCAAGTTCCCGTGTTCAACAGCTTCATTCCGCCGAGGCTGAAGCTTACCGGACTGGAAGTCGACGAGGAGGCCGTTCGCGCTTATGTGGAGGCAGCCGTATCCAGAACCGCCGCACTCGGTGCCGAAATCATCGTGTTCGGAAGCGGCGGGGCCAGATCGCTCCCAGAAGGTTTCTCCGCCGAACACGGGCGAGAGCAAATAAGGCGCTTTTTGCAGCTGTGCGATACATCGGCTGCGGCGCATGGAGTAACGATAGCGATCGAGCCGCTGAACCGCAAGGAGTGCAATGTGATCAATACGGTCGCCGAGGCGTTGGTGCTGGCAAAATCGATGAACCTGCCGCAAATCCGCGTGCTGGCCGACGCGTATCATATGCGGCTTGAGAACGAGCCGATGGATATCATTCGGCAGGCGGCGGCAGACGGTATGCTGGCGCATGTGCATTACGCGGAAGCGGATCGCAGCTTTCCGTGCGGTGCCGCCAAGGATGGGATTGATCTGGAAAGCTGTTTCCGGCAGCTCGCGGGGAGCGGGTACGAAGGACGGATTTCCGCTGAATGCTTTACAAGCAGCGGGCTGAAGGACTGCGGCGTGTCGCTGGAATATGTCAAAAAAATATGGAATCTATCCGTTCAGCAGAGGTGACCTTGATGAAAACTTTGTTTAAGCTTGTAGTAAATGCCGGAAATCATAACCGCACGCATTGCCCGGTATCTTACTGGATTTCCTCCGAATCACCGCTTTTACAAGGCAGCGGTATCGAGCTTCTGCGGCTAACGACCGCGGCTGGAGAAGTGGTTCCATTGCAGTGTGAGGAGAGTGAAGGGAACGTCACGCTCCACTGGATCGTGCAAAAGCTGGATGCCGGCGAATCGGCCGTCTTTGTTGTGGAAGCAGGCGACAAGCGCCAGGAAGCGGTCGAAGGGCTAACGCTGATCGAGAAAGAGAATCGGATGGATGTCCATATCGGCGGAACGTATTTTACGTCCTACGTATACGATGCGGAGCTGGCCAAACCTTATCTTGGCCCGGTAATCGGTCCTTACGGCGAAAGCTTTACGCGGCTCGATTTTGAGACGAAGGAGCACCCGCATCACCGCTCGGTATGGCTGGCGGTCGGCGACGTCAACGGCGTCGATCTGTGGAACGAGCCCAAGGACCGGCACGGCATCCAGACGTTTGATGGATTCAAGGAACGTGTGTCAGGACCGGTATTCGCCAGATTGACCGCGAGCCAGCAGTGGTGCAATAACGGCAAAAGGCCGCAGATGGCGGAAAAGCGGACGATGACCTTTTATAACACTCCCGCGGGAGAGCGGTTCATCGATCTGGATACGGAGCTTCGGGCGCTGGGGCGGATCGAGTTCGGGGCGACGAAGGAAGCGGGACCGCTCGGTATCCGGGTCGCCGAGTCCATGAAGGCGGAGAACGGCGGAACGATCGTCAATGCGTTCGGTTCGGTCGGCGAGGCGGAATGCTGGGGACAGCGCGCGCCATGGTGCGATTATTACGGCAATGTTGGGGGCCAGACGCTAGGCATCGCGGCTTTCGACCATCCGGACAATATGGACTTTCCAACCTTCTGGCATGTGCGGGACTACGGGCTTCTGGCGGCTAATAACTTATATTTCTTGGGCGGCAAGCTGTTTCAAAAAGGCGAGACGATCCGATACAGACATCGCATTTATTTTCATGAGGGCGACACGCTGGCGGCCGGCGTAGCGGGTAAGTACCACGATTATATTCACCCGCCGGTTGTAAAGCTGGAAGAGCAGTCGTGATGCTACGAGGTATGGACGGAATACATATTAAATAAGAAGAAACGATATGCTCAAAAAGAAATCTATCATTACGACGAACTGCAGTCCGATTGTTAGACAAAGCTAACAATCGGAGATGCAGTTTTTCTTATTTGTTACTGGACCCCCTTACCTCGCAAACGCTGCCGATTTCCGAGCCGATATCTTTCTACCCTTCACCTGATGATTCTCCCCTTACTCGATTGGGCTGCGGGGTATAGAATGAACTCAGAAACAACAGGGGAGGTTAATAAAATGAAAAAAATATACACAATTGGATTATCGATGGCGGTTGCCGCTTCCGTACTGGCGGGCTGCGGCGCGCAAACGGACGATCAAGGTTCCGCTGCCGCCGGCGGCTCTAAAGATAAAGTAAAGCTTTCCGTATGGCACAACTGGACGGGCCAGGACGCGAAAGCGATTGCGATGCGAAAAATTTTGGACGACTTCCAGGCACAGCATCCGGAAGTACAGCTTGAAGTGGAAGGCCTTCCTACGGACGGTTTGAAAACGCGCTTGCGTACGGTTGCCGCAGCCGACGAAATGCCGGATTTGTTCGTCATGTGGCCGGACGCGATGACCAAAGAATTCGTAAACGGCGGTTTGCTGCAGCCGGTCGACGAATTTTTGAACAGCAAGCCGGAGTGGAAAAACAACTTCATTCCGAATGCGCTTGACGGCTTCACGGTCGACGGCAAAACGTACACGGTGCCGATGAACCTTGCGCCAAGCTCGTTCATTTACTACAACCAGGCGATTTTCGATAAATACGGCGTGAAAGTGCCGAAAACGTGGGACGATTTGAAGTCGGCAATCGACACATTCAACAAGAACAATGTCATTCCGGTCGCACTTGGCAATAAAGCGAACTGGGTAGCGCAATCGACCATCTTCAGTACGATCGCCGACCGCATTACGGGGACCGACTGGTTCCTCAAAGCGGCAAGCCAGAACGGCGCCAAGTTCACCGATCCGGAATTTGTAAAAGCACTTACCGTGATGCAGGATCTTGGAAAGTCGAAAGCGTTCCAGGATGGCTTTAACAGCATCGACGAAAACCAAATGATGCAGCTGTATTTCCAAGGAAAATCGGCGATGTTCATCGACGGCGGTTGGGCGCTGGCGAACCTGGTCAATAACGCTCCGAAAGAAGTGCTCGATACGACACATATTTCCATTCTTCCGGCGATCGATGGAGGCAAAGGCAATGCGCAATCGACTGCAGGCGTTGTCGGGACAGGAATGGGCGTAAGCAAAAAAGTAACCGGTGCGCGGAAGGATGCGGCTATGCAATTGCTGTACGCATTGTCCGGTCCGGAAGGCCAAAAAGCGACGCTGGGCAGCAGCACGCTCGTCAGCTACAAAATCGATGTAGATAAGAGCAAAGCGCACCCGCTCTTCGTTGAGCTGAACGAACTGATGAAAAATACGAAAATCAGCCCGGTGTACGATTCCAAATTAAGCTCCGCTGCGGTTGAAGTGATCAATAACGGTCTTCAGGAGCTGCTCATGGGCGGTAATCCGGAAACGATCGCCAAAAAAATTCAGGACGCTCAGGCGGGCGCTTTAGGCAAGTAATTCGAACAACCGCCTCACTCGCAGCCCTCCCTAGCGGAGGGCTGACGATTTGGTAAAGGAAGTGAGTATGAGAATGAACAACACGCTGCGTGTAAGGCGCTTTATGGTTTTCGGCCTGCTGCCCGCCATTGTCGTTTACGCTTTGTTCGTGTTCGTGCCTGTCATTTGGTCCGCCTATTACGGGTTCTTCGATTGGAAGGGCATCGGCGAGGCCAAATTTATCGGCCTCAAAAACTACGTTGAAATTCTTCACGACCCGGTCTTCTGGCGGGCGCTGAAAAACAACATTATATTCGTGCTGGCTTCCGTTTTCGGGCAAGTGCCGCTTGCACTCGTGCTTGCCATCGTCCTTCATAAAAGCAATGCGCTTCAGCGGTTCCTGCGTTCCGCCATTTTTATGCCGATGGTTTTGTCGTCGGTCATTATCGGGATGATCTGGCAATATATATACCACCCGCAAATCGGCATTCTTAACTTTTTGCTCGATAAATTGGGTCTAAGCAGTTGGAAGCTGCAATGGCTTTCCGACGCGAAAATCGCCATTTTCTCGATGACGCCTCCGCTTATCTGGAGCTTCGTCGGGTTGTACTTGATTATTTTTATCTCCGCATTTCAAAATATTCCGGGGGATATTCACGATGCCGCACTTATTGACGGAGCCAGCGGCGCACGCAAGCTGTTCTCCATTACGCTTCCGATGATTTGGAGCACGGTGCAGGTGGCGCTCATTCTTTGTATCTCCGGCAGTTTGAAATCGTTCGACCTGGTGTATGTGATGACGAAGGGCGGTCCGGCGCACTCTACCGAGCTTCTTGCGACCTATATGTATAATTCGACGTTTTCATCATACCGGTACGGGTTCGGGAGCGCGATCTCGACTTCGATCGTCCTGATCAGTCTGCTCATTATCGGTACAAGCCAATGGTTGACCAGCAGAAAACAAAAGCATGCGGAAGGGAGGGCACACTAATGAATACGACGGTTCCGGTGCAGACGTCTTCACATAAATTCGGTTTTTCGGTGAAAAAATGGAGACGAGGCATCTTTTGGACGCTGATGGCCGTTTACGGTCTGATTACGTTATATCCATTATTGTGGCTGTTCATCAGCGCCTTCAAGTCGAATGCCGAATTCATTAACCGGCCCTTCAGTTTCCCGGAAGTATGGCAGGTGGACAATTTCGTCAAGGCGTGGAAAAGCTCCAAGATGGGCATAGCTTTTTTCAACTCCCTTATCGTATCCGTGGTTTCTTTGGCGATCACCTTGTTCATCTCGGCGCTCGCTTCCTTCGTGCTTGCCCGTTTCCGCTTTAAGATGAAAGGCTGGATCATGGGTTTCTTCGTCGTAGGGATGCTGATCCCGATTCACAGCACGCTCGTTCCGTTATTTATATTAATGAAGCAAATGTCGCTGCTGAACACCTACTGGGCACTTATTCTACCTTACACGGCGTTTGCGCTGCCGACCGCGATTTTTGTGCTTACGGCTTATTTGTCCTCCATCCCTAAGGAGATCGAGGAAGCCGCATTCATCGACGGGACCGGACTTTGGGGTGTATTTCTGAGGGTCATGCTGCCGATCTCGCTGCCTGCGCTGTCGACGGTTACGATTTTGAGCTTCCTTCATTTCTGGAACGATTTCTCCTTCGCACTTGTATTTATAAGCAAGTCCAGTCTTAAAACGCTGCCGCTGGCGATTGCAACGTTCGCGGACGGGTACCAGACGGATTACGGGTTAACGCTTGCTGCGATGACGATCGCCGTCATTCCGACGATCATTGTCTACCTTTTGTTCCAGGAGCAAGTGATGAAAGGGATGACCGCCGGCGCGGTAAAAGGATAATACGGCCTGATTCGATTCGGATCATATGAATGGCGCAGGGGATGGGACAACAATGTGGAGATGGATCGCTTTTTCACTACAACGGAAGCTGTCAGTCATCATGCTGGTGTCGACCCTTGTGCCTTTATTGCTTTTGGGCGGTTTTGCGTATGCGGTCTCGTTCAAAACAACGGAGCAAAAAACACGGCAGTCGGGCATCGATACGATGCGGCAGATCCAGGGGACGCTGGAGTTTATTTTGCAGGACGTCGAGAACATGTCCGTGTTTTTGATCGGACAGCAGGACATTCAAAGCTATTTGTCCAGTCCCGTCGAAGATATGGACGTGCGCTCGCGGATTACGGGCTTTACGGCCAATTTGGTTACGTCCAAGCCTTATATTTCGAACATTACGATTTTTCCGGCGAATGCGTTCGAGCCGTTGTCGACGATGACGATTTATGAATCGGAGCTGGAACAGCAAGTGAACATACGCGAGGTCAGCGCCAAACTATGGACGGGCGTGTACACGATACGGAACTATGCGGGATATAAAAATGTGATTACTTTTATTCGCCCGCTGCGCGGCGTTGGAACGTACCGGAATTTGGGCTGGTTGTCGATCAGTTTGGACGAGTTGACGCTATCGCGTTACTTGTCCGAGCGGAATCCGGGCGCCGGATTAGGCAAGCTGTTGCTGCTGAACGATAAGGAGAGAATCATTTCCTCTACGGAAAAACGCTGGCTTCGGGAGCCCGTCGAAGCGGCGCTGCCGGGGATTACCGGCGCTTTGGAGGGAAATCCGTACGGCTCCGGGACGTACGGACAAGGCGAGGACAAGCAGATGGTGCTGTATTACCGCGAGCCGCTCGTCGACTGGATGCTTTTAGGGACGATTCCTTACCGCGTATACAGCGAGCAGAACCGTTACTTGATTATGCTGACAGCCGGGGCGGTGACGTTATCCATCCTCATCAGCGCCGGTCTTATTTTGTTTATCGTGCGGCAGGTGACGAATCCGCTTCGTCTGCTGACGAAACTGCTGACGCGAATCGACCCGAATGAACCTTTGCCGGTGTATCCGGTGGGCTCAAAAGATGAGATCGGCCGGCTTGCGGAGAGCTACAACTTGCTCGGCCAGCATATCGAGACGCTCAAGCGGCAGCTGATCCGCAACGAGACGCGCAAGAAGGAAGCCGATTTGCGTGCGCTGCAGGCGCAGATCAATCCGCATTTTTTGTACAATACGTTGTCCTCCATTCACTGGATCGCGCTCATGCGGGAGGAGAAGCGGATCGCCGATATGGTGGAGGCGCTTAGCGATTTTTTGCGGTTCAGCCTGAACAAAGGGAAAGATTTTTGCCCAGTCCATCAGGAGATTGCCCATATTAAAAACTACGCCCAAGTGCAGTCGATCCGGTTTCCGGACAAGTTCGACCTCGAGTTTGTCGTCAGTCCCGAGCTGCAGGATAAGCTTATGCTGAAGCTGCTGCTCCAGCCTTTGGTGGAAAACGCGATGATTCACGGGATCCAGAAAAAAGAAGGAAGGGGGACGATTCATGTGTATGTAGAGAAGAACGGCGATCGGATGAACTTTCTCGTTCTTGACGACGGCGTAGGTATGCCGGAGGAACGGCTGCAGTCGATCCGGGCCAATCTGGAGTCGCCGGAAGAGCATGTATATCCCGGGAACAGCTACGGCTTGCGAAATGTGAATGAGCGGCTGCTGCTGCATTACGGACAGGATGCGCAGCTGCACATCGAAAGCCGACTGCACGCGGGCACGCGTGTGTCGTTCTCCATCCCGATCAGGGAGGCGCAGCATGAGAATCATGATCGTCGATGACGAAGTCATTATTCGAACCGGCCTCGCCCAAGTTATCCAATGGGAGGCGCTTGGCTTCGAGCTGCTTGAACCAGCCGCTTCGGCGGAGGAAGCGCTGGGGCGCATGCCGAGGGAGCGGCCGAATATTGTTCTGACCGACATCCGGATGACCGGGAAGACCGGGCTGCAGCTTGCGGAAGAAGCGAAACGGATCGTGCCGGAAGCGGAAGTTATTATTTTATCGGGTTACGATGACTTTGAATATATGCAACAGGCGATTCGCCAAGATGTGAGCGATTATTTGCTGAAAACGAGCCGGCCGGAAGAAATTATCAAGACGGTGCTGCGGGCGAAGCGGCGCATTGAGGAGCGGTGGGCGGTACATAGCCGGGATCTGTTCAAGAACAAGGAAGCGCGGAATCGGCTGTTCGAGCGATGGGTCATCGCGGGAGATATGGCTGGGATGGACCAAGAGCTGCAGGCGGGTCTTTTATCCCGCTTACTCGCGGACCGCGAAAATGGGGAAGACGGACTGTTGCAAATTGTGCTGGTCGCAGCCGAAGGTTGGGACGACGCGCCGGCCTCCGAATCGCTGCTGCTCTTCGCCGTGGAAAACATGCTCGGCGATTTGCTCGTGTATTGCGAGACGCTCGTTCAGGACAAGCGGATCGTTGCCGCCATTCGCTGCAAAAGCGGGATCGGATGCGATTCTCATCATTTTCGCGCGGTGATGGACAAAATCGAACGAATGCTGAAGTGCAGCCTGTTTGTTGCGGCCGGCATGCCTGTGGAAAAGCCGGAGCAGCTGCCCGAATCTTATGCCGCGGCGGATTATGCGTTCGGCTATCGGGCATTGCTGAAGGAAAAAATGGTCGAGTACACGGCGGTCCGGCAGCGCATAGGCGGCAAAACGGTGTGCACGCATGAGGAGGAGCTGGAGCTGTCCTCCATCCTGCTCGACAATGACGCCATCGCTTTGAAAGAATGGGTCGGCCGATACATTCAGTCGCAGCTTGACGATCCGCAGATGACGCTGGAATCGCTGGAAGCGTCCGTTCGATCGGTGGCCGTATCGGCCCATCGGTGGTTGGAGCGGGTCATGTCCGCGACCGGACGCGGCGGAGCGCTGGAAGCGAAACCGACCCATCTGCAGCTGGGTCGGGGGATGGCGCCGCGGGATGCGCTGTTTCCGCATTTGTACTCGGTGATGACACTGTACCACCACCGCTACGCCGACGGGAAGACGACGCATGCCCAAAAAGCGATGGCCTATATCGAGGAGCATTTGGGCGGCGATGTCGGGCTGGCGCAGGTGGCGAAGCACGTGCATCTGCACCCGAGCCATCTGAGCGAAGTGTTTAAGAAGGAAACCGGCATGACGTTCGGCGACTATGTAACGAAACAGCGGATGCGCCGCGCGATGGAAATTTTGTCGGTGTCCCCTGCAAAGGTCAGCGAAGTGGCGGCGGAGGTCGGTTACGAGGACGTCAAATATTTCGGGCAAATTTTTAAAAAATATACGGGCAAAACCCCGAGCGAATATCGGGATAAGGCAGGTTCGCCGACGAACGGGGAATAGTCGGCAGGCGCAGGTCATTTCGTGATAAGGGAGAGGGTACGCATGGAACTGAAAAGCGTATGGAGAATTCAACATTTTGACGTCGGGCAAGCTAGACCGCTCGAAGTTGCTTCACCGGGGCTCGACGACCGTTTCTGGATTACCGCCAGAGTGCCTGGGGATGTGCATTCGGCACTGATCGAAAGGAATATTATCGAGAATCCGTATTTCGGGCATAACGATGCGAAAAGCCGCTGGATCGAGCAAAAGGAATGGTGGTACCGCACCCAATTCGATTATGCGAAGGAAGAAGGCGGCGAAGAGAAGCATGAGCTGACCTTCGAAGGATTGGACACATTCGCTACGGTATACGTAAACGGACTGGAGATCGGAACGACCGACAATATGCTGATGGCACATACGTTCGACGTTTCACGCGTGCTCGTGAATGGGAGAAACACGATTGCCGTCAAGTTCGACCCGCTCTATTTGCATAATCGGGATAAGCAGCAGTTTCAATGGTCTTCCTATACGAAAGAGCGGCCCTGGCTCCGCAAGGCGGCCATGAATTTCGGTTGGGACTGGGGGCCGCGGATGGTGACCGTCGGCATCTGGGGCAAAGTCTGTATCGAGCGCAAACGTTGGGCAAGGCTTAACAGCGTGTTCGCCCGAACGGTTCAAGCCAGCGAGAACAACGCCATCGTCCGGGTGGACTTCGACGTAACGGCTTATCGCCGCGATCACAGCCGCGAATGCGAGATTCGGCTGCGGGACGCCGAAGGGAAGACCGTCGCTTCCTCCAAGGTACCTGTACCCGGAACGAAGGGAATCGTCGACCTTGCCGTCGAACAGCCGCAGCTTTGGTGGACGCATGACCTCGGTACGCCTTATTTGTACGAGCTCGAAGTCGCGCTGCTGTCGAACGGGGAGACGGTCGACGAATACCGGACCGCGCTCGGCATTCGCACCATCGAACTGAAGCTGAAGGATGAACAAGGCCGCAACGCCTTCGTGTTCCTGCTCAACGGCGTCAAGCTGTTCGCCAAAGGCGCGAACTGGATTCCGGCGGACCACTTCATCGGCGCGATCCCGGATGAACGTTACCGCGATCTGATTTCGCTTTCGGTGGACGGCAACATGAATATGCTCCGCGTATGGGCCGGGGGCATTTACGAGAAAGACGTGTTTTACGACGAATGCGACCGCCGCGGCGTGCTCGTATGGCAGGATTTCGCTTTTGCCAACGCGTTGTTCCCGGATTTCAACCGCAATTTCATGGACAACGTGCGCAAGGAAGTCGAGTACGCGGTGAAACGGCTGCGCAATCGCACTTCGCTGGCCATCTGGTGCGGCAACAACGAAATCGATTGGCTGTACGACATGAAGACGTCCGGCGGCGATTTGACTTGCCCATTCTATGGCGAGCGCATATATCACGAGCTGATTCCGGATGTGCTCGAAGAGCTGGACAACAGCCGCGCGTACTGGCCTTCTTCGCCTTTCGGCGGCAATGACGCCAACGATCCGGACGAAGGCGACCGCCACAACTGGCAAGTATGGCACGGCTCCGTCTATCCGCGCAAAAGCGGCGAGGCGCCGCTGCTCGATTACAGCATTCAAGGCGTGACGTTCAAAAACTACAAGAAAGACTTCACCCTCTTCAGCAGCGAATTCGGGATGCACGCTTCGGCAAACCGCTACACGCTGGAGAAAAATATACCCGAAGGCCAGTTCTACTGGGGCAGCGTCGAGATGGCGTACCGCAACAAGGATACGAACCATCAGAAAGGCATCTTGCTGATGGAAGGCTATACCGGGATTCCGGGCAACATCGAGGAATATATGAATTTCTCGATGCTGACGCAGGCGGAAGGACTCAAGTACGGCATCGAGCATTACCGCCGCAACAAGCACCGCACGAGCGGATCGCTCATATGGCAGCTCAACGACAGCTGGCCGGGCACGAGCTGGTCGCTTATCGATTACGAGCTGCTGCCGAAAGCTTCCTTCTACTATGCGAAAAAGTTTTACGACCCGATGCTGCTGTCGCTCGACCACGAACCGGGACAAGATCTGCAGGTGTGGGTCGTCAGCGACCGGTTGGAAGCTTGCAAAGGAAAAGTGACGCTCTCCGTCTATGACTTTGGCGGAGCGCTGGTATCGACTCATTCCTTCGACGCCTCCGTTCCCGTCAATCAGGCGGTACGGATCGGCAGCTTGACCGAAGCGGAGGCGCTGAACGACCATGCGCCCGAGGAGGTCGTCGTGAAGCTGACGGCTGAAGGCTTTGCGGCGCCGGCGAACGTATTTTACCTCCGCGATCCGAAAGATTTGCGGATGCCCGCGGCCGATCTCCGCATGGAGGCCAGCGAAGCGGAGCAGACTGTTACCGTGACTGCAGGCCGAACGATCGCCAGAATGGTGAAGATCGACTTGCCGCAGGGCAACATCCGCTTTAGCGACAATTACTTCGATCTGCTGCCGGGCGAGCAGGCGACGGTTCGGATCAGTCACCCGGATGGAACGAAGGTGCCGTTCGAAGGGCTGCGCGTCAGCGCTCTGAACTCGAACTGACAATAGCAGCAGGAAATGAAATAAGAGCAGGTGCGCTTATCCAAGCGACTGCTCTTATTTATTTTGGAATACGGTTCCTATCCGACCCCTTAACGTTTTACTTGCGCGACTGCTCTAGCGCTTGAATCGCCCTATCTATCGTTTCGCTTAAATGACGGTAATAGGTGGCTCGGCTAACAAACAGTCTGGAGGCGGCGGCATCCGAGCTAAGAGAAGGATGGCTTCGCAGGAGGCGGAGTATGCTTTGGTTCCTTGCACTCAGCGGCGGAGGCGGCGGGTCCGCATTCAGCAGTCTCATGAACAGCCGCTGCGTCTCGTGACCGCTCAAAAGTAACCGGCGCGCCAAAGCAGTCTGCCCCAGCGCAGCCGGATCGTCGAGAACTGCGAGCGCAGCCCTGATGTCATCCGGATTCATTTGCTCGACTGGCGGATGATTCGCGATCGCGCTGTGAATGAACGAAGTAACCCATTGCCCGAAGTCCCGTGTACGCAAATCCAGCTCCAGGACGGTGCCTCCGTGGGCAGGATGGCCTGGAGGGAGAAGGTGCAGCGGCCGCGTCTGAAATCCTAACATTTGTAATCTCGTCATCAATTCGTCCGATTTGGTCGTTAGCGTGAAGCGTATGCCCCTGCTAATAATTCGCGAAAAACCGTCTGTAAACATCAGTTCGAATAACTGTTGGGGTATATATTTTGCATCGCTGCCGGCGACGCCGCCCAAAAAGTGGTAATATGTATCCGCTTCTTCATGACGCAGCCGGGACATGCGCTGCGCTTCGGAAGGAAAACAGGCTTCCGGCACTCTCGGAATATAGGTTTGCAAAAATGTAAACGTATCGCGGTAGAGCAGCAGACCGGCATGGAACATGACTGGAATACCCTGGTCCGAGCGGAACACTCGGACGCTTTCGGGGAAATGCTGCGTCAAGTTGTCGAGCAGCTCATGCGCTTTTGCCTCCGATTCCAACGACAAGGCTAGCTGCGGCCTCTCTTCTACCAAAAGCCGGTGTAAGTGGGGAAGATCTCCTTCGCGAAACTGATCGAAAGCGGACGGAGCCGTTTTTCTGTAAAAAAAACCTTGGGGCAAGGCGTCCCTGCAGATGGAGAGCAGCGTCGCGGCAATTCCGTTTTTTTCATGCGGCTTGGCGGCTCTCAGCGCGATGCAGGCATCGTCGACAATACGGCGGCGCAAGGATTGAAATCGTGCCGTTTCACGGTTTCGGAAGTCCTCCAGCAAATGCTCGCGAGCGACATCATGCAGTGCAAAGCCGCCCATGGCCGGCCGGATAAACGAGAGCCGGCTCAGTTGATGGAGCTGATTGACATTCAGCGGGGATGAGAGCAGACGGTTTAAAGATTCCTGATTCGCATGCGGCAAAATGCATAACAGGTCTAATATTTCATGAAAGTCGGGAGAGACGACTTCCCGCAGCAGCTGCGCGCTGACCAAGCGTGAAACCGGCCACGATGCGCTCTTGATCTCCCGTTCCTCCCGATGTACAGTGTCTGCGGCGAGTGCCATGGCGAGCGGATGACCGTGCGTATCCTGTATGAGCGTTTCGATTGCGTCCGAATCATCCAAACCAAGATTCCCGTAATAGGTCCGCACGTCGGCATAAGATAGCGGTTCCAAAGGCATCATTCGCAATCGGCCGCGCCAGGCCAGGTCGTTTTGCCATTCCGACGAAAGCTGCTGCCTCCCGGCGAGCACAACGAGCACTTCCCGAGCCGGAAGCTCGGGGAGAAACATTTCCCGCAGCCAGCCTTCAATCAGGTGCAAGGAGTCATAGTTATCGATACAGAGCACCGTCCGATGACCGGCGACGGTTTCCAGTATGTCGGTCATCGGCGCTTGGAAGGGGGCTGCCGTCCCGGCCGTCTGTTTGATCAGGGAATGAATGGCTTCAAGGAATCCGGCGGGGGAGTCGTTGCAAATACGGCTGTCCAGCCACAGGCAAAGCGCTTTCGCCCGTTGCGCCATGTCCAGAAATTTCAGCAGCAGGGCGGACTTGCCGATTCCCCCCATGCCCGAGACGAACACAACTTCCGTCGCCGCATGCGCCGCACTCAACCACTCGTCCACGTATGCAATTTCCGCTTGCCTGCCAACGAAGAGACGTCTTCTCTCCATGAGGATGGCTTCTTTCAAATTTTCCAAAACGACTCCCTCCAATGGTGAGCGATTAATGACAAGAAATTCGACAGTAAATATTGGGATTCCTTTCAGCTTTTGAGACATTTGCCGCATTTGCGAGAAAATATTGAGACGCAAGTTGAGACATGCGGTTACGGTCGCGTGGTTTATAATACAATAGACCTATATTTCTTCCTTATTCAAAGGAGACGAGAGTGTGAAACGCAAAATTTTGAGTATTGAAGAGATTTGTATCCAATTATGCATCAGTCTGACTCAATGGAAAGCCTGGGAGAAACAACTTGCCTTGCAAAATATAAAATCGGAAAATGCCAGCTAAACGCGGCGGTCATCGGACCGCCGCTTTTTCTTATGAAATTCACGTTCTACATGCACCTTATCCTTTTTTTATATCCTTATCATTATTTTGGAGAACGCTGTCCCGGTAAAGGAACGAAGAAAATGTCAATAGGCAGCCAGCGGGCATTGCACTAAGATAGGTTTGCATTGAAAAATCATTCATTTTTGTTGGAGGGGTTCAAGTACGATGAAGAGAAAAAAAGCATTGCCGCTGCTTCTCAGCATGTCCATTCTCGGGGCGTTTGCGCTCGCGGGCTGCGGCGGTAAAGAAGCGGCCACAGGAGCGACAGGAGATAAGGCGGACGCAGTCAATCCGGATGCGTATAATAACGAGCCGGTGACGCTCACGTTCTACTCTCACAACGCGTCGGTTTTGAACAACGCCGAGCTGGATGCGCTCGTAACGAATGCGATCAAGACAAAGTATCCAAACATTACGCCGCAGCTGATCACCGGCACGAACTTGGATAAGTTGATCGCCGCGGGCGAAGTACCCGACGTCATCTTGACGAGTAACTACTACTTTCACGATCTGATTCAGTGGGGACTTACTTCCGATCTGAACAATTTCATCAAGCAGGAGAAAATCGATTTCGGCAAATTCGAGCCGGAATCGATTAAGGTGATGAGAAGCTTCAGCGACAAAGGGGAACTTCTTGGCGTTCCTTATGCTTTGAGCCAAGGGATGATGCTGTACAATAAGGATATTTTCGATAAATTCGGGGTTCCGTATCCGAAAGACGGTATGACTTGGACGGAAACGATCGAGCTGGCGCGCAAAGTGACGAGAATGGATGCAGGCACCCAGTATATCGGCCTGGATATGGGCCAACCGACGACACTGTCCCGCCAATACGGACTGCCGGTCATCGATGAAAAAGGAGAAAAAGCGGTTCTTCAAACGGACGCCTATAAGAAGATTTACGGCTTGTATGAGAAATTATACAGCATTCCGGGCATCGTCGAACCGAAGAAAAAATATACGTACGGCATCGATTTCTTCCTGAAAGACCAGAAGCTTGCGATGTTCCCTTACTGGCTGACGCCGACGACGGCGCGTCTGCCACAGCTTAAAGAAACGGGCAAAGACTTCAACTGGGATGTCGTTTCGCTGCCGACCTTCGAAGACAAGCCGGGCATCGGCCGCGAGGTTGATTTCCATCTCGCCGTGGTCACGCCGACCAGCAAGAACAAGAAGGCGGCTTACGCCGTGATCAAAACGATGGTCGGCGAAGAAGCGCAAAGAGCGATGAACAGAGGAACCAGGCTGACGATCCTGAACGATCCGGCGCTCAAGAAAGAAACGGCGATGGATACGAAGCTGTACGAAGGCAAAAACCTGCAAGGCATCTTTAAAGTAAAACCGGGTCCGCTGCCGAAATCCAACAAGTACGACCTGAAAATTTATCCGTTCCTGAACGAAGCCGCCAAAAACATGGCTTACGACGGAAAGGATGTCAATACAGTGCTGCGTGAAGCGGAAGAAAAAGCGAATAAATGGCTGCAAGAAAATAAATAAGCAAATTTTTGGAAGAGCGCGCCTTGAGGCGGCTCTTCTTTTTTTATGAATCCTAAAAATATTACAAAACATCCTAAAACGAGTGGCATTATCATGGGGCGGCGATTTTTTTAAAATAATGAAGTACCGACTGAAGGTCGCGATATTCGATGAAAGGGTTTGCAAAGGAAAGGATGACATCATGTGAGGACATTGAAACGCATCGCTCTAGGGATCGACAGCTTCGTTGAAGCGTTTGCGCAAATCGCACTGCTGGCCATGATCCTGATCGTTACATTGCAGGTCATGACGCGCAAGCTGTTTCATTTCGTATTGTTCTGGTCGGAGGAAGTGACGCTGCTGCTGCTCGTATGGTTTGCTTTTCTGGGGATCGCCATCGGGTTCCGGGAGAAGCTTCATTTGGCTATCGATTCATTCACCGCCAAGCTTCCGGCCAGCTTTAATTGGGTGCTGGACAAAATCATTTATGCAAGCACTTTCGGCTTCGGTTTGTATTTGATCGTCTCGGGATCGGAATTCACTGTCCTGATGAACGAAAGTACGCTAGCAGCAACCAAGCTGCCGAACAGCGTGATATACGTCGTCATGCCGATTACGGGCGTTATGATCTGTATGTATACGCTATTGCAGTTCATCGGTATCGATACGAGAAGACACCAAGGCGTAGAGGAAGGAGGACACTAGAATGGAAGACACCACGATCGCGATCCTGATTCTTTGCATCAGTTTTGTCGTATTGATGCTGCTGCGGTTTCCTATCTCACTTACGTTAGCGCTTTCAACGCTGCTGACGATCATGTATTTGGAAATCCCTCTGGCCGTCGTAGGACAGCGGATGATTCAGGGTATGAGCTCTTATTCGCTGCTGACGATCCCGTTCTTTATATTGGCCGGCCATATTATGAGCGAAGGAAAGCTGGCTCTGCGTATTGTCAATTTGGCCCAGCTTATCGTAGGGGGCATCCGCGGCGGGCTCGCGTTGGTCAATACGGTCGCGTGTATGTTTTTCGGCAACATTTCGGGTTCCGCGGTAGCGGACGTTAGCTCCATCGGCTCCGTCATGATTCCTATGATGAAAAAGAAAGGCTATGATACCGACTATGCGGTAGGGGTTACCGTATCGTCCGCCATTCAAGGCGTCGTCGTTCCGCCAAGCCATAACCTGGTGCTTTACTCGCTTGCCGCGGGAGGCGGCATCTCGATCGCCAGCTTATTCCTAGCGGGTATCGTTCCGGGCATTATTCTTTGTCTTTCTTTGATGGCGACAAGCTATGTAATCGCAATCAAACGCGGCTATACGAAGGGGGATCCGGTACAGCGAAAAGACATTCCGAAAATTTTGCGCGACGGCTTCCTGTCGATTTTGACCGCAGTCATTATTCTCGGAGGTATCTTTACCGGCTGGTTCACGGCGACGGAATCCGGCGCGCTCGCTTGTCTGTACGCTTTTATTCTTACGTTTATCGTTTACCGCGATATTCCGGTCAGCCGCATGTGGGTCATTTTGAAGAAAACGTTCCGTACCGTATCGATGGTCATGTTCCTGATCGCGGCTTCGGATGCATTCAGCTGGCTTCTCGCCTTCCTCAAAATACCGTCGATGGTCACCGATGCTATGCTCAGCATCTCCGACAGTCCGTTCGTGATCATGTTGATCATTAACATCCTTCTGTTGGTGCTCGGAGCGCCGATGGATATGGCTCCGCTCATCATGATCATGACGCCGATTCTGCTGCCGGTCGTGACGCAGCTTGGCATGGATCCGGTTCACTTCGGGATCATCATGATGCTCAACCTAGGGATCGGCCTTCTGACCCCGCCTGTCGGAACAGTGTTGTTCGTCGGCTGCGCCATAGGGAAAATATCGATCAGCGAAGGCACGAAAGCGATGATGCCGTTCTTCTATGTCATGTGCGTGGTGCTGCTCATACTGACGTATGTGCCGGATCTCGTCATGTGGCTTCCCAATATGATGAAAAATTAAAAGCAGGATATACTACAACTACATGAAAAGGGGATTCCATCCAATGAAAACGTTAAAAAAGACGGTCATGATCTTATCGTGCATGGCGATTGCCGGCGGGCTGCTTGCAGGCTGCGGGAAGAAAGATACGGCTCAAGGGACAGCCAATGGTGCGAAGACCGAAGGCAAGAAGTACACGTTCCGCCTCGCCGATACGCATCCGGCCGACTATCCGACGGTCATCGGGGATAAGAAATTTGCAGAGCTTGTAAACGAACGCACGAACGGACGTATCAAAATCGATGTGTTCCCGGCTTCCCAGCTTGGTGAAGAAAAATCGGTCATCGAGCAGGTGCAGCTCGGAGCGATCGAATTTACCCGCGTAAATTCGTCGCCGCTCGCGGAATTCAATAAGCAGTTCGGCGTATTCAGTCTTCCATACATTTTCGATACCGACCAGCATCTGTGGAAGTTCCTTCAAAGCGACGCGGGCAACAAATTGCTCGATACGCTGGAAACGTCCAAAATGAAAGGTCTTGCATACTACAGCTCTGGTTCGCGTCATTTTTATTCCCGTAAGCCGCTGACGAGTTTGGCGGATCTGAAAGGACAAAAAATCCGCGTTCAGCAAAGCAAAATCAATATGGACTTGATCTCGGCGCTTGGTGCCAATCCGACGCCGATGCCTTACGGCGAAGTGTTCAGCTCGCTGCAAACCGGCGTTATCGACGCGGCGGAGAATAACTTCCCGAGCTATGACTCCTCCAATCATTACGAGGTCGCGAAGCATATGATTTTGGACAATCACCAGCGCGCGCCGGAAGTGCTGCTGATCAGTCAGTCGACATGGAAGAAGCTGTCCGAGGAAGACCAGAAAATTATTAAGCAGGCGGCCCTGGATTCCGTACAGACGCAGCGCGAAGCTTGGGACAAGTATGAGAAGCAATCGGAAGCGAAAATCCGCGCGGCCGGCGTAACGATCACGGAAGTGAAAGATTTGAAGCCTTGGCAGGATGCCGTCAAGCCGATGATCGACAAATACCGCGGCGAGTATAAAGACGTGCTCGATCAGATTGATTCCGCTAGAAAATAAATAATTGGTTTTTGCGTGCCCTCTGACTTCGGGAAGGGGCGCGCTTCTTTTGCTATCCGAGCTACAATGGAGATTCGGAGATTCAGGCTGCGGAAAAGGGGAATAGGGTGCAAACAAGATGGATTCGACTATCGGAATGGATTCAGACGTTTTTTTTGATGCGCCATTTGCCGCTCACCGTCAAGCTGTTCCTTTTCTCCGCCTTCATTGTCGCCGTACCGCTCGGGCTTGTGGGGCTTATTTCTTATGAACGCTCCGCGGACGTGCTGCAAAGCGAAGCCAATGAGTCGAGCCTGCAAATTCTGGAGCAGGTAAAAAGCCATGTGGAATATTACGTGACCGATTTTGAGATCAGCACGCTTCGCCTCCTGAATCATCCGGATGTGGTGCGTCTGTTGAAAATGCGCACACTCGAGGAGGTCCAGCAAAGCGGCATTCGAAAGCAGGTTGAGCAGGTGCTGAAGAATACGACGTATTCACGCTCTGATATTTCCAACATTACGCTGATGCTCGATCATCTGCAGACGATCGATACGGCAGGCTTTCTAAGCACGGTTCCGGCGGAAGAGCTGAAGAAGGAGTACTGGTATCCGGGCATACCTGAGAGCGGTGCACCTAAGCTGATCAGCCGTGTCATCCGCTATCAAGACGGACGCCAGGAACAGGTCATCTCGATCGTACGCAGGGTAATGAGCCCGTATACGCTGCAGCCGACCGGGGTTATGATTGTGGACATCAACTTTAAGCGGATTCAAGAAATTTCGGAAAAGGTCAGCATCGGCCGTACCGGCTTTATGTTTATCCTCGATTCGCAAAATCACTACGTATATCACCCTGACTTGCAGCTAGTCGGCACACCGGGGCCCGAGAACGAGTTTCCGGAGATGATAAAGAACGATCACGGGTCGTTCATTTCGGCCGACAGCCCGCGCAGCTTCCTTACCTACAGCCGTTCCCCGTACTTGGGGTGGTGGCTTGTGACGGCAATCCCTTACCGGGAGCTGACGGACGGCATCACTTATATCGGTCACACGATCGTATGGACGATAGTTATTACGCTTGCAGCCGCTTACTTACTCGGGATTGGCTTTGCGGCCAGTCTCGTAAGACCCATCAAGCGACTGCGCAAATATATGCGGAAAGTGGAGGTCGGCGACTTTTCGGCGGGGAAGCTGAAAGTAACCTCCAGGGATGAAATCGGCCAGCTCACCCACGGGTTCAACGAGATGGTCAAACGGCTGGAAAGCTTGCTGGAGGAAATTTATTTTACGAGATTGCGAGAAACGGAAGCTTCGCTGCGGCAAAAGGAAACCGAGCTGAAGGCGCTGCAATCGCAAATAAATCCGCATTTCATATACAATTCGCTTGAAACGATTCGCGGCATGGCGTTCGAGCATGGAATGGACGATATTGCGGGCATGTCAGCTTCGCTTGCCAAGCTGCTGCGATATAACCTGAAGAATGACAAGCCGACCGTTCGGCTCCGGGAGGAGCTGTCGTTTTGCGAAATGTATTTGCGCATTCAGCGGTACCGTTTTGAGGAACGGATGACGTATGAGCTGGACGTAGCGGAATGGGCGATGGAGCAGCCGATCGTCAAATTCGCGCTCCAGCCGATCGTCGAGAACAGCATGAATCACGGCATCGAGCCGGGCATCGGCCGGATGCAGGTGCAGATCGGCGCTTACCGTGACGGCAACGCTTATGTCGTATCCGTGAAGGATACCGGGGTGGGAATGAAGCCGGAGGTATTGGAACGCATTCGGGAGGATCTGGAGTGCAGAGACGTGCTAGCAGGCGGAGAGCATATCGGAATCTCCAATGTGCACCGCCGCATCGTCTATTTATACGGCCCGCTTTACGGCGTTTCAGTGCAGAGCGCCGAAGGGACCGGGACGGTCGTGTGTATCCGCCTGCCGTTTGAGCAATAACAGCTGGAGTAGCGGGCTAACGGACTGCGAAGGAATGTTCCAACGAACGTATTGAAAGGAGGTCCCTTTATGTATCGCGTGCTGCTGGTGGATGACGAGAAATGGGTGCGCACTTCGCTGAAGAAAGTGCTCGAGCGGACGGAGATGCCCTTCGAAGTGGTCAAAGAAGCGGCGAACGGGCTGGAAGCGCTGGACTGGCTGAAATCGCAGGCGGAGCCGGTCGACCTTGTGCTGACCGATGTCCGCATGCCGGTGATGTGCGGTTTGACGTTCGCCGACCAGCTCAAGGAATCCGGCAAAGCGTCGTCGGTGATCGTGATCAGCGGGTTTGACGATTTCGCTTACGCGCAGCAGGCGCTGCGCGCGGGCGTGACCGATTACCTTCTGAAACCGGTGGAAGTGCCGGAATTGAAAGAATGCCTCGATAAATGGATGCAGCGGAGGCAAAACGAGGAGCAAGAAGCGCGGGCCCTTCGCTCTGTCGGCGGCCCTGCCTCCGGACCAAGGGCGTCGCAAGAGGGGGCGGAGCTTTCCGCCGTCGAGCAGGTGGTCGCCTACATTCATAACCAATTGTCCGGAGACATTACGCTGACCGAAGCGGCTGCCCGAGTGCATTTGAACGCAAGCTATTTAAGCCAGCTGTTCAAGCAGCAGCTCGGCCGAACGTTCGTCGATTACCTGGTCGAAGCGCGCGTCACGGAAGCGAAGCGGCTGCTGACGACGACTTCGCTGCGTATCAGCGAAATCGCCGATCGGGTAGGATATGCGGACGTTGCCTATTTTAGCAACACGTTCAAGAAATGGGCCGGCGCCACGCCATCGGAATTCCGCAGGCTGCATGCCCGGCCGGATAAAGGCGCGCAGCGGCCGATCTAGCGAAGCATTCGTGCCTATTATTTTTTTCCAATGTAGCGCTCGTAAGCGCTCTTGTATACCTTCATGTATTCGGCAAGGCCCATCTTTTGCACCGTGTCCGCATATTTGTCCCACTCGCTCATCGGCTCGACGCCGGTAATGAATTTGACTTCCATGTCGGAAATATAGGAATGGATCATCGACCCGACCGAGGACATGAACTCGTTCTCCTCTTCGGTGAAGTTGAAGTTATACCACAGTTCCTGGATCAAGTGCGGCTTCGCTTTTTCCGCCGCGGCCGCCGATTGCGGCAGCGACTCCGACCCCCGGAAATATTTTTCCTGCACGTAGCCGGGGTAGCTTCCGCCGAGCCATGTAACGTATTTCGAAAGCGCTTGATCCTGCGTCAAGCCGTCCGGATTTTTTGTGATTTGGTCGATATATTCGAGCTTCCCGTTATCCGTTTCGACGTACGTTTCGCCTTTCATCCCCATGAAGAAGAACGTGGCGCCTTCCTCGCCGTAAAAATAATCGATCCATCGCACCGTTGCTTCCGGGTACTTGTTCTTGTTCGTAATGACAAAGGCGCCCGGCCATACGAGCGGCACTTTCACCTGCGAATACAATTGGTCGCCATGCGGGCCTTTCAACGCACCGAGTCCGATATATCCGTTCTGGCTCATCTGCGTGACCGGATTCGGATTGATGGTCGCCCCGAAAATGCCTTGCTGTCCTTTCGCGTACAGCGCGCCGGTTTTGATCGTGAAAATCTCCTTGTCGATCAGCCCTTCGGCGTACAATCTCCGCATATAATCGATCACTTCCTTGTACTTCGGATCGATGCGGAAAAAGCGCAGCTCCCCCGGCTTATCCGGGTCCATATCGACGTATTTGTGGCCGACGCCCCGATTGCCGAATCCCCACGCGCCGCGAATCTGCTCGATCAGCGGATTGATGCCGTTGCCTGCATACGGAATTTCATCCGGGATGCCGTTTCCATTCGGGTCCTGCTCCTTGACCGCCTTCAAATAACGGTAAAACTCCTCGGTGGTGGCCGGTTCCTTCATGCCCAGCTTGTCCAGCCATTCCTGCTTGACCCAAAGCGGCACGCCGATCAGCATGGACAAAAAACTCGGGTCGTAAAAAGAAGGAAACGAGTAGATGCCGCCGTCCGGCATCGTAAGCCCTTTGCGGAGGTCGGGGTATTTGTCGAGCAGCTTTTTGAAATTCGGAGCGTAGCTATCGATGAAGTCGTTGAGCTTCACGAATATGCCGAGCGAACCGTATCGCAGCAGGTCGGCCGTGCCGATGCGTGCCGAATAGAAAGCGTCCGGGTAATCCCCGCCGGCGAGCGACAAGTTGCGCAGTGCGGTCAAGTTCTCGAAGGGCACCAGTTGGAAGTTAACGTTGATGTTGCTTTTTTGCCGGTATTGCTGCCATACGAGCGTTTCGGCGAAATTATTGCCGTTGTTGCCCGATTTTCCGGTGAAAAACGTCAGCGTAACCGGTTCTTTGACAATCGGCATGCCGGTCAAATTCATGTTTGAACCGCCCTTGGCCGGTTCCGCGACAGGATCTGTTTTGCTTTCCGATGTTCCCGCGTCCGTGCATGCGGCGAGCACAACTACCGATAATGCAACGGAGAACGCGGCTGCGCCCCATTTGTTTTTCCTTATCACAGAGCAACCTCCTTGCCGCCCAAAAAAGAGTTACAATGCGGCATCGCTTCATGTAATATAATAAGGGATAGCCCGGCGAATCACCAGACTTTTGGGAAAAGGAGCGTGGATTTCTTGAACTGGCACCGGATGAAAAGACAATCGTTGTTCATGAAAATTTTCCTCAGCTTCTTGTCTATCATATTGCTGTTTGTATCGTTTCACATGATTTCGTTTCGCTTTTTTACGAGCGGCATTCAAACCGAGATCATCCAATACAACCGGCTTATTCTAAAAAATTCGGCCGAGCGGTATCAGACCCATTTTTCCCGGCTCAAAACGCTGCTGTTCGGTATATACAACGATGAGAAGCTGGTCGCGTTCAACAGGCAAATGGTTATGCGGCCCGATCACGACGTCAATTTTTGGCAAGCCGGCGACATTTTGAAAATGCTGCGTTCCCACGCCTACAATCCGGTGTACTATTTGGACAATCTGCTCATTTATTTCGATAAACCATCTTTTGTCATCGAAAAAGAAGGAACCAGCGAGTCGGCGATGTTTTTTACCAATTTTTATAAAAATGCACATTATTCCGATGCGTACTGGGAAGCACAGTTTGAACGCGGCATAGGCTACAAGATGCATTCCGCGGAAAAGTTTGCGATCAAGACGCTCAATTCGGAAACGGACCGGCAGCTTATTCCGATCTCGTTCCGGGTGCCGCCGGGCAACTACCAAATGATCGCGCTGCTCGACGCTTCCAGCATGATGCAAGCCTTTTACGGCGGGAATGAGGAGAATAACCAGCGGTTCATGATCCTGAACGAGGACGGCTCCGTGCTGTATCGGTCTTCAGACGAGATTACGGTCGGCGAGCTGCCTGCCTTCGAGTCCGGCCAAGACTATAAGCTGGCGGGGGACTTTTATTATTTTATCGATAAAGACAATGAATCCAAGCTTACTTATGTGACGGCGGTACCGTATGCGGACATTGCTTCCCAGGTATCGAAGCTGAATTATACGATGTATGCCATTTTGGCGGTTTCGATTTTGATCGGCGTAGCGGCGTCTTTGTTTTTCAGCAGAGGGATTCATCGGCCGTTCAAGCAAGTCGTCGCTTCCATCCTCCACCGCAAGCCGGAAATGGTACCGAGCAAAATTCAGGAATTCGATCTGATCCATAAGGAGCTTTACGGGCTGATCAAGGAAAAGGAAGAAATACATAACGACCTGCTGAATAAAAAATCGCTTCTGACTAGTTACGGCTACATCACCAAACTGAAATCGATCAATTCGGACATTAACGAATGGAAAGACATTATGGTGAAAGAAGAGCCCTATGTCATCGTCATGTACCAGCTTCACTTTCGGATGCTCGCAGGTTCGGAACAGCCGATGGATCCGGACCGGGCTGCGTACTATATCCGGGAATATATTCAAGTGCTGATGACGGAAAATTTTCCTTCGTCGCATACGTTTCAGATGGAGAATAATCAGATCTTATCGTTTGTGACGGTCGGCGAAGACAACGCAGGCAGCCTGCATGAAGCGCTGCATCTGCTCAAACGCATATTGGACCGCGATAAGGAGCTGCTGCTCGTCGCGATTGCGGTCAGCCCGGTATACCGGCATTCATCGCAGTTCAACGAAGCGTACCGGCAAGTGCTGGACATGGTGCAGCAGGCGAAGCCGGGGGATGAAACCCAGATCATTACCGAGCATGCGCCGGCAACCGCTCATTTTGCGTTTACGCCGCTGCAGGAGCAGGAGCTGTACGCGGGCCTGCAGGCAGGCAACGTCGCGGCGTGCGGTCTACTGATCGACCGGATGCTGGATCAGATGGCCAAGAAGGAAGCAAGCCTCCTTCAATACCGCCGTTTCGCGGAAGGCATCGCGGAGCGCAGCTATCAGATGGTCGAGACGAGCGGGGCAGGCGCCGTCGAGACGCAGCAGCGCGAGTTTGAGATGCTGAAGCAGTGCTATACGCGGGAAGAGTTCAAGCAATTTTACGATCTGCTGTTTGCAGCATGCGCCGAGTTGATCCGCAGCCAGAAGACGGAGAAGGATCACACGATCGAATTCGTCATGAAGTGCGTGGAAACCCGTTACGCCGAAGATATTTCGCTCGATATGCTGGCCGACAAGTTGAACTTGTCCGCAGCGTATTTGTCCGTCTATATTAAAGAAAAAACCGGCATGAACTTCAGCGATCACATTAATACCATTCGGATCCGCAAAGCGAAGCAGCTGCTGTCGCAAACAAACCTGATCATTCACGACATCAGTCTGCAGATCGGCTACCGGAACGTTACGTCGTTCAACCGGATGTTCAAAAAATTGACGGGAATGTCCCCCGGCGAATTCCGCAAAAATCAGGCGGCCCACAGCATGATGGATGAACTGTCGGGTTGAAGCCGGAGCTGCCCGCAAGCCAAACCGTACGATTCAGAAGGAAATCCCTTCGGTTCATGCGGTTTTTCCTTTTTGATCGGTTGCAGCATCGGCTGGCAACAAGTCAGTATTGGACAAATGGAAGTTTGTTTTCATCATGGCTCCCGGCTTGGAACACGCTTACAATAAGTTAAGCGAACAATATGCTGTTTGGGGGATGAATAAATGCCGACAACGGATTCAATGATGCAGGAAACGAAGTTATTTTACCGCAAGCCGGCCAAACGCTGGCTCCAGGCGCTTCCGCTCGGAAATGGGCGAATCGGAGCGATGGTTCACGGGCAAGTCAATCGCGAAGTCATTCAGCTCAATGAAGATACGGTGTGGACCCGGGGGCCGGAAAACCGAAATAACCCGGACGCGCTGAGCGCAATCGGCGACATTCGCCAGTTGCTCGCGGAAGGCCGCCTCGAAGAAGCCCACGATATGGCTGATATGGCTTTGATGGGCGTTTCCCGGCGGCAGCCGCCCTATCAGACGCTGGGCGAAATGAGTTTTTATTTCCCGGGACATGGAGACGGGGCTGCGGCAGACTATTACAGGGAGTTGGACCTCGCAACGGGTATTGCCAAAGTCGTCTACCGGATCGGCGATACCGTGTATACGAGAGAAATGTTTACGACGGCGGCTGATCAGGCGCTTATCGTAAGGTTGACGGCCGACAAGCCGAACCGACTCCGCTTCGGCGTCAATTTGTTTCGCAAATTCGACGCGCTTACGGAAACGGCCGGCCCGGATACGGTCAGCCTGGACGGCCAGTGCGGCGCCTGGGGAACGAAATTTCACGTGCGGCTGAAGGCGATTGTCGAAGGCGGAGGCCGTTCAAGGACGCTTGGCGATCATATTTATGTAGAGGGCGCGGACGCCGTTACGCTGGTCATGACGGTATCGACCGATTTCCGGCATGCGTTGTATCGCCAGCGGTGTGCGGAAGAGCTGGAACAGGCTAGCGGCAAGCCATACGAGACGCTCCGTGAAAGGCACATCGCCGAGTACCGTTCGTGGTTCGACCGGATGTCGCTGTCGCTCGCCGCAGAAGGGCAGGCGGAGTTCTCTCAAATCCCGACGGATGCACGTCTGGCCCGGGTGAAGGAAGGCTGCGAAGACGTCGGGCTAATGGCGCTGTATTTCCACTATGGCCGCTATTTGCTGATCAGCAGCAGCCGGCCTGGCACGATTCCGGCCAACCTGCAGGGCATATGGAACGACAGCTACGTCCCTTCCTGGGACTCCAAATATACGATCAATATTAACATTCAGATGAACTATTGGCCGACCGAGGTGTGCAACTTGTCGGACCTGCATTTCCCATTGTTCGATCATTTGGAGCGAATGCTGCCGAGCGGCCAGGAGACGGCACGCGTGCATTACGGCGCCCGCGGCTTCATGTGCCACCACAACACCGATCTGTGGGGCGATACGGCGCCGACCGATTTCGCCCGGGCGGGCTTATGGCAGATGGGGGCGGCGTGGCTGTGCTTCCATTTGTGGGAGCATTACACGTATACGCTGGATCAGCGGTTTTTGGCAGAGCGGGCGTATCCGTTAATGAAGGAAGCGGCGCTGTTCATTCTCGACTTCATGTTCGAGGACGAGCAAGGGAAATGGCATATCGGACCGACGGTGTCCCCGGAGAACATATATCGTCTCCCCGATGGTCAGACCGGCCGCATTTGCATGGATCCGGCGATGGATATCCAGATCGCGAGAGGGCTGTTTGAGCGCTGCATTCAGGCGGCCGAGCTGCTGCAAACGGATGAAGCGCTGCGCGGTGAATGGCGCGCCGCTTGCGACAAACTGCCGGAGCCGAAGATCGGTAAATACGGCCAGCTGCAGGAATGGGACGAAGATTACGAGGAAGTCGATCCGGGCCACCGCCATCTGTCCCATCTCTTCGGCGTATTCCCGGACGATCAGCTGTTTCGCAGCGAAAGCTGGTCGCGCGCGGCAAGAGTCGCCCTCGAACGCCGTTTGCAGTACGGAGGCGGGGGTACCGGCTGGAGTTTGGCGTGGATTGTCAGCCTGTGGGCGCGGTTTAAGGAAGGCGATCTCGCAAACGAGATGATCGCCAAGCTGCTGCGGACAAGTACGGCGGACAACATGCTCGATCTGCATCCGCCGCAAATATTCCAAATCGACGGGAATCTGGGCGCAACGGCAGGCATCGCCGAGATGCTGCTTCAATCACATGAAGGCGCGATCCGGCTGCTTCCGGCGCTCCCTTCCTCGTGGAAGCACGGCGCGGTGGCGGGTCTTCGCGCCAGAGGCGGGTTCGAAATATCGTTGGAGTGGAAGGACGGTGCGCTAGCAGCGGGGCAAATCCGCTCTTGCGCTGGGGGCCGCTGCAAGCTGCAGGCACCGATTCGGGTGGAAATCGTACATGGTGGGAACGTCGTCGCGGGCAGCGAGACGTCTTCCGATACGGTCGAATTTGCGACCGTCACTGGCGAAACGTACGAAATTCGGGTCCGCCCGTAAGCCGGGTATTCGTATCTGCATAGCTCGGCGCGAATCGGACACTGTTTTAATAGAGCCCACCCACCCTCGGGAACAAGGGTGGGTGTTTTTTTGTTTTTCGCATGAGTAGGAGAGAAAGCGTGCTGGAAGCGCATTCAACGAAGTCGACGCTCTTGCTTGCGGAAGGAAGTGGGGGACGCGCCGTACCGTTTCTTGAATACGCGGTGGAAATAGGTGTAGCTTCCGAAGCCGCAGCTGTCGGCGATTTGCTCCAGCGTCATGGACGTATGCTTCATCCGTTCGACCGCGCCGGACAGCCGAACCTCGAGCGCGTACTGCATGATCGTTTTGCGGTAGCTTTCCTTGAAAAAATGCGAAGCGCGGGATACGCTGAGACGGACGTGGCGCGCGACATCCTCTATTTTAAACGGTGACTGCGCATGCTCCTCGATAAACTGCTTCATCCGCAGCGCCGTATACAGCCGATGACCGGAAGTGCGCGTATCCTCAACGGCCCGGTCGAGCGACAAGCAGAGCGCTCTCAACAAATATTCGGACATCTCCACATTTTCTTCGTCCAGCCGGCGGTTTTCCTTAATGATCTGCCTCCATAGGGACAATACCGTTTCGTTGAGCTCGATTCGAATTTTAACGGGCTTTTCGGAACGGCCCCACCATTCGTCAATCCATGCGCCTTGGCAAAATAGGTAAAAATCGCCGCTTGCGATTTTCGGGCCGCTTCCGCCGATTCGCAGCTCGTAGGAGCTGCCCGGCTTCAGCATAATCAAGTCGCCGGGCTCGACTTCGATTTCCTCGCCTTCAAGCCATACGGTGCACGTTCCTTCCGTCTGCAAGCGGAACAAGTAGCTGGGGAGGGCCGAATTTTTATTTCCCCGGACGCCGCGTTGGAGATGGAACGAATAACCGCAGAGCAATATGCTTTTCTTTACAATATCACCATGAAAGTTAGCAGAATAGTTCATGTTTTGATTATATTGCATATTCCAAAAAACGACAACATGATTTAGTATGATATTGTCGAATTCACTAGTGTGATTTGGGGGGGCAAAGAATGAGTAATATTTTTAAAAAGCAGGCATGGATCGGATTGTCCGCACTTGTATTGTTGGCCGGCTGCGGAAGCGGCGGAGCGGGGGATACGAAGAACGGGGCTGCGCCGAAAGAAGATCTTTATAACAACGAGCCTGTGACGTTGACCTTTTATAACCATAATGCGGGGATTTTGGGACAAGCCGACTTGGATTCGCTCGTTGGCGCTCCGGTAAAAGCGAAGTTTCCCAACATCACGGTTCAACTCGTAACCGGTACGAATCTGGACAAGATGATCGCGGCAGGGGAATTGCCCGACGTCATTCTCACAAGCAACTATTACTTGTTCGATCTGATGCAAAAGGATCTGGGCACCGACCTGAACGATTTGATCCGCCAGTATAAAGTCGATATGGGCAAGTTCGAGCCGGAAGCGGTCAATTTGCTGAAGAAGTTCGGGAAAAAGGGAGAAATCTTCGGCATTCCTTATGCGATGAACTACGGCGTCACGGCGTATAACAAAGATATTTTCGACAAGTTCGCCGTTCCGTATCCGAAGGACAACATGACCTGGAACGAAATGATCAACCTGGCGAAGAACGTAACGCGCATGGAGCAAGGCACGCAGTACGTCGGTCTCGATATGGGCGATCCGCAAGTATTAAGCCGCGCTTATTCGCTTCCTGTCGTGAACGACAAGCAGGATAAAGCGGTTCTTGCGAACGAAGCATACAAAAAGGTGTTCGGGCTTTACGAGCAGTTGTACCGCATTCCGGGCATCGTCGATCCGAAGAACAAATACACCTACGGCATCGACTACTTCCTGAAAGACCAGAAGCTGGCAATTTATCCTTACTGGATCGCCAACCTGACTACCCGCCTGCCGCAGCTGAAAGAAGCCGGCAAAGATTTCAACTGGGATGTCGTTTCCTTCCCGTCATTCGACGACAAGCCTGGCTATGGCCGGGAAATCGACTTCCATCTGGCGATGGTGACGCCGACAAGCAAGAACAAGAAAGCTGCGTACGCCGCCATCCAATCGATGGTTACCGATGAAGCGCAAAAAACGATGAACAAAGGCATCCGTCTGACGATCTTGAAAGATCAGGAACTGAAAAAGCAGCATGCGAGCGATACCAAATTGTATGACGGTAAAAACCTGGCGGGCATCTTCAAGGCAAAGCCTGCGCCGCTGCCGGAGCCGACGCAGTTCGATATCAAAATTTATCCGTTCCTGAAGGAAGCGGCCAAAGGAATGGCCGCCGACAAAAAGGACGTCAATACCGTGCTTCGCGAAGCCGAAGAAAAGGCCGACAAATTTATTAAAGAAGAAGGCCTCAAGTAAAACCGATGCGAACGGATGCGCGCCAACGTATAGAAACCTTAGAGGAAACCTGCTATAATGTGGGGAAATCGAGGTGAACGCTATGGTGAAGAAAAAGAAACCGGTCGTGCCGCAGCCGGCTGCCTCCCAAGAGAAACAGGCTACGCTGAAGGATTTGCTGAATCCCGATATCGTTTCCAAGCTGAAAGCGCAAGGAGATGCGTGGAAAGCGGAGGAAGAGGCGAAGCGGGAAGAAGTGAAGAAGCGGGCGCAAGAGGCGCAAAAGGCGGAAAAGAAGCGGCTCGAGAACGATTTTGAGTATTTGCTTAACAATAGCAGCGCGGATTGGCGCAAACATAAGTAGCGCGGAACGACAGAGAGTCCGTTTCAGGGGAAGCCTGAGACGGACTCTTTGGTTTATTTCGCCAGTCTTTTTCTTAGCCCGAACAATCCGAGCAGCCCCAGCAGGCCGAGCCAGCTCCAGCCGGAGCGCTTGGCCGCCGCTGCTTGATATACAGCCGGCTCGTCCCCCGTCGCTCCCCAGCGGCCTCCCGTTATACCTGTCGGATCGGCAAGCGGAGCTGTCCCGCTTTGATTCGAAAGAAGCGATCTTTCGAATGGATGCGACATGATCGTTTTGGAAAAGCTGACTTGATCGGCGTTTGTCGGATTCGTAGCTGTTGGGTCGACCGTGCTTTCGGCATGAGCGGACGGCATGGCGCCCATACCGAAGACCAGTGCAAGAAGCAGCGTTAAGCAAGCTTTCATTGACCATGCCTCCATGCGAGAAAATAAGCAATTTCTCTTATGATTTCACAGCGCTGCGTGCAATATGCTCCCGGCTCAAGTCAAAGCATCGTCCGGCTCGGTTTGGAACTTGCCGATTTCTGCGAACAAGCTTCGGGCAAGCTCCAGCATATCCTCCGTCTGCGCAGCGATCTGTTGAACGGCGGAATTTTGCTGCATCGATGAGGAATGCACCTCCTCAACGCCGGCCGCCGTTTCCTGGGTGATCGCGGCGACATGCGCTATCGTCTCCACCAGCATGTCGTGGTTTTGTTCCGTTTGTCCGATCAGCAGATGGACCTCGCCGATCCTCTCCGACAGCTCGTCCATTGATATGCGTATATCGCGGAAGGAACCGAGGCTTGCTTCGACTTTCCGGTTTTGCTCCGCAAACGATCGTTGCGCCGCGTGCAGCGACGCGTCAAGCTGCTGCATATGCTTATGAAGCGAAGCGACGATGCCGCCGATCCGCTTGGCCGATTCGCCGGTTTGCAGCGAAAGCAGCCGGATCTCCTCGGCTACAACGGCGAAGCCGCGCCCGTGCACCCCGGCTCTGGCCGCTTCAATGGAAGCGTTCAAAGCAAGCACGTTGGTTTGGGCGGAAATGTCCGAGATGGCGCCGACCATATGGCTGATTGGGACCGAGCTTTCCGATAGTGTCGTCATCGAGAGGCTTACCCGCTGAAGAACGGCATCGGAATCGGCCGCAGCCGATTGCAAAGCTTCCATCGCTTGCGAGCCGGAACGGGTGTGAGCGACAGCCTGCATGCTTTTTTCCAGCATCGTATCCGTATGGCCGGAAATTTGCCGCAGCTCTTGCGCGGCACCTGCAATCAGTTCGCGTATGAAACGTAAAAGGAATCGACGTATGTAAAAATGTGCTCCATCAGCTTTTGCGATTCGTTATATAAGTATTCCATGTTTTTGTCCAGATCCGTTCGGCTGATTTGTTGGTCCTGAATCAGGCGTGCGGCCACATCGAACGTGCTCGTAAACTCCCCCGTCAGCAGGATCAGTTTGCTTCGCCAGACGACCTTTTCCTCCGTATCGGCCGTTGCGCCGATGCGCGCCACCAGGCTTTCGAACAGCTTTCTTTTTTCGTTATAAACCGGAATGAAGTCCAAGTTTTTGGAAATCTCAAGCCCGGATGCGATAATGTTGAGCTCCTGGACCATCTCCTTCAGCTCGAGCGCCGTCAGCTTAAGCTCCACCTTGCGGTTCTGCCGCTCCAACTCCGACTTGATTTGTTTGACCTGCCATACGTTAAACAAAGCCGCCGCCAGAAACAGCGTTACAATGCTGCATAACGCTGCGATTAACTTCCCGCGCATGGTCACCGCTTGTGCGAATCGCTTCATTCTTGTGTCCCCCAGACCCGATAATATAAATGGCATTGTCCTATTTACAACTCTAAGTCTAGGTCTGCAGTATTAACTGGTTCTCACGATTGTATTAATGAAATGTAAAATATGGACGGCTGAAAAGTTTTACATTCGCTTAACGTTTGGAGTGTTTCTCCTTTACATTCGCTTGTTACGATAGGCAAGTAAAGAAAACACGAGAAAAAAGGGAGGACATGCTGAAATGTTGAAGCAGCTGTCGAAGAAAGGTTTTAGTATGGCCATGGTTATGGTTCTTTCCGTGGGGGTTATGGCTGCGTGCGGCAAAACGGAAGCACCGGCTCAAAGCGCAAGCGGAGATAATAAAACGGGCGGGTCGACACCGGCTCCCGCAACAGCGACGATTGAAGGAACGGTCACGGCTTCCGGTTCCAGCGCACTGCTTCCTTTAGTTAAAGCGGCGGCTGACGAATTCATGAAGAAAAACTCGAAAGTGACGATCAACCCGACGGCCGGCGGTTCCGGTACAGGCTTGAAAAACGTGGCAGACGGCACGTCGGATATCGGAAACTCCGATATCGAAGCGGGTCCTGAATATAAAGATAAAAATTTGAAAGAACATGTAGTGGCCGTTGCGCCTTTCGCATTGATCGTAAATAAAAACGTGAAAGTCGATAACTTGACGAAAAAGCAAGCAGCCGATATTTTCCAAGGTAAGATTACGGATTGGAAAGACGTAGGAGGCGAGCCGGGTAAAATCGTCGTTATTCACCGTCCGGACAGCTCCGGTTCCCGCGCGCTCGTAAAGCAAATCGTTTTGGATAATCAAGAGTTCACGAAAGACGGTGTAACGCAGGAGTCCAGCGGCGCGGTAGCGACGAGCGTCGGTCAAACGGCGAACAGCATCGGTTATGTGGATACGCCTTACCTCAACGACACGATTAAGGCATTGAAATTCGAAGGTGTAGCGTTCAGCAAAGATTCGATCAAATCCGGGAAATACCCGCTGTACGGCACAGAGCGCATGTACACGAAGGGTGAGCCGAAAGGCGCGACCAAAGCGTTCCTCGACTACATCATGAGCCCGGAATTCCAGGACAAAAAAGTCGAAGAGCTGAAATTTTTGCCGGCCAATCTGTTGAAGAAATAAAGGCATAACAAGGCAATAACGAAGGAGCTGTGACCATCGGTCACGGCTCTTTTTGCCGTTCTCTGGAGGAGTGCGCTCATAAAAAATAGCAATATAGGAAATATATAATAGATCGGTGCGAAGGAGGTGTTCGATTATGGAAGCTTCATCGCCAAAGCAGCAGCTGCTTGCGGAATTAACGAAAAACCTGCAGACGATAAAAAGTGCCTTGGGAAACAGCACCGATATTATTATCAAAGAAATACCGATCGGATCGGATGGCAGCATTCCGGCAGGCATTATTTATACGGACGGTTTGGCCGACGCGGCCAGCATATTGGAAGCTTTGATGCTCGAAGTCCGGGAAGCCGGACTCGAGCCCGGCGCGGCAGCCGGGAAGTCGCCGCTAGGCGTGCTCAAAGATTTCATTCTCGCGGTTGGCGACGTTCGGGAGATCGCCGATTATGAAACGCTCTATACCGCAGTATTGTCCGGCGATACCGTCATTTTGCTGGATGGCTGCGCGCAAGGGCTGGCGGCCAGCAAACGGCAGTGGAAAGACCGCGGCGTCACCGAGCCTTCGGCGCAGACGGTTGTCCGCGGGCCGAAGGAAGGCTTCTCGGAGTCGCTGCGCACGAATACCGCCTTGGTTCGAAGGCGGATCAAAGACCCGCATCTGTGGCTGGAGACGATGCCTATCGGGCGGGTGACGAAAACCGATGTCGCCGTCATGTACATCAAAGGGATTGCCAATGAAGACGTGCTGCGGGAAGTCAAGTCGAGACTGAACCGCATCGATATCGACGGCATTCTGGAAAGCGGCTATGTCGAGGAATTGATCCAGGATGTGACGTTTACTCCCTTTCCGACGATTTTCAATACGGAGCGTCCCGATGCCGTAGCGGCCGATCTGCTCGAAGGCAAAATCGCGATTCTTGTCGACGGCACCCCGTTTGCGATGACGGTGCCGGCACTGTTCATCCAATTTTTTCAAGCGAGTGAGGATTATTATCAACGTTGGGACTTCGCGACGCTGCTAAGGATACTGCGATTTCTTTCTTTATTTATCGCGCTGCTGGCGCCGTCGCTCTACATCGCCATTACGACATTTCATCAGGAGCTGCTGCCTACGCCGCTGCTGATTGGGCTCGCGGCCCAGCGCGAAGGCATTCCGTTCCCCGCGTTTATCGAAGCCGTCATGATGGAGCTTACATTCGAAATATTGCGGGAGGCCGGCGTAAGGATGCCGAGGGCCATCGGGCAATCCGTATCGATCGTAGGAACGCTGGTCATAGGCCAAGCAGCGGTCGAAGCGGGGCTTGTATCGCCTGCGATGGTCATCGTTGTCGCCATTACGGCGATTTCGAATTTCGTCATTCCCGCTTTTAACATGGGCATCTCCATTCGAATCATCCGCTTCGGGCTGATGGGGCTTGCCGCGACCTTCGGGTTATTCGGCATTACCGTCGGGCTCGTCGCGCTCGTCTTGCACTTGTGCAGTTTGCGTTCTTTCGGTATTCCGTACATGGCGCCGTTCGCTCCTTTTATCGTGCAGGATCAGAAGGATTCGATACTCCGTCTGCCCCAGTGGGCACTCTTCTCCCGGCCGCGGCTGATCAGCCAAAACAATATGATTCGGGAGCGGAACAATGCGCCGGCCAAATCGGAATCGAAGGCAGGCCCGTAATATGACGTAGAGAAAGGATCGGTACCGATGAGACGAATGATCGGAACGCTGCTGGCGCTTGTTCTCTTGGGTGCGGTAACGACCGGTTGCTGGAACCGGCGGGAGCTGAACGATCTGGCGATTACGGTCGCGCTGGGCATCGACAAAATCGGAAATGAATTTCGGGTATCGGCCCAATTGGTGAATCCGAGCGAAATTGCCGCGAGAAAGGGAAGCACCAGCAAAGGCGCGCCGGTCGTGACTTATTCGGAGACGGGGGGCACTGTATTCGAGGCGCTGCGCAAAATGACGACCCAATCGCCGAGGAAGCTGTATTTATCGCATCTGCGGATGCTTGTCGTCAGCGAGCCGCTGGCCAGAGAGGGGATCGCGAAATTGCTCGACGTATTGTCGAGGGCCCATGAGCTGCGCACCGATTTTTTTATCGTGGTCGCCCGAAGCGCAAGCGCCAAAGAAATGCTTGATACGTATACCGTGCCACAGGAAATCATTCCCGCCAACCATATGTTCAAGACGATCGATATATCAAGCGCATTATGGGCCGCCTCAGGCAAAAAAACGATCGATGAACTCATCTCGGATATGATCAGCAAAGGCAAGGAGCCGGTGCTTACGGGAATTGGAATTTTCGGGGATACCGACAGGGATAAGACGGGAACCGAAGAAAACGTGCGCCATATCGTTCCTCTGTCCACGCTGCATATTGTGGGGTTGGCGGTATTTAAAAACGATAAATTGATCGGGTGGTTAAACGATGAGGAGAGCCAAGCCTATAACTATGTACTTGACAAAGTAAAAGGCACAGCGGGGCAGTTGGCTTGTCCCAAGGGCGGCAAATTAACGCTGGAAATCATACGCACCAAATCGGAAATCAAAGGGAAGCTCACGGACGGTCAACCTGCGGTAGACGTGAAACTTCGACTGGAAAACGATGTCACGGACGTCGAATGCGATATCGATCTGAACGATGTCGAAACGATTGCCGAATTGGAGCGAATCGCCGAAAAGAAAGTAAAGCAGTTCATCGTTCATACGATCCGCAAAGCGCAAACCAAGTGGCATGCGGATATATTCGGTTTCGGCGAAGCGATTCATCGAGCTGAGCCGAAAGCATGGAAAAAAATCGAGAACCGATGGGATTCGGTTTTTGCCGAGCTGCCGGTCAACGTAAATGTCGATGTGAAAATTAGACGCCTCGGTACCGTTTCGGATCCGTTTATGAAATTGATGAAGGAGTAGAGAACGTATGTGGGCGATTATCGGCGTATTGCTGGCTGCAGCGGTCATCGGTTTGATCGAAATTCCTTCCCTCGTGAGAAGAAAGTTGAAAAAAGAGCTGGTTTGCTTTTCGCTATTATTGCTGCTGGCAACTGGCTTTAGCATAGCCAAAAGCATGCAGCTGCAAATACCGAATCCGCTGGACTGGATTACTGTCGTATATCAGCCGATGAGCGACGCCATAACTTCATGGTTAGGCTGACGGATCTGTTGAAAAGGCGGACGTGAAATATAGGGTACAGGCGATGGGGGTGCAGTGCTCATGCGTGAAAACAAAATTTCGGTTCGGCAATTTAGCGTGCTGATCGCCTTTTTTACGATCGGCACCACCATCCTGATCATTCCGGCGGGGCTAGCGATTGAGGCCAAGCAGGATGCATGGATTGCGTCGATTGTCGGCGTCGTCGCAATGCTCCTGGTCGTACTGCTCTACAATTCGCTCGGGAAGCGCATCCCGAACGTGAGTCTGGTGCAGTACAACGACATACTGTTTGGCAGGTGGGCCGGGAAAATCGTATCGCTTCTCCTTGTCTTTTTCGCATTTATCGGATCGTCGACGCTGCTGTTTTACGTCGGCAATTTTATGACGACGCAGGTGATGCCGGATACGCCGATCCAATTCATCAACATGCTGTTCATTTCCATCGTTGTGATGGGGCTGCGGCTCGGACTTGAGACGCTCGCGCGCGCCGCGGAAATCTTTTTCCCGTGGTTCGTCATGCTGTTCTTGGTATTGTTTTTATTTCTGGTCCCGGAAATCGAACTGCCCAAAATGCAGCCCGTCTTCGAGAGCGGCGCAAAGCCGATTCTAAAAGCCGCTTTGTCCCTTGTGGCCACCGCTTCGTTTACGCAAATCGTCATGCTGATGATTATTCCCGTTCATGTGACGAATCCGGACAAAGCAAGAAAAGCGTATTACGTCTCCACCCTGATCGGCGGTGCCTTCATTATCCTGGTCACATTCCTTTGCATATCGGTGCTCGGTGTGGACACAACCTCGAGAAACGTATATCCAAGCTATGCCTTAACCAAAAAAATAAGTATCGGCCATTTTGTTGAGCGGATCGAATCGTTGATGGCCGGTTTATGGTTTATGTCGATTTATTTTAAAATGACGCTGTACTTTTACGCCTGCACCATAGGCATTGCTCAAATGCTGAAACTAAAAGACTATCGACCGCTTTGTCTGCCGCTCGGGATGATCGTGGTCGTATTTTCGCTCGTCGTTTACCCGAACGTCACCTATATGGCGCATTGGGATTCCACGGTATATATCCCGTATGCGACGTCGATCGGACTTCTGTTGCCTCTGCTGATGCTCGTTATCTCCTTCTTTAAAGAAAAGAAGCGGGGGCAGGCGAAATTTCCGCGATAACTTTTACATTCCCTTAACATTTCTCGTTCTTTGTCCTAACACTCGTAAATTAAGATGAGAACAGGGTAAGGTTAAGGTGAATTTATTGCAGGGGGTATCGCCACATGAATTCGTTCGCCGATCAAATAACGGAACGCGTGAAGGCAGAACACAACGATAACAATGCGAATCGGTGGACGCAGGCGCAGAACGTCAGCGACCGGCTTATGCGATGGGTATTTGCCGGCAGCGCCGTGCTCGTATCGATCATTATATTTTCCATCATCGCTTTTGTCGGTTGGAAAGGCGTCAGAACGTTTGCGGACGTCTCGCCTCTCGAATTTTTCTTCTCGACCGACTGGACGCCGTCGCAAAATAAATTCGGCGCTTTTCCGTTTTTGTACAGCACCATCCTGTTGACGCTGCTCTCCGTGCTCATGTCGCTGCCGCTTGCACTGTCGGGCGCCGTGTTCATGGCGAAGATTGCGCCGGCGTGGATGCGGGAAATATTGCGTCCGGCGACGGATCTGTTCGTCGGCATTCCATCCGTCGTTTACGGATTAGTCGGCTTGACCGTGATCGTGCCGTTTCTGGCCAAGTTTAACGAAGGGCTCGGGTACGGGATACTGCCGGCTGCCATCATTCTTGCCATTATGATTTTACCGACGATATTGTCGATTTCGGAGGATGCGATCCGCGCGCTTCCGGGACGGCTGGAAGAAGCTTCGCTTGCACTGGGAGCCACCCGCTGGCAGACGATCTGGAAAGTATTGCTTCCGGCGGCTCGGCCGGGCATTTTGACCGGGGTCATTCTCGGCATGGGCCGGGCGATCGGGGAGACGATGGCGGTGTTCATGGTGATCGGGAATTCGCCGCAAATGCCGAAATCGCTGCTCGATTCAACGACGGTGCTGACGACGGCGATCGTCAAAGATATGGGGAACACGCACTACGGCAGTACGTGGAACAACGCGCTCTTTTTGATGGCGCTGATGCTGCTGCTCATTTCGCTGTTCCTGATCGTGGTCATCCGAATCGTAGCGAAGAGGAGCGAACTGAAATGACTAGCAAACATACAGACCGTTTGGCGACGATCTACTTTTGGGCGACCGGGTGCATCATCATCGTGCTGCTCGGTTGGTTTCTCGTCCGGATACTGGGCGACGGCCTTCCGATGCTTTCATGGAAATTCATTACCGGCAAACCGTCGGAAATTATGGCGGGCGGCGGCGTAGGTCCGCAGCTGTTCAACTCGTTCTATATCTTGTTTCTATCGCTGCTGTTCTCGCTGCCCATCGGCGTCGGCGCAGGCGTGTATCTGGCGATCTACGCGAAGAAAAATCGTTTCACCGAAATCATTCGCGTTTCCGTCGAGGCGCTCTCTTCCGTGCCTTCCATTGTGTTCGGTTTGTTCGGTTTTTTGCTCTTCGTCAACTGGATGGGGCTCAAATTCTCGATCATCGGCGGTGCGGCGACGTTATCGCTGCTCAATTTGCCGGTGCTCGTCCGGGTGACGGAAGAGGCGATACGTGCCGTTCCCGACTCGTACTGGGAAGCTTCGCTTGCGCTCGGCTCCACCCGCTGGCAGGCGATTCGCAAGGTAATGCTTCCCGCGGCGCTGCCGAGTCTGATTACCGGCATTACGCTGGTGGCCGGCCGGGCGCTTGGGGAATCGGCCATTCTTATTTACACGGCGGGGCTGTCGGTATCCCGGTTCTTCCCGGATTTCAACCCGCTCAGCATGGGGGAAACGCTGTCCGTTCATTTGTGGTATGTGCAGTCCGAAGCGATCGTGCCGGACGCCCGGGATATCGCCAAAGGCAGCGCCGCACTGCTTCTCATTGTAGTGCTGCTGTTTAACCTGCTCATTGCCATACCAAGCCGCCTGCTTCAGAAAAAACTGTCGGGAGGGAAATAACGATGACCTTGATGACTGCCGAAAATCAAACCGCCGAGCGGACGAAAATCAAAGTGAATCAATTGAACTTGTATTATGGCGATAACCATGCGCTTCATAATATCGATCTGGAGATCGAGCAGAACGCCATTGCCGCCTTGATCGGCCCGTCGGGCTGCGGCAAATCGACTTTCCTTCGCACGCTCAACCGAATGAACGATCTTATCGATAGTGTGCGCGTCAGTGGAAATATTTATGTGGACGGGCAAAATATATACGATTCAAGCACGGACGTCGTATCGCTGCGCAAAAAAGTCGGTATGGTGTTCCAGCGGCCGAATCCGTTCCCGATGAGCATATACGATAATATCGCTTATGGGCCGCGCATCCATGGAACGCGCAAAAAAGCGGTGCTCGATGAAATTGTCGAGCGCAGCTTGCAGCAGGCAGCTTTATGGGACGAAGTAAAAGACCGGCTGAACAAGTCCGCGCTCGGGTTGTCCGGAGGCCAGCAGCAGCGTCTGTGCATCGCGCGGCTTCTCGCCGTCGAACCGGACGTCCTGCTCATGGATGAGCCGACTTCGGCGCTCGATCCGATCTCTACGCTGAAGGTGGAAGAGCTGACGCAAGTGCTGAAAGACAAGTATACGATTATTATCGTTACGCATAACATGCAGCAGGCTGCCCGGATATCGGATACGACCGCATTTTTCCTGAACGGGGTGCTCGTGGAGACGGACAAGACCGATAAAATTTTTACGACGCCGTCGGATCAAAGAACGGAAGATTACATTACCGGACGTTTCGGATAACGTACCTTACATTGTTAAAAAGGTGGATGGTTCATGGATAACCGGCTTCTGTTTCACCAATCGTTAAATCAACTGCAGCATTCGTTGCTCGATATGGGGAGCCGGGTCGAACAGCTTATTCATCAGGCCGTCGACGCGCTGGCCCGCATGGATGAGCCGCTCGCCAAACAGACGATCGAGCAGGATGACGAAATCGACGAGATGATGATCCGCATCGAAGAAGACGCCCTGCGGCTTATCGCGCTGCAGCAGCCGATGGGCAGCGATTTGCGCATTCTCAGCACGGCGATCAAAATCGCCACCGATCTCGAACGGATCGCCGATCATGCCGTCGATATCGCCAAAATTTGCGTTCGTCTGAACGGCGAACAGCTGGTCAAGCCGCTCGTCGACATTCCGAAGATGGCGGAGCTTGCCAAGGCGATGCTGCGGGAGAGCTTGCTCTCCTACACGGAGCGGGACGTTCACCGGGCTTCCGCCCTGGCCGGTAAAGACGATGAGGTGGATAAGCTGTACAGCACCGTAGTCCTCGACGTCAACGCTCTCATGGGGAACGATTTCGCGAAAAACCGGCAGCTGTCGCAATTGATGCTGGCGGCGCATTTCCTCGAACGGGTGGCCGACCATACGACGAACATCGGCGAAGGCGTCATCTATATGGTGACAGGCAAACGCAAAGATTTGAATCAATAACCGGCAGCGGGGCTGCGCCGTTCCGGCGCAGCCTATTCGGACTGGAGAAGATGCGCTATATCGGCATCCGGACCGACTTGCGACCGAATTGTAAAAAGTCCGAGAGAAGTAGGGATCAATATGGCACACGACCGCAGCTTGCTTCCGGAAACGGGCGAACGGCACACCATTCGCGAAGAATTGCAGCGTATTTTGCGCGACGGCAGCGTTCGCTCCTTCTATCAACCGATTCTCTCTTTGGCCGACGGAACGGTCCTCGGCTACGAGGCGCTGTCCCGCGGGCCGGAAGGAAGCCCGCTGCATGCGCCGCTGAAGCTGTTCGAGGCGGCCGAGGCGGAAGGGCTGCTGTACCCGCTTGACCGGCTTGCGCGCGAAAAGGCGATTCAGAGCGCCTGTGTCCGTCCGCAAGAACAATTGCTGTTCCTCAATTTATCCGCTAACATATTGCAGGACCCGAAGTTCGCTCCGGGCAAAACGCTCGAGCTTCTGAGGGCCAAAGGACTGCGCCCCGGCAACGTCGTCTTTGAAATTACGGAGCGCAGCTCGATTGAAGATTTCGGCGCGGTCAAACGCATCCTCGACCATTACCGCCAGCAAGGCTACCGGATCGCGATCGACGACGCCGGGGCCGGCTATTCCTCGCTTCAAGCCATCGCCGAACTGCACCCGGATTTTATCAAAATGGACCGTTCGCTCATTCGGGATGTGCATTTGTCCAAAACGAAGGAATACATCCTCGAAACGATGGTCTCCTTTGCGCGAAAGCTGCAAATTTTCATTATCGCGGAAGGCATCGAAACGATGGATGAGCTGTTCAAGCTAACGCGCGTGGGCATTCATTACGGGCAGGGCTATTTGCTCGGACGCCCCGATCCGGAGGAAGCGCGCATCCGTCCCGAATTGACGGAGCATATCGTCCGAAACAGCATTAGCGAAAAAATGACCGGAGGCCTGTGGGAGATCGGAGATCTGGCTTTTGCGTGCCAGTGCTTTGAGAAGGGAACCCCGATCTCCGTCGTCGCCGGCTATTTTCACGGCAACGAGAATGCGCCCGGTGCCGTCATCGTAGCGGACGGGGTACCGGTCGGCCTGATGATGCGCGAGCGGCTGTTTCAGCAGCTGGCCGGCCAGTACGGCTACTCGCTGTTCTGGAACCGTTCCATCGAGCATGTCATGGACGATAAGCCGCTTGTCGTGGACGAGCATATGCCGGTGGAGGATGTATCGCAGCTGGCGACCTCCCGCGACATTCACAACTTGTACGACCACGTGATCATCACGTCGCAAGGCCTCTTCCGCGGAGCTGCATCGATCCGGTCGATTCTGGAGTGCATCACGAACATTCGCATGGAAAGCGCCAAGGTGGCGAGCCCGCTGACGGGGCTCCCCGGCAATATTCAAATTCACCGCGAGCTGAACAAACGGCTGTCCGAAAGGAAACGGTTCTCGGTCATCTATGCCGATCTCGATTATTTCAAGTGGTACAATGACAGGTACGGCTTTCAAAAAGGCGATCAGCTGATCCAGTATACGGCCGATTGCATTCAGCAAGCGATCGTGACGACGGGACATCCTCACGATTTCGTGGGGCATATCGGCGGGGACGATTTCATCGCGATGACGTCCGTCGGCGAGCCGGAGAAAGTGTGTGCGGAAATGATCCGGCGATATGATCAGGGGATCGGGCTGTTCTATGAGGATGGGGAGCGGATCGTGGAAGACCGCAGCGGCCGCCGGATTGAGGGGGGCGGGGTCACCTTGTCGTTATCGCTGCTTGTATGCGAAAGCGATGCCGCCGTAACGCCGGAGCAAATCTCGCAAGCGGCCGCAGCGCTAAAAAAACAGGCGAAAGCATGCCGCGGCAGCGTATGCTGCCGCGGCACCGTCGGCGCGCCCCATGAAGCTACGGCAGCAGCTCGCGAAGCTGATCGAGGCGTTTGATCAAATACACATACCTTCGTCCCAGCCGCTGGCGGGATATTTTTTTGTCCGTCGCCGCGGAAGAGGACTGCTGCAGCCACACGGCATCCATTCCGGCCTTAACGGCGCCGCATACATCATGTTTCCAGGAATTTCCCACCATAATGACCTGCCTCGGCGCGACCTGAAGCGTATGCATTGCGGCTTGGAACAAATGCGGAGACGGTTTTTTGTCCCCGTGCCTTTGCGTAGTAAACACATGCTCCGCGGGAAAAAAGGAATCGAGCCCGAAACGCCCGAGCATATGCAGCACTTCGGTTTGGGAGCTGTTGCTGATGATCGCCAGGCGATACGCCTTCGACAGCAGCTCCAGCGTTTCGTACGCCTGCGGCGATACCGTCTTCGCGCTCGTCTGCATCCAGCGCACCTCCTGAATGAAGCTCTCCGCCATGCTGCCGGAGACAGGCAAGTCCAAGGCGTGAAACGCATCCCGCAAGCATTGCTGCTGCAGCTCGTCAAGCTGCCGAAAGCCCGTTTTTCCTTTGCGCCGCTGCTGCCACCGGGTCATATATTGCTCCCATAGCTGTTCCGCCCGCACGTCATCGTCGTGCACCCATCGTCCGGCATACGTTTCCCATACGCTGCGGAAGCACGTTTCGAAGCTCAACTCTTGCTGTACCAGCGTTTGATTGACATCGAAGCAGATGGCGCGTTTGCCGTGCGCCCGTACCGTTTCATTCATGGCCTTCCTCCGATCTCCTTCCCGTACGCTCATGGTGGTCCTGAAGGATCGAGTTAGTTTCATTTTATGCGGCAAAATCGGCCGTCACCCCTTTTTCCGGCAAGGAGACAAAGCTTTTTTTCTGGTGTCCCGCATGCTATCATGTATAGTGAGCAAGCAGGTTATGGAATGAGGTGTAGCATTTGTCCAAGCTGATATTGATCGACGGTAACAGCATTGCGTACCGGGCGTTTTTTGCGCTTCCGCTGCTGAGCAATTCGAAAGGATTGCATACGAATGCGGTATTCGGTTTCACCACAATGCTGTTAAAACTGCTGGAAGAACAGAAGCCGACGCATTTCCTTGTGGCGTTCGACGCCGGGAAAGCGACGTTCAGACATAAAGGATATACCGAATACAAAGGCGGAAGGGAAAAGACGCCTTCGGAGCTGTCGGAACAGTTTCCCGTTCTGCGAGAGCTGCTCGAGTCATTCGGCATTCGCCACTTCGAGCTCGACGGCTACGAGGCCGATGACATTATCGGGACGCTTACGCGCATTGCCGATGAGAAGGGCGGTATCGACGTCACCGTCGTAACCGGCGATAAAGATATGCTTCAGCTTGCCTCGGACCGGGTAAGCATCGCGCTCACGCGCAAAGGGATCAGCGAAATCGAGCTGTTCGATCCCGCGTACATTCATGAGAAATACGGGATTAACCCGCAGCAGATCATCGACCTGAAAGGTCTTATGGGCGACCAGTCCGATAATATACCCGGTATTCCCGGGGTAGGCGAGAAGACGGCGCTTAAGCTGCTGCACGAGTACGGCTCGGTCGAGCGGGTGCTCGAGAACGCTTCCCAGATCAAAGGGAAGATGGGCGAGAAGGTTGCAGCCCATGCGGACGACGCCCGGATGAGCAAGGAACTGGCGACGATATACCGCGAGGTGCCGATGGATCTTACTTGGGACGAGCTGTCGTATCAGGGATACGAGGACCAGACGCTCGGCGATATGTTCCGCAGGCTGGAGTTCAAATCGCTGATCGAACGGCTGAATTTATCGGCTCCCGGCTCGTCTGCGGGTGCGGCTGAAATCGCGGAAGACGAGGCGCTGGACTTGATCGAAGTAACGGCGGACAACCTGGACAAGCTGATTCAGGCGCTGCCGCTTGTGAAAGCTTTGCATGTCGAGGTGATCGGGGACAATCCGCACAATTCGGAAGTACTCGGCGTCGCATTTTGCGCGCCGGGAGAGGCGGACGGCAATACGGCATGCTATTACGCCCCGTTTCGGGTGCTGCAGGGAGAGGCGGCCGCCGATGTACGGGCATGGTTTGCTTCGGACAACAAGTCGGTTTCGTTGTACGACCTTCACCGGTCGGTCGTTGCGCTCGCATGGCAGGGCATTGAGCTTCGCGGCGTGGCGTTTGACGTGCTGCTCGCGGGTTATTTGCTCGACCCGACGGAATCGGCCTTGACGCTGAACGGGTTAACCGCGCGCTACGGCCTGCCCGCGCTGCAGGCGGACGAGGATGTGTTCGGCAAAGGCGCAAAGTTCCAAGTTCCTGCGGCGGACGTGCTGGCTAGTTTCATGGGCCGCAAAGCCGCGGCTACGTTCAAGCTGGCGGCAAAGCTGACGGAGGCGCTCGAAGAAAGCGATATGCATACGCTGTTCTACGAGCTGGAGCAGCCGCTCGCGCATGTGCTTGCCGCAATGGAACGGCAAGGCATCAAGGTGGATGCGGAGGAGCTCAAAGCGTACGGCGCGGAGCTCGGCAAGCAGCTCGACGTGATCATGCAGTCGATCTACGATGCGGTCGGCATGGAATTCAACATCAACTCGCCGAAGCAGCTCGGAGACATCTTGTTCGAGAAGCTTCAGCTGCCCGTCGTGAAGAAGACGAAAACCGGATACTCCACGGATGCCGAAGTGCTTGAAAAGCTCGAGCCTTACCATCCGATGGTCGGCCATATATTGAATTACCGGACGCTTGCCAAGCTCCAATCGACTTATGTCGAAGGATTGCTGAAGGAAGTGCGTCCGACTACGGGCAAGGTTCATACGTATTACAAGCAGACGATCGCCGCGACCGGACGGCTCAGCAGTCAATATCCGAATTTGCAGAACATCCCGATCCGGCTCGAGGAAGGACGCAAAATCCGCAAAGTATTCGTTCCGTCCGAGCCGGGCTGGCGCATTTTGACTGCGGACTATTCGCAGATCGAGCTGCGGGTGCTCGCACATATTTCGCAGGACGCGAAGCTGATCGAAGCGTTTCAAAACAATATGGACATTCATACGAAAACGGCGATGGACGTGTTCGGCGTGTCCGAGGATGGCGTCGATGCGAATATGCGCCGGCAGGCAAAAGCCGTGAACTTCGGCATCGTATACGGCATCAGCGATTACGGTTTATCCCAGAACTTGAACATTACCCGAAAGGAAGCGGCGAGTTTTATCGAACAATATTTTGCCGTCTTCCAGGGGGTACGCGGATATATGGACGATATCGTGAAAAAAGCGCGGCAGGACGGCTACGTGACGACGCTGCTGCAGCGCCGCCGTTATTTGCCGGAAATTACCGCGTCGAACTTTAACTTGCGTTCCTTCGCGGAACGGACGGCGATGAATACGCCGATTCAAGGAACGGCCGCGGATATTATTAAGCTGGCCATGGTGCAGATGGATGAGCGGATGCGCCGCGAAGGCGTCCGCAGCCGCATGCTGCTGCAGGTGCATGACGAATTGGTGTTCGAGGTGCCGGAAGACGAGCTGGAACGCATGAAGGCGATCGTCGCCGAAGTGATGGAAGGCGCGCTGAAGCTCGATGTTCCGCTGAAGGTGGACGTCGATGCGGGTGCGAACTGGTACGAGGCGAAGTAATTTACATCAGGGAGGGACAGGCCATGCCGGAATTGCCGGAGGTCGAGACGGTACGCCGTACGTTGGAGCAACTGGTGATCGGCAAGACGGTGGAACGCGTATCGGTGCTGCTGAAACGGATCATTCAGCTTCCCGACGACGCGGAAGCGTTCGCGCTGCTGCTGCAGGGTGAGACGATCCGCTCCGTTCAGCGGCGCGGAAAGTTCCTCCGCTTCCTATTCGATCATTATACGATGGTTTCCCATCTCCGTATGGAGGGGCGATACGGCGTATACGGCGCAGACGAGCCGATGGAGCCGCATACGCATGTCGTATTTCATTTTACCGACGGGACCGAACTGCGCTATAAGGACGTGCGGCAGTTCGGAACGATGCATATTTTTCCGTTAAACCAAGATTTGTCGGAGCTCCCGCTGAAAAAACTGGGGCTTGAGCCGCTGGACGATTCGTTTACGCTCGAAGCGTTCCGGGAAAAGCTGGGGAAGCGCACGACCAAAATCAAGCCGTTGCTGCTCAATCAGGAATATATTGTAGGCATCGGGAATATTTATGTGGATGAGTCCTTGTTTCAGGCGGGAATCCACCCGGAGCGAGAGGCGAACACGTTGAGCAAAGAAGAACAGGCCAAGCTGTACGAGGCGATTATTGCGACGCTGAACGAGGCGGTGGCTGCCGGAGGTTCTTCCGTCAAATCGTACGTCAACGGCCAGGGCGAGATCGGGATGTTCCAGCATCAGCTCAAAATGTACGGGCGTAATGCGGAGCCGTGCATTAACTGCGGACACGTGATCGAGAAAACGGTTGTTGCGGGTCGCGGCACCCACTACTGCCCGCAATGCCAGCCGCTGAAACGACCTAGAACGAAACGAAGCCGTTCGTAAGAACGCAGGCACACCCCGCCCATTCCTCCCATATAGTGAAAAGTGAGGTTTATCGAGGGAGGGAATAGGCATGCTGTCTGTCGTCTCGTTGTTGCTGCTAGCGCTGGCTGTCAGTCTTGACGGTTTTGGCGTCGGGGTCATGTACGGTTTGCGAAAAATCCGTATTCCGCTGCCGTCCGTCGCCATCATCTCGTTATGTTCGGGCATTATCATTTATTTGTCGATGCAAATCGGCGTATGGATCAGCCGGTTTGTCGACCCGTCGTTCGCGAAAACGATCGGCGCTGTCATCTTGATGGGGATCGGATTGTGGGCCATCTACCAGATGCTTACCGAGAAGCACGAAAGTGCGGAGCAGGAAGCGGGGAAGCCGCCGGTCGATACTGCTGCGGAGGCAACCGAAGGCCATCCCGTCGGCGCAGTTGCCGTTACGGCCAAAGAGATCGTGTATATCGAGTTGAAGCGGCTCGGTCTCGTCATTCAAATTCTTCGCACGCCGTCGATTGCGGACATGGACCGGTCCGGCAACATTTCGTCTTCCGAAGCGATGCTGCTCGGCACGGCTCTATCGCTTGACGCCTTCGGTGCCGGATTCGGCGCGGCGCTGCTCGGATTTACGCCTTGGCTGACCGCGGCGGTCATTGCCCTAGCCAGCGGAACGTTTTTGAGTGCGGGACTGTCTTTCGGCTTCCGGTTCGCGAATCTGAAATGGGTTCGCAAGCTATCGATATTGCCTGGATTTGTTTTGATTATCATGGGCATCATGAAATTGTTTTAACACTTCACTTAGAGACCGGGGGATGACCATGAATATCGGATTGACCGGGGGGATTGCCTGCGGTAAAAGCACGGTATCGTCCATGCTCGTCCGCCGCGGCGCGCTGCTGGTAGATGCGGACCAAATCGCCAGAGAAGTTGTGGAGCCGGGCACCCCTGTTTTGGCCAGTGTAATCGAGCGATTCGGAGTAGATCTTCTGCTTCCGGATGGCTCCTTGCACCGCAAGAAGCTTGGCGAGCGCATTTTCGGCGATAAAGAGGCGCGTACGGCGCTAGAGCAGCTTCTTCACCCTTCCATTCGCGCGACCATGAAAGCTCGGATGGAGGCTTACGCAGCGGACTACCCGGACAAGCTGGTCGTCGTCGACGTGCCGCTTTTGTATGAGTCAAAGCTGGAATGGATGTTTGAACAGGTAATGGTTGTTTACGTGCCCCGCGATATTCAAATCCTGCGCCTGATGGAACGGGACAAGCTTATGCGAGAACAAGCGGAGAAGCGTCTGGCCTCGCAGATGCCGATCGAGGACAAGCGGGCGCTTGCCGATTACGTCATCGACAATTCGGGGTCACTGGAGGAAACGGAACGCCAAATCGATACGTTTTGGACGGAGAGGGGGCTGCTATGAGATTTTGGCGGAAAAAGCGGGTATTTGCCCTGCTGCTGCTAACTTTTCTCCTCTTTTTATTTTTGAGCAGCTCTATGATCGGGCGCATGCTGTATCCGATTCAATATGAGAATGAAATCCGCACAAGCGCACAAAAATACGGGCTCGATCCGTTCCTGATCGCAGCGATCATGCGAGTGGAATCGAATTTCAAAACCGGCGTGGAGTCCAAAAAAGGCGCCTACGGCTTAATGCAGCTGATGCCGGACACATCGGATTGGATCATCGACAAAGGGAATTTCTCGAGTAACTACCGCTCACAGCTGGACAACCCTGCCGTAAGCATTGAGCTCGGTTCCTGGTATTTGAACTGGATGCATAAGCAGTTTAACGGGAATATGATCGCCGTTATCGCCGGCTATAACGCGGGGCACGGCAAAGTAAGCCGCTGGCTGCAGGAGCAGGAGTGGGACGGGACGCTCAAAAATACCGATATGATACCCTATGGCGAGACGAGACATTACGTTCAGCGCGTCGTGTATTATTATAATAAATACGATCAATTATACAAGGATGCGTGGAAAGAGGGCAAATAAAAAGCAAAGAAGCATTGGACATGCTCCTTATGCTTGATGCAGCAAGGGCAAACGTCCAATACTTCTTGCGTATTCTTTAAAACGTGTTATTATTTGAATTGACCGGCAAGCGATTGCTCGGCGATTTGCACCAAGCGGCGTGTGATATGACCCCCGATTGCACCTGCATCACGAGTAGCCATATTACCCATGTAACCATCTTGAGGAATGGCGATACCCAATTCCTGAGCTACTTCGTATTTCATTTGATCCAATGCAGCGTTTGCTTGAGGAACGACCAGTACGTTACTGCTGCGGGATTGTCCTGCACCCATGTCTGTTCACCTCCTTGTCGTTGGTAATCCTATTATGCGCGTTTGCGCGCTCTTCATTACAGGGATTCGCTGGCAATATGAAAGGATGTACGTGCGAAAATGAAATGCCCATACTGCGACTATCCGGGCACCAAAGTGCTCGATTCGCGTTCCGCCAATGAGAATAAATCGATTCGCCGCCGCAGAGAATGCGAGAAATGTCAAAAGCGGTTCACCACCTTCGAGATGGTGGAGGAAACGCCGCTGATCGTCATCAAGAAAGACGGCAGCCGTGAAGAATTCAGCCGGGAGAAGATGCTCCGCGGCCTGATTCGCGCTTGCGAGAAGCGGCCGGTCTCCGTGGAACAGCTGGAGAAAATCGTTTCCGAGGTCGAGAAGCAAGTTCGCAATACGGCGCAAGCCGAAGTGGATAGCCGGGAAATCGGCGAAATCGTAATGACTCAGTTGTATCCCGTCGATGAAGTGGCGTATATCCGTTTCGCTTCCGTATACCGTCAGTTCAAGGATATCAATATGTTCATGAAGGAACTGAACGAGTTGTTATCGAAGCATCATGTAGTCGGCGACGGCGGCAAATTGTAGTTCATCATTTTTTTGCGAAAAAAGTTGACAAGCTTTTTGCCGCTGTGATATATTACTTTTTGTCGCCGCTCGGATTGCGGAATAACAAAATAACGCGGGGCCTTAGCTCAGCTGGGAGAGCGCATCGCTGGCAGCGATGAGGTCAGGGGTTCGATCCCCCTAGGCTCCATAAAAAATCGCCACTACGTTAATCGTAGTGGCGATTTTTTTGCAATGGGGAGCGAACCCCTGAAAGGGGGGCGTCCCGCGCGCAGGGAACGGAGTGTACGAGCACGGCGTTTGAATCAACCGCTGCGATCTGCATCTGCGAGATCACTTCCGTCAGCAAGTGAAATGGAGATTCATACATCCCCCTAGGCTCCATAAAAAATCGCCACTACGTTAATCGTAGTGGCGACAGATTGTTGACAAAGCCCCGAATTTTTTCGGGGTTTTGTTTTTAAGGGTACATTTCAATGAATTTTAGCTGATGTGGATTGCAAAATAAGAAAGATCGCCTGCTATCCGGCCCTCTTGCCTAGGAT